>DAINAS010000004.1:0-143468 GCA_036733365.1 Proteiniphilum sp.
GTAAGTGGTATACTTTTAAATTGAAATGTGGGGTACTTTTTAATTAATATATACAAGTAACAGCGTAATAAGAAATGTTTGTTTCATTGAATATTGATTTTTACGTATCGCAATCAAGCGTTAAAAGTACATATTAAATAGTAAATAGGACAACCATCTAAGACGAGTGTTACGAATAATTAGTAAAGAGCATTACATTTTTCACTATTTTTGCAAAAACTCCGAAACCGATGACAATCATCCCTGTTTTTTTCTCTATTCTGAGCGGCATCGCTGTTGGTTACCTGTTGCGCCAAAAGAAGGTTACACAAAAAACCGGAATGTTGCTCAACCTGGTGATCATGTTGCTGTTGCTCTTCCTGGGCATTGCAGTAGGTAGTAACCGGGAGGTGGTAACAAAGTTCGCCTCCATCGGCCTGGAGGCGCTGCTGCTGACCCTTGGCGGTACGCTGGGAAGCCTCATCGCTGCAGGTTGGTTATACAAAAAAGCGTTTCATAGTCCTCATGAGACATCCCTTCAATCGAAAAAAAACAACCGTGAAAAGAGATGAAACAGACGATACTCTATTTGCTTCTTTTTACTGTCGGCGTGGTAGCTGCAATCACGGGAGTGCTACCGGAAGTCTTGCAGGATGATCGGATCTCAAAAGGGATCCTTTACCTGTTGCTTTTCCTTGTAGGAATACAGATCGGTTCCGGCAGGAACATGTTCAGGGTGCTGGGACGTTATGGAATCAAGATCATGCTGTTGCCACTGGGCACCACCCTCGGCACCTTCGCCGGGGTATCACTCATCAGCCTGATACTGCCTGATAGAAGCCTTACAGATTGCCTGAGCGTGGGTGCAGGATTCGCCTACTATTCACTCTCCAGCATCCTGATCACTGAATTCAGAGGTGCAGAGCTGGGGACAGTAGCGCTCCTGGCGAACATAATGCGTGAGTTCAGCGTTCTTGTTTTTGCTCCCTGGATGGTACGATATTTCGGACCGTTGGCACCCATCTCAGCGGGAGGTGCCACCACCATGGACACCACCCTGCCCTTCATCACCCGCTACTCCGGTGAACCATATGTCGTGGTAGCGCTCTTTCACGGCATGGTGATCGATTTCACTGTTCCGCTCTGGGTATCGCTATTCCTGAGTCTGTAACCCATATGACGTAATGCTTATGCGTGCACTGATCAACGCTTTCATCATCCACCTCACCCTCAACCTCCTGGTTTTCCTGAAGGGATGGCATGTCTTTGAAGGGAAAAAAGCAGCACGGATTATTTTATCAATTCTCTTTGTTTCGGAACTGCTGTTCTACGCCACAGGCTTTTTCCTGTACCGCCATCTGCCTGAGCCGTTGGTACAACTGATACGGGTGACAGGCACCAGTTGGATGCTCTTCCTGCTTTACAGCGGAGGGCTCTGGCTGATCATCGACCTGGTCACACTGATCTTCCTCCGCCAATTGCACCGTCCCCTCACCTCCATGCGAAACGGGCCTCCCAGAAGAAAGAGACTCCTCTTCCTCCTACCGGTAATAGCGGTGGCACTCATCATGGCACATGGCCGATACCGCTTCATACATCCCGTGGTGGAACAGGTTCCTGTCACGCTCCACAAGAAAGCGGGGGATCATGACTCACTACGCATCGTCGTTGCAGGGGATATGCACCTTGGCTGGATGATTGACCGCAACCACACCCGTCGATTCGTGGACCTGATCATGGCACAACAAGCCGATATGATCCTCTTCGTGGGTGACATCTTCGACTCACAAATCGAGCCGATACTACAGCAAGGGATGGATCAGGAACTCCGGCGGCTAACTGCTCCCCTGGGCATTTTCACCTGTACCGGCAACCACGAGTACCGTTACGACAGTGAAGAAAAGATCTCATTGTTGAATGATGTGGGAATCTCTGTGCTGCGCGACAGTGCGGTGTTGATCGACAGCGCTTTCTACCTGGTAGGGCGCGAGGATAAAGTGATCGCCCATCGCAAGCAGACCGCGGAATTACTGGCCAATTCGGGGTTAGACCACACAAAGCCGGTGATCCTGCTCAATCACACACCGGATAACCTGGACGAGGAGGCCGATGCAGGCATTGACATTGCACTGTACGGACACACACACCATGGCCAGGCTTTTCCGGGCAATCTCATTACAGAATGGATCTTCGAAGTGGCACACGGATACAAGAAAAAAGGTGACACACATGTCTATGTCACCTCGGGTCTCGGGCTGGTCGGTCCCCAGTATCGTGTGGGTACTCAATCGGAGATTGCCCTCCTTAGAGTACGTTTCGAATGATTTACTTAAAGGTAATCGATTGCTTTCTCAAGATGTACCGAATGTGACCCCTTCAGCAGGATATAATGGTTGTTGATTGGCTCACTGCGTAGCATAGCTATCAACTCATCCACATCCTTGTAACAATGGAATCCGTCGGCAGCAGTTGTCCATTGAGTGAACGAATCGCCCACCAGATAAACCCTGTCGAAGGCCAGTTCTCTCAGGTAGTGAATCAGCTTTTGATGCTCCTCATCACTCACCTCACCCAACTCTTTCATCTCTCCCAGAATTACCACACGTGGCAATGGTGAGGGAATGGAAGCAAAAAAGCCAACCGATGCTTTCATGCTCGTTGGATTGGCATTATAAGCGTCGATGATCAGGTCGTTGCGATCGGTACGCCTGAACTGTGAACGATGGTTGCTTGGTTCATATGCCTCGAGCGCGCTACTGATGTTCTCCGCATCAATGCCAAAGAATTTGCATACAGCAACGGCAGCAATTGCATTGTCGAAGTTATACTCACCTACCAGACGGGTACGGACACGGAAGGAGCGATCGAAAAAACGCCAGTCGAACTCCATGAAAGGTGTGGCATCGGCCAGTGTGCCGGAGGCAAAAAGTGACGGATCATCCCTGCCGTAGAGTATACGGTCCATTTCTTCGGAGAGATCATACAGGATTGCACTTTCCCTGTTCACGAACACTTTCCCCTCATGTGCACGAAGGTAATCGTAAAGTTCACCCTTGGTGGCTACCAGCTTTTCGAAAGATCCAAAGCCCTCCAGGTGAGCTTGCCCCACGTTGGTAATGAGTCCGTAGTCCGGTTCTGCAATCTCGCACAACTCACGAATATCACCCGGGTGGTTGGCGCCCATTTCCACCACTGCAATCTCATGCGATTGGTTCATGGAGAGCAGGGTAAGCGGCACACCTATATGATTGTTGAAGTTGCCCTGGGTATAGGCCACTTTGAACTTGCGGGCAAGTCCGACAGCAATAAGCTCCTTTGTGGTGGTCTTCCCGTTGGTACCGGTAATAGCAATTACAGGTATTTTCAATTTCCGACGATGGTATGTAGCCAACTGCTGGAGTGTAGTCAGTACATCATCGACCAGTATGATCCGCTCATCAGAAGGTATACCCTCTTTCCATTCATCTACTATTGCACAGACACATCCTGACTCCAGAGCCTTCTCAGCAAAAAGATTCCCGTTGAACCGCTCACCTTTCAGGGCAAAAAAGATGGAGTTCTTCTCACACATCCGCGAGTCGGTGGTCACCAACGGATAGCGCAGGAAGAGCGAATAAAGTTCAGTAATCTGCATATCTCTTAAGGCTGATTGACGCCAAGTTAAAAGCCCAGTTTTTGTGCGATGGAAGCAGGCAGTGCATCCTTGTGCAACACAATGCTCAACGTCTTGTAGCTGACAAAGGGGTAGGATGCATACCAGAAACCATCGTAGGGGCCTGTTTCTCCCCATGAATTCTTCACCATGAAGAACCTGTTGCCATTCTGGTCTTCTGCAATTCCATAAATCTGCATGCCATGATCATCTGTGGTCGCATAATTATCGAACGACGCCTGACGCATCTCCTGGGTTATCTCTTTTTCTGCCAGTATTTCTTTTCCGATGCGGGTCCTGATTTCAGCATCTCTCTCCCGACTACTGAGGCCGAGCCACTTGGCTTGGTCGCTGCCGGCATTCTCAGGTGCCTCCTCATCGGGGACAATTGCAATACCCTCGCGTGAGAAACCTGCTTCACTCACATCAGAAGCCCATGCAATCGTGTAACCCTTCATCACCGCCTGCTCCATCACCTCCATCAGTTCATCAACAGGCAGGTTGTAAGAGAGCGCCCAGCGCCAATTATCAGGCACCTCAACAGCAAACGGCTTATAAAAAGGATGATGGGTGAAAGAGGTGAGCGAAATGTAATCCTCCTGTTTCAACCCCAGTTCAGCGGCAAAGCTGTGAGGCGTATATTCTTTTCCATTGTATTGAAACTTTTCAGGAACCTCACCCAGGTAGCTGTCCAGGATCCCGTTGATTCCCTTGCTCCAAACGGGTGAGAGGGTGCGGGCACCGATGACTCCATCCATGTAACTTTTAAGAATCTTGTCCAGCTCTCCGTGGTTGTGGGTCTCCGATCCGTAATGAAGACCGTGGTATGCCTCATCAGGCATCACTCCATACGCATCGAGCGTTTCTATCACATCGGCAAAGGAGCCGCCGGGAGCGAAGTTAAGGTTGCCGTGGAGACGGGCATGCTTCAACGCTTTATCTTCATAGTTGCGCCTCACAATATACATCTCGGAAAGGTCGAATGTTCCTTTTCCCATACGTAGCAGCTCCGACTCCAGAAAAGCCACACCCGAGAAGCTCCAGCAGGTTCCCGTGCTCGATTGGTTTTTCACCGAGGTAACAGGATTCTCTCTGACTACCTTAAACTGGTAGGCACTTTGTGCCATCATCATTCCTGCACTCAGCAACAGGGATAGGAATAAAAACATCTTTTTCATGAAAACTATTTTATTTTAAGTTGGGTTTAGCCATAACAGACTCTAAGGTTGAATCTAACTCCTCACAAAGTTAAACAAAATAGGGTAATAACATCCAATTTTTCCTCCTTTCTTCCTATATACAGCGGAAAAATGATGTACCTTTACCCTCTAAATAAATCATTGTTTATGGATGATCTGACTCCAAAGAAGAAAAAAAGCCGTAAGGGTTGGTCGCTCTTTCTCGGCATCCTGATCCTTGCCCTCGGGATATTTGTATATGTCCGATACTACTATGTGTTTGGTACGGGAGTAAAATCGGGCGAACTGAATTACCTGGTATACAAAGGGGTGGTGTTCAAAACCTATGAAGGAAAACTGATTCAGTCGGGATTCCGTGCCGACATGCCGGGGGGGCTCCAGTCCAATCAGTTCGACTTTTCGGTAGAAGACAAGGAGATTGCCCAACGGTTGATGGTGGCCAGCGGTAAGATTGTTCAACTGCACTACCGCGAATACTTCGCCCCTATTCCCTGGCGTGGGTACACCAAGTTCATCGTCGATAGCATCATCACCATCGAGGAGAAACCACTCGATCCGATGACTGAAAAAGATCTGACCCCTTACATTCTGGAATCGATGTAACCAGCTGTTCATGGCTCAGAAGAAGTATTACGTGGTGTGGCAGGGGGTGAGGCCCGGGGTATATGACTCCTGGGAGGCCTGCAAAGCAGAGGTAACAGGGTATGATCATGCCCTCTACAAATCTTTTGCTTCGCGTGCCGAGGCTGAACAAGCCTTCAACGACAACCCCTGGAAGCACCTTGCAGCAAAGAAAAAAGGGCCGCGGGAAACATCCACCTCTCATCCCTCAATTATCCGTCAGAGCCTGGCTGTAGATGCAGCCTGCAGTGGTAACCCGGGACTGATGGAGTATCGTGGGGTTTGGGTTGAAGATGGCACTGAACTCTTCCGTGTGGGACCAATCGAAGAGGGCACCAACAACATTGGTGAGTTTCTGGCGATTGTACATGCGCTGGCGCTGTTGCATAAGAGCGGTAAACCTACACCAGTCTACACCGACAGTGTGAATGCCCTCAAATGGGTCGCCAAGAAAAAATGCAACACCAAGCTGAAACAAACCGAGCGCAACAGGATTTTGTTTGAATGGATTGCCCGCGCGGAGAAGTGGCTGCGGGAAAACCAATTCAGCAACCCGCTTCTGAAATGGGAAACGAAACAATGGGGAGAGATACCGGCTGATTTTGGCCGCAAATAGCATCTACAAAGGGCATTTTCAATTCTTTTTTTGTCTTATTTATCCTAATTTACAACCAAAAAACAGTTATCTTTGCCCCGTAATTGCTTTCGGAGGAATGCTTTTATCTATGAACGAAAGAGAACGGTTCAGACTTGCGAAAAGAGAACGGATCTGCGGTGAGAAAAGGATTGAATCCCTCTTCGCCAACGGCAGTTCTTTCATGGCCTATCCATTCAGGGTAGTATGGCTGAAAAGGGATGCAGCTTCCGCAACAATGGTTTCGGTACTGATCAGCATCCCGAAGAAACGACTGAAACGGGCAGTAGACCGCAACAGGATGAAGAGAGTGGCAAGAGAAGCCTACCGACTGCACAAAAATCAACTCATCAATCAGTTGACGGCAGACAATTTACATCTGGATGTGGTATTTATTTATGTCAGGGATGAACCGAGCGACTTTGTCACAACTGAAAAAGGAATCGTGAAGGCCTTCAGAGAACTGGCAAGAATCAATCAAACAGCAGCAACGTGAAACTATTGAAAGCTCTTTTGACGTGGATCCTGTTGCTCCCCGTCTATTTCTACCGGGCTGTCATCTCACCGCTCACGCCGCCCAGTTGTCGCTACACGCCTACCTGTTCACAGTACACGATTGAAGCATTGAAGAAACATGGCCCCTTTCGGGGTTTTTACCTGTCCGCACGGCGCATACTGAGCTGTAATCCCTGGGGAGGGTCGGGTTATGATCCGGTACCTGAACCGAGGCACAGGAAAGAGAAGACGAAAGCAGAGGAACAATAACGTATGGAATTTTACGACGTACACACACACCAGATTTTCCTCGAGGAGAACGATGATCCCTATCACTCGTGTATCTTCGATGTTTACCCCCTTGAGTTTGAAGTAGCCAAAGAATCCTACAACCGTCATGCCTTCTCCTGCGGCATTCACCCGTGGTACTCAGAAGACAGCGACACACAGATGGCCTATCTGAATGAGATCGCGCCCAATCCGCGCATCATCGCCATCGGCGAGACCGGCCTGGACCGTCTCAAAGGACCCTCTTTTGAGATTCAGATCCCGGTTTTCAAGAAACACATCGCGTTGTCGGAGAAGCTGGGAAAACCTGTGATCATTCACTGTGTGAAAGCCTGGGAAGAGCTGATCAGGGTAAGACGCGAGACAAAACCCACACAACCATGGATCATCCATGGCTATCGCGGCAAGCCGGAGCTTACCGTGCAGTTACTCCGGGAAGGATTTCTTTTCTCGGTGGGCGACCAGATTAACGTGGATTCAATGCAGCTGATACCGCTCGATGCCATCTTTTGCGAAACCGACGAAGATGAAATGTCGATACGTGAGGTTTACCAGCAGGCAGCTCGTTCACTCAACATGGAAACGGAGGCGTTTGCGTCACGCATCGCAGAGAATGTAAGAAGAATATTCCCAACACTCGAACCGCCAAAGCCTTTTTATCCGGATCAAGAGGAAGAACTGGATTAAACAGATCTCAGAACATACAACAACACAAAAAAACCGATGGCAATTCCGGATCGAATGCCATCGGTTTTTTATATGAAATTTCGCTGATTAGCTGTGGTGCTTGTGATTCTCTTTTAAAAATGCATCCAGAGCCGCGGCCATGGAGGGATAATCGGGCTGGGGTGCCACACAGTCGAGACGCAACCCCACCTCTTCCACCGTTTTGGCGGTGCTGTGCCCAAAGCAGCCGATGGCCATCGTCCCCTGTTTGAATTCGGGGAAGTTGGAGAGCAACGAATGAATTCCCAGAGGGCTGAAAAAGATAATCATGTCATAATCGAGTTTTTCATTTTCCTCGAAATCATTGCTTACCGTACGGTACATCACACTTTTGGTGTAGTTTATCTTTTTCTCGTTGAGAAAGTTGCACACCTCATCATTGTGTTCCTCCGGAACAGGGAAAAGAAACTTCTCCTTGGCATGCTTGGCAAAAGCACTGTTGAGGCCGTCAATTTTGCCTGTCTGACTGAAAAAGATTTTTCGTTTCCGGTAAACGATGTATTTTTGGAGATAGAGTGCTACCGTTTCCGAGACACAGAAATATTTCATGGTTTCGGGAATGACGATTTTCATCTCCTCACAAATAGAGAAAAACTTATCAACAGCGGTACGGGCCGTAAAGATGACAGCTGTGAAATCGAGGATGTTGATCCGTTGTTGACGAAACTCCTTCAGTGATACCCGCTCGACCTTGATAAAGGGGTAAAAGTGAACCTCCAGGTGATACTTCTCAGCGAGGTCATAATAGGGAGACTTCTCACCGTTGGGCTTGGGTTGTGAAATCAGTAATTTTTTAACTTTCCGGGCGTTCATATTATATTTATTGCAGCAATATTTACCATTGTAATCACTCCCTTATACAATAGAATTAAGGGCGCAATTTCCGTGCCGCAAAGATACACAAAAAAATAGAACCCACCGATTTTATTTTTAACAAAAATATGTAATAACCCGATGATTATGATCATACGCGACACCAGAAAGATGGTGACGAAGAGAATCAACAATGGCTCCCTGTATTCAGGCAGAAACACGAAACAAACAGCCGGCAGAAAAAGGACAATGCCAATCAGTTCCAGCATGCGGGTGTACTGAGCGACCCATCTTTTCATGTCGACCGAGAGGAAAAATGTTCCGATTAACCTGTATGATAGAACCTTCAAGGCTGCAAGAATTGAGAGTACTGCCATGATTGATACAATAACCAACAGTTGATCGGCAAGGTCAAGAGAAGAGAGACCATGATCCCACCAGGCATTAAAAATCACGACAGTGGCAATCAACATCGTCTGAAAGATCAAAAACAGTTCACCCCATGCCTCCGTGATCGTTACCTGCTCCTTTCTAAGAAGAGTGGCGAATTTTCCCGACAGGAATACATTCCTGAAATTGTCCCGAAAAGAGCTCCCCTCCATGTTGTAAAAAAAGGCAAACAGGAGAAAACAGAGCAGGAAGAGCAGAAAGAAAAGCGTTTGTAGATGTGGTGAGAATGGTAGTGGATCACCGCTCATGAAGGGTAGAAGGGGCTGTTGAGGAGCATCGGCAACCAAATCAGGCACAAAATAAAGATGGCTACTGTCTGTAGGCAGATATTCATACTGACCCAATGCAGGCTCCAGGGGTAAGGAGATCAATGAATCCTCCCCGGCTCTCTCGATATGATAAGGAATCAGGGGAACACTATCGGGTGCGATTGTCAGTTGTCTCATCGGCAAAGCAAGTCTCTCACCACAAATTTACAACTCTTTTCGGGTATATTTACCAAAAGTAGGATTCCACTCCGGATAATTCTGCAACATTGAGATCACCTCCTCGGGTGTATCAGCCACAAGCCACATCCTACGGAAATCATCACTCATGAAACGTTCCGAAATCATTTTATCGAAAAAAGCGAGCAGCGGATCGTAATAATGGTCCACGTTGAGCAAGATGATGGGATGGTGGCTAAGGCCCAACTGTTTCCATGTCAGGATCTCGGCCAGCTCCTCCAGCGTCCCCATGCCACCCGGCAATGCAACCACCGCATCGGCCGTGTCAGCCATCAGGGCTTTCCGTTCATGAATGGTCTCCGTCACGACCAGCTCAGTGAGCTCGTCATGTCCCCACCCTGCATCTGACATGAAGCGGGGAATTATTCCCTTTACCCTGCCCCCGTGCTGCAGCACAGCATCATTCAACGCTCCCATCAGCCCCTCTTTTCCAGCACCGTTCACACAGGTTATCCCATTCTGTGCCAGCAGTTCACCCAGGCGGGTTGCCGCCTGGGTGAAGACTGGCCGTAGCTGGTTGCTGGAGGCACAATAGACTACAACATTATAATCCGAATTCTTTTCTGATCGCATCCAGACAATCCAGTTTTTCCCAGGTAAATAACTCCACCTCCATTATTTTTGCTTCAGGCATGTAACGCGATTTGAATTCCTTCTTCACCACCTGGGGTGTACGTCCCATATGGCCATAGGAAGCCGTTTCGGAGTAAATAGGATTGCGCAGCTTGAGACGCTCTTCAATGGCACGGGGTTTCAAGTCGAACATTGTCCTGATCTTCTTTGCAATCTCCCCGTCCGACAACTTCACCTTGCTCTTCCCGAAGGTATCAACGAAGATACTGATGGGTTCATCTACACCGATGGCATAGGAGAGCTGAATCAACATCTCATCTGCAACACCCGCTGCCACCATGTTCTTGGCCACATAGCGCGCGGCATAGGCTGCAGAGCGGTCCACCTTCGAAGGATCTTTGCCGGAGAAGGCACCTCCGCCGTGCGGAGCTTTGCCGCCATAGGTGTCAACGATGATTTTTCTACCGGTCAGACCGGTGTCGCCATGAGGTCCGCCAATCACGAACTTTCCGGTGGGGTTGACATGATAGGTGATCTCTCCCTCAAACAGCTGCTGTATATCTTTACGCCCCTTGTATTGCGCTTTCACTCGCGGGATCAGAATGGTCTTCACATCCGACCGTATGCGCGACTGCATCTCCCTGTCGGCCTCCAGTTGAGCCTCCCGGCTGTTGCCACGAGGCAACTCGAACTCGTCGTGTTGTGTGGAGATCACGATGGTGTCAATACGCAAAGGGGTGCCCTCCTCACTGTACTCCACCGTTACCTGCGACTTGGCATCGGGACGAAGGTAAGGCATCAGTTCCGGCTGGTTCTTGCGGATGTTGGCCAGCTCCTGCATCAGTGCATGACTCAGGTCAATGGCTAGTGGCATATAACTCTCAGTCTCGTTGGTAGCATAGCCAAACATCATCCCCTGATCGCCGGCACCCTGCACCTCGGCATCCACGCCCCGGTTGATGTCGTCCGACTGTTCGTGAATGCTCGAGAAAACACCGCACGACTCTGCCTCAAAACGGTATTCACTTTTGGTGTAACCAATCGTGGCAATCACCTGACGCGCCACCTCGGCCACATCAACATAGGTCTGCGACTTCACCTCACCGGCAAGCACCACCTGCCCGGTGGTCACCAGGGTCTCACAGGCAACTTTTGAACTGGGATCATGAGCCAGAAATTCATCCAGCAATGCATCGGAGATCTGGTCGGCCACCTTGTCAGGATGTCCTTCCGACACCGACTCGGAAGTAAATAAATAATTCATGTCGTCTGAAATTTAGCAGCGGGATCACACTCTGTTTTGCCGTTCGGTACATCACCCAACGAAACAAAAGGGAACAGTATCACCCGTTCAATGATTAAAATGTCAAAAACAATTGAGATGGAGAGCCGGACCGCGTCAACGATAAGAAAGAGAAATGCAGGATTCATTTTTAGCATTTTTTTCTGTGGTTGCAAGCAGCTCAAATCTGTCCACATCATATCTTAGGGTACAAAGGTAATAAAATTATGGATTGGTGTAGCTGTAATTTGGTTAAATATTACACCTCACCCTGCAACTACCAATGGCTGACACATCATTCAGACCCGGTGAAAGAGCAAACAAAAAAGAGATCTGAATCGTTATAAATGAGAAAGATCAATCATTCAAAATTCACCCCCATGGAACTGCGTTCACCCGAATCATTCTGGCTCCTGAAAAACGGAATCCCCTATTGCTATCCCTCCCTGCAGGAAAACATTGATTGCGACATCGCCGTAATTGGCAGCGGCATTACCGGCGCACTGATCAGCCATACCCTTCACCGTGCCGGATATAAGACAGTGGTGATCGACAAGCGGGATGTGGCCAACGGAAGCACGGCAGCTACCACATCAATGTTGCAGTACGAGATCGACGTTCCGATGCACAAGTTGGCAGAGTTAATAGGCGAAGAGGGAGCGGTGACCTGTTACAGGGAAGGCATAAACGCCATTGAAATATTGGAAGCGCTGCTCCGGAAAGAGGGAATCGATGCCGGTTTTGAGCGAAAAAAATCGTTGCAGGTGGCACACTCCGGGAAGGCGGTAGCCGATCTGGAAAAGGAGTACCTCTACAGAGAAGCGCATGGCTTCAGGGTTGATTGGCTCAGCCCGGAAGAGATCAGCGTGCGATACAACATGGAGTCTCAACCCGGCATCTTATCCGAAGAGGGAGCATCGATCGATGCGTTTCGTGCAGCACATGAACTGATCAGCCGCAATCATGCCGGAGGAATGCAGGTGTTCGACCATACAGCGGTGAAAGAATTTCAATACGAACCGGATCACGTGAAGATCATCACCGAAGAGGGATTTTTCATTCGCAGCAAGCGGATTGTATTCTGTACCGGCTTCGAGACGCTGCGAATGTTCCGAAAGAAATATGCCGACGTGATCAGCACCTTTGCCTGTGTCAGCGAGCAATCTTTCAACCTCTACCCTCAGTTGAAAGATTTGTTGATCTGGGACACTGCCGACCCGTACATCTATATTCGGACAACCGACGATGGTCGTCTTCTTGTAGGGGGTGAAGACATACCCTTCAAATACAACCCGGTGAGTGAGAAGATGAAAGGCAAAAAAAGGGACAAGCTGATCAAAAAGCTGGAGAAGCTCTTCCCCTCTCTCACCTTCCTGGAGGACTACACCTGGGCAGGTGCTTTCGGGGTGACAAAGGATGGGCTGCCCTTCATCGGGGAACATCCCGATTTCCCAAACGCCATCTTTGTGCTGGGGCTGGGGGGCAACGGCATTACCTTCTCGGTGCAAGGGATGGAGCTGGTGCTTAAAATCCTTGCAGGCGAGGATCACCCATTGCTGCACTATTACCGTTTCGACCGATAAAGGGATCCCTACAGGATTCCCTGCTCCCTGAGATATCCTTCCAGATCCAGATCGGGCGTGAGATGTACCGCCTGAAATCCCAACTCTCGCGCTGTTACGATGTTGGCTGCATTGTCGTCGATGAAGAGTGACTCCTCCGCCCTCAGTTGATAGCGGTCAAGCAGGATGCGATACAATGCCGGATCGGGTTTCACGATTTTCTCTTCACCCGAAACCACGATCCCGTCGAGTTTGGAAAAAAAGTCGTAGCGCTGCATCGCCAGCGGCAGCGTCTCTGCCGACCAGTTGGTGAGTCCGTAGACTCGGTATTTTGCTTTTAACGGTTCCACGAGCCGCACATTCGCCTCAATGGTGCCACCCAGCATCTCCTCCCAACGGCCGTAATAGTAGCCAATTTCTTCCTCATATTCAGGATGTCGCTCCTGTCGCTCGCGCGTAGCCACCTCTATTGATCGGCCGGCATCCTGCCTGAGGTTCCAGTCGTAGGGGCAGATATGGGTCAGGAAATAGTTCATCTCCGCTTCTGTTTCAAACAGCTCGCTATAAAGGTAGACGGGGTTCCAGTCGATCAGCACCCCGCCAAAATCAAACACAATATTTCGGATTGTCTTCATCCCGCTTTTCGTTTGTCATCAAGATTTGTGGGGCACAAGGTACGGATATTTTCTGATTGCCACAACCGCAGACAGCTCCAAATCATGCTTCTAGATGAAACACTTTTTCAGGATGAGACAGGCACAAAATAGGGTTCTCGGAGCCTCTAGCCTTATTGCACCCTTATTGCACCCTTATATCCACTCTGAATATCATTGGAGTGGATATAAAGATACAATAAGCTCAGAATATAAGACGAGCGTCCAAAAACAGCCGAAAAACCTGCCTCAATCATGATTCAGTCTCCACTGGGAAAGTTATAAGAATCTCAATCCGGAATTTCCAGTTAAAGTGATCTTATAGCGCATCCGGAAAGAGTATAAGGCAGGATGCTTTGTCAAAAAATTATGAAATCAGCGTGATGCGCAGTTAATTTAGCTATTTTTGTACTCCGATTAGTGTTGTTGCATGTCAATAGAAGTAGATACAAAGCGCATATCAATCCAACTCATCACGCTCCTCCTGGTTGCTGTTGTTGCTGCATCGTGTGGTGCTGGGCGGCAGTCGGTTTCCCAAAAGAGAATCACGAAGAACAGCCTGCAGGAACAGTTGATTGGTTACAGCAAAAAGTACATGGGTAAACCCTACAGATATGCCGGCAGAGGACCTCATTCTTTCGATTGCTCCGGCTTCACCTCATTCGTTTTCAAAGAGTTCGGTTTCAACCTCGCTTCCAGCTCAGCCGCGCAGGATCAGCAATTTCCCGCGATTGAGGAGAAAAGTAGCCTCAAAAAAGGAGATCTGGTATTTTTCGAGGGGAGAGCCCGCAACGGAATGGTGGGGCACGTGGGAATCGTCACAGAAGTCAGCAGCCACGGTTCGTTTCGTTTCATCCACGCCTCAACCAGCTATGGCGTCATCGTCTCATCATCCACCGAGCCCTACTATGCCGCACGTTACCTGCGGGGTGGAAGGGTGCTAAAGGAAAATATGCCAGTGAGTGCTGAGGAGAACAAAAAAACAACGCCAACAAATCACAAGAAACGTCCTACGCCGCTTACAGCAGGCAACAATGGTTATGCAGTCAACGGTGGAGCAACATTGAACAATCCGGTGAACAAGCGTGACTCGTTACTCCTCAGTGAACATGATCCGCTGAAAAACATGCCGGCAAGGGATAGCAGGAATGCGAACGACCAGGATGACCCCAACAAGGATGAGCGAGTTCAATCGGATATTCAGGCCGTATTGCGGGAAGATAAAAGCAGCCTGCCGGAGCCTGTCGTCACCGATGTTGAAGAGAGCTGGAGGATGCGACATACCGTGAAGCCGGGTGATACTCTCTATGCCATCAGCCGCGAGTATGGCTGCTCCGTAAATGAAATCAGGCAGGCCAACCCGCAGCTGGGGGATCTTCTGAAAGCGGGTGAGGAACTGCTAATCCCTGTCACTCATCAAACGAAGTGAGACAAGAGGCGGAACATTCGCTTCTTTTGATTACTTTTGCACCTCAAACAGATAAAACAAAAACAATTATGATAACGGCAGACCAACTGAAAGATGTGTTGGAGCGCGAGCATGCGCTGAGGGGGTATCTTTGACGTCGATGCAAAGATCATCCAATTAGAAGAAGAAGAACTGCGGACCCAGTCGCCCGATTTCTGGAACGATGCCAAAGCGGCAGAGAAACAGATGAAGGTGGTGCGGGAACTGAAATTCTGGATCAATGCCTACCAGGAGATAAAGGAAGCGGCTGATGAGCTACAGCTTGCTTTTGACTTTGTAAAGGAGGGCATCGTCTCGGAAGAGGATGTAGATGCACAGTACGCTGAGGCAATCCGCCTGACCGAAGAGCTGGAGCTGAAAAACATGCTTCGCCGGGAAGAGGACAAGCTTGGAGCGGTACTGAAGATTAACGCCGGTGCCGGCGGCACAGAGAGCCAGGACTGGGCATCGATGCTCTTCCGCATGTACCAGCGCTGGTGCGAAAGCAAGAACTACAAGACCACTGTCACCAACTGGCAGGATGGTGATGATGCCGGCATCAAGACTGCCACCCTCCAGGTGGAGGGCGATCTGGCCTACGGGTTCCTGAAAAGCGAGAACGGGGTGCATCGTCTGGTGAGGGTATCCCCCTACAATGCGCAGGGAAAAAGGATGACCTCCTTTGCATCTGTCTTCGTGGTACCCCTGGTGGACGACACCATCGAGATAGAGGTGAATGCGGCCAACCTGAGCTGGGACACATTCCGCTCCTCCGGTGCGGGAGGCCAGAACGTGAACAAGGTGGAGACCGGTGTTCGCCTCCATTACTTCCACAAGGATCCCGATACCGGTGAAGAGCAGGAGATCGTGATTGAAAACACCGAGAGCCGCTCGCAGATGGGCAACCGCGAGAATGCCTTGCGACTCCTCAAATCACAGCTCTATGAGATGGAGCTGGAGAAGCGACGCGCCGCACAGGCTGTCATCGAGGCAGGGAAGAAGAAGATCGAATGGGGTTCTCAGATTCGCAGCTACGTCTTCGACGACCGCCGCGTGAAGGATCACCGTACCAACTACCAGACATCCGATGTGAACGGTGTGATGGATGGCGACATTGATGACTTCATCAAGGCCTACCTAATGGAATACGGCGGCGACTAGAGTGTAGGAAAGTCATCGGCGTTGACCGACAAGCCGAAGAGCGCGTAGTCATACTTCACCGGATCTTCACGGTCAAACCGGCGAAGCGACTCCGTGAGCTGGAGTGCCGTTTTCCAGTCGGTTTGTTTCCGACCGATCAACCCTAGCGCGCGTGCTGTACGATCTACATGCAGATCGAGCGGACAGATCAGTTCCCGCTGGGGGATCCTCTTCCATATGCCGAAATCAACACCTCTCTCATCGCTGCGCACCATCCAGCGCAGATACATGTTCAACCGCTTACAGGTTGCATTGCGGGCAGGCGATGCCACATGCTTTCTGGTACGTTGTGGCATATCAGGATCATTCACGAATGTTTCTTGAAATCGGACCAGTGAATCTTCCACGGAATGAAAAAAGCCTTCATCAGAAAGAAAAGCATCTTCGAGCGACGCATGCTTTTGGTACTGCCTTTTTAGAAAACTGATGAAGTAAAGCAAGTCGGTGTCATTAAAAGTGCGGTGTTTGAAACCCAACAGGCCCCTCAGATCCTCTTCGCCATGCTCCATGACAAACCGGTAGGGTTCATCTCCCATCCGGTGCATCAGCTCATTGCACTTTGAAAGGATGGTCTTTCGCTGTCCCCAGGCAAGGAGCGCAGCAAAAAGACCGCTAATCTCCCGGTCCTTGTCTGTGGCATAACGGTGGGGAATGGCGATGGGGTCATTCACGATGAAAGACTTCCGGTTGTATTGATCGGCTTTCTCATCCAGGAAACTTTTCAGTTCTTGCATCTCACAACAATATATATTTGGTACAAAAGTACCTCAATTTCTTAAAAAGAGTTACATTTGTAATGTTGTTTAATCAAAAGCAATGGTCATTATCTGAAACCAAATCATCACATGGATCGTCCCCTCACCAATATGCGCCTCATGCTGAAATATGTGCTTTCCCTTGTGGCCTGTCTCTCGTCTTTTGCAGCATTGGGACAAATCAGTCACGGAGGGAAACCACTCTCAATTGAAATCTTACCGGGAATACGTACCATCACGGCTGCAGAGGATCTATACGTAGAGATGCCTCCTCTCAGCAACGAGGCGGAATTGTGGCGATCGTCACAGGAGGAGTCTTCACTGAGGAGTCTCCATTTTGCCCATAAGTTTCACAAGTTTATCCGTCCCGACAACGCAGGCATCACCTTTCACTGGGAGCACATGAAGGTGTGGCGGGTAGGCATCCGCTCCAAGGGGGCCTATTCCCTCAACATCCTTTTCACACAGTTCAGACTTCCCCCCGGCGCCGCTGTTTTTGTTTACAACGCAGATCAGACAGAAATCCTGGGTTCCTTCACGGAAGAGAACAACAGCGAGCTGGAAATGCTTCCGGTTCAGCCTATCGGTGGCGATGAACTGATCGTGGAATACCAGGAACCGGTGGATGCACTCTTCCCGGGTGAAATTGAAATTGGGGAGGTGAATCATGACTTCCGTGGCATCTTCCGTGCGGCAGAGCCGCGTGATCCTGCTCAGGATTGTCATCCCAACATTGTCTGTTACCCGGAAGACATCCTTCCCGGGAGCGGTGTGGTGGGACTCATTATCAATGGAACCACCTACTGTACCGGCTCACTGGTGAACAACACCTCGGAGGATGGAACCCCTTATCTGCTGACAGCAACGCACTGCCTCAACAACGATTATGACGCTCGATTTCTTGCCAACAGGAAATATGACATGATAGCAGGAACGATTGTTGCATTCTTCAACTACCAGTCGCCCCTCTGCTCTACCGATATACGGGGGCCCCTGCAAATGACGTTGGCCTCTGCCGACTCGCTGTTGATCAGCGAACGACACGACATCTCGCTGCTGCGCTTCAAGGATATCCCCCCTGCAACATACCAACCCTATTACCTGGGATGGGATGCGACGGCAACACCCTTAGCTCCTTTTCACGGCATCCACCACCCGAATGGAGGCATCAAGAAGGTGGCAGTGGATGAGGGTTCCCTGTCTGTCACCTCATTTCCCGGTTCAAAATACAACATGAAACCTTATGCTCACTGGGAGATGAAAGGATGGGAAACGGGAGCCACTGAGGGTGGTTCTTCGGGATCACCCCTCCTCGACCGGGAGAAGCGAATTGTGGGCACCTTAACCGGTGGTGTTTCGATGTGCTCCTCACCGCGGGGACCGGATCAATATGCCTCGCTCAACAAGTTCTGGAACGTCTCCGATTCACTGGACAATCCCCTACCCATCAACCATTACCTGGATCCCGGCGGCACACAGGCCATCAATGTTCGGGGATATGAGCCATATGCCAGCAACCCCTACAGCAGGAGCATGAACTTCGGCACCGATGAGAAACCTGTTGAAACACTCCACCAATCGATCCCCATGTTCGCGACCAACAATACTTTTGGTTATGCTGAATTTGCAGAAGAGTTTTACACCGATGGTCCGGTGCTGTTGGAGGGCGTATTCATCTCTTCACCAGCAAACAGCAACATGCTGAAAAATGACATCAGAATCAGGGTTTATACTGGCAACGAGAAGCCTGAGTTGTTAAGACACGAACAATCCTACCAATACAGTTATCTCTATTATGGCAACAATCGTTTTTCAGCTACCGGTCGCAACATGCGACACAGCGTGGAGAACTACATTGCCTTCGATCATCCGGTAACGGTTACAGGCTCCTTCTACATCTCCTATTACGATGCCAACGGCACAACGAATGGATTCACCGTCTTCAATGCTGAACCACGTGCAATTGGATCAGGAAAGATCTCCACAGCCTGGATATTGAACGGCAATGGCTGGGAGCGTTCTTCCGAGAACATTGAGAATCCGGTCAACACCTCTCTTTTGATTGTCCCCTATCTGATTGGGAAGAAAAACGTTACGGTAGATCCTGAA
This sequence comes from Proteiniphilum sp., assembly GCA_036733365.1. Taxonomy (GTDB): domain Bacteria; phylum Bacteroidota; class Bacteroidia; order Bacteroidales; family Dysgonomonadaceae; genus Proteiniphilum. The sequence goes on from DAINAS010000004.1 coordinate 18,945, forward strand.
ACGGAGGATTTAGAGATAAAAGCGTACTATGCCGGTGAAGTTGGACGAATCTTTGTGGAATCGAATTTCGAATTGTTGGAATGGGAACTCTTTTATGTTTCCGGACAGAAGATACTGCAAGGAAGGGCTGAAAAAAGTATGAACAGGGCATCATTCCCGGCAGCTCAGCTCCCCAAAGGGGTTTACATCGTCCGTGTCAAAACCACTGATGGAACGCAAACTGCCAGGAAGATATTGGTGATGTAAGTTGTGGTTACTACTTGTTGTCTCCCTCTTCAAGTGAGCCATCAGCCGGCACGACCTGTGATTGCACAGAATCTGCAACTCCTGCAACTGCCTCCGACTCGGGGTTGTTCTCTTCTTGTTCAACTTTTTCCATCTGCTCTTTCAGATAATCGGAGATGATATTGCTGCCCTCTCTTACATCCTCTGAACGTTTGTACTCGTTGTCAACCGGTTCTTCTTTGACTTTGGGAATCACTTTCTGATGCACGATGAGCCGATCACCAATATCGATTCGTGTGTTCCGCAAACCATTCCAGGCCTGAAGTTGTGAAACACGAACACCGTTGGATTGAGCAATCTTACCCAGTGTATCACCCTTTCTGACGCGATAGTATTGGTTGACAGTCTCGACATCTTCACCCCCACTCTGTTGAGCCGTAAGCTCACCGGCATTGTTGGATGGTGGAACAACAGCCTTTCTACCCACTACCAATAGCTTGCCAATTCCGATCCTGTTTGACTTCAGTCCATTCCAGGATTTCAATTGTGAGAGTGTGAGCCCGTTTCTGCGGGCAATGGTAGAGAGGTTGTCCCCTTTCCTGACACGATAATAGACATTCTCCCCATTCCCGGATGTTAGGGTGCCATTGTTTAAAAAGTGATCGGTATTTGAACGGTGGGTATTGTAAATACTTTTGTTGTAGGCAAGGATCTCGTTGTGTCGATCTACAAATGCATACATTTTTTCCGATGGGAGCACCAATGCGTAGGGTTTAAAATTACCGGGGATCACATCTTTTCTGAACTGCGGATTGAGACGTCTCAGCTCTTCAACCGGGATCTCCAGAACGGCTGCAACCTGATCAAGATGCAAACGCTCGTTCACATGTACCGTATCAAGTGCTGTGGGGGAGGTTTGCATATGTGCCGGACAGATGTTGTGGTCGGCATAATGGTGCATGATATAATTGGCTGCGATGAAAGCAGGTACGTAACCTCTGGTTTCGCGCGGCAGATTGTAATAGATCTGCCAGTAGTCGCGCTTACCGCCGCTGCGGGCTATGGCTTTGTTCACATTCCCCGGGCCGCAGTTGTATGCGGCAATCACAAGGTTCCAGTCGCGATATATTGCATACAGATCTTTCAGGTAGCGCACCGCAGCCTCAGTCGCTTTGTAAGGATCCCTTCGCTCATCCACGAGACTGTTCACCTCCAGGCCATAACCTTTCCCGGTGCGCAGCATGAACTGCCAGAGACCTGTAGCTCCGGCCCGTGAGACGGCAACCGGATTGAGTGCCGACTCGATGACAGGAAGATACTTCAGCTCCAGGGGAAGACCTTCCCTGTCGAGCGCCTGTTCAAACAGTGGGAAATAATAGTCGCCAATCGCAAGCATATAGCTCACCTGCTCCCTTCGGCGGGAAGCATACATCTCGATGTAACGTTTCACCACGCTGTTGAAGGAGAGCTCCATCAGCGTTGGCATGCTTTGAAGGCGGGAGATGTAGACCGAATCGGGAAAAAGCACATTTGCACCGCGCCTGCACTCCTCATCACTCTCGTTGAGGTCAATCTGCCAGTCACGCAGCAACTCACTTAGCTGACCGGTCATGCTCTCGGGAAAAACGATTGCATTGTCCGTAATGCTATCATTCCCTGCCGGCATTGGTTCCTGGGCACGTGCAAAAGAAATCAGCCATATAGAGCATAGTAGGATCAGGACATTCTTGTTCATACGATTCATATTTTTACATCTGTTGTACCCGGTGAGCCTTTAAGATTAAAGTGTGCTGCGAAGCAACCTTCAACCGGGTATCATTAAAAATTAAAACTGAGCTGCAATCCATAGGAGGAGGCAGCCGAAATGCCGGTTTTTGGCTCTCTGAGCACTGCCGGAGCCAGTTGCATTGAGAGATCGGTGCTCATGTCAAAATCGAACAGCTGGGCATCCACATAGGCATCGACCATGGCAAGCATATACAATGCCACCGTACCAATGATGCTCAGATCGCGGTAATATCTGTAATAATCTTTTCTCTTCTGCAACACATCAGTGAACCATTTCTGGTCGATCGTTTCGGGATCTCTGCCGTATGGGAGCAGGTCATGCCAGCGATTGGTTTCGGGATTGCTGTCCATGATATCCTGGTAAGACCCCAGATAATCACGATACAACCCGTTGTTCCAAGTGATGGCGTAGGTGAATCCCACAAATCCGCCGTAGAGGATGGGTAACTTCCAGTATTTCCTGTTGTACACTTGTCCCATACCGGGAAAGATAGCAGAATAGAGAACTGCCTTTCGTGGAGTGGGACGAAAACGCTCGGAAGAAGCAAAAAAGGAGTCTGATGGTGTGGCGACGAGAAGGGAATCAACCGCATCAATAAATGTTACGGTGTCAACCGTTTGGGTTAAGACTGAATCACGCGGCAACAGATCACCCTCAGGAGACAATGCAGGGGCAGTGGTTTCCTGTGCCTGCAGTAACGTTGATCCAAAGGCAAATATCAAACCGAGTAGAAATGCAGCTTGCTTCATCCTGCTCTCATTTATTCATTTTGTCGAACATCACGATCAACCTTTCCAGCTCCTCAGGTGTGTGAAACGGGATGGTGATTTTTCCTTTCCCGCTCTTGTTGCAGGTAAACTGGACATCGGTACGGAAATAGGTGGAGAGGTGCTGCTTCAATGCATCAAATTCACCATCCTGCATCTGCCGGGAGAGACGATCTCCTGAACTTCTCTTTCTGCTTGACTTCGGTTTGACGCTGTCAGCATCACTCTTCTCCCGTACCATCATCTCTACCTTGCGTACAGAAAGGCCCTCTTCGATAATGTTGTTGTAAATGGCCAACTGTGTCACCGGGTCATCAATGGTGACCAGTGCACGGGCATGCCCCATTTCTATTTTCTTGTCCTTGACACCCATCTGCACTTCGGCAGGGAGTTTCAACAAACGCAGATAGTTGGTCACCGTGGCTCTTTTCTTGCCCACCCGTTCGCTTAATTGCTCCTGCGTGAGGGAGAGGGTTTTGATGAGGGTCTGGTATGCCAGGGCTATCTCTATTGAGTTGAGGTCTTCCCGTTGTATGTTCTCGATGAGCGCCATCTCCATGGTCTCATCTTCATCGGCAATCTTAATATACGCGGGAATGGAATGGAGACCCGCCATCTGCGAAGCACGGTAGCGCCGCTCACCGGCAATGATTTGATAACTCTCTTCATCCAGTTTGCGTAGCGTGACAGGCTGGATCACACCAATGGAGCGGATAGAAGCAGCCAGCTCATTCAAACCCTCCTCGCTAAATGCCCTCCGCGGCTGATCGGGGTTGGGAATGATCTTGTCAAGTTCCACCTCACTGATGGAAGATGAACCACTGGCCTCACTCTCATTGAAGGTGATCAGCGCGTCCAAACCTCTTCCTAATGCATTTTTTTTCGCCATCATTCATCGGGTTAGGGTGCAAAGTTATGATTTTTTTTCGATAAGCTCTTGCGCCAGCTGCATGTGGTTGATGGCTCCACGGGAACCGGCATCATACATCAATGCCGGTTTGGCATGGCTTTGTGACTCGCTGAGGGTGATATTTCGCTGAATAACAGTGTTAAAAACCAACTCCTTGAAATGGTGTTTCACCTCCTCGTAGATCTGGTTGTGGAGGCGCAGTCGGGAGTCGTACATGGTGAGTACAAAACCCTCAATTTCCAATCTTCTGTTCAGCTTCGACTTGATAATCTTGATGGTGTTGAGCAACTTGCTTAACCCCTCCAGTGCAAAATATTCGCATTGAACCGGAATCATCACTGCGTCGGCTGCCGTGAGCGCATTCACCGTAATGATCCCCAGTGATGGAGAGCAGTCGATCAAAATGAAATCATAGGCATCGTTGAGCGGCAGCAATAGGTCGTGTAGTCTGCGTTCTCTGTTTTCCATCTGCACCATTTCCAGCTCTGCCCCAACAAGGTTGATGTGCGAGGAGATGATGTCAATATGTTCAAACGGAGTGTGGTTTACCGCCTCGCGTGGTGCGCACTTACCAATCAGTCCTTCATAGATTGTGTTTTTGACCTTCTTGATATCAATACCCAATCCGGAGGAGGCGTTCGCCTGCGGATCGGCATCCACAACAAGTACTTTTTTTTCCAGTGCGGCAAGAGATGCCGCCAGGTTAATCGTGGTGGTTGTTTTCCCCACCCCTCCTTTTTGATTTGCCAGTGCGATGATCCTACCCATATATCCTCATTTACAGCCACCTATCTTTTCTCATCTCAGAAAAGAGAAAGAATACCGAATCAATGAAACACGGCACTTCCCCAAGGGCTTTTTGAAGGGGCAAAATAAGCAATAATTCAAATAATACTGTGTTAATTAATGAAAAGGTTCGCTATTTTGTTGATAAATCAGAAAAGTGGCTGCCATTCTCCCCCTACTCCCACAAAAAATCAGTGTCCTTACCGTGCCGACCCAGCAAGTTATCCTTTTCAAAGAAAAACTGCTCTTCACCAAATGCAGGCACCAATTCATCAAACCAGGTGGCTTTCTTGTCATATTTCGCAAAAAATGGAATATCTACCAGATTTGGATTGCGACACTGAATGAAACGCAGAACAAAGACCTTTTCACCTTGCACCTCGGTTACGCCCAATATTTGAATCTTACCGGGGTTGGCACTCATGCTCGGACCCCGCACCGTTCGTGCCACACCGCTCACGTTGCGATAGGCCTTGCGGAAGATCTTCCAGGCCTTCTCCAGTGGCACATCAAAGAATGCCTTTGATCCTGTATCACGCGCCACAAACATATAGTAGGGAATTAACCCGAGGTTCACCTGATCTCTCCACATCGTGGCCCACAACTGAGAATCATCGTTTATATGACGCAACAAGGGCGACTGTGTCCTGATTTGAGCACCTGTGTTGCGGATTCGATCAATTGCCTGCTTTACAGCATCGGTTGAGAGCTCCACGGGATGATTGAAATGTGCCTGAAAAGCGAGGTGTTTACCCGCCTTGGTCACCTTCTCGAAGAGTTGCAGCAAATCGTCGGCATCCTTGTCGGTAAGGAATCGGTAGGGCCAATAACCTAGTGTTTTCGTGCCGATCCGGATGGTACGGATATGCTCATATTCCTTTGTCAGCAGAGGCTCAATATAAGCAGCCATGATATTTGTTTTGGCAGTAAGGGGATCACCGCCGGTAAAGAGTACATCTGACACCTTGGTATGTTTCTTCAAATAACGATGCAACAGATCGGCCTCCTTCATGGCAAATTTCAATTCGTTCATGCCGGAGAACTGTGGCCAACGAAAGCAAAAGGTGCAATAGGCATGACAAGTCTGCCCCTGGCTGGGAAAGAAAAGTACCGTTTCACGATACTTATGTTGCATACCATGCAACTTGATACCATCGATGGAGGGTACGTTGTGCTCTTGTCCCGCAGGATTGGGGTTCAGTTTGAGACGAATTTCATGTACCCGCTTCTTCAAACCGGCCTCATCATTGTTGTCGAGCAATTTCTTCACCTGTTCGTAATGAGATTTGGAGAGCATCTCCTTGCGGGGGAAGGTAAGCGTGAAGATAGGATCGTTGGGTACGTCATCCCAGTTGATCAGCTCCTCTACCACATAATTGTTCGACTTGAAAGGCAACACCTGACCCACTACCCTGATAGCCTCACGTTCTTCTTCAGTGAGCCTCTGCAGCTGAGGCAGGTCGTTGTAGTTGCGAAGAATATAATTCCTGTATTTCCGTGTTTCCATATTGAATTGTTCTTATGTTAGTTGATGAACCACAGGAGATGAATGTAAATCCAGCCAGAAAAAGAAGGGCTCAGAAAAGAGATGCAGTTCAGAAAAACAAAAATAGTAAAAACCTATCAAAAAGACAAATTATCTTGTTCTTTAATTATGAATCTGGCTTTTAAATAAACAGATTGTTTGAATTCATCTCTGAAGAAAAGATTTTTTTCAGAAATCAGTTCTATTTACAAATATAATGATTACTTTTGCCTCCCAATGAGTATGATATATTCACATAGACACTTCCGCAAAGCAACCGACCTGGTCCGACGATGCTTTTAACAAATACAGGCAATCCTACACCTGTAACCCTCCCGCTTTATACGTCGGTCTGTCGGCGTCAATCAACAACCATTTAATTTTTTTTTGTTTTAGGATGAATGTAGAAATTCATATAGCCAACAGCAGCTACATAGGGTACGCGCAGGAGATCTGCGACCTGATATATGAATCGGCACAAGCCCGGGGCACCGGTATTGCCCGGCGCAGTGCCGAATATGTGGCTGAAAAAATTGATGCCGGAAAAGCAGTGATTGCCCTTGACGGAGAACGCCTTGTGGGATTTGCCTATATTGAGACTTTCAGCCACCAGCGATTCGTGGCTAACTCGGGACTGGTGGTCCATCCCGACTATCGGAACCAGGGGCTGGCAAAAAAGATCAAACGAAGGATCTTCGATCTCTCGCGTAAGCTATACCCCAACGCAAAGATCTTCAGCATCACCACCGGTCTTGCGGTGATGAAGATGAATACCGAATTGGGATTTAAGCCGGTCACCTTTTCTGAGCTGACCGACGATGCGGAATTCTGGAAGGGTTGTCAGGGATGTCGCAACTATGACATCCTGCAGCGCAACAACCACAAGATGTGCCTCTGCACAGGGTTGCTCTTTGATCCCAAGGTGAAACCCGTGCAGGAGGCGAGCCCCTTTGCCCGAAAAGTGGTCAAACCGGTAATCAAGACGAGGAAAACAAATAAAATGTTTAAAAAATGAAGGAAAAAGTAGTATTGGCATTCAGCGGCGGTCTCGACACCTCCTATTGTGTACCCTGGCTGATGAATGAGAAAGGGTTGGAGGTGCACACAGTGATTGTAAACACGGGCGGCTTCTCTACAGAAGAGGCGAAACAGATCGAAGAGCGTGCCCTCACGCTGGGTGCTGCCTCACACACCTGCATCGACGCCGTAGATGATTACTATGCCCGCGGAATCAAATACCTGATATTCGGCAATGTGTTAAAAAATAACACCTATCCCCTCTCGGTAAGCTCCGAACGTTTCTTTCAGGCAATGGCAGTGCTGGATCATGTAAAGAAGGTAGGTGCACAATATGTGGCCCATGGCAGTACCGGCGCCGGCAACGACCAAGTGCGTTTCGACCTTGTGTTCGAAGTGCTGGCACCTGAAGTGAAGATTATGGCACCCATCCGCGAGCTGGCACTGTCGCGCCAGCAGGAGATTGACTACCTCAAGGAGAAAGGATATGATTTCTCATGGGAGAAATCGAAATATTCAATCAACCAGGGTATCTGGGGCACCAGTGTGGGAGGCGTGGAGACATTGAAATCTTCCGGCGTGCTGCCTGAAGAGGCTTTTCCTTCACAGGTAACTACCAGTGGATCGGAACGCATCACCATCGGTTTTGAAAAAGGGGAACCGGTGTCGTTTAATGGTCAAAAGATGAACCCTGTTGCACTGATACATCATTTACATAAGGTAGCATCAAAATTTGGCATCGGTCGCGACGTACATGTGGGAGATACCATCATCGGCACCAAGGGACGGGTGGCTTTTGAAGCACCGGCTCCGCTGATCATCGTGAAGGCACACCACCTGTTGGAGAAGCATGTGCTCACCAAGCAGCAGCTCTACTGGAAGGATCAGCTTTCCAACTGGTATGGACAGCTGATGCACGAGGCACAATACCTTGAGCCGGTGATGCGCAACATCGAAACCTTCCTCACCGACACGCAGCAATTTGTGACCGGAGAGGTGCAGGTAGAGTTGCGGCCCTACCACTTTGCGGTGTTGGGTTGCACCAGCGATTATGACCTGATGAGTTCCCGTTTCGGTGAGTATGGTGAATCAAACAAATCATTCTCCGGACAGGATGTGGTAGGCTTCACCAGGGTGACCGCCAATCCGCTTAAAATTTACTATACCATCCACGATCATGATCAAAGTTAGCATAGCAGGTGGAACGGGATACACGGCAGGGGAGCTGTTGCGTATCCTGTTGCGCCACCCACAGGTAGAAATAGAATCAGTGATCAGTACCACCTCCGTAGGAATGCCGGTAGCCGAAGTGCACCGTGACCTGCTGGGGGAAACCGACCTGTTTTTCACCGAAACATTTGACCATCCCGACGTGATCTTTCTCTGCCTTGGCCATGGTCTCTCGCGTAATTTCCTGGAAAAAAACCAACTCCCGGAGGGATGTAAGATCATCGACCTGGGCAACGACTTCCGCAATGAACCTGTTTTTGAAGGGAAGGAGTTCATTTTCGGGCTGTGCGAACTAAACAGGGAAAAGATCCGCAATGCAGACCAAGTGGCTAACCCGGGATGTTTTGCCACCTCCATCATGCTGGCACTCCTGCCCCTGGCTGCTGAGAACCTGCTGAAAGAAGAGATTCACGTGCATGCCATCACCGGCTCTACCGGTGCCGGCAAGAAACCGGGTGAAACCACCCATTTCAGCTATCGTGACAACAACCTGTCGGTTTACAAACCTTTCACGCACCAGCACCTGGAAGAGATCGGCAATACATTGGTGGCAGCCGGGGGCAGCAATCTGCCACAGATCAATTTTGTGCCGATGCGTGGCGATTTCACCCGTGGCATCTTTGCCAGCGTTTACACCAAATGGATGGGAACGATGACGGAGAAGGAGATGATTGATCGATACAAAGCATACTATGCTTCTTCACCCTTCATCTTTGTTTCCGATAAGAGCATCAGCCTGAAAGAGGTGGTGAACAGCAACAAAGGACTGCTGCACATAGATTTTCACAACGGATACATCCACATCACCTCCATCATCGACAACCTGGTGAAAGGAGCCTCCGGACAGGCGGTGCAGAACATGAACCTGATGTTCGGGCTGGATGAAACAATTGGGCTGAAACTGAAAGGAACAGCATTTTAAAGACATTCAGACAGATGGGTGTGAAGCTATGAGAATGTGAGGACTGGGCAACTTTCAATCGAGGCTTCAGAGAATCAACGAATCAACAAATCAGCATATGAGACTTTTCGATGTGTACAGCTTATGGGATATTGAACCGGTAAAGGGGAACGGATGCCGGGTTTGGGATAAAAACGGCACGGAGTACCTTGATCTCTATGGTGGTCATGCAGTGATCTCAATAGGACACTCACACCCCCGACAGGTAGAGGCGTTGCAAAAACAGGTCGCTAAGCTTGGGTTCTACTCCAATTCGGTACAGAACTCTCTCCAGCTGGAACTGGCCGAGAAACTGGGTGAGATGAGCGGCTACCCGGACTACTCCCTCTTTCTCTGTAACTCAGGTGCCGAAGCAAACGAGAATGCATTGAAGCTGGCCTCTTTCCACACCGGGAAGAGACGGGTGATAGCGTTCAGTGAAGCATTCCACGGCCGCACCTCCGGTGCTGTGGCAGTGACTGACAACCCGGCAATACAAGCCCCCTTCAACAAGGGACACCAGGTGACGTTCCTGCCATTGAACAACCCGGAAGGTGTGGAACAAGAGTTGCAAAAAGGAGATGTGGCAGCGGTAGTGATTGAGGGAATTCAAGGTGTTGCAGGCATTTATACGCCCGACAATGCTTTCCTGAAGGCTTTGCGCGAACTGTGCAGCCTATATGCTACTCCGTTGATTCTCGATGAGATTCAATCAGGATACGGTCGTACCGGCGATTTCTTCGCCCACCAGGCTGCCGGCATCCGGCCAGACATCATTACCACAGCCAAAGGGATGGGCAACGGATTCCCTATCGGAGGAGTGTTGATTTCACCTCTTTTTGAAGCCAGGAAAGGGATGCTGGGGACCACCTTCGGCGGCAATCACCTGGCCTCGGCAGCCGCTATCGCGGTGCTTGACGTAATGAAGGAGGAGTCGTTGATGGAAAATGCCCGGAAAACAGGCGATTACCTTATGAATGAAATCTCCGCATTGGAAGGAATTACAGAGATCCGTGGCCGGGGACTGATGATCGGAATATCATTTCAACCTCATCTCTCAGAGATCAGGAACGAGCTGCTCTTCCGCCACCATATCTTTACCGGAGGTGCAAAGAACAATGTGATGCGGTTGCTGCCCCCATTGTGCATCGGAGAGGCAGAAGCGAATCAATTTCTGGCAGCGCTGCGGGAGACAATTGAGACTGCAACGAAATCAATCTGACGAATCGAAAAAACAAAAAGAGGTATATGAAACATTTTACTTCCGTACAGGATATCGGAGACCTGCAACAGGCGCTGGAAAAAGCAAGATTTGTGAAGGAGAACCCATTTGCCGATCAGGCACTGGGACGCAATAAAACACTGATGCTCATCTTCTTCAACTCAAGCCTCCGCACGCGACTGAGCACCCAGAAAGCCGGAATGAACCTAGGCATGAACGTGATGGTGCTCGACATTAACCAGGGTGCCTGGAAGCTGGAAACAGAAAGAGGCGTGGTGATGGATGGCGATAAGCCGGAGCACATCCTGGAAGCGATACCGGTGATGGGTTCCTATTGCGATGTAATCGGCGTCCGCTCATTCGCCCAGTTCGAGAACAAGGAAGACGATTACAACGAATTGATTCTGAATCAATTCATTCGTTACTCCGGCAAACCTGTCTTCAGCATGGAGGCGGCCACCCGCCACCCGCTGCAAAGCTTTGCCGACCTGATCACCATCGAGGAGTACAAAAAGAAAGAGCGCCCCAAGGTGGTACTCACCTGGGCACCTCATCCCCGCGCACTGCCACAGGCGGTACCCAACTCTTTTGCCGAATGGATGAATGCTGCCGACTATGAGTTTGTGATCACCCACCCTGAAGGGTACGAACTGGACCCGCAATTTGTAGGCAATGCAACGATAGAGTATGACAAAGAGAAAGCCTACCGGAATGCTGATTTCATCTACGCTAAGAACTGGGCCGCATACAGTGATCCGAACTACGGCAAGGTACTCTCCACCGACCGCTCCTGGACGGTAGAAGGTTCCAAGATGGCTTTGACTAACAATGCCTACTTCATGCACTGTCTCCCTGTTCGACGCAACATGATTGTCACCGATGAAGTGATTGAGAGTCAAAACTCGATCGTAATCCAGGAGGCAGCCAACAGAGTAGTATCTGCACAAACAGTACTAAAGGAAATCCTTCTGTCCCTCTGAATTTTGTATCCGAATAAGTTTAGCGTTTCAAGCCGGTTAAAGGCTGACAGCTGAATGCTGATCCTGAAAAAATATGAAAGAGAAAATTTCAATTGTAAAAATCGGAGGCAACATCGTTGACAAGCCTGAAGCATTGCAGGCTTTTCTGGCAGACTTCCGCGAACTGGAAGGAAGGAAGGTGCTTGTACACGGCGGGGGGGTGCTGGCCTCAAAGATGGCCCGACAGCTGGGCATCGAGACAAAGATGGTGGAAGGCAGGCGGATCACAGATGAGGAAACGATAAGAGTGGTGACAATGGTATATGCCGGTTGGATCAACAAGAGCATCGTCGCTATGCTGCAACAAATCGGCTGTAACGCCCTCGGCCTCTCAGGTGCCGATGCCAATGCGATCCCATCGGTACGTCGCTCACCTGTACCAATCGATTTTGGATTCGTGGGTGATCCCGACCCGTCAAAGATCAACGCTCCCTTCATTGCCCAACTCGTGGACAATGACATCGTCCCTGTTTTCTGTGCCATCACGCACGACGGCCAGGGCTCTCTGCTAAACACCAACGCCGACACGATCGCCTACTCGGTGGCCACTGCCCTCTCTGCTCATTTTGAAACCACCCTATTTTACTGTTTTGAAAAAGAGGGGGTATTGAGGGATGTCAATGATCCGGAGAGCCTGATCCCAACATTGAGACAGCAAGAGTATGACACACTGAAGCAACAGGGGATCATTGCAGACGGCATGATCCCGAAGCTGGACAACTCTTTCCGGGCAATCGGGCAGGGAGTATCGAAGGTGGTGATCCTGCATGCAAAAAACCTGCTGACAAGTAAAGGCACCCTTTTAACGGGATCATGATCATCGGAATATATTATAATATCATTCAACCCCATTCAATCTGACCCGAACCACCCAATGAACTGTACACCACATATAGCCAACGAGCTCCTGAGAAAGCTGGTATCAATCAGCTCTTTCTCCGGAAAGGAAGATGAACGGGCAGATTTGCTGACAAGGTTTTTCACTGAACGGGGCATCATGGTTGAACGGCATGGGAACAACCTGGTCATGAGAAACCGGTCCACCAACCCTTCAAGGCCAACCCTGATGCTCAACTCACACATCGACACGGTACAACCTGCATCCGGCTACAGCTTCGACCCCTTCAACCCGCCTCTCTCCGACACCCATATCTACGGATTGGGCAGCAACGATGCGGGAGCCAGTGTGGTATCGATGATCATGACCTTCCTTCACTTTTATGGGGAATCACTTCCCATTAACCTCGTGCTGGCACTCACGGCAGAGGAGGAAAACTCGGGACCCGCCGGAATGAGCCATCTATGGCAGCAACTCAAACAAGAGGTCGATATGGCAATCATCGGTGAGCCCACAGGAATGAGGGCCGCGATCGCGGAAAGAGGACTGCTGGTGATTGATGGTGAAGCAAAGGGTGTGAGCGGACACGCCGCCCGTGAAGAGGGAATAAATGCACTCTACATCGCTATGGATGATATCGCTACCCTTCGTTCGGCCAGATTTGACCGCATCTCCCCCACGATGGGAGCAGTAAAGCTCACGGTGACACAGATCCAGGCAGGGACACAGCACAACGTGGTTCCCGATCGTTGTCGTTTTGTGGTGGACATACGCCCCACGGAGCAGTACAGCAACAGTGATATCATGGAGATGCTGCAGCCCCAGGTGCAAAGCAAGCTGACAGCGCGCTCATTAACCAACCGAAGCTCTGCTACTCCCGCCGATCACCTTCTAATGAAGTGTGTGGAAGCGATGGGCATTGAGAGCTACACCTCTCCAACCACCTCCGACTGGATGCGGATCACCTGTCCGGCGGTGAAGATGGGTCCGGGTGAGTCGGCACGTTCCCACCAGGCCGATGAGTATGTACTGACAGCCGAACTGGAACAGGGTATCAATGGATACATTGCATTCATCGCACAACTTGCAAATTTCAGCGACAAATGATTTGCAATAAGCAGCGATAACTAAAAAAATTAAAGCATTCTGCATTCAGCATAAAAAAGATACAATTATGGCAAAAATATGGGACAAAGGCTTTGATGCCAACAAACAGGTGGAAGCCTTCACGGTAGGCAACGACCGAGAACTCGATCTGAGGCTTGCAAAACATGATATCAAGGGATCAATGGCTCATATCCGCATGCTTGCTGCCATCGGACTGCTGGATGCTGATGAGGAAATCGTACTGCGCAGGGAATTGGAAACAATCCTTAGCGAGGTGGAGCAAGGCAACTTCCAACTGGATGATGATGCCGAGGATATCCACTCACAGGTGGAAGCGATGCTCACCAAACGACTCGGAGAAATGGGCAAGAAAATCCATTCCGGGCGTTCTCGTAACGACCAGGTGCTGCTGGACATCAAGCTTTACCTAAAGGAAGAGATCCGGCAGATCAAAGAGGAGATGCTGCAGCTATTCGACCTGCTGCAGTCGCTCAGCGAGAGACACAGGGAGGTGTTACTACCTGGATACACACACCTTCAAATTGCCATGCCCTCCTCCTTCGGACTCTGGTTCGGAGCCTATGCCGAGACCCTGGTGGATGACATGCATTCACTGGCAGCTGCCTGGAGAGTCGCCGACCAAAACCCACTGGGTTCAGCTGCAGGTTATGGTAGCTCCTTCCCTATCGATAGAGAGATGACTACCCGGGAGCTGGGTTTCTCCACCATGGCATACAATGTGATTGCCGCACAAATGGGCAGGGGCAAGAGCGAACGTATCCTGGCCCAGGCGATGGCCAACATTGCCTCCACCCTTAACCGCCTGGCGGCTGACAACTGTCTCTTTCTCTCCGGAAATTTCGGCTTCATCTCCTACCCCTCCGAATTGACCACCGGATCCAGCATCATGCCGCACAAGAAGAACCCAGATGTATGGGAGTTGATCAGGGGGCACAGCAATCGTCTGCAGAGCCTTCCCAACGAGATCACCCTGATGACCACAAACCTGCAGCATGGTTATCACCGTGATTACCAGCTGCTCAAGGAGATTCTCTTCCCGGCGATTGAAACCTTACATCGTCTCTTGCAGATGACCCGATTCATGTTGGAGCACATTGCAGTAAACAGGGAAATTCTTGATGACAACAAATATGACTATCTTTTCACAGTAGAGGAAGTGAACCAACGCGTTCTGCAGGGAATCCCTTTCAGGGAAGCATATAAAGAGGTTGGCCGTGAAGTTGAAGAGGGCACCTTCCATGCACGGAAAGAGGTGCACCACACACATGCCGGTAGCATCGGCAATCTCTGCACGGAAGAGATCAGAAAAAAAATGGAAATGGCTTCACATCCATTCCAATAAAAGGATGGAATCGTTTTAACAATTCCATCCCCATTATCTGATCGATAGAAAAGATTAGTGCTGGTGGGCGCCGCCTCCAACCAGAAGATCGTGCACAGCTTCTACACTATGGGTGTAGTCCACATATGCATTCACAAACTGACGACCCTCTTCCACTGAGTTGTCCTTCACTTCATACAGAGCGGCTGTTTTATCAAATTTCTCCTGTAACTGCCCATTAATGTGCTTGTTTAATGCTGTCAGCAGAGATGCGAAATCACCTGTATTCAATGCTTTATCACTCATAACCGTGATGTGTGCCGTTGTTCCGGCAGGTTTCAATCCGGTAAAAGAAGCACCTTCCATTTCACGATGCAGACGGATGAATGTTTCATAGAAATGCTTCTTCACGATTTCATATATCTCCTTGTCTCCGTTTCTCAAGCTGTATGTTTTGTGAAACAAAGCAACTACCTCTGCTTCCATATCAGTGTTGATCCATTTTAATATCAGATCGACATTGTTGGTTTCCAGCGCTTTTGCAGCATCCAGCAGAGCAGGTCCGTCAAATGAATCACAATGAGCCGAAGCAGGCTGAATGTTTACAAAAGAGAAAACAGCTATCAGCGATAAAATGAATGCTGATTTGTAGAGATTGTTCTTTAAATTCAATTTTCTTGTTTTCATCATGCTTATTTTTTAATTGTTTGGTTTTGTTGTCGGGTTTTACTAATTTCGATTACTGTTACAAAGATATGCCCCCAACACCCCGATAATTGTCACCCGGGAGACACTTCCTGTTTTTTCGAAACATTTAACAATACAACAACATCTCAATTCATTATCAGCCGTTTAACTTTACAGCCATTATTTATGGAAGACAGCGAACAGACTCATGAAGAACAACAGGCGCACTCACACAGCCATCTGCACCATCTGTTGGAAAACCAGATACCCCCAGAACAAGGTTACGACGCATTATCACACACTGCTCATCGTCATGATTATGAATTATCTTATTGTCCCTTGTTCAGGGGAATGTCACAGAAGGAGCATGACCAGTTTCTCGACAGGAATGTAAAAGAGGTACTTACCTACAAGAAAGGAGAGACAATTGTACTTCAGGGGGATCCCATTCATTGGGTTATGCTGCTTGTAAAAGGGAGTGTGAGTACGGAAATGATCACCATGGAAGGAAATGTATTGAATATCGATATTCTGGAAGCGGTGATTCCACTTGCACCAGCATTTATTTACGGTTCAAAAAAAAGTTACCCTGTAGATGTGATTGCAGCAGAACCTTGTGTCTTCCTGAAAATATCAAAGGAAGCCTGGCTAGACGAGATGGCGGAAAACAGACAGTTACTGACCAATTTTCTAACGATGAATGCAGACCTCACCTTATTCCTGACCAACAAATTGCAGATGATCTCACTGAAAAGTCTGAGGAAAAAGCTGGCTACTTTCTTCCTCGAAAAAACAACATTGGAAAATAATACATTTAATCTAAAACGTTCCCGCACACAACTGGCTGAGTATTTCGGGGTACAACGTCAATCGCTTGCTAGATCGCTGAAGGAGATGGAGAATGATGGCATTATCCAGCTGAGAGGACGTATAATAAAAGTGCTCGACCGAAGCAGACTTATCAGGGAATAAACAGGATTTCACTGCCATTTTGTTACCTGATTCGCGCAATTTTTTGTACTTTTGCGGTGAATACATTTTATAATGAAATTGTATCCTGATCATTATTGGAAAACCATAATACTAGATAAAGAATGAACTTACTTGACAGTCTTGTCGACAGGGCAAAAGCAAACAAACAACGCATTGTTTTGCCCGAGGGGACAGAGGATCGAACGCTTACAGCTGCCAATCAATTGATCCGTGACGGTGTAGCAGAAATTATCCTGCTTGGAAATCCGGGAGAAATTGAGGAACGGGTTAAAAAGCTCGGACTTGACGATGTATACAGAGCCACGATCATAGATCCGAAGAATCACGAAAAAAAAGATATTTACGCGAACCTGTTGCTTGAACTACGCAAAAAAAGAGGAATGACACCTGATCAGGCCGCAGCGTTGGTTGAAGAACCACTCTATCTGGCATGCCTGATGATCAAGAACGGTGATGCTAACGGAGAGATTGCCGGTGCACAGAACACCACGGGTGACGTGTTGCGCCCCGCGCTCCAGATCATCAAGACATCACCTGGTGTGAAAGTGGTATCAGGTGCATTTATCATGTTCACAAAGACACCACAGTACGGCGAAAACGGCACCTTGATTTTTGCCGACTGTGCTGTGATGCCCAATCCTACTGCAGAAGAGCTGGCTTCCATTGCTGTTGCCTCGGCACAGACAGCCAGGAGTCTGGTGGGTGTGGAACCAAGGGTAGCCATGCTTAGCTTCTCCACCAAGGGTAGTGCTGAGCATGAGATGATAGACAAGGTACGGGAGGCCACCCGTCTTGCTAAAGAGATGAATCCAGCCCTGCTAATCGATGGAGAGCTGCAGGCCGATGCAGCACTTGTACCTTCTGTAGGCTCTAGCAAAGCTCCTGGCAGCGACATCGCCGGCCGCGCCAATGTACTGGTCTTCCCCACCCTCGAAGCAGGCAACATTGGATACAAATTGGTACAGCGACTAGGCAATGCCGAGGCAGTAGGTCCGGTGCTACAGGGAATGGCAGCTCCCGTGAATGACCTGTCAAGAGGTTGCTCAGTAAATGACATCTACAACATGGTGGTGATCACGGCCAACCAGGCTATTGGTTTAAAACAAAACAGCTAAGCAGAGCAGTTATGAGTGAAATGATTATAGAACCTATTAACAAATATGGACTCACCATTTCAGCTGAGAATCGACACAAGCCGTTGTTCTCTAAAATTGGGGTCGTAGGTGCCGGGAAAGAGGGTAGAAACATTATCAACATGACTTCCACAGCCGGCATGGAGGTGGTGTTCCTAGATGAGTCGCTGGAACGGATCGAATTCGTGATGGGGGAACTGGAGAAGGTGATGAACCAGAAGATAACCGGTTGGGGACTCACCCAGTCGGAGAAGAAAGTGATCATGAACCGCATTACTCCCACCCTCGAGTACGAAGATTTTGCAGGGTGCGACCTTGTGATTGAATGTACCCGCTACACCGAGAGCGGTAGACGAAGCACACCCCTACGTAAAAATATCTTCAAGAAGCTGGAGGAGATCCTGGATGAGGATGCCATCATTGCCACGAACGGCTCCACCATCATTATCAGTGAGCTGGCATCCGAACTGGAACACAAGGAACGATGCGTGAGCCTTTACTTCCCGGTATCGCATCCCGATGCCCGCATCCTGGAAATCGTAAGCGGCATGTACACTTCCGAAGAGGTGTACCAGAAGATGGAGATCTTTGCAAGGCTGATCAACTACAAACCTCACCGCATCAACGAGAGCAATGGGAACGTCAGTCTCCGGATGGTGGCCACCATGCTCAACGAGGCATGTCAGATACTACTTGAGCGTGTAACATCGCTTGAAGACATCGAAGAGACTTTCACCATCATCTACGGACAGCGATACGGCATCTTCCGTCTGGCCGACATCATCGGTATTGAGCGACTGGTCACACTGATGGAAGCGATGTTTAACGATTTCGGAGAGAAACATTACAAGCCCAATCCACTGTTGTGGAAGCTGTATCGTTCCAATCAGTTGGGAGTACGCACCGGCAAGGGTTTTTATGTCTACGATGAAAACGGAGAGCCGCTTTCACCCAACAAGTCTCTCTACAATTAAAAGCAAAAAAAGAAATGAAGATATTGGTTTTAAACTGTGGCAGCTCATCGATCAAGTACAAGCTTTTCGAGATGGAAAGCAAGGAGGTTGTAGCCCAGGGAGGCATTGAAAAGATCGGCATGAAGGGATCCTTTCTCAAGCTAACCCTGCCCGACGGACAAAAGGTGATGCTTGAAGGCGAGATCCTGGAACATCGTGCCGGTATTGAGTATATCCTTGGTGTATTGCTCAGCGAGAAGTATGGCTGCATCAAATCGCTCGATGAGATTGAGGCGGTGGGCCACCGCGTGGTACACGGTGGAGAGCGTTTCAACAAGAGCGTGTTGATCAATGAAGAGGTGATCCAGATGCTGAATGAGTGTATCGAGCTGGCACCCCTGCACAACCCGCCCAACCTGAAAGGAATCTATGCCATTCAGGAACTGATGCCAAAGACCCCGCAGGTGGGTGTTTTCGACACTGCGTTTCATCAGACCATGCCCGACTACGCCTACATGTACGGCATCCCCTACGTGCTATACGAGAAGTATGGAATACGCCGCTACGGCTTCCATGGCACCAGCCACCGCTACGTTTCAAAAAGAGCCTGCGACTTCCTGGGTCTGCCCTTCGAGGAGCAACGCATCATCACCGCCCACATTGGCAACGGGGGATCGGTGACAGCCATCAAGAACGGACACTCAATCGACACCAGCATGGGGATGACCCCTGTTGAGGGGTTGATCATGGGAACCCGCTGTGGTGATCTTGACCCGGGGGTGATCTCTTACATCATGGAGAAGGAACACATGGGCACCAAGGGGATTTCTACCCTGCTCAACAAGTTCTCAGGAGTACTGGGCATCTCCGGCATCTCTTCCGATATGCGGGAGATCGAAGCCGGCATCCGGGAAGACAACAAACGGGCTATCCTGGCAATGAAGACCTACAACTACCGCATCAAGAAGTATGTGGGATCTTATGCCGCAGCACTGGGTGGCGTAGACATTCTTGTCTTCACCGGTGGTGTGGGCGAGAACCAGGCTGTCACCCGCAAAGAGGTATGCCAGGACATGGCCTTCATGGGCATCGAACTGGATGAGGAGTTGAACGCAAGCGTACGTGCCACTGAGGTTGTGATCAGCAAGCCCTCCTCGAAGGTAAAAGTGGTGATCATTCCAACAGATGAGGAGCTGACAATCGCCCGTGACACCGTGCAGATATTGAAAGAATTCTAACAATCTGCGGTTGAACCAAAAAAAAGAGGCTGTCTCAAACAAGAGGCAGTCTCTTTTTTTGTGCAATATCGCTCCTCCTGATAGATATTATCACCAAAAAAGTGAACCATTTCAAATATATTTGGAAGCTATTCCTTTATTCTAACCTTATTGTACCCTTATATCAACCTCAATAATTTTTGGAGTGGGTATAAGGGTAGTATAAGGGTGGTATAAGGGTGCAATAGGGCTAGAGACTCTGAGATCCTTGCCTCATCTAAACAAAAAGGCCATCTCATACGATGAGACAGCCTCTTTTATTATCTAACTTCTAAATAGATTACTCTGCAACCACTTCGAAGGGAACGTCAACCGATACCTCCTTGTGCAGCTTGACAACTGCATTGTAAGTACCAACCTCCTTCACCTGATCCTTGATCTGGATCAACTTGCGGTCTACTTCAAAGCCTTTCTCCTTCAGCGCTTCAGCAATCTGGATGGTGGTCACGGAACCAAAAATGGTACCGGTAGAGCTGGTTTTGGCACCGATTGTCAGTGTTACACCTTCCATCTTGCCGGCCAAAGCCTCAGCATCCGTTTTGATCTGTGCCAGCTTGTGGGCACGCTGTTTCTGATTCTCTGCCAGCACTTTCTTTGCCGATTCACTTGCGATCACCGCTTTTCCCTGGGGAATCAGATAGTTACGGGCATAGCCTTTCTTTACGTTGACTACATCATCCTTAAAGCCCAAACTGATGATATCTTCTTTCAATATTACTTCCATATCTATTCCTCCTTCTTATTTCATTAAATCGGTTACGTACGGAAGCAGAGCGATGTGACGTGCTCTTTTAACAGCTTGCGCAATACGACGTTGAAACTTAAGTGATGTGCCGGTAATTCTTCTCGGCAGAATCTTACCCTGTTCGTTGAGGAACTTCTTCAGGAATTCGGGATCCTTGTAATCGATGTACTTGATGCCGTTCTTTTTAAAGCGGCAATATTTTTTCTTCTTGACATCAACCGACAGGGGAGTCAAATATCTGATTTCTGATTGCTTTGCCATTTCTTAGTCCTCCTTTTCGTTTGATTCTACTTCAGCTTTGGCTCCACGGGTTTTTTCAGCACCATGAGCTTCCTGCTTCTTGCCACCTTTGTTGTTCCTTCTCTTCAAAGCATACTCGTGTGCAAACTTATCCTGCTTCACGGTGAGGAAGCGAATCACACGTTCGTCACGACGGAAGTTGATTTCCAGCTTGTCAATCACTGTCGGTTCGGCATTGAATTCCAGGAAGGTGTAAAAACCTGTGGTTTTCTTGTCGATGTGATAGGCCAGCTTGCGCAGCCCCCAGTCCTCTTCGTTTACAATCTCAGCTCCTTGATCTGTCAGGAGGTTTTTGAATTTTTCAACCGCTTCCTTCATCTGAGCATCAGACAAAACGGGAGTCAAAATGAAAACGGTTTCGTAATTGTTCATACCTAGTTAATAATTAAATCGTTAAATAAAAGCACAATATTTTTGAGCGGCAAAGATACAACAAAATATCTAATTATCAAACAACTGATGATGATTCCTTTCTATCACCGGTCGATTTTTTCATTCACCCTGGTTCGTTCAACTTTTTATCATTAGATTTGTTTACTGAAATATCCAATCAACGCGAAGAAATGAACAAAACAGACAACCAGGCACTGGTCATCTTCGGTGCCTCTGGCGACCTCACATACAGAAAACTGATCCCGGCCGTTTTCGATCTTTTCATGAACAAATCCCTTCCTGAGGGATATGCTGTGCTGGGAGTAAGTCGTTCGCCCTTCACCGATACTCAGTTCCGTAAAAAGATGAAGGAGGGGATTCATCAGTTTGCCCATTACAGGGATGCCTCTTCGGCACAGATCGATGCTTTCCTCTCCAAACTTTTTTATCTCAGCATTGATACCGGCAAAGGTGAAGAGTACAGCGAGGTGAAAGTGAAACTGGACAAGCTGAACAAACAGTTCAACCTTGGACAGAACTATATCTTTTACCTCTCCACCCCCCCCTCACTCTATACGACAATTCCAAAATTCCTGTATGGACATGGCCTCACCCTGCAACAGAAAGGGTTTCGCAGAATCATCATCGAGAAACCGTTCGGGCATGACCTGGAATCAGCAATCAACCTGAATGATGAGCTGCTTGAATTTTTTGAGGAGGATCAGATCTACCGCATCGACCATTACCTGGGGAAAGAGACAGTACAAAACCTGATGGTGACACGTTTTGCGAATGGCATCTATGAACCGCTGTGGAACCGGAACTTCATTCAGCACGTGGAGATCACCGCTGCCGAGAGCCTCGGCGTGGAAGACCGGGGTGGTTACTACGACCAGTCGGGAGCGCTGCGTGACATGATCCAGAACCATTTGTTGCAGATCCTGTCGCTGGTAGCCATGGAACCTCCGGTCAAGATTACACCGGAAGATATCCGTTATGAGAAGCTGAAGGTGTTTCGCTCATTACGGCCCTTTAGTTTAGAAGATCTGAGAAAGAATGTGATCAGGGGCCAGTACACGGATGCAACCGTACGGGGCAAGCACTACAATGGCTACCGCGATGAAAAGAACGTAAAGGAGAACTCCCGCACCGAGACCTATGTCGCAATGAAGATCTTCATCGACAACTGGCGCTGGCAGGGTGTACCCTTCTATGTGCGCAGCGGGAAGAGGCTCCCCACAAGTGTCACGGAGGTGGTGATCCATTTCAGACCCTCACCCCAGGAGCTGTTCAAATCTTCCGACAATGCACCACACTCTGACAATCAGCTTATCCTGCGCATCCAACCGGATGAAGGTATCCTGCTGAAGACAGGGATGAAGGTACCCGGCAGGGGGTTTGAAGTGAAATCGGTCAACATGGATTTTCACTATTCAGAGCTGAACGACCACTACATCCCCAGTGCCTATGAACGGCTGATACTGGATTGCATGACCGGCGACAACACCCTCTACATGAGCAGCGAAGCAGCAAAGGAGACCTGGCGGTTTGTTCAACCCGTGCTCGATTACTGGGAGCATGACAACGATGCCCCCTTGCACGGATACCCCGCCGGATCGTGGGGGCCTGATGTGGCGGATGAACTGATCAAGGGTAAAGAGAACACCTGGCGCTATCCCTGCAAGAATCTGGCAGAAGATGGTGTTTATTGCGAGTTATGAATATGAACATACAGATATTTCAATCGACGGATGCGCTGTGCCGCGCTTTCACGCAGTGGCTGAAAGAATTGCTAATAGAAAAGGGAACCATCACGATTGCCCTTTCGGGAGGCTCCACACCCAAATCACTGTTCGACTACTGGGCAGCATTGCCCGGGGGAGAGATCGACTGGAAAAGAGTAAAGTTTTTCTGGGGAGATGAGCGGTGTGTTCAACCGAGCCATGAGGAGAGCAACTTCAGGATGACCAAGGAGCATCTCTTCAATCGGATCACTGTTCCCGAAGAGAATATATTTCGCATTCAAGGCGAAAATGACCCATCAGAGGAAGCTGTCCGTTACGGCAGATTGCTACAGCAAGAACTTGAATCAGAGAACAGTATCCCCACGTTTGACATCGTGATGCTCGGCATGGGTGATGATGGGCACACCGCCTCTATCTTCCCCCATCAGATGGAGTTATGGGATAGTGAAACCAACTGTGTGGCAGCCACCCATCCTGTGAGCGGTCAACAGAGGGTAAGCCTTACCGGCAGGGTGATCAACGCTGCACGCAACGTTGCTTTCCTGGTCACCGGAAGCAACAAGGCAGACAAAGTGCAGGAGATTGTCTCCAAACCGGAAGTGGCAGAAAAAAAATATCCGGCTGCACGGGTGCAACCGGAATCGGGTAATTTATACTGGTTTATCGACCGGCAGGCAGCGCTGAAACTGACAAGCGGCGACTGATCATCTGTTTATCTTACAGTCCGGATCTTGTAGTCGCAAGCCACCTTACCCTTCTCCATGTTGGCCAACTTATTTTTGACCATCCGTTTGCGGAGGGGAGAGATGTGATCGGTGAAGAGGATGCCATCCAGATGGTCGTACTCGTGCTGAATCACGCGGGCCATGAAACCGGTGTAGTGCTCTTCACGCGGCTGCAGATCTTCATCGAGATAAGCAATGGTCACTTCACCCTCGCGTGGCACCTTTTCATGGATGCCCGGGATGCTGAGGCACCCCTCCTCCACCAGCTCCAGTTCACCGCTTCTCTCGGTGATGTGTGCGTTGATGAACACCTTCTTGAAATCAGCAAACTCCGGATGCTCCTCGCTGGCCATGGGAGAGAGATCCACCACGAAGATGCGCTCTGAGAGACCCACCTGAGGGCCGGCCAGCCCCACCCCGTCGGCATGATACATCGTCTCATACATATTGTCGATCAACTTGTTCAGATTGGGGTAGTTCTCAGCATCGATATCCTGTGCCACCTTGCGTAACACCGGTTGTCCATAAATATAAATAGGTAAAATCATAATCTCATTCTTTTACTTTCCATATATCCCTGCAGGATGATGGTGGCGCTGATCTCATCCACCAGCGCCTTGTTCTGACGGCCTTTCTTCTTCACACCGCCGTCAATCATTGTCTGCTGTGCCATCTTCGAGGAGAAGCGCTCGTCGAAATATTCAATTGGAATATCAGGGTAAAGCTTCCGCAGCCTGTTGACAAACGGCTCGATCCGTTTCATGTTCTCCGACGGCTCGTTGTTCATCTGCCGCGGCAAACCCACCACGATGCAGGATACCTCCTCCTTTTGTAAATAATCGGCCAGAAAGTCAAAAAGTCGTGTTGTTTCCACCGTCGTAAGGCCGTTGGCAATGATCTGCAGCGGATCGCTCACGGCGATGCCGGTGCGTCTCTTACCGTAGTCGATGGAGAGCAATCTGGCCATTTGGTTTACTGATTGGGAGCATCAAAAACACGGCGACGCAACTCGAAATCGCGTCCCAGATATTTCTCACGTACCACGGGGTTGGCAGCCAGCTCTTCGGCAGTCCCCTGGAAGAGCACCTTTCCCTCAAAGAGCAGGTAAGCACGGTCGGTGATGCTCAGTGTCTCATCCACGTTGTGGTCAGTGATCAGGATTCCGATGTTGCGATACTTGAGTTGTGCAACGATCGACTGGATATCCTGCACGGCGATGGGGTCGATGCCGGCAAAGGGCTCATCGAGCATGATGAACTTGGGGTCGATGGCAAGACAACGGGCGATCTCCGCACGACGTCGTTCACCTCCTGAGAGGCGGTCCCCGCTGTTCTTGCGTACTTTCTCCAGTCCGAACTCGTCGATCAGGCTCTCCAGTTTGTTCTTCTGCTCACGGGGAGTCATCTCGGTGAACTCCAGCACCGACTTGATGTTATCCTCAACCGTCATCTTGCGGAAGATTGAAGCCTCCTGTGCCAGGTAGCCAATCCCGTGTTGTGCACGCTTGTATACCGGAAAGTTGGTAATATTTTGTTTACCAATGAATATCTCTCCCTCATTGGGAACTACCAGCCCCACCGTCATGTAAAAGGTAGTGGTTTTACCCGCCCCGTTGGGACCGAGCAAACCGACAATCTCTCCCTGCTTCACGTTGATGGAGACATGGTTCACAACGGTACGTTTCCCATACCGCTTCACCAGGTTCTCAGTGCGCAACATCAACGTGTCACTCTCCGATACGCGTTCATCCATTGTTCAAATATTTCTGCAAAGATACAAAAAAGTTGTGAGTTAATCGCCTTTCACCTCAGTCGGTAAGTGTGATTTCAGCTGCTTCCATCATCCCGCTTATGGGTGGATGAAGCTTGGCTACGGTGACCGTAAGAGATGTAATCTGAGGATAGTGCTGCCTGATTTCTCTGCGTATGCGCCCGGCAAGATGCTCTATCAATCGCGATGGAATCTCTATCTCTCTTTTCACAAGATCATACAGTTCTCCATAATTGAGGGTATCACCCAGTTCATCAGATCCACACGCGGGCGACAGATCGGCTTCAAGCTGCAAGGTCACCCTGTAATCGCCCCCCACAATCTTCTCATGCGGCATCACACCATGATAGGCATAAAATTGCATGTTGCGAAGGGTCATCGTTGTCTTCATAACGTTTGTTTTATGGGTCATTATTGTAAGAAACGGATGATGAGTAAAGTAGTTCACCCTACTCCAACTGTTTCTCGTTATACCGGTCAAATATAAGAACAAATTGGTATATTTGTTGTTTAAAAACAAAAAGATACCCTATGAAGACGAACGAGATCCCTGAAAGATTGGCCGCCATGCGCCAGTTCATGGAGGAGAAAAAACTGGATGCATTTATCATCCCCAGTACCGATGCCCACCTGAGTGAATATCCCCCGCAACACTGGGAATCAAGAAAATGGATCAGCGGGTTCACCGGATCAGCCGGCACTGCCGTGGTGACCAGGGAGAAGGCAGGTGTCTGGACCGATTCGCGCTACTTCCTGCAGGCAGCCGAAGAGCTGCAGGATACAGGATTTGACCTTTTCAAAATGGGACAGGCGGAGACACCCGAAATAACCGACTGGATCATTGCACAGACCGGCAAGGGTGGCAAGGTAGGCATCGACGGACTGGTTTATGCAGCCTCCGATGCGCTGGCACTAAAGAAACGACTGGAAGCAAAAGAGATATCGCTCGAAACATCATTCGATCCCTTCACGGTGATCCGTGCAGATCGCCCTGCGATACCGACCAACAAGGCATTCACACTGCCGGTGGAAATTGCCGGGGAGACCGTACCCGATAAGATCAACCGGATCAACGAGGAGCTGAAAAAAGTGGATGCCGACGGGATCCTGATCGTTACCCTCGACGCAGTTGCCTGGACCTTCAACCTGCGCGGCAACGATGTGGAATACAACCCGGTCGCCGTGGCCTATGCCTACGTTTCGGAGAAAGAGAGCGTCCTTTTCATCAATCCGGAGAAGCTGACCGACGAGGTCGCGAACGCCTATCTGGAACAGGGCATCCGCATCACCGGCTACAACGAGGTGTTCGAATATGTAGCGCACCTGCCTGAGAAGAGCTCTGTATGCATCACCGGCAACAAGATCAACTACAAGCTGCTGCAGGCGATACCCGCACACTGCCGCATCGTGGATATCCCCTCACCAGTAGACCTGATGAAGAGTGTGAAGAATGAAACCGAACTGAAGGGTTTCCGCAATGCCATGGTGAAAGATGGTGTGGCTCTGGTGAAATTCTACATGTGGCTTGAGAAAGCTGTTCCCGCCGGTGAAGTAACCGAGGTGAAGGTGGAAGAAAAGTTACGAGAAGTACGCACAGAACAGGATCTCTATGTGGGCGAAAGCTTCGCGACCATCTGCGGCTATGCCGGCAACGGCGCCATCATCCACTATCATGCATCGCCGGAGAGCAGCCTGCAGGTTGAGCCGAAAGGGCTCCTGCTGATCGACTCGGGGGCGCAGTTCCGTGACGGCACCACCGACATCACCCGCACGGTGGCAGTAGGCAAGCTGACCAAACAGATGAAGAAAGATTACACCAACGTCCTGAAGGGGCATATCGCGCTGGCTACAGCCATCTTCCCCGAAGGAACCCGCGGCTCACAACTCGACATCCTGGCTCGCAAGGCTTTGTGGGAGAGCAAGCTCACCTACTGGCACGGCACCGGTCACGGTATCGGTCATTTCCTCAACGTACATGAGGGTCCGCAAAACATACGACTGGAGGAGAACCCCACGGTGCTGAAACCGGGAATGGTCACCTCGAACGAACCGGGACTCTACCGTGCCGGCAAGTATGGCATCCGCATCGAGAACCTGATCGTCACACAGGAACATGCCCGCACTAAGGAGTTTGGCACCTTCCTCGATTTTGAAACCATCACCCTTTGTCCCATCGACACCCGTCCCATCGCCAGAAAGATGCTGACCAAGAAGGAGCGGAAGTGGCTCAACCGTTATCATCAGATGGTCTACAAGCAGTTAAGCGAACATCTCACAAACGAAGAGAAAGCCTGGCTGAAGAAGAGAACCAAAGCAATATAACAAATAGATATAGCTTCAATCTCATGGCTCTTATCAAATCAGTACGGGGTTTCACACCCCAATTCGGTAAAAACTGCTACCTTGCAGACAATGCAACCATCATCGGCGACGTGGAAATCGGCGACGACTGCAGCATCTGGTTCAATGCGGTACTGCGGGGTGATGTCAACTCCATCCGCATCGGCAACCGGGTCAATATCCAGGATGGCACCGTCATCCACACCCTCTACCAGAAATCGGTATCGGTCATTGGCAACGATGTTTCCATCGGCCACAACGTGGTGATCCATGGTGCCGAAATCAAAGAGGGAGCCTTGATTGGCATGGGTGCCGTGGTGCTTGATCATGCCGTGGTGGGCGAAGGAGCCATTATCGCTGCCGGCTCAGTGGTGCTGACCGGAACAAAAGTGGAACCTGGTAGCATCTATGCCGGTGTGCCGGCTAAATTCGTAAAGAAGGTGGATCCTGAACAATCGAAAGGGATGAACCAGAAGATCGCCAACAACTATCTGATGTATGCCGGCTGGTTCCGGGAAAACGAGGAGGAGTAAAGGGTAAATCCGGCTCCTTAAAAAAACAGAGAGGGCTGCCACCGAAGAGGGCAGCCCTCTCTGTTCATGCGCTCCCTTTCCTGCCGGAGGGCACCATCTTGTATAGTTGGTCGTTGGGACGAATCTTCTCATTGGTCATCATGGAGAAGTGCTCCCCTTTGACCGCCTCGGGAACAGACTGCAAATCGACTCTTATATCATCGGCTGTCAGGAACAATGCACCGGTGGTTGGGCCGGTGATCAGCAGTTCATCACCCTGTTTCACCGACTGGGTCTCCACCAGGAACTCAGTCACCCCAAGGTTGCCGAAATGTTTGATCGCTTTTCCCACATACACCTTACGCTTGGTGGCACCCGAGCCATACCGGTGTGTCCATTCCCCCAGCCGCTGCCCCAGGTAATATCCGTCCCAGAAACCCCGGTTGAAGACAGTGGCCAGGCGTTCGTTCCAGTCGTCAATCTTCTCCTCCGTGAAGTTGTTGTCGCAATAAGCCTCAACAGCCTCCCTGTAGCAGGTGGTGACAGTGCGCACATATTCAGGTCCGCGAGCCCTGCCCTCGAGCTTGAAAACCCGTACCCCCGCATCCATCATCTTGTTCATGAAATGAATGGTCTTCAGATCCTTGGGTGACATGATGTACTCGTTGTCGATCTCCAGCTCGATTTCACTATCCCTGTCCTTTACGACATAACCCCTGCGACAGATCTGGTTACAGGCACCACGGTTGGCCGAGAGGTTCTTCTCGTGGAGGCTGAGGTAGCACTTGCCGGAGACCGCCATACAGAGGGCTCCGTGGGCAAACATCTCGATGCGGATCAACTCCCCCGAGGGTCCCTTAATTTGCTGCTCAAGGATGTCGCGATGGATGACAGCCACCTGATCGAGGTTGAGTTCCCGGGCCAGCACGACCACATCGGCAAACTGTGCATAAAACTTCAACGACTCGCTGTTGGTGATGTTCAGCTGGGTGGAGAGATGCACCTCTACCCCAACGCTGCGCGCATAAATCATTACCGCCACATCGGCAGCAATGATTGCAGAGAGCTGCGCTTCCCTGGCGGCATCAACGATCCTGCGCATCAACGTCAGGTCGTTGTCGTAGATGATGGTGTTGACCGTGAGATAACTCTTCATATTGTGTTCACGACAGATCTTTGCAATCTCATGCAAGTCGTCTATGGTGAAGTTATTTGAGGATCGGGCACGCATGTTGAGGCCTTCGATGCCAAAGTAGATGGAGTCGGCACCACCCTGAATGGCTGCCCTCAGTGACTCGTAGGATCCGGCAGGGGCCATGATCTCAAATTCCGCTCTTTTGTTCATAGGAATTCATACATATTTCTGCACAAAGATACAAAAAAGGTGACAACCTTCGGCAACCCCTGACTGTCAGCACAGATGATTAAAGAGAACAAAAAATGAGACACGGAACAAGTATGATTGGCAAAACAGAAGTTGCAGACTATTCTTAAAAAATTTATCTTTGTGCAAAGA
This sequence comes from Proteiniphilum sp., assembly GCA_036733365.1. GTDB lineage: Bacteria > Bacteroidota > Bacteroidia > Bacteroidales > Dysgonomonadaceae > Proteiniphilum. The sequence continues at coordinate 48,730 of DAINAS010000004.1, forward strand.
AGAAACACCATAAATTAAAATAACAAATAATCTCCCAACCAAATGAAAAAAAAATTAGCGTTACTCCTTGCCATTTCTCTTGGCTCCGGTATGCTGTTTGCGCAGAAGCAGACAGACCGCTATGCAGAGATCATCGATGCAAAGCTCATACATCTTAACCGTGAGGAGCCACGATCAACATTTTATTCCTTCAGCGATGTAGAACAAGCCCTTGAATCATCATACTCCTCAAAGGGGAGTGATGTTGTGATGTTGAACGGGGTCTGGAAATTCCATTTTACGGAACTCTTTCACGAACGTCCTGTTGAGGGATTTTATCACCCCGAATACGATGACAGTTCATGGAGCGACATTCGTGTACCGGGTAACTGGGAAGTGCAGGGCTTTGGTGTTCCTATCTATGTGAATTCAACCTATGAATTCACCTCTCCCGGACACCCCCCTTACTGGGACAAGCCCAATCCTCCAATGGTTCCGGAAGCTTTCAATCCCACCGGGACCTATCGGAAAGAATTTATGCTCCCCGACAACTGGCAAAAAAAGGAGATCATCCTGGCAGCTGATGCAACCAAGGGGGCTGCGTACTATTACCTGAACGGTGAGTTCGTTGGAATGAACAAAGAGGGTAAGCTCCCTGCACGCTTCGATGTAACGGAGCAGGCCAAAGCAGGGAAAAATGTGTTGGCGGTTCAGATTCACCGCTGGAGCAGTGGCTCCTACCTGGAGTGTCAGGACTTCTGGCGTCTCTCCGGCTTTGACCGTGATGTCTACATCTATGCCCGTCCAAAACTGCACATCGAGGATATCTACGCACTACCGGGATTAGATGAGAACTACCGCGACGGAGTTTTTAACCTTGATGTAAAGATAGCCTCCCCAAAGGGTCAAACAGATCCATTCTCCGTTGCCTATACCCTTACAGATGAGAATGGAAATCAGGTAGCAACCGGAAGAAGCAAGGGGAAGAGTGAAGAAATTAGCACCTTACAGTTTGAGGAGTTGATTCCGGATGTAAAAAAATGGAGTGCCGAAACTCCTCATCTCTATACGCTGGCCATTGAACTGATAGACGAGCAGGGTGCCACCCTTGAAGCGACAACGCTAAAAGTTGGTTTTCGTACGGCTGAGATCAAAAACCGCCAGTTTCTGGTCAACGGACAACCGGTTTTGCTGAAAGGGGTAAACCTGCATGAGCACAATGAGCATACCGGTCATTACGTTACCGAGGAAGTGATGCGAAAAGATTTTGAACTGTTTCGCAAATACAATGTCAACGCTGTACGCACAAGTCACTACCCGCAGCCAGAGCTCTTTTACAGGCTTGCCGACGAATATGGGATTTATGTGATCAATGAAGCCAACATTGAAAGCCACGGAATGGGATATAACCTGCGCAAGGGCGGCACCCTGGCAAACAACCCTCTTTTCCTGGAGGATCATTTAAGCCGTACCATCGGCATGGTTGAGCGGGACAAGAATCACCCCAGTGTGGTTACCTGGTCCCTGGGCAATGAGGCAGGCAATGGTTACAATTTCTATCAGACATACCTCTGGATCAAAGGGCGCGACATATCACGCCCCGTGCAGTATGAAAGAGCAGTGATGGAATGGAACAGTGATATTTTTGCACCCATGTATGCCGACCCGGATCAAATAGAGCGGTTTGCCACTGATCCTGCATCCGATCGTCCGCTGATACTCTGCGAGTATGCGCACGCCATGGGAAACAGCCTGGGTAACTTCACTGAATATTGGGATATTATCCGGAAATACCCGCTGCTGCAAGGAGGTTTTATCTGGGACTGGGTAGATCAGGGTCTCGTGAAAAATGACGAGAAGGGAAATCAGTACTGGGCCTACGGTGGTGACTTCGGTCCTGTGGGCACACCCAGTGCCGGTGACTTCTGCATCAACGGCATCGTCTTTCCGGACCGCAGTGTGAAACCACACACAGAAGAGATGCGGAAAGTATATCAAAACGTTTGGTTCAGGAATTTCAGTTCCGATGAGGGGTCGGTAGAGGTATACAACGAGTATTTCTTCACCGACCTGAACCACTACCGCATTGCCTACAGCATCAAAGCCAACGGTAAGGAGCTGACCAAGGGGGTTATGAAAGTAAATGCAGCACCTCAGGAGACTACAACAGTTCAGGTTCCTGATTGGTCTCGTTTTGCAAACCGGAAAGAACAGCTTACCATTACCTTTTCTGTGATTCAGCAGGAGGAGGAAAGGCTGATCCCTGCCGGCTGGGTAGTGGCTCGTGATCAGTTCATCGTCAACGACTACCCTACCCTGGCAATCGACAACCTGAAAGCGGCCTCAGTAGAAGAGACTGACAACTCGGTCATCATCAGTGGCCGTCGCTACAAGGCGGTGTTCGACAAAGAAAGCGGCCTGCTCACCTCTTACAAGGTGAACGGAGTCGAGTATATCGAAGAGGGCGAAGGACCGCGTCCCTTCTTCTGGCGGGCTCCCATTGACAACGACTATGGAGCACGCCTGCCACAAAGGCTTTCAGCATGGAAAGAGGCCAGTTACCTGCAACCAAAAGCAGAAAATCTGACGATTCAAGTGGGTGATACAACCACCCTCAGCTACAGCTACAACTATCCCGAAGCTGGTGCTACCAACGAGGTAATCTATACCCTCTACGACAACGGCACAATGCACATCGCCAACCGTTTCGATGCCACCTCTTCAGAGACAGAGTTAATCCCCCGCATCGGTATGCGGATGCAACTGAGCGGAGAGCTGGTACAGGCAGACTATTACGGCAGAGGCCCCTGGGAGAACTATTCCGACAGAAAAAGCTCCACCTTCCTCAATAGTTACAGTGCACCGGTCAGTGAGATGGTTACCCGCTACGTGTTACCTCAGGAAAACGGCCATCATACCGATGCACAGTGGCTGGCACTCACCCGGAAGTCGGGCAGCGGTCTGCTCTTCGTGGCAGACGACCAATTCGAGTTCAATGTGTCAAACTATCTCCTGGAAACGATTACAAATGGAGAAACTCTCAACAATGATGCTGCTGCCGGAACCGTCCCTCTCAACAAGCACATCAACGACTACCAACCTTCCGATCGGGTGGATCTCTTCATCGATCACCGCATGCAAGGTGTGGGAGGCAACAATAGCTGGGGTAAACTTCCCCTGGAAGAATACCTCATTCGTCCAAAAAAGGAAACAGTAAGCTATGGAGTTACCCTGATTCCCATCAAAAACAGAAAGGAGATCGAGCGTTATTTCCGTTAAATGGAATCCGAATCCATAAGATTGTACAAATAAAGCGGGTCTGTTCATTTAAGAACAGACCCGCTTAGTTTTCAGGCAGGGTAGCCCGGCAGCTGCACCGGTTACTTTGGTTCAGCCAGTTTATTGATCATCTCTTCGGCATCAATATAGGCTGCAGTCATCACCTCCTCAGTCACACCCCCCAGCTGTACAGCCATCATCGCTGCATTGAGACGAGAGATATAACAGTTACCGTCACTTTTCTCATAAACAGAGATGCGGCATGGCAACATATTGGAATAGATGCGCTGGGAATCATCCGACAACAAGCGGTAAGCGTAGTCGGGTTTACAGAGTTCAACCACCTTCACGGGTAGAATCTCCTTGCCGTTCTTCTTCATGATTGCCTGCAGATCGAGCACAGCGATCTCCTTCCATCCACTCTCCGGTATCAAATCGGATAGCTTCTGCAGTGTCTCACTGAAGCCAAATCTGCTTTTGCTTTCAAAAAACATCTCTTCCATAACAGTCAAATTTTATGACTTTTTCAGCAATACTTCTTCGATGGCCTGCTTGAATGCATCCTTCGGAAGTGCACCCTGAGCCATTTGGGGTGCTTCACCCATGGGACAGAAGAGCAGCGAAGGGATGCTGCGGATGCCAAATTCTCCAGCCAGCTGCTGCTCGGCCTCGGTATCTACCTTGTAGATATAAATCTCACCTTCATATTCGGCAGCCAACTCTTCCAGGATGGGAGCAACCATCTTGCAGGGACCACACCAGTCGGCGTAGAAATCGATGATACAGGGTTTGTCACCCAGGTACTCCCATTTTTCAGGGTTTGCTTCGTAGTTTGCCACTTTGGTCAGAAAGTCGGCTCTTGTCAGTTTAATTGTTTTTGTCATACTATTGTCAGAATTTATTATTGTGTTTGTTGTCTCTTTTGCTGCGTTCTCATTCGAATCGCTTTTTTGGGTAGTGTTGCTACAAGATGCTGTTACAAAGATCAGGGCAACGACCATCAGGGTTTTGGTCAGATTTCTCATTGTTCAGTTTGTTATTCGTTGGGGGTAATTTTTTCTTGTTTCTTCTTGCTACTGCCTTCCTTTGAAAAAATATCAAACAGCAGATACCCAATCAGTGCCCCGTAGATCATCATACGGTAGGGATTGGAGGTGATGGGACAGGTACCTGAAACGCATCCTACATAATAGTAGTAGAGATATCCTCCAAGCACACCCACGGCAACACCGGCAATCTTTAACCAATGTTTCAGTAAAAAATTCTTACTCTTTTCTTTAAGACTCATATCTCATTCAATTAATGATGTCACACTTTACCATCTGCATTATGACCGTCTCCACAACTGACCAGACATCGGAGCACATTGGAGAATCGCCTGTCTTTCAATGAATAATAGTTATTTTTTCCACTTTTCCGACACTGAAGAATCCCTTTTGCCCGCATATCGGTTAGATGATGTGAAAGCAATGACTGCTCGCAATTCATCCCCTCCATCAACTCCGAAACGGTTTTCTCTTCCGCACGGGTCAGCTGCATCACCACACAGAGTCGTATTTCGTTTGCGACAGCCTTTAACATATAGGCTGCCTCCTCAAAATAGGTGCGATCTAAATCTATTTCCACTGTTTCCTGTTGTTTCATCACTTTTTTCATAATACCAATATATGAACATATATACATATATCAATGTTCAAAAGTAGTACATATTTTTTAATTGACAAAATTTTTCAGAGAATTTTAAAGTACCAGGTAAGTTTTCCCTCAATGATGCGATGGGCAGAACGCGAGAAGTAGGCATTTTCACTGCGTCTGTTGGTAAAGAGATCGGCCAGTCCGAAGTAGTAGCGTCCCTCCAAATTGAGATCACCAATGTCAGTTTTCAGTTCCAACCCGAGACCGCCAAGCAATCCGTAGTCGAACCATTTCATCTCATCAATGGAGCCATATTGCACACCAATGGGTGCATCTGGATCAGCTTCACGACGCTGGGCAAGATCATCTGCCAGTGCACTGCTCATCTGCTGTTGCTCTCCCAACAGATAGCTGATCTTGGGACCTGCATTGATGATGAAGCGCGTTTTGTTTCCAAAGTAGATGTGTGTCAAGAAAGGCATTTCCAGGTAACTGAGGGTTCTTTGATAGGAGAATTCCGAATCAGGCTCAAAAGCTTCTGTCCATCCCTTTTGCACATAGTTGAGTTCGGCAATCAGCCCGAGATGTTTTTCGGAAATGTATTTCAATGAGATTCCCCCCAGGATGCCCATATGCTCCGTCTGTTCTACGGTAGGCATAAAATCGATGTTACTGAAAACCACACCCCCTCCCGCGCCAAGATAAAGTTCATTACGGGCTGACTCTTTTTGCGCAAAAAGAGTAGTGACAGTCAAAAACATGGAAAACAATAAAACAAGCTGCCTCATCTCTTCAGTTCGGTTTTTGAAATGCTTCCGTTTTGATCATAGTGCACCATATAAAGAGCACCATTGATCAAGCCACCCCAATTGTTAAGTCGTTCAAAATAATATGGAAACTGGATTGTTGCCACACTCACATCGTTGATCTTTTGTTCAAAATTCAAGCCGTTTCGTTGCAGCGCTGTCAGGAAATAAAGGGCAGTGTCGTAACCCCACATGCCATAACTGGGAAAAGTCTCCATCGGCTCACGTCCATACCATCTCCTGAACTCTTCCCTAAATCTTTTTGCCTGGTAAGACTGCTGATCGACAAAGAAAGGAGTGTAGAAGGTTGCACCAAACTGAGTCAATTCATCTTTCAGATTTCCATATGTTTGCCAGTCAGGGTGTCCAAAGAGATGGGTTACAATCCCCGGATTGTCCTCATGTAGCTTCTTCAGTTCAGAGGTTATATGCCGCAAGGTAGCAGCATCACTGCTGACCGGCAGGATCAGGTTCTCCTGTCCCTGACGCAGCAAGGGGACACTTGTGGAAGCCAATGACGCAACGTCATCAACTGTTTGGTAGGGTATGTTCTGCTGTCTGAGCGATGACTGTAACAACGTGACAAATTCCTTCTGGGGATTGTTTCCCCCTTCAACAAATATGATGTTGGCATTCCTGAACTTTTGGGTGAAATAGGCTACTGTCTTTGTATAGACAAGACTGTTCATGGGATTCACCTGAAGTATCAAACCATTGTTGAGCACCTCATCATTGCTCTGGGAGAACGGCACCACATATTTGATATTCTTCGATCGTGAGAAATCAGACAACACTTTTATCTGGGCATCGTTCACTCCTCCAATAATCAGGTTGAGCGACTGCATCTCAAGGGTTCCAAGCAGGCTCTCGAGCTTCCCAATGTCGTTCCCTTTACCGATTTCAAATACGTAAAGTTCGAAGTTTGCTCCACGTTCTTTCATCTCGTTGACAGCCAGCAGAAATCCCTCATAATACTCCTGAAGTCGAAGGTGTCCCCTACTGGTTTGATCCAGAAATGGTAACAACAATCCGACCTTCATCATGTCAACTCGCTGTGACGGGCTTTGCTTGGTGAGCAAGCGATTTGCCTGATTTTCTTCCCTGGGATCAAGATTATCAACCTTACTCCTCGCCACTGCAACGATCAACTCCATGTTGGGTTTCAATCCTCCCGAAAGCATCGGGTTCATCTGCTCAAGCGTGGAGACCTCAACACCATATTTTCTTGCAATGCCATAAAGCGTCTCTCCCCTCTCCACGGTATGGATGATGTTGGCAGTTTGTTTCTCAAACGGTTTCACAACTTCATAAGATTCAAAGAAGGGAATCCGGATGGTCTTGCCGATTTGGAAGCTCTCAACCGATAACCCGACATTTGCACGAACCACATCCTCCGGTTTCAGCCGGTAAGTTTTGGCAACCGAATAGAGAGTCTCCTTTGGCAGGATGGTGTGATAACGATAATTCTCCTCCTTCTCCTTGCTAATGACACGCCGCTGAGGGATGGTGAGTACCGTCCCAATTGCAATACCGTCGGCAGCACCGGGATTGAGCCGGAGGATATGGTCGACTGTAGTATGATACATTTTGGAGATGCTGTATACGGTCTCCCCTTTTACCACGGTATGCTTGAAGCTGTTGTTCTGATCCGTCGGATCAATACGGGAAACATCCTGGGGTACAGCATCGGAATGAACTCTCTCCGACACATCCTGGGTGACAGGGATTAAAAGCTCCTGACCATTTTGCAGTCCGCTATTCGACCCGGGATTGTAGCGCAGTATGTCAGCTACGGAGACGGAAAAAATACGTGACACCGCATAGAGTCCTTCTCCAGGTTGAACCTTATACTTGTAATATGATTGACCGTCAACCGTAACGATCTCATAAGGAAGCTGCTGGGCTTGCATTGAATGTATGCCTGCGACAAGGCAGATCATGATGACAAAAAACCTGCTTAGTTGTATGAGCTTACCCATTATTTCTTGTTTAAGTAAATATAAAACAGTGGTTGTTGCTGCAACCGACAGACAAAAATAGGGAAAAAAATCGGGATATGATTTTTTCCGCCATGGTGTGACCATTTGTTTCACAGGTTTTAAACATTTTACGCATATCTACGGTTCAGGATGCCTCAATTTAATCAACGATCACATGCAAGTTGATTCGCCTGGAAGTGAGAACTGAGAGTGGATTGCCATCTCCATTAAAAGGGGAGCGGATCCTTCTTCTGTGCATTGAACCCAGATGACGGGAAAGGCTCATTAACAGAATTTTCATCACTTGCCACTTGTTTATTCATCCGTGATGGACGCTCCACATAATTTCGACCAACGGCATAGTCATCCAAATTCTGAAATCGGGCATATTCGTTGTCGAAGCGCATGCTCGCAATGCCGGTGGGACCGTTACGATGCTTCGCAACGATGATCTCGGCGATACCTACCAATGAGTTACCCCGCTCATCTTCCGTGATGCGGTAGTATTCCGGACGGTGAATGAAACAGACGATGTCGGCATCCTGCTCGATGGCCCCCGACTCACGCAGGTCGGCCAGCTGGGGTCGTTTTCCCTCGTTTCCCTGCCGCGACTCAACCCCACGGTTCAACTGGGAGAGTGCAATGATGGGGATGTTCAACTCCTTTGCAAGTCCCTTCAGCGAGCGGGAGATCATGCTCACCTCCTGTTCGCGGCTTCCGAAGCTCATCCCGCTGGCATTCATCAGCTGCAGGTAGTCAATGATCAGAGTCCGGACACCATGCTCACGCACCAACCGGCGCGCCTTGGTACGCAGTTCAAAAACCGAGAGGCTGGGTGTATCGTCAATGTAGACCGGTGCATTGTAGAGAAACTTGTGGTTCTTGTCGAGCCGCTCCCACTCATCGTCCGACAGTCTTCCGCTTTTGATGCTCTCACCCTTGATCTGACACACATTGACTATCAAACGATTGACCAGCTGCACGTTCGACATTTCAAGGGAGAAGATGCCCACAGGTTGTTTGAAATCGAGGGCCATGTTCTTGGCCATTGAGAGCACAAAGGCGGTCTTACCCATTGCCGGACGGGCAGCAATGATTACCAGGTCGGAGTTCTGCCACCCGGAGGTGAGCTTGTCCAGCTCCTTGAAACCGGTTGGAAGGCCGCTCATACCATCCTTGCGGTTCGCCGCCAACTGGATGTTCTGCATTGCCTCCTTGATCACCGGATTGATCTGGATCACATCCTTCTTCACGTTGCGCTGTGATATTTCGAAGAGTCTCCCTTCAGTCTCCTGCATCAGGTCATCCACATCTACCGTTTCGTCGAAAGCCTGCTGTGACACCTCTGAAGAGAAGGAGATCAGTTCTCGGGCAAGGTACTTCTGGGCGATGATGCGGGCATGGTATTCAATGTGGGCAGCTGATGCCACCTTCTCGCTCAGCTCCGCCACGTAGACGGCACCACCGGCTGTTTCCAGCTCGCCGCGACGCTTCAGTTCCTCCACTACGGTAAGCACGTCAACCGGCTTCTGTTGCATGGCAAGGCCCTGTATAGCATCGAATATGAGTTGATGAGACGGATCATAAAAACTCTCCGGCTTGAGGATTTCACTGATCACTGAATAGGCATCCTTTTCCAGCATCAGCGCTCCCAGTACCGCCTCCTCCAGTTCCCGCGCCTGCGGTGGCAGTTTCCCCATATCGGGAGCTACTACTGCTTTTTCAACTACTTTTACCGATGGTTTACGTTTCTGCTTTTCCATTTATCTGACCTGATATAGCATTAAAGATTGTAAAGGTACAGAGATATTCATTGTTGGCAGAACTTTTCTCCCGCTTATATCGCCAAAAGTTATAAACAAAAAACTGTTGATAACTCCTGAACAACCTCGAGGAGTTATTGTTATACAAGAACCATTCTAATATAAATCTAATCATACAATGAAAAGTATCGGGAGAATATCCCTACTACATACAAAACTGAAAAACAAAGGACTAAGGGTCACACTTCAACGGGTCAGCATCCTGGATGCCATTCACTCCCTTGGGAATCACCAATAACCTATATAAAATCATTTGTATGAACGCAGAAGAATTAAAGAAACAGAAAGACAAGGAGAACAGAAAGCAGATGACTACCGTTGCAGGTGCTCCGGTAGGTAACAACCAGGACTCAATGACAGCCGGTCCACGGGGACCGATGATGTTGCAGGATGTATGGTTCCTGGAGAAACTGGCACACTTCGACCGTGAAGTAATTCCTGAAAGACGCATGCATGCAAAGGGATCGGGCACCTTCGGCACCTTCACCGTGACACACGACATCACGCAGTACACCCGTGCGAAAATCTTCTCCGAGATCGGGAAGCAGACCGAAATGTTCGTCCGCTTTTCAACAGTAGCCGGAGAACGGGGTGCAGCCGATGCCGAAAGAGACATCCGTGGCTTCGCCATGAAGTACTACACCGAAGAGGGTAACTGGGACCTGGTGGGCAACAACACCCCGGTATTCTTCTTCCGTGATCCGCTCAAGTTCCCCGACCTGAACCACGCGGTGAAACGTGATCCCCACACCAACCTGCGCAGTCCCAACAACAACTGGGACTTCTGGAGCAATCTGCCCGAAGCGTTGCACCAGATAACAATCACCATGAGCGACCGCGGCATCCCGCGCAGCTATCGTCACATGCATGGTTTCGGCAGCCACACCTACAGCTTCATCAACAGCGACAACGTGCGTCATTGGGTGAAGTTCCACTTCGTCACCCAGCAGGGAATCGAGAACCTGACAGATGCAGAGGCTGAAATGTTGGTTGGGAAAGATCGTGAGAGCCACCAGAGAGATCTCTTCGAGGCCATCGGCAATGGCAATTTCCCAAAATGGAAGATGTTCATTCAGGTGATGACCGAGGAGCAGGCTGAGCAGATGCCATACAACCCGTTCGACCTGACGAAGGTGTGGTACAAGGGTGACTTCCCGTTGATTCCGGTAGGCGAGTTTGAACTGAACCGCAATCCGGACAACTATTTCCAGGATGTAGAACAGGCAGCTTTCAATCCTGCCAACGTAGTGCCCGGAATCGGCTTCTCACCCGACAAGATGTTGCAGGGGCGTCTATTCTCCTACGGCGATGCACAGCGCTACCGCCTGGGAGTAAACCACCATCAGATCCCCGTAAATCAACCCAAGGGTGTGAAGGGAGGCTATAACTCCTACCACCGCGACGGTCAGATGCGGGTCGATGGCAATCAGGGTGCCGCCCTCCACTATGAACCCAACAGCTATGGCATCTGGCAGGAACAGCCCGAGCATGACGAGCCGGTTCAGAAGGTAAATGGCGACATCAAACGGTGGAACTTCCGCGAAGATGACGACAACTACTACGAACAGCCGGGCAAGCTCTTCCGTCTGATGACAGCAGAAGAGCAACAAAGACTGTTTGAGAACACCGCCCGAAACATGGGTTGCTCGGATGAGATCATCAAGATCCGCCATATCGGCAACTGTTTCAAGGCCGATCCCGCCTATGGGCGTGGAGTGGCTGATGCACTGGGCATCTCCTACGAGAAAGCAGGAATTATCTGATTCGCAATAGAAATAGAATGAATGGCCGTCTCATGATTTCACATGAGACGGCTTTTTTTTGTGAAGTCGCCTCATATGACTTTAATTTACACCTTAATTCAGTCGTAACTGGTTCTTAATTGCTTCGAATCTATTAGAGCGAGATTAGAACGAGTTCCGAATGAAATGTGTCTCATCATGGAATAAGTGGCACTTGTTCAATTAATTCATGAGCTCCAAAAATTAGGCATTAAGCGTTCAGTAATTGTTGTGCGATCAGATCACTCAATCCGATCTTATCTCCTCAGGTTGACAGGTTACAATGAACTTTTTCATACCTCTTGGGGTTATTTCACAATCTGCAACCGGTCATTTTCACTGATTTCACTACCTTTGCAGATTAAACGACAAGATTACAGAACAAAGAATATGAAAAAAATAACGACACTGCTGTCGCTGGCCCTGCTCTTTACTACGCTCACCTTTGCTCAGGATGAGATGCGCTGGAGCTTCTCACTCGAGGATCGCGGCAACGGAGAAATTGAACTGGTGGCTGATGTATTAATCAAACAGGGGTGGTATCTCTACGACACCAAAATACCTGATGGAGGCCCTACCCCCACCCAGATCAGCTTCGACAACATCACCGGCGCAGAACCTGTTGGTGAGTTCCATGCTTCCGGCAAAGAGGCGAAGGTGAAGTTCGACGCCATCTTTGGCATGCAGATCGGCATCTTCCAGGAGAATGCCCGCTTCGTACAAAGATTACGGGTGACCGATAAAAACAACTTCGCGATTGCAGGTGATGTGCGGGCACAGGCCTGCGACGACCAGAGTTGCACTCCTCCCCTACCCAACGACTTTGCCTTCAGCGCTGCTGATCTGCCTGCAACGGTAAAGGCGTTGGCCTCAACAACAACGACTGCAAGCGAAGCGGAAAACAGCTCACCTCTCACAACACTGCAGCCGCTGGGAGGAGCCGCCAATGAAACAACTGTAGCAGCGACACCAGTATCTGTTTCAGATCTCGACAGCGATCTGCTCTGGACACCGGTGGTGGAAGAACTGCAACAGTTTGGCATGAAGGGCAGCACTGCCGGCATGTCACTCTTCTGGATCCTGCTCTCCGGCTTTGCGGGGGGACTGATCGCACTGGTGACACCTTGCGTCTGGCCTATGATCCCCATGACCGTCAGCTTCTTCCTGAAACGGAACAAGACAGACAAAAAGAAGGCAGTGGGTGAAGCACTGGCTTACGGTGCCGCCATCATCGTAATCTATGTAGTACTGGGATTGATCATCACCGCCATCTTCGGCGCCAGTGCACTGAACAACCTGGCCACAAGCGCCCTGTTCAATCTGATATTCTTCGCCCTGCTGGTCTTCTTCGCCATCGCCTTCTTCGGTGGTTTTGAACTGGTACTCCCCTCAAAATGGACCAACAAGATGGACCAGAAGGCGGACACCACCACGGGTCTCCTCAGCATCTTCTTCATGGCCTTCACCCTCGTGCTGGTCTCCTTCTCCTGCACCGGCCCCATCATCGGGACCCTGCTGGTAGAAGCCGCCACTGCCGGCAGCATCATCGCACCTGCTATCGGGATGCTGGGCTTTGCACTGGCCTTGGCCATCCCCTTCGTCCTCTTCGCCATCTTCCCCTCCTGGCTCTCCACCATGCCCAAGTCGGGCGGATGGCTCAACTCGGTGAAGGTGGTACTGGGATTCCTGGAATTGGCACTCGCATTGAAGTTCCTCTCGGTGGCCGACCTGGCTTACGGGTGGGGCATCCTCGATCGCGAGGTGTTCCTGGTATTGTGGATCGTCATCTTTGCACTGCTGGGAATCTACCTGCTTGGGAAAATCAAGTTCCCCGGTGACAGCGATGTGCCACACCTCACCATCCCGCGACTCTTCCTCTCCATCATCTCGCTCGCCTTCGCGGTCTACATGATCCCGGGTCTGTGGGGAGCACCCCTCAAGGCTATCAGTGCCTTCTCTCCTCCCCTCTACACGCAGGATTTCAATCTCTACGAAGGTGAAGTGCATGCGCAGACGCTCGACTATGAAACCGGGGTGGCAATGGCCAAACAACAGAACAAACCGCTGCTGATCGACTTCTCAGGCTACGGCTGCGTGAACTGCCGCAAGATGGAGGCTTCGGTATGGACAGACCCGCGGGTGAAAGATCTGCTGGACAACGAGTATATCCTGGTCACCCTGATGGTGGATGACAAGACACGACTCCCCGAGATCATCGAGGTGGAGGAGAACGGACGCACCACGCGACTGAAAACAGTGGGTGACAAGTGGAGCTACCTGCAGCGCCACAAGTTCGGTGCCAACGCCCAACCCTATTACATAGCACTCGATCATGAGGGCAAACCGCTCAGCCCCTCCTATGCCTACGATGAGAACGTGGAACGATACATGGAGTTCCTGGAAACGGGACTGGCCAATTTCAAAAAATAACAACCTTTATGCAGAGGCGACCCGGTGTCGTCTCTGCCCTTTTTGACATGCATACGAGAGAAGAAAAAATGGAAGCGTTCGGGCGGCTGCTCGACGTGATGGATGAACTGAGGGAGAAGTGCCCCTGGGACCGCGAACAGACCAACGAGAGCCTGCGGGCCAACACAATCGAGGAGACCTATGAACTGGCTGAAGCAATCATTGCCAACGACAACCCTGAGATCAAGAAAGAGCTGGGGGACCTGTTGTTGCATGTGGTCTTCTATTCGAAGATCGGCGAGGAGAAAGAGGCGTTCGACATTGGCGATGTCTGCAACGCTATCTGCGACAAGCTCATCTTCCGACATCCCCATGTCTTTGGCGACCAGCAGGCCGACTCCGCCGGCATGGTGGAGAAGAGCTGGGAACAGATCAAGCTAAAGGAGAAAGGTGGCAACAAGACTGTTCTCGAAGGTGTTCCCTCTGCCCTGCCTGCTTTGGTGAAAGCCTATCGTATCCAGGACAAGGCGCGCAATGCAGGTTTCGACTGGAACGAAAGGCAGGACGTGTGGGAAAAGGTAAAGGAGGAGTTGGGAGAGCTGGAGTCTGAGATTGAAGCGTTGGATGCTGACCGGATGGAAGCCGAGTTTGGCGACATGCTCTTCAGCATCATCAACGCTGCCCGTCTCTACAAGGTGAATCCCGACAACGCCCTGGAACGTACCAACCGAAAGTTTATCTATCGTTTCAACTACATGGAGCAGAAGCTCCGTGAACAGGGACGCCAATTGAAAGAGGTAACGCTGGAGGAGATGGAAGCTTTCTGGCAGGAAGCAAAAAAAAACGAAAAAGCATGAAGAACCTGCTCTGCCCACAATGTAAGGTACGCCGTTTCTACCTGCTCAATGCAGCAGGGGAACGACTGGTGGTAACGGTTACTCAAGAGAAAGAGATCCAGCCGATTCATGAAAATGAATCGCTCGATGGGTATGATACCTCGTTGCTCTACTGTCTGGGTTGCTCCTGGAAAGGTACGGTCAACAATCTGGTCTGACCTACTTCCCGAGCCGCCATTGCGCCAGGATCGACTTTCGTTTCGGGAAGATTCCGTTTTGACGCGTGCGCACATCTTCCACCACGTAGAATATATTTTTATCAAACTCATTAAGCGTGCGCTCCAACTTTTTCATCTCCTTACGATCGATTACCGTTTCAATGATGTCGACGGTATCGGTAGATCCTTCACCATGCGTCAGCGTGGCTCCGAAATTGAGTTTATTGAGTATTTTCACCAGGTGAGATCCATTCTTTTGGGTATAGATGCGACAGAGCACGATCCCATAGGCGATGCGCTGCTCGAGCAATATCCCTACGTAATTACCTGAGGCATAACCGGCGGCATAGGAGAGATAAGCCAGCATGTCGTTGGCACGGGAGAGGATCTGAGAGATGATTACCACCCAGATGAACACCTCCACGAAACCGATCAATGGTGCCTTGTATTTTTCTCCTTTTGAGACGAAGATAATGCGCAGTGTACCCAGCGACACATCTACCACGCGACCGAAAAAGATGATCACGGGCAACAACCAGGGGTAAACGTCTAAGAAATCGAACATTGTATTTATATTTAGCTGTAAGCAATAAGTTGTAAGCTATCAGCTGTCAGCTGTCAGCTTGAGAAGATAGTCTGAAAATTGTCTGATATCCTCTTCGGTGGTGTCCCATGAACATACCAGTCTCATTTCGTTGCGGCTCTCATCCCAGTCGTAGAAGAAATAACGCTCCCGCAAACGGTCGGTGATGCTTTTGGGAAGGATGAAAAAGATCGCATTCGACTCCACCTTCTGCGTGATCTCAATCCCTTTCACCCTGCTCATCTCGCGGTACAACATCTGTGCCGCAGCGTTCGAACGACTCGCGTTCTCCAACCAGAGATCCTCACGAAGGTAGGGGATGAACTGTGCGGCGATGTAGCGCATCTTGGAATAGAGCTGGGTGGTCTGCTTCCGGTAATAACGGATATGCTGTGCCAGCTCCTCCCGCAGTGGTACCAGCACCTCTCCGAACATCAGCCCGTTCTTGGTACCCCCCAAGGTGAAGATATCCACGCCACAGTCGATAGTCATCTCTCTAAGTGACAAACCCAGCATTGCACAGGCATTGGCTATTCGGGTACCATCTACGAAGAGCAGCATCTCATGGGCGTGTGCGAGCTCTGCCAGTGCCTTGATCTCATCAGGAGTGTAGGCAGTACCTAGCTCGGTGGTCTGTGAGATGGCAATCACCCTTGGTTGCGAGTGATGTTCAAAGCCGAACCCGTGGAGGTGGGGACGAACAAGCTCGGGGGTGAGCTTGCCGTCAGGGGTATTGATCTCCTTGAGCGATGCCCCTGTCAGCTTCACCGGTGCCCCGCACTCATCCACCGCGATATGGGCCGTGGCAGCACAGAGGATGGAATGAAACGGCAGCGTGCAAGCCTGCAGTGCCACCACGTTCGCACCTGTGCCATTAAACAGGAAAAAAGGCTCTATGGAATTCTCACCCAGCAGCTCTCGCACCACGCTGGCAGCCTCAGCCGTCCAGGGATCATCACCATAGGCAATGGCATGATCGCTGTTTGCCGCTGCAAGGGCTTCCAGGATTCGGGGATGAACACCCGAGTTGTTGTCACTTCCGAAACTTCGCATATTCTTTTTGGTTTTGGGGATGCAAAGATACAAACTTAGACCAGATTTGCCAGCAGGAACTTGCGGATCATCTCAGCATCTTTACCCTTTCGTCGTGCATAATCGGCCGCCTGCTCTTCCGATATTTCGCCTACGGCAAAGTACTTGGACTGAGGGTGGGCAAAGAGGAGACCGCTCACGGCGGCATTGGGATACATTACTCCATTCTCGGTGAGGGAGATGCCGATCTCCTCGCTCCCCAGCAGATCATGTAACAGGAAGTTGACAGTCTGGTCCGGAATGGAGGGATACCCAACCGCCGGGCGGATGCCTGTATACTTCACGGCAAACATCTCCGCTACCGTAAGTGCTTCGTCCGATGCATACCCCCAGAATTCACGCCGCACCTTTGCATGCAACCACTCAGTAGCCGCTTCCGCCAGGCGGTCGAGCAGCGACTTTACCAGCAGGGAGGCGAAGGTATCCCCCTCCTCGTCATACTGCTGCATCAAGGCGTCGGCACCGGCACCACCAGTGACGGCGAAGGCACCGATCCAATCGGTGATGCCACTCTCACGTGGTGCGATGAAATCGCTCAGACAGAAGTAGGTCTGCTGCTCGTTCTCTTTCTGCTGACGCAGGAAGGGGAAAGGCTTTCCGTCAATCACGATGGTGTCGTCGCCACTCGTTGCCTCGTAGAAACCCAACACCGCACGGATATAGTCGGCATCCTCCTCCTGGAAACGTTGCAGGATATCATAGGCATCATCGTAGAGACGTGCGGCTTCCAGCGCTTTCTCCTTTTCCTCCTCACGGTAAGTGGCCACCCACTCGGTACGACAGCGCTCACAACGGTCGATGCGGGTCACGGTGTGGAACTTGGCCGAAAGGTTCCAGGTATGGAAGAAGAACTTCCAGTCGATGTAAGGAATGATCTCCGCCACCGGGATCTTATGCAACACCGTACGTCCCGGCTTAAGGGGTACCGGTGGTTGCCACTTCTCCCAATCTATGCGGAAGGGGTTTTGCCTTGCCTCTTCCAGTGTGACCAGCTTTACCTGTTTCTGTGCCCTGTGTTCGCGCAACAGTGCATACTCTTCGCTGATCTTCCGGATGTAGGCATCCCGGTTCTCAGCGTTCAGCAGGTTAGCCACCGCAGAGGGGCTCTGGGAGGCATCTTTCACATATACCACCGGTCCATTGAGGTATTTGGGTTCAATCTTCAGTGCCGTATGCAGACGCGAAGTAGTAGCACCACCAATAAGCAGTGGCAGGGTGAAACCCTCTTTCTCCATCTCGGCAGCCACCACCGCCATCTCCTCAAGCGAGGGAGTGATCAGGCCGCTGAGACCCACCATGTCGGGTTGTTCCCTTTTCACCGTTTCAATGATCTGCTCGGGGGGAACCATCACGCCCAGGTCTATGATCTCGTAGTTATTGCATGCAAGGATGATGGAGACGATGTTCTTTCCGATGTCATGCACATCTCCCTTCACCGTAGCCAACACGATCTTGCCTGCCTTCTGTGATCCGCCACTGGAGCTCTTCTCTGCTTCGATCACCGGCTGCAGGATCGCTACCGCTTTCTTCATGGTACGGGCTGCCTTCACCACCTGGGGCAGGAACATCTTCCCTGAACCGAAGAGATCGCCAACGCGGTTCATCCCATCCATAAGCGGCTTGTCGATGATATCCACCGCCCGTGGATAAGCCTCCAGTGCCTCTGCCAGATCCTCCTCCATGTAGTCGCCGATTCCTTTTACAAGGGCGTGACTCAGTCGCTCTTCCAGCGTCAGTTGACGCCACTCTTCCGATTTGACAGCAGCGCCGTTATCAGATTTGTCACCTTTGATCTTCTCTGCATACTCCATGAGCCGCTCGGTGGCATCCTCTCTTCGGTTGAGCACAGCATCCTCCATCAGATCCCGCACATCGGCAGGGATATCCTCATAGATTACCGACTGGCCGGGATTCACAATTCCCATGTCCAGGCCGGCAGCGATGGCGTGATAGAGAAAAACGGAATGCATCATCTCACGCACCGACTCGTTGCCGCGAAAGGAGAAGGAGAGGTTGCTCACCCCACCACTCACCTTGGCGTGAGGCAGGTGCTCCTTGATCCAGCGAACGGTGCGGATATAATCCACACCATAGTTGCGGTGCTCCTCGATGCCGGTGGCGATGGCCAGCACGTTGGGGTCGAAGATGATATCCCTGGGATCAAAGCCATTGTCGGTAAGCAGCTTGTAGGCACGGCTGCAGATCTCCGTGCGCCGTTCGAAGGTGTCGGCCTGTCCCTTCTCGTCGAAGGCCATCACCACCACCGCGGCACCATACTGTTGTGCCAGCAAGGCCTCCCGCAGGAAAGACTCCTCGCCGTTCTTCAGGGAGATGGAGTTGACAATCGACTTGCCCTGCACGCATTTGAGTCCCGCCTCCAGCACTTCCCACTTGGAAGAGTCGATCATGATGGGTACCCGCGACACGTCGGGGTCGGAAGCCAACAGGTTGAGGAAACGGGTCATCTCTTCTGCTCCCTCGAGCAGTCCCTCATCCATGTTGATATCGAGTGCCTGGGCTCCATCCTCCACCTGACGGCGGGCGATGTCGAGCGCCTCCTCATATTTCTTCTCCTGTATCAGTCGCAGGAAACGACGAGATCCGGCCACGTTGCAACGTTCACCGATGTTCATGAAGTTGATGAGGGGGGAGACCTCCAGCATCTCCAACCCCGAGAGCTGCAGGTAAGCAGGTGGCTCTGCCATCTTGTGTGGGGGCGCACTCTCCGCCATCGTCACATAGCGGGCAATGTGGTCGGGGGTGGTACCGCAGCAGCCACCGATGATGTTGACCAGTCCCTCATCCATGAACTCCCTGATCTGCTGCGCCATCTTCTCAGGCGTCTCGTCGTACTCACCCAGCTGATTGGGCAATCCCGCATTGGGATAGGCACTGATGTAGAAGGGGGCGATGCGCCCCAGCTCCTTCACGTAGGGTTTCAAATCGGCCGCTCCGAAGGAGCAGTTCAGTCCGATGGAGAGAGGTTTCGCATGACTCACGGAAGCCACGAATGCCTCGAGGGTCTGTCCCGACAGGGTCCTGCCCGCACGGTCGGTGATGGTCACCGATAGCATGAGGGGCGTGTCGATACCGGTCTCCGCGGCCACCTCCCGGGCAGCGAAGATGGCTGCCTTGGCATTGAGCGTGTCGAAGATGGTTTCTATCAAGAGCAGATCCACCCCACCCTTCACCAGGGCGGTGATCTGCTCATGGTAAGCTTTCCGGAAGTCGTCGAAAGTAGCTGCACGGTACATCGGATCCTCCACGCGGGGGCTCATCGAAGCGGTCTTGTTGGTGGGACCGATGGAACCGGCCACGAAGCGGGGCTTATGGGGCGTTTTGCGGGTATACTCGTCGGCCGCCTCCCGTGCCAGTCTTGCGGCGGCGAGGTTGATCTCGGCCGCCAGGTGGCTCATGCCGTAATCCTGCATCGAGATGGCGGTGGCGTTAAAAGTGTTGGTCTCGATGATGTCGGCACCGGCATCGAGATACTGGCGGTGGATGGCGCCAATCACATCGGGTCGGGTGATTGAGAGCAGGTCGTTGTTGCCCTTGAGCAACTTCTGTGAATCGGCGAATCGCTCTCCACGGAAATCGGCCTCCGTAAGGCCATAGCGTTGTATCATCGTGCCCATCGCCCCGTCTAGAATCAGGATGCGATCGGCCAGCATTTGTTCAATCTTGTTCATGGGAATAACATCTAAAACAGTTCTCTACTTTATTGATAACCTCAAAAATAACCATTCGTTCCGACATATCGGCAAAAAGGAGGCTAAAATGTGATCCGGCGACTTCTCAGGGTGAGCCAGAATCGTCTCAGCCACACCACGGCAAAGGCAATCGTGAACCGGACGGCCAGGATCCACCAGAGGGAGACTCCCAACGCCACGAAGAGCAGGTTGTCTTCCAGAACGGAATGTGAAACTGCGAGGTGATGGTTCAGCAGGCTCGCCTCCGAACGGGTCACCTTCCCTTCCTTCATCTGGTCAATCATCAGTGCTCCTCCGTAGGCCAGTCCCACAATGTAGCCAATCAACCAGAGGAATGCGGTACTCCCGGGCAGCCCGAAGAGAGTGAGCAGAGGTTCAATTGCCCGGCTGAGCTTAGGAATTAGCCGATAGGCTTCCAACATGCTGTATAAAAAATTCAACAGGAAAACAATTACCAGTATGAGCAATGCTATATGGAGTGAGCTCTTCAACCATAGCATCAGGAGTGTACCCAGCGAGGTGGCCGTTTCAATGTTTCCCTGTGCGAAGAGGGGCATTCCCATCTCTGCAGGTAGAATCAGGTTGAGCAGCACTCCCACGACGATGCTCATGGCGATCCGCAGGAGTGTCATCGCCCAGAAGGAGGTTCCTGTCTTGGCTTGTATGGCGCTCTCCACGGGGAGGTTGTGGGATATCTGGCACATCAGTGCCAGGATTGTCAACTCACGCAGTGTAATCGGCAGGGAGGTGATGATTGCCAGGGGAGCATAAAGCGGAAGAAAGATACTGGTGATGAATACGATGGCGGTGCTGCCGGGGAGACCCATGTTGATAAAAAGCGGATCGAGGAACCCTGCCAGCCATGCCAGTGCACCGAAATAATCGAGCAAGCGCACCAGCAGCGAGATGGGCAGGATGATGCGCAACAGCCAGAGGGTGGTGCGGCCCGACTTGCCGGCAGCCTGCAGGATCAACTTTTTCCAGGATAGCTTTTGCATGAATTACTGTTTGAACATGCGGGCCATCGCCCGTTTATCCTCTTTCTCCTTCAGCGACTGACGTTTGTCGTACTGTTTCTTGCCTTTTGCCACGGCGATCACCAGCTTGGCAAGCCCCTTGTCGTTGATGAAGAGCCTTACCGGGATGATGGTGAAGCCGGTCTCCCGTGTGAGCCGCAGCAGCTTCTGCAGCTCTTTCCTGTTGAGCAGCAACTTGCGGTCGCGCCGGGCACTGTGGTTGTTGTAGGTTCCGTAAAAATATTCGGCGATGTGCATGTTCCTCACCCAACATTCTCCTTTCTCCAGCAGACAGTAGCTGTCCACCAGGCTGGCCTTGCCCAACCGGATCGATTTGATCTCGGTACCGGTAAGCACCATCCCTGCGGTGAAAGTCTCCACCAGTTCATAATCGAAGGTGGCCCTCTTGTTCTTGATGTTGATGGATGAGTGATTCATTATTGGATGAAAAATGAAAAGAGTGCGTGAATAAATGCCGGCACCAGGATCACCAGTGCAGATGCAGTAATGATAAAAGCACCTCTTTTATGTGCAGGCACCTTAAAAAAATAGATGGCCCCCATATGTACCTGATGGATCGAATAGAGAGCCAGCAGCCAGAGGATGAAAAAATCGGACATAAATGGAATAAGACAATACAACAGGTACATCACCACAGAAGCATAACCGGTGAACTGCTGAAATAGAAAAAGGTTCTGCTTTAGTGCAAATCGCTCAGCTATCTCATTGAGGATATAAGAGATGATCACATAGGCACCGAAGACAGCAACCATAGAGATGATGCTTTTCTTCAAAGCATTTTCCAGGTCACCGTCGCGCGTGAACCATAGCCCACCCACAAAAGCTGCAAGCGCGATGAGGCCAAAAAGCGGATAGAGAAAACGATTGAGATAATCGGTTCGATTTCTATTTTCTCTCTCCAGATCCTTCCATGCCATCGGTGATGCAACCAGCAACTGTGCGACAGTTGCAAAAAGTTCTCTCCACATTCCTTTCCGATTTTGGTGTGCAAAGGTAACCAATTCCTGATAATAATGCGAATGTGAGCGAGATAAAAAATGGCAGCCCCTTTCGAGAAGGACTGCCATTCAAACTACCGGCTCAGCGGTTATGCGTTGTCACCAATCGTCAACAGATAGGTCCTGGGAATTTCTACAGGCTCATCCATCCCTTTTTTGTAATATTGAATGCGGATCTTCAAATCTCTGTTACTTTGAGACATTCCCTCATGGAGAGCCCTCAAAGGAGCCATACTGAAAGCAATGATTTCGGTTTTGGAGGTTAGTGAGGCCCCAGTCTCAGCTTCACCTCCAATCACCAGACGCATCTCCAGCAACACCTCGTTTTCAGCCAGCTCAGGATCATCCACATTGTACAGCTGCACCTCAGCAGTCTCTCCTTTTCTGGATTCATAGGCATACTCGAACAGCCAGTTGTCACCCAAAAACCGGTCGTTGTTCACATAATAGGGCTCACTCACTGCAAGGAACATATCGGGTTCCTCCACTTCGGGGGGAGAGGAAAGCAACATTGCTTTACGCGTCACATCTTGTGGTTCACCCGAAATAACCACATTGTCTATGTATGTATCTGCAATGGGGGTGGTGCCATACGACTCATCCCAACTGTATGAGAGAAACTTAAATGTTCCGGGTTGCATCAGCAGCATCTCGTTTGCAATGATCAGACGACCCGTAAGGCTTTTCCCGTATATTTTTCCCGAAGTGATATCCATATCGATATAGACAACCGAACTTTCGGAATAGTTGCGGCTACCCTCATCCAGGCAGGAGCTTAAAAACAATGTGAGTGTCAGCACACTTATCAGCAAGTAAATTTTCTTCATATTCAATTTGTTGTTGTTATTGTTGAAATTAAAATTCATATCTGAATCCGATGTTCAGATCCATCACGATCTTACGGTCGGAATAAATTGTTTTGTATTGGTTGCCGGCATCAAAATAGTAGGCACCTCCAGCCTTGCCATAGACTCTCAGATTCTGTATCAACGGATAGGAAAGTCCCACTCCGGCATTGACCGATAGTTGCGGATTGCGCTGTGAAATTTTTGTCACCTCCTCTTCCTGCGCAGTGCTGTTAAAATCGGCAGATTCACCTACACCCAACTTGCGGTATTCACCATAAATATCCTTCTCTAGCATACCACCGATTGATGCATAAAGATTGAAATTGTTGAAGGTGAAAAGAGTATAGTTAAGGTTGACCGGAATACCGAGGTAGTGAATCTTTTGTGTTTCCTCTACCCGAAAATTGGCATTGGCGTTTCTCACCCGGGAGGAGAGATAGCTGTAAGTGAGACCCGACTCAACCGAGAGCTTGTCGGATATCTGCTTGGAGAGGGTAAGTCCGAAGGAGATAGGTTGGTCATGTTCCATCTCGGAGAAATTATCGGATGCAAGTGTACCAGCCAGCATCTGCTTGCCTCCCTCTGCATAATGATTGTCAGTTGGTATGGAGGCACTGCGAAGCGTCATCGGAGTGTTAACGCTCTGCCTGAAGGAGGAGAGACCTCCTTTGCCGCTCAAACCCACTATCAACGGCTCATCATCGGAGCTGAAACCATCGTACTCTGCAAATAGCTGATCATCATCCCCCGACACAGTGATCAACTCTTCACCCTTTTTGTCAATCTGTCCGGCTCTTTCAACTGCTGATCGCCTGAGAAGTGCACGCAAGGCTGACCAATTTCCCGTCAGCTGACGATTAGCTTCAATACCTTCCTGTTCCATCCATCGTGTCAACATTGCTGCAGAACTGTTCCTTCCCACCAGCAACTCATCTCTTTGGCTGAGACCAGCGAAGGTTAATCCTATTGAAGCTCTTGTTGGAGAGCCAAATGTCTGCTTTACCTCCGCAACCATTGATCCTGCTGTTGCCGGTTCCACAGGAGCATATTCGCTCTCTGGCTGTGGTCTATTGCTTTTGGTGACCATCGTCTCACGCACGGTCATCGGATCACGGAGAAAGAAGATTGAGCCCACCAGCAGGAGCAGCAATGCAGCAGCCGTACCGGCATACCACCGGTGGCGTATCACCCTCCGATGTGCGCCTCCCTGATTCAGAGAGTGCTCAATGCGCTCCCACCCATCTGCAGCCAGGGGCGGGTGGTATTCATCGAGCTTCGCCTGAAAGGCTCTTCTTATATCATTATCGCTGTTCATTGTATCTTCTGTTGCATTTGTTCAGGATGGCCATTATTTTTTTCTGTAACAGACTCTTCGCACGGAAAAACTGTGACCGGGAGGCCGCTTCATTGATGCCCAGCATCACTGCTATTTCCCGGTGCGTCATCTCCTCGAAGATGAAGAGATTGAAAACGGTCCTGTATCCGGGAGGAAGATCGCGAATCATACCCATCACCTCCTCACGGGGAATATCCCCTATGTCGAGCAGATCATCTTCATCGGTCACCACTTCTTCTTCTTTTTGAAGCGAACCATACGCTTCCATAAAGCGGTTTTTCTGCTTCTCTTTCCTGAAATTCTCCAGTGCCAGATTGACAAATATCCGTCTGAGCCAACCTTCAAAAGAACCCTTACCACTGAACGAGCCGATTTGTGTAAAAGCACGGATGAATCCGTCGTGCAACAGGTCGCGTGCTGTTTCTTCTTCCTTACTGTAACGCAGACAGACTGTCATCATCACGGGGGCATACCGTTCGTATAACACCTTCTGGGCATTACGGTCCTGTTTCTTACACGCTATTATCAGTTGCGAATCATCCATTCTAATCGCACGTTCAAAAGAAAGACGGGATTGAAAACAAAAAGCTGCGTGGGCAGGGTTCCATTTTTGGGTTTTTATTGATTTTTAAGAATTGAATTTTCCCCGACACCTTGCTGCTGAATCAATACCAAACATCAAAAATAGCACCCTCTAAAATAGAATCCAAGTGAAATTGATTAAGAATATCAAATTAATTTTTGTGAAGTATCTCTTTTTTCCTAATTTTGAGCTATGAATCAATAAAATTACACTTTATGAAGGATTTTCTAAAAATCATGCTGGCATCAGCATTGGGATTTGTCATCGCAAACATCATCCTCTCCCTGATTGCCATGATCTTTTTCTTCGGAATGATGGGATCGCTTGCCGGTTCCTTCACCTCTGAAAAATATGTACTGGAAGAGAATTCCATCCTCAACCTCAAGCTCAACGGTCCAATCAATGAGCGAGTGGCAGAAATGGATCCCTTTACGGAGCTATTGGCTCCCGAAGGCACCACTGCCATGGGATTGAATGATATCATCAGCGCCATCCGCAAGGCGAAAAACAACGACATGATCAAGGGCATCTACATCGATTCTCGATCAATCTCTGCCTCGATGGCTACCTTGACCGAGATACGCAACGAACTAAAGAGCTTCAAGGAGAGCGGTAAGTTTGTCGTGGCCTATGCCGACACCTATACACAAAACGGATATTACCTGGCTTCCATGGCCGACAAGGTGGCCATCAACCCACAAGGGAACCTCGACCTGCACGGACTGGCTTCCGTGCCGATGTTCTTCAAGGATGCCCTCGACAAGCTGGGCATCGAGATGCAGATCTTCAAGGTGGGCACCTACAAATCGGCTGTCGAACCCTTCACACAAAACGAGATGAGCGATGCCAACCGGGAGCAGGTCTCATCCTACCTGAACGATGCCTGGAGCTTCCTCCGCGCCGACATCGCCGAAGCACGCTCGCTGACTGCGGATGAAGTTGACGCACTTGCCAACCAGATGCCGCTGGTCCAGCCAACCGAGTTCCTGCTGGAAGCCAACCTGGTCGACACCCTGCTCTACGAGACGGAGATGAAGGATTACCTGCGCACGCTGCTCAGCCTGGAAGAGAGCAAGGAAATCCCCTCCGCCACTGTCGCCAACATGAAATCGGTCACCACCAAGACGGTGAAGAAGACTGACAACACCATTGGCATTCTGTATGCCCAGGGTAATATTGTCTCCGGTACAGGAGCAGCAAACATCCAGGACAAGTACATGGTCGATCAGATCGAGAAGCTGCGCAAGGATGAAGATATCAAGGCGGTGGTCTTCCGCATCAACTCGGGTGGCGGCAGCGCCTATGCCTCGGAGCAGATCTGGAAAGCTATTACCGACTTGAAGAAAGAGAAACCCGTAGTGGTATCAATGGGTGATGTGGCTGCCTCGGGCGGTTATTACATCGCATGCAACGCCGACAGAATCGTGGCGCAACCCACTACACTCACAGGCTCCATCGGCATCTTCGGCATGATCCCCAACATGGAGGGAACAGCTGAGAAGGTGGGCATCTCTACCGACGTGGTTAAAACAAACGAGTTTGGCGACTTCGGCAACATCACCCGTCCTTTCAACGACCAAGAGAAACAATTGATGCAGAACATGATTGAAAGAGGCTACGACCTGTTCCTCACCCGCTGTGCCGAAGGACGCAACATGCCGAAAGACAGCCTGGCACTCTATGCCGAGGGACGGGTATGGACCGGCAACCAGGCAAAGGAGATCGGACTGGTGGATGAACTGGGTGGCATTGAAAGAGCCATAGAGATTGCCGCCGAGATGGCCAACCTGGGCAAGAGCTACGTGGTGTTCGAATATCCCAAGATGCGTACAATGATCGAAGAACTGCTGGATCGTTCTACCGAAGACCTGGCAGCACGTACCGTCAAGGAGTATCTGGGTGAAAGCTTCGAGCTCTTCATGCTCCTCCATGACATCCGTAATCAGGATTACATACAGGCGCGCCTCCCCTACGAACTGAACATCCGCTGACCTGCATGGAGATGCCCCCCGTACATACGCGCAAATCATTGCAACCATTGGCTTGGCTGTACGGCGTTGGTGTGAATTTCCGCAACTTCCTGTTCAACAAAAATATCCTCAAAAAAAGAAGCTTCCCCATTCCGGTCATCTGCGTGGGTAACCTCACGGTGGGAGGCACAGGGAAGACGCCTCACATCGAGTATCTGATAAGGCTGCTCGCACCGAAGTACCGCGTGGCGGTGCTCAGCAGGGGATACAAACGAAGCAGCCGCGGCTTCCGCATCGTGGAGAGCAACTCCCGGGTCAGGGAGGTGGGCGACGAACCGCTGCAGCTGAAACACAAGTTCCCCGACACGATGGTGGTGGTGGATGCAAACCGTGTGAAGGCAATCGAGAAGCTCCACTCCATCGAAAAGGAGGAGCGCCCGGAGGTGATCCTTCTCGACGACGGCTTTCAGCACCGCTACGTGCAGCCCTCACTCACCATCCTGCTGGTGGACAGCAATCGGCCGGTGTTCGAAGACAAGCTGCTGCCGGCGGGTTCGCTGCGAGAACCGCTGAAAGGGAAGGAGCGCGCATCGATGGTGATCGTTACCAAGTGCAACCCCGACATGCAGCCGATCGACTTCCGCATCTACACCAACGGACTGAACCTCTTCGCCTTTCAGGATCTCTTTTTCACTTCGTTCCAGTACGGGGTGGCACGGCCGCTTTTCCCCGAACTGCAGGGTGATCAGTATGTGCTGGACGACCTGCGCAAGAAGCATGTCTTCCTGGTGACCGGCATCGCGTCACCGCAACCGCTGGCCGACAAGCTGGAGCACAAGACCTACAACCTCTACACCAGGTTCTTCCCCGACCATCACGCCTTCACCGAGGAGGATATCCTTGAGGTACGGGAGCTGGTGGCCTCCGTGGATGTTGAGGAGGAGGAGAAAATCATCCTCACCACTGAGAAAGATGCTACCCGTCTGCGGGAGTTGCCCTACCTGGAGGAGGAGATGAAAAAAATCCTCTACTACCTGCCGATACGGGTATCGTTCGTAGAGGAGAGCGACAAAGAACTATTCAACCAAAAAATACTTGCACATGTTAGAAACCATCAAACAAACAGCCGATTACCTGAAAGGTAGGATCGGTGAAGTACCCAACACCGCAATCATCCTGGGCACCGGCCTCGGGGAGCTGGTACATGAGATCGACGACAAGAATGAGATCCCCTACACCGAGATCCCCAACTTCCCGGTCTCCACCGTGGAGGGGCACAGCGGCAAGCTGATCATCGGCACCCTGGGCGGCAAGAAGGTGCTGGCCATGCAGGGACGCTTCCACTACTACGAAGGATACAACATGAAGGAGGTGACCTTCCCGGTACGCGTCTTCCAGGCGCTCGGCATCGAATACCTCTTCGTCTCGAACGCCGCGGGAGGCATGAACCCCAGCTTCGACATCGGCGACATTATGCTGATCGAGGACCACATCAACATGTTCCCTGAGCACCCGCTGCACGGCAAGAACTTCAACGAGTTGGGCACCCGCTTCCCAGACATGAGCGAAGCCTACAACAAGGAGCTGCGCCTGAAAGCGATGGAGATCGCCCGCGAGAAAAATATCAAGCTGCAGCATGGCGTCTACGTGGGTGTCTCCGGTCCCACCTTCGAAACACCGGCAGAGTACAACTGGTTCCGCATCATCGGCGGCGACGCCGTGGGCATGTCCACCGTGCCGGAGGTGATCGTGGCCAACCACGCCGGGATGAAGGTGCTCGCCTTCTCCATCATCACCGACCTGGGTGTGATCGGTAAGATCGTGGAGGTGTCGCACGAGGATGTACAGGAGGCAGCCAAAATTGCCCAGCCGAAGATGGCTGAGATCATGCGTTCACTCATTCAAACAATCTGATGGGCAGAACAGAGATAGCAACCCTCGGTGAGTTCGGACTGATAGAACGGCTCACCGGGGATATTCTGCCACAGCAGCAGAGTACCGTCAAGGGGATCGGCGATGATGCCGCGATCCTCGACTACGCCGGCCGGCGGACGCTGGTCACCACCGACCTGCTGCTGGAGGGAATCCACTTCGACCTGGTCTACGTGCCGCTCAAGCACCTGGGATACAAGGCTGCCGTGGTCAACTTCTCCGACATCTACGCCATGAATGGCAGGCCGGAGCAGATCACCGTCTCGCTGGGTATCTCCAAACGTTTCTCTGTGGAGGATCTGGATAGTTTTTACAGCGGTATCAAGCTTGCCTGCGAAGTGTATGGCGTGGACATCGTGGGGGGCGACACCACCTCCTCGCTTACCGGCTTCACCATCAGCATCACCTGCATCGGCAGCGCCGCGGAGGGGCAGACCGCCGGCCGCGACGGCGCGAAAGAGAGCGACCTGATCTATGTCTCGGGCGACCTGGGAGCATCCTACATGGGGCTCCAGCTACTGGAGCGCGAGAAGGCGGCCTGGGATGGATCGGGTGATTTCCGGCCCGACTTCGATGGCAGGGAGTACCTGCTGGAACGTCAGCTGAAGCCGGAAGCAAGAAAAGATGTGGTGGAAGCACTGGCAGCACAGGGCATCCTGCCCACCGCGATGATCGACCTCTCCGACGGGCTTTCCTCCGACCTGCTGCACATCTGCAAGCAGAGCAAGGTGGGGTGCCAGCTCTTTGAGGAGCGTCTGCCCATCGACTACCAGACCGCCATGATGGCCGAGACCTTCAACATGAACGTCACCACCGTGGCGCTCAACGGCGGGGAGGACTATGAACTGCTTTTTACGGTGCCGTTGCATCTGCACGAGAAGATGAAGGAGATCAAGGGAGTGCACCTCGTCGGCCATATTGCCAAAGAGGAGCAAGGCTGCTACCTGGTGACGCGCGACGGCCAGGAGATGCAACTGCGTGCGCAGGGATGGAATCCCATCTCCGGGGAATAAATTTCCATATTTTTTAGGCACTTATTTTGGAAATCCCGAAAATGCGCTTATCTTTGCACTCGCAATTTAAGCAATGTTGGTGCCATAGCTCAGTTGGTAGAGCAAAGGACTGAAAATCCTTGTGTCCCCGGTTCGATTCCTGGTGGCACCACAAAAAAAGGTAAATAGTTGAAAAACTGTTTACCTTTTTTTTATTCTGTTGATTGGTCAGTCAATCACTTCGAAGGTTAATTTTACGTTTACTCGAAACTCCTGAATCTTACCATCGCGTACGGTGGCCGATTGTTCGTTGATGTAAACAGATCGAATTCCTTTCAATGATTCACTTGCTTTAGCAACTGCTTTTTTGGTTGCATCTTCCCAACTCTCAGTTGAAGAAGCAAGAATCTCTACGACTTTTAATACAGACATAATGATAGGTTTTAAGATGGTGAATAAAAAAATGAACTTTTAGTTTCTGCTATTTTAGTAACGCAATATCAGGACAATAGTTCAATCAAAAATTCACGAAACAACTCATCTCATTCCGGCATTCCGGTCAACCATCGCAATCCATCACCGAAACCCGGCATCGGGCTTTCCACAATCGCCGCTGCGATTGTCTGAAAAAAACGACGCAAGATACTTGTCAATGTATCGCTCTTTCTCTTTCGACTTGTACTGCTGAATGTAACGGGGATGCTCCAGTACCGTCAGCTTCTCGAACAGCTTCTCCTCACTGTTCAGCCTGTTGATGAAATCGGCATTCTTTTTTCCCAGCACGAACACCTCGGTTGTGTCCAGACCGAGCAGGATGTGCTTCTTTAGTGTGTCGATCATGAACTCCTTCACCGCCTCAAAGAGCAACGGATCATCGTAGTAATTCGCATTGACCCACTTTCCGCCGGTTTTTTGCCGGATGATGGCCAACGGGAAAGGGGAGTTGATGTAAAAATCCCCGTAAAAACGCTCTACACCCCCATAAGCCTCAATCATCTCGTAGACGAAGAGGGAAGATACCTCGTGGGTGTGTGCCGAACACATCGGAATGCCACAGACGCTTTCCAGCCGCTTGGTATCGGTGAAAGGGATGCCGGTCACTCCTGCCCCGTGCCTGCCCGGGTTGATTCCGATGAGAAACCTTCTTTCCCGGTTGTCGTTGTAATACCTGTTGTAGAACGCACGCATCACCTCCATCGTCTCCGGGTTGTCGAGGAAGGGGTTGACCACCTTAAATCCTTCCGGCAAATCACCGGTGAAGGAGAGTTGCCGGTTGAACGCAATCACCTTCTCTGCAAATGTCTGTATCATACTATTCTTTTATCATTAAAACCGGGAGTGTTCCATTCAGGGTCTCTCGGATCCTGTCTCTCGACTCCTGTATCCTCCTGTTTTTTTGCATCTGATCTAAACCCATTTTCAGGACGAGACAGGGTTCTCGGTGCCTCTATCCTTATTGTACCCTTATTGCACCCTTATATCCACTCCAATAATTATCGGAGTGGATATAAAGATACAATTACAGTGGAATAAAAAAAAAGAACTCATGAACTTGAGGACCAATTGCAGGAACCCATCGATGATGATCATCGGGGTGAACGATTGAACATCCTGTGCACTTCATCAAGTTATCAGAACATGCTTTGCAAAGTCTTACGGTTTTGGATGGTAATCTCCCGGCGATCGACGCCGATAATTCCCTCATCGGCCATCTCCATCATCACCTTCACAAGTGCGGGACGGGAGACACTGAAGAGACGGGCCATCTCCTCTTTCGAGCTTTTCAGAAGGAACCGGCTCTCACCGGCGGACTCCTTCAGCAGGTAGTAGGCCAGCTTTGCACGGATGGTGCGCAGCGACACCAGACGCAATTTCTCCGACAGAAAGGAGACCTTGTTGGAGATATAGGACAGGAAAGCCATCATGAACTCCTCATACTTGCGCATCAGGAAATAGACATTCTCCCGGGGAATCACCACCAGCACGCAGGGCTGGCTGCATATGGCCGAAACGGGCGAACGGTTGTCGTTCGAGAAGAGGAATCCGGTGGCCATGGGGTTGGGCGCCCTGAGCTGCTCCACCTTCATGAAATCCCCCTTCTCATCCGCCATCTCGGTCACAATCTCCCCCTTCACCAGGATGTAGAGCGATTCGTAGCGCGACCCCTGCGTCACCACCACATCCCCCTTCTCATACCTTCTCACTGAGTAATGCAGATCCTGCAGGAAATCCTCCCGTTGCGATTCCGGCACGGAGCTGCAGAGGGGACACTGAAAGATGGCACGGGAGTGATCCGTGGGAGGTATCATGGAATGCATAGGCTCAACCTGTTTGTGCGATGATTGCTGATGGGCTGCTCAATCGTTTGCTGTGAAAAGGGATGGTGAACAGCTTAACCGAACTAAAAATAGACATTTTTTTGCAAACGTCATAATTATTACACTTTTTTTAGCTTTTAACTCTTTTCTTTGTTAAGGTGAATTATCAAAAATGCACGCACCATGGATAAACTGCGAAACCTTTGGAATGAGATCAGGCCCCGCGGTGGCTGGAAATATCCGGCCATTATCATCAGCGGTGCTTTCGTGGGTCTGTTTATCTATACCTTCTTTACTGCCCGCGCCCACAGCTACCTCTCAAACGACCCGGCTACCTGCGTCAACTGCCACATCATGGGTCCCTACTATGCCACCTGGATGCACAGCTCCCACGGCAGGAACACCACTTGCAACGATTGCCATGTGCCACAGGACAGCAAGATCAGGGGATATTACTTTAAGGCGGTAGACGGGTTGCGTCACTCGGCCGTCTTCACCATCCGCGGAGAAGATCAGGCACTGCAGGCAATCCCCGCCAGCTCGGAGGTGATCATGGAGAACTGTGTCAGGTGCCACACACAGCTCAACAGTGAGTTCATCCGCACCGGCCGCATGGGCTTCAAGGAGATGAAAGAGATGGGAGGACACGCCTGCTGGGACTGCCACCGCGATGTACCGCACACCCGCAGCCGGTCGCTCTCCTCCACCCCCAACGCACGCATCCCCATGCCGGAGACGCATGTCCCTGAGTGGCTGCAGAAACTGGTAAACGAAGAGAAAGAATGACCATACATTGATCTAATAAAAACAAGCAAAAATAAAAGCTGAATGCTGATAGCCGATGCAACAAAACAAAAACAATAGCACTATGAACAGGAACAGAAATCAAACAGGGATGAAACCCTGGGTAGGATGGCTCCTCTTTTTCGTTACGATGGGCGTGGTATTTCTGCTGGGGATGCTGGCAGCATCGATCACACAACGCAGGGCCGAGATTGCCAGCGTGATGAACAACAGGAAGATCGAGATCACCGGCATCGAATCGAGGAATGAGATCTTCGCGGAGAACTATCCCCGTGAGTACGAAACCTGGACACAAACAGCCGACACCACCTTCCAGAGTGAGTTCAACGGCAGTAGCATGGTGGATGTACTGGAGGAACGCCCCGAGATGGTGATCCTCTGGGCCGGATATGCCTTCTCGAAAGATTACAGCACACCGCGCGGTCACATGCATGCCATCGAGGATATCCGTCATACCCTCCGCACCGGTTCACCGATGGGTCCTGATGAGGGACCGCAGCCGGCCACCTGCTGGACCTGCAAGAGTCCCGACGTACCCCGCCTGATGGACTCGGTGGGTATCGCTGAGTTCTACAACAAGCAATGGTCGCACTGGGGCCACGAGATTGTCAATCCGATTGGCTGCGCCGACTGCCACGAGGCGGAGACCATGAACCTCAGGGTCAGTCGCCCCGCCCTGATTGAAGGATTTGAGGCAATGGGCAAGAATGTTCAGGATGCCACCCACCAGGAGATGCGCACGCTTGCCTGTGCCCAGTGCCACGTAGAGTACTACTTCACACCGGAGGGGAAATACCTCACCTTCCCCTGGCACAACGGCACCACAATGGAGGGTGCAGAGCAATACTACGACGAGATCGGCTTTGCCGACTATACCCACGCCCTGAGCAAGGCCCCCATCATCAAGGCGCAGCATCCCGACTACGAGATCTACAGCACCGGTATCCACGCCCAGCGCGGTGTCTCCTGTGCCGACTGCCACATGCCCTATGTATCTGAAGGAGGTGTCAAGTACAGCAGCCACCACAAGAGAAGTCCCCTGGCCAGCATGAACAATACCTGCCAGGTGTGCCACCGCGAAACCGAGGAGGATCTCCGCAACAATGTTTACGAGAGACAGCGCAGCGCCGACCAGATCCGCAACCTGGTGGAAAAGGAACTGGCAACAGCACATCTCGAGGCACAGTTCGCCTGGGAGAAGGGAGCCACAGAAGCACAAATGAAGGAGGCGTTGCAGCTGATCCGCCAGTCGCAGTGGCGCTGGGATTATGCGGTAGCCTCACACGGCGGATCATTCCACTCACCTGTGGAGTTCCAGCGGATCCTCTCCCTGAGCCTCGACCGCGCCCATAAGGCCCGCTTCGAGATTGCGAAGGTGCTCGCGCTGAACGGCTTCACCGGCAATGTACCGCTACCCGACATCTCCACCAAGGAAAAGGCACAGAGTTACATAGGCCTCGACATCGCGAAAGAGAGAAGCAACAAGCAGCGGTTCCTGGAAGAGAAGGTTCCGGAATGGCTGGAGAGCGCACGTGCAAACAACAGACTTGTCAGCCTGAAATAAACCACAATAGCGGATCAAGAGGATGAAGAACAGCTCCCGACATATCTGGGAACAACCCTGGAGCTACAGGGAGGGCATTCTAATCGCTGCAGGCATCGGACTCTCCGGTCTGATCCTGCAGCTGTTCCTGGGCAACATACACCCCACTCTCTTTGCCGCACCCCTCAACCTGATCATCGGAGCCCTGTTCATGACAGGGCTTCTTGCTGTGTATCTGCTCGCCCGCAAGCGACCACTGGGGCGCTGGCTCACGAGCGTCGCTGCTACCCTCCCGGCATTGGCATTATTCTTGTTGCTCAGCATATTCCTTGGGGTTATTCCACAATTCCCGTCCGGGAGCGAGACAGCCTTGCCCGACAATCTCTTCACTTCGCTGGGATGGTATCGGATGACCACCTCCTGGCCATTTGTCCTGATTTGCTTCTACCTCCTGCTAATCCTGGGACTCACCACGTTGCGCCGCACGACACGTAAACAGGAATGGCGTGACATCGGATTCTACCTCAACCACTTGGGTCTCTTCATTGCCCTGCTGGGGGGAGTGCTGGGCAGTGCCGACATGGAGCGGCTCACCATGCGCGTGCAGGAGGGGCAAGTGGAGTGGCGGGGCACTACTGCCACCGGTGCGTTAAAAGAACTTCCACTGGCCATCCAGCTCGACAGCTTCCTGCTGGAGGAGTATCCGCCCAAGCTGGTGGTGATTGAGCATGAGAGTGGCCGGATGCTTCCCACCGAACGACCGGAAAGCTATATGTTTGAAGGAGTTGGAAAAACAACAGACCTGGCAGGCTATACAGTCGAAATCCTGGAGTACCTGCCCCATGCCGCCATCTTCAGCGACGACAGCATCACGCGGGTGGTGCCGATGCTGATGGAGGGTGCCACCGCTGCCCTGAGGGTGAAGGTGACCCCTGAAGGAGGAGCTGCACCGAAAGAGGGATGGGTCAGCAACGGCAGCTACCTTTACCCCCACAGTCTGCTTCGCATCGATGAGACCCGCAGCCTCGCCATGCCCCTGCAGGAGGTGAAACGCTACACCTCCCACGTGACCCTCTATACCGAGGAGGGGCATACCCGTAAGAGCCTCATAGAAGTGAACCATCCGGTGATGATGGAGGAGTGGATGATCTACCAATACAGCTACGACGACACCATGGGAAAATATTCCGACACCTCGGTCTTCGAGCTGGTACGCGATCCCTGGCTGAAAGTTGTCTATACCGGCATCTTCATGCTACTGGCAGGGGCACTCTTCCTCTTTTTTGCAGGACCTAAAAAAAGCAGAACATGAGCTGGGATCAATTTATCTATTTCGCAATGGGTGCCCTCCTTTTGTGGGGCACAGGTGCGGCACTCGCATACAGCCCCGCACGCAAAATCGTGTCGGCACTCTTCACGCTGGGGGGAGTGATGCTCTTTTTCGTTTTTATCGCGGGATTGTGGGTTTCACTGGAACGCCCCCCGCTGCGCACCATGGGGGAGACACGCCTCTGGTACTCCTTCTTCCTGCCGGTGGCGGGATTGCTCACCTACCTTCGCTGGAACTATCGCTGGATCCTCTCCTTCACCACCATCCTCGCGGCTGTCTTCATCATAGTCAACCTGCTCAACCCCGACATCCACAACAAGGTGCTGATGCCGGCACTGCAGAGCCCCTGGTTCGCTCCACACGTGATCATCTACATGTTCTCATACGCCATCCTGGGTGCCGTAACCCTCATCGCCATCTACTACCTGATACAGGGGAAACGAATCAAAGAACCTGCACGCATCATGGAGATGACCGACAACCTGGTCTATGCCGGCACCGCTTGTATCACCCTTGGCATGCTGATGGGTGCCATCTGGGCCAAGGAGGCATGGGGACACTACTGGAGCTGGGACCCCAAGGAGACCTGGGCCGCCGTCACCTGGATCGGCTATCTGATTTACATCCACTACCGGCTGAAACGCACCTCATCCAATAAAACCGCCATGGTGATCCTGATCATCGCCTTCGTGATGCTCCAGATCTGCTGGTACGGCGTCAACTACCTCCCCTCCGCAAAGCAGAGCATCCACACCTACTCCTCCTGAGCAAAAAGGTATAGACTCCATTTTTTGTGAAAGGCATTCATCTCTCCCGGTGCCGAAACCAACAGACCAGTAAAGAATTGAGAGATTTAACCAAACGGCACTGATTTGGCAGGAATCCGAACCATTTAATCAAAAGAGCCCAAACTGCATGTTCTTTTGATAGATTTTGTGTTGATTTTCGACCTTTATGTTAATTTTTTGACCCTTATGTGACATTTTTATCATTTTTATTTTGAGATTAAAACATTTTGTCTAATTTTGCATCAGAATACAATTCAAAATAACAGAACAACTGGTTATCAAACCGCGATTCACAATCAATTCGTGTAGTATGTCAACATTACGTTTTAAAGCAGTAGAGGAAGCCTCAAAAAGAGCACCCGTGGAAGTCGCCTCTCCCGGACAGTTACCATCGGAGTATTATGGCAAGTATGTCTTCAACCGGACACAGATGTCGAAGTATCTCTCCAAGGAGACGATGAAGATCGTGCTGGAAGCCATTGACCAGGGCACCACCCTCCACCGTGAAATTGCCGATCATGTGGCGGCCGGGATGAAAATGTGGGCCATCGAGATGGGGGCTACCCACTACACCCACTGGTTTCAGCCCCTCACCGAAGGGACGGCCGAGAAGCATGACTCCTTTATCGATTACGTGAACGGACCGGACGGGGGCATCATCGAGCGTTTCGCCGGTAAGCTGCTGGCACAGCAGGAACCCGATGCTTCCAGCTTCCCCAGCGGCGGCATCCGCAATACCTTCGAGGCGAGGGGATACACCGCATGGGACCCCTCCTCCCCCGCATTCATCATCGATGACACCCTCTGCATCCCAACGGTTTTCATCTCCTATACAGGTGAGGCACTCGACTACAAGACACCACTCTTGAAAGCCCTTTCGGCAGTGGACAAAGCTGCCACTTCAGTCTGCCAGCTCTTCCACCCCGAGGTGAAGAAGGTATACTCCTACCTGGGATGGGAACAGGAATATTTCCTGGTGGACCAGGCACTCTATGCCGCCCGTCCCGATCTGAGCCTCACCGAGCGAACGCTGATGGGACATGAGAGTGCCAAAAACCAGCAACTGGAGGACCACTACTTTGGTGCCGTGCCGCCCCGGGTGGCTGCCTTCATGAAAGAGGTGGAACATGAGGCTTACAAGTATGGCATCCCCCTCAAGACCCGGCACAACGAGGTGGCTCCCAACCAGTTCGAGCTAGCTCCCATCTTCGGGGAGACCAACCTTGCTGTGGATCAGAACCTTTTGGTGATGTCGCTGATGCACCGCATTGCTGCCAAGCACCATTTCAAGCTGCTGCTGCATGAGAAGCCCTTTGCAGGTGTGAACGGATCGGGCAAGCACAACAACTGGTCGCTCGGCACCGACACCGGCATCGGTCTCTTCACTCCCGGCAAGAGCGCCAACGAGAACCTGCTCTTTGTCACCTTCCTGGTGAACACGCTGATGGCGGTCTACAAACACAACGCACTGCTGAAGGCATCCATCATGTCGGCCAACAATGCCCACCGGCTGGGTGCAAACGAAGCTCCCCCGGCCATCATCTCCGTCTTCCTCGGCAAACAGATCTCAGCCGTGCTGGACAAGATAGAAGAGAGCTCAGAAGATGATGACATCACCGTAGATGAACTGAAAAAGATGAAACTGGGCATCGCCCACATCCCTGAGGTATTGATCGACAACACCGACCGCAACCGCACCTCTCCCTTTGCCTTTACCGGCAACCGTTTCGAGTTCAGGGCGGTGGGATCGTCGGCCAACTGCTCCTCCGCCATGTTCGCCCTCAATGTGACGGTAGCCGCACAGCTCACCGATTTCAGGGAGGAGGTGGAGCAGAAGATGAAAAAGGGGATGAAGAAGGAACAGGCCATCTTCGACACCCTGCGACTCTACATCAAGGAATCCAAGCCAATCCGCTTTGAGGGAAACGGCTACAGCGAAGAGTGGAAAGAGGAGGCAGGTCGCAGGGGACTCGACTGCGAGACCAGCGTACCGGTAATCTACGATGCCTATACCTCCCCGCAGTCGGTCGAGATGTTCGAACGAATCGGGGTACTCAATGAGAAGGAGCTGCACGCCCGCAACGAGGTTAAATGGGAAACCTACACAAAGAAGATCCAGATCGAGGCTCGAGTGCTGGGCGATCTCTGCATGAACCATATCATCCCGGTGGCCACTGAATACCAGTCGATGCTGCTTGACAACCTCTTCAAGATGCGGGCGGTTTTCGACAAAGAGAAAGCGGACTACCTTTCCAGGGAAGATGCGGCACTGATCGAGGAGATAGCGGCCCATATCTCTGCCATCAAAACCAATGTAGATGACATGGTCGATGCCCGCAAGGCAGCCAATAAACTGGAAGACGCCCGCGAGAAGGCTGTGGCCTACCACGACACCGTCTTCACATACTTCGACACCATCCGCTATCACGTGGACAAGCTGGAGCTGATTGTGGACAATCAGATGTGGACCCTGCCCAAATACAGGGAGCTGCTATTCATCAGCTGAGAGAAATTCTCTATAAATCAGATAGCTGTTTAGAAACAGTTTTTGGAATAGCGGGTAAGTGATTATCTGCTATTTTTTGGCGAAAATATAAAAAAACAACGAGATGAAACAACAAGAAAATATCTTCCGCCAGCTCAGGGAGACCCAGCAACAATCGCTATACAGCTTTGACAACGAGCATGATGCCTGTGGTGTCGGGATTGTAATGACCCTCACGGGTGAAAAATCGCACGACATCGTGGAAAAAGGAATGCAGGTGCTTGAGAACATGGTGCACCGCGGTGCGGAGAGTGCCGACAAGGTGACCGGCGACGGTGCCGGTATCCTGGTGCAGATCCCGCATGAGTTCATCCTGCTACAAGGCATTGCCGTCCCGGAGGAGGGGCGATACGGCACAGGACTGCTTTTCCTTCCGAAGGATGAGAAGCAGAGAGCCCTCTGCCTGCAGGTGGTCAGAGAGGGGGTTGCCTCAGCAGGGCTCACCCTGATCGCCCTGCGCGACCTGCCGGTCAACAGCAGTTGCCTGGGTGAGATCGCCCTCTCCAACGAACCCCATATCGTACAGCTCTTCCTGACCGGCTCCGGAAGCCGTGAGGAATTGGAAAGAAAGCTTTACCTCACCAGAAAGAAGATTGAAAGAACCATGCTTCAATCGGGATTGGGAGAGAATCGGGATTTTTACGTGGTGAGCCTCTCTACAAGACAGATGATCTACAAGGGGATGCTCTCGTCACACCAACTGCGCAGCTACTTTCCCGATCTCTCCCATCCACACTTTACAAGCCGGGTGGCGATGGTACACTCCCGCTTCAGCACTAACACCTTTCCCACATGGGACCTGGCGCAACCCTTTCGCATGGTGGCACACAACGGTGAGATCAACACCATCCGCGGTAACAGGCAGTGGATGCAGAGCCGCGAGAGTGTGCTCTCCTCACCACACTTCCAAGAGATGGAGCAACTCTTCCCTGTGATACAACCGGGCATGAGTGACAGCGCCTCGTTCGACAATGCACTGGAGTTTATGGTGATGACCGGCAAGTCGCTGCCCCACGCCATGGCAATGATGGTGCCTGAAAGCTTCAACGACAAGAACCCCATCTCTGACGGACTGAAAGCGTTTTATGAATACCACAGCATGCTGATGGAGCCCTGGGACGGTCCCGCCACCCTCCTCTTCAGCGACGGTCGCTATGCCGGCGGGATGCTCGACCGCAACGGCCTCCGACCGGCACGTTACACCATCACCCACGACGGCATGTTGATTCTCGCCTCCGAGACGGGCACCTTGGAGACTGAGGGAGCTAACATCAAAGAAAGGGGTAGGCTTAAACCGGGTAAGATGATGATGGTGGACACCCATACCGGTCGCATTTACCGCGATCAGGAGTTGAAAGAGGAGCTGGCCTCCGCATACCCCTACAGGCAATGGCTCAACAGCCACTGCCTGCGACTGGAAGAGATCGCCTCAGGCAGGAAGGTGAACAACGAGGTGGAGAACAGGGAGAAACTGCTCAAAGCGTTTGGCTACAGCACAGAAGATCTGGAGCTGCTGATCAAACCGATGGCCTTGGAAGGCAAGGAGCCGGTCTCTTCGATGGGGAACGATGTCACCCCCGCCGCTTATTCCGACAAACCACAACGACTTTTCAACTACTTCAGGCAGCAGTTCGCGCAGGTCACCAATCCACCCATCGACCCCATCCGTGAAGAGCTGGTAATGTCACTCACCGGATACATCGGTGCCATTCATCAGAACCTGTTGCAGGAGATTCCGGAGCTGTCACCCATCGTCAGGATCAAAAGTCCGATTCTCACCAACACCCAGATTGACATCCTCAACAATCTGCGCTACAAGGGTTTCTCTGCCGCGGCAATCCCAATGCTGTTTGACCCGGAGAGTGGTGCCGCGGGATTGCAGCAGGCACTCGACACCCTCTGCCGCTCGGTGGAACAGGCAGTGGATGAGGGGAAGCATTTCATCGTGCTGAGCGATCGCGGTGTGGATGCCACCCACGCTCCCATCCCCTCGTTGCTGGCCACTTCGGCGGTACACCTCCACCTGGTGGAGCGTCGCAAGCGGATGCAGATCGACATCGTGGTGGAGAGCGCCGAGCCGCGGGAAGTGATGCACTTCGCCCTGCTCTTCGGCTTTGGGGCCAACGCGGTGAACCCCTACCTGGTCTTCGCCGAGCTCGCCCAACAGGTGAAGATAGGCTCACTGCAGCTCGATTTCGACACAGCCAAGAAAAACTACATCCAGGCAATCAACAAAGGATTGCTGAAGGTGCTCTCCAAGATGGGCAACTCCACCCTCCGCAGCTATCGGGGTGCCCACATCTTCGAGGCACTGGGTATCTCCTCCTCCCTGCTCGACAGCTATTTCAGGGGCATCTCGTCCAAGATCGGTGGCATCGAGCTGGAGGAGGTGGCACAGGAGGTGCTGCAACCCCACTACGAAGCTTTCTTTAAGGAGGAAAACGAACCGTTCCACCTGGTCAACATGGGACAGTATGCCTATCGCATAGAGGGTGAGTACCATGCCTGGAATCCTGAAACAGTGGCCCGCCTTCAGATAGCCACCCGTACCGGCAACTATGAACTCTTTAAGGAGTACACGCGTCTGGTCAACGAGAAGGAGAAGCCGGCGTTCATCCGTGACATGCTGGATTTCAGGAAAGATCCCGTGGAGCTCTCGGAGGTGGAGCCGGCGGAAAAGATCATGAAGCGGTTCTGTACCGGTGCCATGTCTTACGGCTCCATCAGCCGAGAAGCACACGAGGCACTGGCCATCGCCATGAACCTCATAGGGGGGCGCAGCAACACCGGTGAGGGGGGCGAGGATCCGGCCCGCTTTCTGCCACAGGAGGACGGGCTCTCCCGCAGGAGCGCCATCAAACAAATCGCCTCGGGACGCTTTGGCGTCACCACCGAGTACCTGGTCAATGCCGACGAACTGCAGATCAAGATTGCGCAGGGTGCCAAACCGGGTGAGGGGGGACAGCTGCCGGGCTACAAGGTGGATCAGATTATCGCAAGGACGCGTCACTCCATCCCCGGCATTTCACTCATCTCTCCTCCGCCACACCACGACATCTACTCGATAGAGGATCTTGCGCAGCTGATCTTCGACCTGCGAAACGTAAACCCGCAGGCGGTCATCAGCGTGAAGCTGGTGTCGGAGAGTGGTGTAGGCACGATCGCTGCCGGTGTGGCAAAGGCTAAGGCAGACCTGATCGTGATCAGTGGTACCGAAGGAGGAACAGGTGCCAGCCCCTCCAGCTCCATCAAGCATGCCGGCCTCCCACTGGAGATAGGGCTGGCGGAGACACAGCAGACGCTGGTGATGAACAACCTGCGCGGCATGGTGACCCTGCAGACCGACGGGCAGCTGAAGACAGGACGTGACATCGTGGTGGCCGCGATGCTGGGTGCAGAGGAATATGGCTTCGCCACCAGCGCCCTGATCGT
Organism: Proteiniphilum sp.; assembly: GCA_036733365.1. Classification (GTDB taxonomy): domain Bacteria; phylum Bacteroidota; class Bacteroidia; order Bacteroidales; family Dysgonomonadaceae; genus Proteiniphilum. The sequence continues at coordinate 91,316 of DAINAS010000004.1, forward strand.
GCTGGGTTGTGTGATGATGCGCAAGTGTCATCTCAACACCTGCCCGGTGGGGGTGGCCACACAAGATGTGGAGCTCCGCAAGCGGTTTGTGGGGAGATATGAGTACTTGGTAAACTACTTCCGCTTTCTGGCGGAGGATGTGCGGGAACAGCTGGCGGCGATGGGCTTCCGTTCACTCGACGAGATCGCGGGAAGGTCTGATCTGCTGATACGGAAGCACTATCCCACTCATCCGAAGTCGGAGAAGATTGATCTCTCCCGGATCACCTTCTTCCCGGGAGAAGCGTTGCACAATGCGATCCGCAAGGTGAGCGAGCGTCACCAACTGCCCGGAGAACTTCTCGACAGGAGGTTGATCAGCGAAGCACTTCCCGCCATCAAAACAAGGCAACCGGTGGGAATCAAGTCGAAGATACACAATACCGACCGTACCACCGGCGCGATGCTCTCGGGTGAGATTGCACGCCTTTATGGTAACGAGGGATTGCCCGACCACACCCTCTCCGTATGGTTCGAAGGATCGGCAGGACAAAGCTTCGGCGCTTTCCTGGTGAGAGGGGTCACCTTCTATCTGCACGGTGATACCAACGACTACCTTGGAAAGGGTCTTTCGGGAGGCCAGATCGTGGTGACACCCCCCAAGGGGAGCACCCTCAAGGCAGAAGAGAATATCATCTGCGGCAACACCACCCTCTACGGGGCTACCTCCGGTGAGGTCTACATCAACGGGGTGGCGGGCGAACGTTTTTGCGTTCGCAACTCGGGTGCGCTGGCCGTGGTTGAGGGCGCCGGCGACCACTGCTGCGAGTACATGACCGGCGGTTGTGTGGTAGTGCTGGGGCGGGTGGGCCGTAACTTCGCTGCCGGCATGAGCGGCGGTGTAGCCTACGTGCTGGATGAGCAAGGTGACTTCGACTACCACTGTAACATGGAGATGGTGGAGCTATCGCTGGTGGAAGAGCTCTCCGACATGCGTGAGCTGAAAGAGCTGATCGCCAGGCACCACCAATACACACAAAGCGAACAGGCGGGTCGCATCCTTGCAGAGTGGGATCGTTTCCTGGAGAAGTTCATCAAGGTGACCCCCATTGAGTACAAGAAGGTTTTGCAGGAGCGGAAAATCGCGGAACTGGAGAAGAAGATCGCCGTGGTAGAGAGAGATTATTAACAAGCTTCTTGGTTCAGGAGCACAATAAAAAGATTGTATGGGAAATCCAAAAGCATTTATGACGACAGGCCGGAAAGTTGCCGGCTATCGTCCTGTAAGCGAACGAATATATGACCAAGCGGAAGTAGAGCAGACCCTCAACAGGGAAGATCGCCGTGAACAAGCCTCACGTTGTATGGACTGCGGCATCCCCTTCTGCCACTGGGCCTGCCCCCTGGGCAACAAAATGCCGGAGTGGCAGGATCACATTTACAAGGGTGACTGGAAGCGAGGGGTGGAGGTGTTGCACGAGACCAACAACTTCCCCGAGTTCACCGGCCGCGTCTGCCCCGCACCCTGTGAGAAATCCTGCGTACTGGCATTGCACGAGGCACCGGTCACCATCCGCGAGAACGAGGCCTCCGTAACCGAGGTGGCGTTCATGGAAGGGATGATCCAGGCGCGCCCTCCCAAACAGCGCACCGGCAAGAAGGTGGCGGTAATCGGCTCGGGACCGGCAGGATTGGCCGCAGCGCAGCAGCTGAACCGCAAGGGACACAGTGTTACCGTCTATGAACGGGACAAAAGTCCCGGGGGACTGCTTCGCTATGGCATCCCCAACTTCAAGTTGAGCAAGAAGGTGATCGATCGGCGGCTGGCACTGCTCCGCGAAGAGGGGATCGCCTTCATCACCGGTACCGAAATCGGAAGAGATATCCCGGGAAAAGAGATTATGGAGCAGTACGATGCGGTCTGCCTGGCGGTGGGAGCCGGCAAACCGAGGGATATCACTCCGGAGGGACGCGACCTGAAAGGGATTCACTTCGCAATGGAGTTCCTCTCGCAGCAGATCCGTCACCTTCAGGGAGAGACAACAGCAGACGAGGAGCGGATCAGTGCGGCAGGGAAGCATGTGCTGGTGATCGGTGGCGGCGACACCGGCTCCGACTGTGTGGGCACTGCCGTGCGGCAGGGCGCCCTGAGCGTTACCCAGATTGAGATCATGCCTCAGCCGCCGGTGGGACACAACCCTGTCACTCCCTGGCCCAACCCCTATCCGCAGGTGTTGAAAACATCCTCCTCACACGAGGAGGGATGCACGCGTCGCTGGCAGGTCAACACACTGGCTTTCCATGGTGAGGGGGGAAGCGTACGAGAAGCCGTTGTGGAGGAGATCCGCTGGGAAAAGGATGCCAACAACCGCTTTACCATGGTCTCCTCAGGCAACCCCGAAACCATCCGGGCCGAACTGGTGCTCCTGGCACTTGGCTTCGTGCATCCGGTGCAGGAAGGGCTGCTCAACGAGCTGGGAGTGGCCTACGACGTGCGGGGCAATGTATCGGTGGACAAAGGACATGCCAGCAGCGTGGCAAGGGTGTATGCCACAGGTGATGCGATGATGGGGGCCAGCCTGGTGGTGAAGGCAATCGCCTCGGGACGAAAAGTGGCCGAAGATATTCACCGGATGCTGCAAAAGAGCGAAGATATATAAGCGATAAACTGTTTCGGTTATTGATTCATGGGTTAATAACATCAAACGATGAACTTAACTATGAACCAAAAGCCAATAAAGCTCACAAGTTACAAAACAACAAACTTACAACCATGTGTGGAATTGTCTGTACATTCAATATAAAGAAAGAAGAAGAGCAACTGCGGCCGCAGTTGCTGGAGATGTCAAAAAAGGTACGTCACAGGGGACCCGACTGGTCAGGTATTTTCAGCTGCAACCGTGCCCTCCTGGCTCATGAGCGGCTGGCAATCGTTGATCCTGCGTCTGGAAAGCAACCGCTCGTAAGCAGTGACGGCAACCTGGTGCTGGCGGTGAACGGGGAGATATACAACCACCGGGAGATACGTAAAAGGTACGAGGGGAGCTATGCCTTCCAAACGCAGTCGGACTGTGAGGTCATCCTCGCACTCTACCGTGAGATGGGGCCCAATTTTCTGGAAGAGCTGAACGGCATCTTCGCCTTTGCCCTTTACGACCGGGAGAAGGACACCTTTCTGATTGGCCGCGACCATATCGGCATCATCCCTCTCTACCAGGGGTGGGACCGCGACGGGGCCTATTGGATTGCTTCGGAGCTGAAAGCACTGGAGGGCTATTGCAACCGAATCGAAGAGTTCCCGCCAGCCCATTACTATTACAGTGCCGAGGGTGAGATGAGACAATGGTACCAGCGTGACTGGAGCGACTACGACAAGGTGAAAGAGAACCACTCCGATGTGACACAATTACGGGAGGCACTGGAAGCAGCTGTACAGCGGCAACTGATGAGTGACGTTCCCTATGGAGTATTGCTCTCCGGGGGACTCGACTCCTCCATCATCTCTGCTGTGGCCAAGCGATACGCTGCCAAGCGAATCGAAAGCGACAACAGGGAGGAGGCCTGGTGGCCCCAGCTACACTCTTTCGCCATCGGTCTGAAGGGATCTCCCGACCTGGCAGCAGCCAGGAAGGTGGCAACCCATATCGGATCGGTGCACCACGAGCTGGAGTACACCCTCCGCGAGGGGCTTGATGCCATTCGCGATGTGATTTACCACATCGAAACCTACGACGTGACAACCGTGCGCGCCAGCACGCCCATGTACCTGATCGCCCGCTTCATCAAGTCGATGGGTGTGAAGATGGTGCTCTCCGGAGAGGGTGCCGATGAGATCTTCGGCGGCTACCTCTACTTCCACAAGGCTCCCAACGCGGAGGAGTTTCACAGGGAGACGGTGCGCAAGCTGGGTAAGCTGCACCAGTACGACTGTCTCCGCGCCAACAAGTCGCTCGCAGCGTGGGGCGTGGAGGGTCGCGTTCCCTTTCTCGACAAGGAATTTCTCGATGTGGCAATGCGCCTCAACCCAAAGGATAAGATGGCCGGCAACGGCAGAATCGAGAAGCACATCCTCCGGGAAGCGTTTGCCGACTACCTGCCAGAGGAGGTGGCCTGGCGACAGAAGGAGCAGTTCTCCGACGGTGTGGGTTACGGCTGGATCGACACCCTCAAGGAGATAGCCAACCGGGAGGTGAGTGACGAGCAGATGTCAAATGTACATTTCCGTTTCCCCATCAATCCACCCCTGAGCAAAGAGGAGTATCTCTATCGTTCCATCTTCTCCGAGCTTTTCCCCTCCGACAGCGCCGCCAGTTGCGTACCTTCCGTTCCTTCAGTGGCTTGCAGCAGTCCCGTGGCACTGGAATGGGACGAGGCGTTCCGTAAAAATGCAGACCCTTCCGGCAGGATGGTGTCATCAGTACACATAAATCCCTCAACAAATGTTGTTATTTGATTTTTTTTTCTAACTTTGGCCATTCAATAGCCATATTTTATAATAGAAACACAATAAATCGTAATACAATCAAATTTCAACTGCAATGAACAATTCTGGATTTCAGACAATTGACTTTGTCATTGTCGGGATTTACATGGTACTTCTAGTCAGTTTGGGTCTTTTCCTTTCCAGAAACAAGAAAGGAGTACAAAAGACAGCAAACGACTATTTCCTGGCGGGCAACAAGTTAACCTGGTGGGCTGTGGGTGCTTCACTGATCGCAGCCAACATCTCTGCCGAACAATTTATCGGCATGTCGGGTTCCGGTTATAAGATCGGTATCTGCGTGGCAGCCTATGAGATCATGGCTGCGGTAACCCTTATCATCGTAGCAAAGTTCCTACTGCCGGTGATGCTGAAACGACACATCTACACCATCCCCCAGTTCCTGCGGGAACGTTACAACGATGGTGTGGGTATGGCCTTCTCAGTCTTCTGGCTCTTCCTCTACATCTTCGTCAACCTCACCTCTGTGGCCTGGCTGGGATCGATTGCCATTGAGCAGATCCTGGGATTGGAAGGGTATCGCATGCAGATCGTACTGGTATTATTCATCATCGCCGGTATCTACTCCATCTACGGGGGTCTCGCATCAGTAGCCTGGACCGATGTGCTGCAGGTCATCTTCCTGATCGGAGGCGGACTGGTCACAGCTTACTTTGCCCTGGAAGCCGTATCGGGTGAAGGAAAGGGCGCATTGGACGGGATGTCCATCATCTTCGACAAGCTGAAAAGCATCCCCAACGATACCCACTTCAACCTGATCGTCGACAAATCGAAATCGCCTGATGCGTTCCGTGATCTTCCCGGTATCGCAGCCATCGTGGGTGGTGTATGGCTTACCAACATCGGTTACTGGGGTTTCAACCAGTACATCATTCAGAAAGGACTTGCGGCCAAGAGCATCAACGAGGCACAGAAAGGACTTATCTTCGCCGGTTTTCTGAAGATATTGATTCCCTTTATCGTGGTGATTCCCGGTGTAACCGCCTTCATCATGTTCAACTATCCGCAAGATATCCCGGGTATCCAGCAGGGCTACTTCGATCTTTCCGGATCGATCAACGTCTCCGATGACGCTTATCCCTGGCTTATCCGTAACTTCGCCCCGGTAGGGATCAAGGGACTCTCCTTCGCAGCACTGGCAGCGGCGGTCATCTCATCGCTGGCGTCAATGCTGAACTCCACCTCCACCATCTTCACGATGGATATCTATAAACAGCACATCAAGAAAAAAGCCACCGACAAGCAGTTGGTACGCATCGGTCGCCTCACTGCCTTCCTGGCACTGGTGATTGCCATTATCGCCGTTGAGCCGCTGCTTGGGGGATTGGATCAGGCGTTCCAGTACATCCAGGAATATTCCGGTTTCATATATCCAGGTATCATCGTGGTCTTCGGATTGGGACTTCTCTGGAAGAGAGCATCTTCGAAAGCAGCCATCTGGACCTCGATCCTCACCATCCCCATGGGAGTGCTCTTCAAGATCGCGCTGCCCGACATGCCGTTCCAGTTCAGGATGGGCTATATCTTCATCATCCTGTTCTTCATCTTCGTAGCGATCACCTATGTGGATAACTCCAGGATTGCGGCAGAAAAAGCTACCGGTGATGACCGGAGAAAAATGCTCAAATGGGCCCGTTTCACCCTCTTCTTCGCAGTATTGTTCATCCTTTCGGCAGCGATTCACAAGATCCTACTCGTGGGAGGCAGCAGCAACGAATTGATAATCTACCTCGAGAACATCGGGTTTGAAGCATTCTTCTTCTTTGGATCACTGATTCTCTCCATTTCGCTCTTCTTGTTCTCAAATGCCAATGACATTTACAAGGATGAGAAGGCAGTACCGTTCGATCTGTCACTCTTCAAGACCGACAAGGGCTTTGCCTTAGGAGCCCTGGGAATCTGCCTGCTGGTGACATTGATCTACATCTTCCTGTGGTAAAGCAATAGGTTCATTTACCTCATACAACTATGATCAAGCCATTTAGCGGTAGCTATCTGGCTTGATCTTTTTTAAGACATTCTCACCATGCAAAAAGAAATTCTTATCATCCTCTGTATCATTTCCACACTTTATGGTTGCGGAATGAAAGAAAGCAGGTCTTTTAACGACAAGGGAATCACCATCAACACCATTACAGAGGAGGGTGCCTGGTGCTGGTTTGCTGATCCTCGTGCACTGCACTACCAGAATGAGCAGGGTAGTATCAATAGCACCTATGTCGGGTACATTGATGTGCACGGATCGATCAAAGCCACACAAATAGATCATCTCAAGAAAAGCAGCACGGAAGTGTTGATCCGCTCTCGGTTTCAACCGGACGACCACAACAATCCCACCTTCCTGGTGCTGCCCGATGAGCGGATCATGATCTTCTACTCGCGTCACACCGATGAGTCCTGTTTCTATTATCGGATATCACGAGAACCGGGAGACATCACCACACTCGGGAAAGAGATGCGTCTGGAGACGGATCACAATACCACCTACCCCTCCCCTTTCATTCTATCGGATGATCCGGAACATATCTACCTTTGCTGGCGCGGGATAGGATGGCACCCCACCATTGCGCGACTAACACTCCCCGATGAGCAGGACCGGGTGACTTTCGACCGGGGTCCCCATCAGATTGTCCGTTCCATGAAAGGGGCCCCGGGAGTAAGACCCTACGCCAAATATGCCACCAACGGGAAGGACAGGATTTATCTTGCCTACACCACTAACCACCCCGACAACCAAAGCGAGAACTGGATCTACCTCAACAGCATTGATATTCACTCCTACGAGCTGAGCGATATCACAGGGTATATCCTTTCTCAGATTGGCAGTTCACCCCTGCATGAGGTTGACATCAACCCCCGGTACCGGGAACAACACCCCTATGCAGTGGTAGACAGCACCCATGCACGCAACTGGATCTGGGAGCTGGTGCTCGACCAGGAGGAACATCCCGTGATTGCCATGGTAGGCATCGATGCTTCCAAAACGTCGCACGACTATTACCATGTGAAGTGGACAGGCAACCAGTGGAGGAAAACATTCCTCTCCAACGCCGGAGGTCATTTCCATCAGTCGCCCGACATCGAAAAATGTTACAGTGGCGGTATGACCATCGACAAGGATGATCCGCGGGTGATTTACGGATCGGTGCCTGTGAAGGGTAAACATGGGAATGTGTACGAACTGGTAAAGTTCACCGTTGCAGCTGATGGAAGCAAGCAGACTACTGAACAGATTACCTTCGATTCTCCTGCCAACAACATCCGCCCTTATGCCATCGCAGGCCTGCAAGGAGCGACGTCACTGTCATGGATGCAGGGGGACTATTACGACTGGATTGTGAGCAAAGAGAGGCCGGAAGGTTTTCCTACTGCCATCCGCACAGCCATCTCCTTGCCGGAAGAGAGCAGTAGTCCCGAAGAGGGGTTACTCTATGAGCATCACCATGAAGCCACCACACAGATGGAGGACACCATTCGGGTTGCTGCCTCAGAGGCATTCACCCTGGCGCTGACGCTTTCGTTACCCACAGAGAAGGTTGGCGGAGAAATCATCCGATTTGCCGGTCTCACCTATGTAATCCCGGATGAGGAGATGCCCAAGCCCTACCTCACCGATGGCGTATCCCACTTTGAGAGTAGCAATATGCTGGCCCGTTCAGATAATTGGAAAAACCAGGACAGGGCAACCAACGGCAAATGGTACGCAGCGGAGAAGCTCCGTAAATTCAGGCTTGTCATCACTTATGAGGAGGGAACTCTCCGCACCTATATTGACGGGTTGCTCGATCAATCAATCTCCCTGGAAAGACTCATACTCAGCGAGGTGACAACAGGAGAGCCAAAGGGAATCATTGAGCAGTTATCTGTTTACAACCGAAGACTCTTGCAAGATGAGATCAAAATGCTTCCTTAATTCTCTACAGAACCGGTAAAACGCTCCAGGTATTCCGTAGGACGCATGTTGAATTCCTTCTTGAAACAGGAACTGAAATATTTGGGATCGTTGAATCCCACCGCATAGGCCAGCTCAGAAATGCGTATCTGTCTGTTCTGATCCATGATGCGACAGGCAGCTTTCATCCGGATATTGGTGATGAATGCCGATGTATTCAGTCCGGTGAGCGATTTTAATTTGTTGTAGAGGGTTGACTTGCTGACCCCCATCTCCTCCGAGAACTGAAGCTGATCGAAGTTCGAATCATCGAGATGCCGGTTGACACAATCGATGGCTTTCTGCAGGAAGGTCTCATCGATATTGGTGATGTTCATCTCCTTCATGTCGAACACCAGCTGGCTCTTGAAATCATGCGCCACACGTTCACGGTTCTTCAATAGATTTCTGATCCTGGCATGCAGCACATTCAGATTAAAGGGTTTGCTGATAAACGCGTCGGCCCCTGACTCATAAGCATCGGCACGATCTTTTTCATCGGTCTTGGCCGTTAAGAGGATAATGGGGACGTGACTGTACTCTATGTTGTTCTTGACCAATCGGCACAGTTCGACTCCGTCAATCTCGGGCATCATGATGTCTGACACAATCAGATCGATCTTCTCATGTTCCAGCATCACCAGAGCTTCTTTCCCATTGGTTGCGGTACTAACCTGGTAGTCGTTGTTCAACAAACGCTGCATCAACTCAAGAATATCCTCATTGTCTTCCACAACCAACACCCCCGGGAGATTGCCTCTTTTCACTTCATTGAGCGCATCTTCTACAGCAGGTTGCGGCTTATCAACGGTGCCCTCCTGCTCTTCGCGGGTGACTGGGAGATCTATTTCCGAATCATCGAAGTAGGAGATATCGATGGGCAGGATCACAATGAATTCACTCCCTTTACCGGGCTCACTCACCACCTCGATGCTACCATGCGAGAGGGTCACCAGATCTTTCACCAGTGAGAGACCAATACCTGTACCGGTTGTTCTGTGCTGCCGGTAATCTCCTTCGTAGAACCGTTTGAACAACATCTGTTGCGCCTCAACGGGGATGCCGGTGCCGTCATCTTTTACCGAGATGCGGATTTGATCCCTCTCCTCTGAATCATATAAAAGGGTGAGCTGAACAGAGCCACCTTCCCCCACATATTTGGCAGCATTAGAGAGAAGATTATAGAGAATCTTATCCAACTTGTCCGGATCAAAAAGACCCTCAATCACCTCCGGATCACTTAGGAAGGAGAAATGCATTTTCTTCTTGCGGATCAGTGGGTAGAAAGCTTCGATGGAATTGCGGATAAACTCAGAGATATTACCATAGGAAACACGCAACTGCAGGTTTCCTGTCTCCGCTTTCCTGAACTCCAGGATCTGTTGCAACAAACGTGTCAGTCGGTTGATGTTCCGGGTGAGTGTTGCATAGAGACCCTCGTCGCGGGGTGCTGTTCGTTGTATCTCATCGACCGAAGCTGAGATGATGGTGAGCGGGGTCAATAGCTCATGGGTGATATTGGTGAAAAACTGCAGCTTGGCATGGTTAAGTTCTTCCGCCTTCGATTGTTCAATTTCTTTGTATCGCAATTGATTGCGCAGCAGGACACGGTTTGTCACATTCCGGTAGATCAGGTAACCGACGGTTAAAAGCAACAGGAAATAGATCAGAAAAGCCCACCAGCTAAGCCAGAAAGGAGGCAACACCGACACCTTCAATTGTCTGGTCTCCTCGTTCCAGATACCATGGAGGTTTGTGGACCGCAACAGAAAGGTATAATCCCCTGCAGGCAGGTTGTTGTAATGAGCAGCGTTGTGATTCGCATCACTGTATCGCCACTCCTGATCAAAACCTGCCAGTTTATAGGCATATCGGGTGAGCTCAGGATTGGTATAGTTTAATGAGGCAAAATGGATGCTGAAATTATTGTTGCGATGTTCAATGGTAATCTCATCGGTGAATGTGGGCACAAGTTTTGAAACGGTGCTTGCAATCTCAGGAGACAATTCCGAGAATGAACGATTCATTATTTGAATGTCGGTGATGTAAAAAGGAGTGGGTACAATGTCAGCATTGATCTTCCCGGGGGAGAAACAGGCCAGTCCTTTGTATCCCCCAAAATAGAACCTGTCCTTGTGGCTGTATGAAGATTTGGGAATGAAAAAATTATCCTGCAAACCGTCTGCAGTGCTGAAGATCCGATAACTCTCCAACTCATTCGTTTCATCAAACAAGAGCCTGGCCAGACCAACATTGGTACCAATCCACAAATTCCCAAGACTGTCCTCCTGAATGGAATTGATCATACTGCCCAATATCGGAAAGCGGGGTGATTTGTCCACGAAACGGTCGGACACACTGTCAAAAAGATAAAGCTTCCCACTCTCTGCACCTGCCCAAAGACGATCTGAAGAGTCGAGGAAAAGGACATTAAATGTATTTGAGGTGACTAGGTCATTCTCTCTGGAAAAGTTGCGGAAAACCAGGTGATCCGGATTATCCGGATCACCTTCCACGCTGATCAGGCCATGATTGATGGTGGCAATCCAAATTCTGCCCTCCCCATCTTCCATGATATGAAGCATGGTTGCATTGGCCAGTTCGCGGCCTTCTACAGTGAGTTGATCGAACGTCAATCCTTTTCCGTCACGGAGACGTACCCCCAAGCCTGACTGGGTACCCACCCACAAATTCTGATTCCGGTCAACGTAAAGCGTTCGTATTCGGTTCTCCCGGATGAAATCAGCGTTGTTGGTAGTATAGGTCTTTACCGGTTCACCTTTGCGATAATGCCACAAACCATCGCCATAAGTCGCGAACAAAAGATCATCCCCATTGAAAGAACGGATATCATAGACAGTGGTCTGATTCAGCTCCCTGAATTCGGGCATCTCCGATTGCGGAACAATCACCTTACTTTCGGGATCATAGAAGACGATGCCATAGGTGCCCACGCTAAGCCACATCTGGTCATGGTGGTTCAGATAGATCGATCTGATGGCGGCAGTGGGCATCTCGGGAAGCTGCACCTGGAAGAACTCAAATTTCGGTTTCAGGGTGTTCGTATAGATAACCCCTCCCCCAATGGATCCAATCCATATGTTCCCGCTGTTATCAGCCACTATTGAATTGATTTCGTTGTTGGGCAAACGGTTGTTATCATTGAAAGTACTGTAATTGATGAAACTCCCCGGTTCTGTTTCGTTCATGATACTGAGTCCGCTGCGGGTGCCGACCCAGAGATTGCCTGATTGCGGATCCTCACAAATGTCGTAAACAATGTTATCGGAGAGGCTGTTTGGTCGTGATGCATCGTGCAGAAATGTTTTCCAGCTGAGAAGTTCAGGTTCGTATGGATTTTCCAACAGATGCAATCCTCCTTCCCAGGCACCCACCCAGATTCTTCCTCTGCTATCCTGATAGATGACATGAGCTGAGTTTCGCGGATTGAGCCTCGGATAGGTGTAAAGGATGTTACGATTCTGGTCGAAGCGATAGAGACCGCTGTTCCAGGTGCCAATCCAAAGCTCGTTGCGCTGATCTTCGTAGATTGATTTCACAGGTGCGTTAATCGGGGTGCTTCCCATATGGAGGGTTGTATGGTGTACAAAACTGCCGGAGGCACTGTCATACACAAAGAGACCATCATCCAGCCCAATCAGGACGCGCCCCTCCTCCGTAATCAGGATGGCAGCCACCACTTTACCGGTACTGTTTTGAATGGGGATCTCTTCAAACTCTCCCCGGGCCTTGTCAAAACGGTTGACACCATTGGAGGTGCCAACCCAAAGGTTCCCCCTCCCGTCGTCAGCCAAACAATAGATGTTGTTGTCGGTCAGATGGTGGGTATTGGGTAAGTCGGACCGAAACACGGTGATCCCGTAGCCGTCGTAACGGCAAAGGCCGTTGCGTGTGGCAAACCAGAGAAACCCTTCTGAGTCCTGAAAGACTTTCTGAACTTCACTCGTTGGCAAACCTTCTGTCGTACTTAATGCATGAAAGTTATATCGTGGCATACTGTTTACACCCGCAGCAGAGAGCGGAGACAGAAAGAAACAGATGAGGATGAGGATAGAGGATAGACGACACATAGATTCAGCCACTACAAATCAACTTTTACCAATTAAGCTCCATGCAAAAATAGTCATAAACTTTTAAATATCTTTTCATCTCAGGCCTTTATCAAACAACCAGAAGATCGCGAAGGGATCAATTCTTTAAATTTCCACCTTTTTGAATGATAATTTGAGTGACCATCTGACGAATGAGACTATCTTTATCGTTGACTTTATTGACCCAACGAAACAGCGAAATGAAAAAGAGAATCTATAAAATATTGAATCGAATATGAACAGTAAGAAGCTATGGACTGCCATCTCATTTTTGGCGGTTTTATTCACATCAACAGCACAGACACCTGAATGGGAGAACCCGTCGTTATTCGGGATCAACAAAGAAGAGGCACGGGCCACGTCGATGCCCTACAATGCAGAATCACTTGCAGTATCAGACCAGTATGAGCAATCACCCTGGTACCTCTCGCTCAACGGAACCTGGAAATTTAACTGGGTACTGCGTCCGGCAGAGCGACCGGTAGACTTTTACAGGGATGATTACGACACCAGGCATTGGGGTGAGATTGAGGTTCCCGGCAACTGGGAGTTGCAGGGATACGGCACACCCATTTACACCAACGTCCGATATGTCTTCCCTGCCAACCCACCGCACATACCACACGAAGACAACCCGGTAGGGAGCTACAAGCGAACATTCACCCTCCCCGATTCGTGGGATGGTAGACGTGTCTTTCTGCATTTCGAAAGCAGCGCAACAGCCATGTATGTCTGGATCAACGGTGAAAAAGTGGGATACAGCCAGGTGACCAAGATGCCGGCCGAATTTGACATCACCCCCTATCTGAAAAAGGGCAATAACACTGTTGCAGTAGAGGCATATCGCTGGAGCGACGGCTCCTACCTGGAAGATCAGGATTTCTGGCGTCTCTCAGGGTTCGACCGCGGCATTTACCTCTATAGCACGGACCAGGTACGTATTCGTGATTTCTCGATCAATGCGGGACTCGATAACGCTTACAGGAATGGCACACTGGAGATTGAAGCAGAGCTGAAGAACTATCAATCTGCAAATACAGCGATGCAACTGGAGATGGTTCTCATCGACAACCAGGGCAAACAAATCCTCTCCCAGACGAAACCCGCTACTGTGCAAAGCAACAGCAGCGGAGTCGTGCAATACAGTCACAAGGTCTCTTCTCCTCAACAATGGAGCAACGAAACTCCTGTTCTCTATACGGTTGTGCTGAACCTGCGTGACGCTGCCGGCAATCTGATTGAATCCACCTCTGCCAAAACAGGCTTTCGTGAAGTGGAGATCAAGAATGCACAACTGCTTCTGAACGGCAAGCCGCTCATGGTAAGAGGTGTGAACTTGCATGAACATCATCAATACAATGGGCACACGGTGGATCGCGAGACCATGCTCAAGGACATTCAACTGATGAAACAGTTCAACATCAACGCCGTGCGGATGAGTCACTATCCACACAGCACCCTGTGGTATGAGCTATGCGACGAATATGGTTTGCTGGTATGCAACGAAGCCAACATAGAGACACACGGCATGGGTGCAGAATGGCAGGGAGGATTCGACAAGAGCAAGCATCCCGCCTATCTCCCCGAATGGGCTGATGCACACCGTGACAGAATCATCCGCATGTACGAACGGGATAAGAACCACCCTTCGGTGATCATGTGGAGCATGGGGAATGAGTGCGGTAACGGACCAATCTTTTATGAGATGTATGAATGGTTGAAAGAGCAGGATCCGTCACGTCCGGTACTGTTCGAGCAGGCGGGACAGAACGAGAACACCGACATCGTGGCACCCATGTATGCCGGATTTGGGTCCATCAGGGAGTATGCATCACGCACAGATGTAACCCGTCCCTATATCATGTGTGAGTTTGCCCATGCCATGGGCAACAGCCTGGGTAACTTCCCGGAGTACTTTGAGTTGTTCGACACGGCACCCCACATGCAGGGTGGTTTTATCTGGGACTGGGTAGACCAGGGACTGGCCACCCGCGATGAGAATGGTCGTTTCTACTGGGCTTATGGTGGTGACTTTGGTGCTGCGCACTACACCCACGATGAGAATTTCTGCATCAACGGTGTGGTAAGCCCGGCACGGGAGCCACACCCCGGACTCTATGAGGTAAAAAAGGTTTATCAGGACATCCTGTTCAGGAATAAGGAGGCCGAAAAGGGAATCATCACCATCACCAACCGCTTCCTCTACCATAACTTAAACCGGTATGATTTCCGCTGGGAGCTGATTCGCAACGGGGAGCCGGCTGCTGAAGGGACCCTGAAGATAGATCTTCCCGCCGGAAAGTCGAAAGATATCACGATCCCCCTACCCGATTTGACAAGCGAAGAGGGGGTAGAATATTTCCTTAATCTTTTTGCCACAATCCGCACCCCGGAACCGATGCTCTCCACCGGGCACGAGATTGCTCGTGAACAGTTTGCAATTGGCGAACAGAAATGGTTTACCGCTCTTGATGAAAACCAAGGGGAGGTCACTGCTGAAATCAGTAGGGAAAGAGGCATGATCACATACAACAGCGGTGATGTCACTATCCATTTTCGCGAGCGCAGCGGTGAACTGGTTGCCTACCAACACAAAGGAAAGACACTCCTGAGGGGAGCTCCCCAGCCGCACTTCTGGCGTGCCCCTACCGACAATGATTTCGGCAACCGCATGCAGCTCCTTTCTTCGGTATGGCGCAATGCCGGGAACAACAAAGAGGTGATCGCCGTCGATGTGGATGAGGCAGATCAGGCACTCACCATCACCACCACTTATCGACTGCACGATGTGTCGTCGAACTACACCGTTACCTATACCGCCTCACCCGGCGGGAAGCTCCGCGTAGCAGGCAGCTGGGAAGCCGGCAGAGAAAATCTGCCGGAGATGCCTCGCTTTGGGATGCAAATGCGACTGCAAAAAGAGTATGACCTGTTCAGCTGGTACGGACGCGGTCCCTGGGAAAACTATTCCGACCGTAAGAGTGCGGCGCTGATTGGCAGTTACAGCAGCAGCGTGGCAGATCAGTATGTTCCCTATGTCCGCCCCCAGGAGAATGGGTACAAAACTGATGTGCGCTGGCTCACCCTCACCAACGAAGAAGGCGAAGGAATCCGGATTGAAGGCTTGCAACCACTGGGGGTCAGTGCCCTGCACAACATGCCTGAAGATTTCGATCCCGGCAACACCAAGAAACAGCAACACATCAGCGACATCAATCCCCGCAATGAGGTGATCTTGCATGTCGATCTCAACCAGCGTGGTCTGGGAGGTGAAGACAGCTGGGGCAGGCTTCCCCATGAGCAATACCGACTTTTGGCAGATCAGTATGCGTATGGCTTTGTGATTAGTCCTGCAGGCAGATAATTCTTCAGTCCAATCATTTAATTTGCCGTTGGCTCATGAATCATCAATTTCATGAGCCAACGTTTTTTATGGCTCCATCATTTGTTCCTGAACCAGCATCTCTAAGAACTTCCATATCACCTACTCAACAAAAGGAATAATGTATACATGAATGTCTATATTTCCACCTTTATTAATGATATTTTGACTATTTAAATCTTTATTAAATTTATATTTGCACTTGAATTGACCTTTTATATATTATTACCATATGTTTATGCGGAATATGTTAATCGATGTATAATCAAATGGAGCGTAAAGGAACCCCATGCAATGATGTGATTATTTTAATTGAGATGATTTATTAATTACGAATGAATTCCATGAAACTATGAGCAAATTAAAAACTGTTATCACCGGTTTCTTTCTGAGTATTTGCATACTGGCTATACATGCTCAGACAACTGTCACAGGAACCATCACCGATACAGGCGGAGTGCCTGTCATTGGAGCCAGTATACTGGAAAAAGGAACGACTAACGGAACCGTATCAGACCTTGACGGGTACTTCTCACTTCCTGTTTCGCCAGGAGCGATCCTGCAGATCAGCTACATTGGCTATATCACCCAGGAGGTAGCCGTAACAGGTGAGCGTCTTCAAATTACGCTGCTGGAAGATACCCGCGCACTGGATGAGGTTGTGGTGGTGGGCTACGGAACCCAGAGAAAATCGGATATCACCGGCTCTGTTGCATCTGTACCGAAAGAGCGACTTTCAAAAATCCCGGTTACAAACGTAATGCAGGCCGTGCAAGGTGCCGTTTCGGGAGTTGTCATCCAACAAGTAACTTCCATACCGGGTGAGGCTCCCTCTACCATTGTGAGGGGCAGGGGTTCCATCACAGCCTCCAACGACCCCTATGTGGTAGTAGACGGGATACCCATCTCCAAAATGGATGGCTCAATCAACGACATCAATCCCAATGACATTGAGTCGATAGAAATCCTGAAGGATGCCTCTGCCACGGCAATCTATGGTATGAATGGCGCAAACGGCGTAATCCTGATCACCACAAAAAAGGGAATAAGCTCAAAACCCACCATCCGCTACTCCGGATATCTGGGAACAGAAGATTTTGCACACATTCCGGAGATGGTCTCTCCTGATGAGCTGATCGCTCGTTACAAAGAAGGCAACCGCATCAACGGTTCACCGATGTATGACGAGAACGTAAAGTACCAATATGAGGTGGAGAACTACCAGAACGGACATGTCACCGACTGGATCGAAGAGGTATCTCAAACAGGTATCCTGCAGAACCACAACATCAGCGTCTCCGGGGGGACAGAGGGTCTCAATTATTATGTTTCGGGAGATGTGCTCGATCAGAAGGGGGTGGTGAAAGGCTACAATTACCGTCGCTTATCCCTTCGAACCAACATAGAAGCTGACGTGACCGATTATCTGAAAGTGGGAACCAACTCATACATTGTCTCACACAACAGAGATGGTGGCAGGGCCAACCTGCTGAACGCCGAGGCGATGTCTCCCTACGGAAGAATGTATGAAGAGGATGGCTCCTACACCATCTACCCCATGTACGGAGAAACATTATGGTCAAACCCGTTGCTGCCTACACTTACCCAACATGAGCGCAGACAATACAATGTGAACCTGAACGGGAATGCGAACCTGGACTTCGGGAAAATCTGGGAACCTTTAAATGGACTCAATTACCAGCTTAATGCAGGTTTCAGTTACAGCCCACGGCGTCAGAACAGGTATGCCGGCAAGGTGGTCAACGACCTCCTGGGTACTGCGGAGATATGGCACTATGAAACGGAAGCTTATACACTTGAAAACATTCTCACCTATGCCCGCGACCTAGAAAAGCATCATTTTGATCTTACTGCAGTTTATGCAGCACAGCAAAGAAAATACAGTGAAAACTATGCAAGGGCACAGGGCTTCGTGAATGATGAATTGGGATGGAACAGAATGCAGGCAGGCGCCAGTTCCAATGTGAGCTCCTATGCCGATAAGTATGCAGCACTGTCGCAAATGGGCCGTCTCAATTACTCGTACGACAGCCGCTACCTCTTCACATTCACGGTGCGTCGCGATGGCTCTTCGGTCTTTGCAGAGGGTTTGAAATATGGAATCTTTCCTTCTGTGGCACTCGGGTGGAACCTGCACAACGAGCAGTTTATGAGCAATCAAAATGCAATCAGCAACCTCAAGCTGAGACTATCCTATGGTACGGCCGGCAATGAGGCTGTGGGTGTATACAGAACATTCACGACCATGCGTGATGTACAGATTGCCATGGGTGGAGAAACCAACATCGCCATGATAGCAGACAGACTGGGAAACAGCGACCTAAGCTGGGAAACAAAAAGAAGTCTGAACGTGGGTCTTGATTTCGGATTCTACCGCAACAGGATCAATGGATCACTGGATCTCTACAAGTCGAACAACTATGACCTGTTGCTCTCACGCAAGCTCCCCGGCACCTCCGGTTTCTCGGAAGTGACGGCCAACATCGGGGAGACCACCAACAGCGGTATCGAGCTCACCCTGAACACGGTCAATATCGACAAGAACGACTTCAGATGGAACTCCACCCTTGTCTTCTCGGCTAACAAAAACGAGATTATAGATCTTTATGGTGACGGCATGGACGACGTAGGCAGTGGCTGGTTCATCGGAGAGCCCATCGGTGTGATCCGTGACTACAAGAAAGTGGGGATATGGCAGGAGGATGAAATCGCAGCCAACGAACATCTCAACTGGGATCCCATCGCCAAGGCAGGTGATGTGAAGCTTGCCGACATCAGCGGTCCGGAGGGAACCCCCGACGGAAAGATCGATGACAACGACCGGAGCATCCTGGGACAAACAGCTCCCAAATGGACCGGGGGAGTGACCAACAGCTTCACCTACAAGAATCTGACGTTAAGTTTCTTTATCCAGACAGTACAGGGCGCCATGCGCAACAACAGCCATATAGGCATGGCTTCCGATGAGTTGGAACGACGCAACAGCCTTGCAGAGATTGGCTACTGGACACCTGAGAACAGAAGCAACGAATGGCGCTCCCTGAGTAAAAATTCTAACCCTCACGGTTACAGGTTCCCGGTGAAAACCAACTATACCCGCATCAAGGATGTCACCCTGAGCTATGCGCTTCCGCAAACTATGGTGGATCAGATCGGGCTGGGAGCCTTGAGCTTCTACCTGAGCGGCCGCAATCTCTATACATTTACCGACTGGATCGGCTGGGACCCCGAAGAGAGGGATACTGCCCGCGGTTTGAGTAACTGGGACATCAACTACCCATCGGTCAGATCTTTTGTATTTGGCATTAATCTCACATTATAATTCTAAGAAACTATGAAGATCAAAATATACTTCTTGATAATTGGGATTGCACTACTCGGTACGACAATCTCCTGCAGTGATGACTTTCTGAAAGAGAAACCCTACTCTTCCTATGCCCCGGAAACATTAACCGATGAGTCTGGCGTGGAAGCAGCATTGAAAGGACTCCATTACACCTTTGGACAACTATGGACCTGGTCGGATCAACAAGGGTGGCTCTGTATATGGCAGGTAGGAACCGACGTTGCTTCTCCGGGAGGGATCCAGGGTGTGGAGATCCCGTTTTTCAAGTATGAAGACCTGAATGCCGAGAATGCCGGTGTAAACTATATGTGGACGCAATCGTTCCGGATCATCAACAATGCCAACAATGCACTGAAAGCAATCGGAGAAGAGGGTGACCCCCAGAAGATTGGCGAGGCAAAATTCTTCCGTGGTTATACCTACAACATGCTGGCAACACTCTTCGGTGATGTCCCACTGCTGACAGAACCCACCGCCTCGGCGAGAACCGATTTTGAGCGTACACCGATCGCAACGGTGAATGAGCAGATTGTAGAGGATTTAAAGTATGCCGCTGAACATCTTCCCGACGTCAACGAACTGGTCTCTGAAAGCCGTGCCAACAAGTACATGGCAATGCAGACACTGGGTGAGGTGTATCTCCGTATTGGAAAACCCGATCTCGCAGAGCCGGTGCTCACGTCAATCATCACCAGCGGCAAGTTTAGCCTGGTGAACGATCGTTACGGCATTGATTTCAACAAGAATAAGCCGGGTGATTACTATCACGACATGTTCATCCATGGCAACCAACGTCGCTCGCAAGGGAACACAGAGGCGATCTGGACATTCGAACTGGAGTATACGAAGAATGTGGCCGGCGGCTTCACGAATGCGCCACAACACCGCAGGGTATGGGTACCTGCCTATCACAATGTCCCCGGCATGGCATACGAGGTGAATGATCCCACGGAAGGAAAGATCAGCGTTTATGGCGGTCGCGGTAACGGGCGCATGCGCCCCAGCGACTGGGTGAAGTACAAACTGTATGGCGAGGGTGACATCCGCAACTCTGAATTCAACATCACCCGCACCTTCCACTACAACGCACCCAATTGGAGCGCAACCATCGGCATCGATGCAAACGGGTTCCGTGTTGCTGCCGATTCACCCAATGCGGTTGAGGTAAGAAGTGTAAAAACCGGTGACAGGGTGGTCAATGCCCCGGGCGATTCACTGGAAGCCATGTTCCCCTATACCAGGAAATGGGATTCATATGATCCTGCCGACGGTTGGGGGTGGACCTGTATCAAAGACTTCCCAATGATGCGCCTGGGTGAAACCTACCTGCTGAGAGCAGAGGCACGACTCGGGAATGGCAATGCAGCAGGCGCTGCGGACGACATCAACATCCTCCGTAACAGGGCCTTCAAAGAGGCACGCATTGAGATGAACGATCCCAACCTCGGGAAAGTATCTGCTGGTGACATGAGTCTCGATTTTATCCTGGATGAGCGAGCCCGAGAGCTCTTCGCAGAAGAGAACAGACGCATGACGTTGATGCGTACCGGCAAACTGATTGAAAGAGCCGCACTCAACAAGGAGAGCACCATTAAAGGAACAATCAGCGGACTGGATCCGAGAATCCAGTTGCTGCCCATCCCATTGAGTGAGATTCAACGCAACAAGGATGTGCAGTGGGAGAACAATCCCGGCTATTGATTTATTTTTCAAAAAGAGAAAACTTACTAAAATAGATTTTTTTTCATATCGCATCTCCCCCACCGGGAGATGCGTTTTTATTGTGACATCGCTTCACATGACACCAATTTTAACCTAATCTTAATCGTAACTGATTCTAATCTGCCTCGAATCTATTAGAACCAGATTAGAACGAGATTAGAACGAGATTAGAACGAGATTAGAACGAGTTCCGAATGAGAGGCAATTAAAATGAAAGCAATCAATTCAGATGAGATTAACCTTCATCCATCTCAATATTATATAGATGCAAACCATGAATGATTGATTTATGTCACTCTATTTATGCATCTTTCCCTCTCTACAGAAGCACCCCTGAAGATATAGCCCATCATGAATATTCTCCCTTTTTTAATGATAATTGGAGTCCCTATTATGACTCACAACCTACCTTTGCACCATTCTCATAATCGACAACTAAAATGAATCACAAATTATGCAAAGAAAACCTTGAATGAAAAATTTCTTTTAAGATTAAATCTGTTCACCGTTTATAACTCAACTTGCCATCAATCAATCGGCAATCAAATTTCTAAAAAATCTATGTACAAACTAAAAACATTCTTACTATTCACTGTCATAAATCTATTCTGTTTTATGACATATGCCCAGCAGACAGTCAGGGGCAACATTTCGGATGAATACGGAGATGCGATCATCGGCGCCAGTATTCTGCAAAAAGGGACGACCAATGGTACCGTAACCGACATCGACGGGAATTTCTCCCTATCGGCTCCAGTTGGTGCCACACTACAAATCAGCTATATCGGCTACATTACACAGGAAGTAGAGGTTACCGGAGCAACCCTGCAAATCGTGTTGGTAGAGGATACCAAAACCCTGGATGAAGTTGTCGTCGTCGGTTTTGGGACACAAAGAAAGGTGAATCTGACCGGAGCAGTGGGAGTTGCCACCTCTGAGGACATTGAATCACGACCGGTAAACACGGTATCTGATGCCCTCCAGGGACTTATTCCCGGACTCCAATTGACACACAATGCCGGTGACATCGAATCTAACATGTCAATTCGGATTCGCGGTACAGGTACAATTGGTGAAGGTTCCAGCGACAATCCGCTAGTGTTGATCGATGGCATGGAAGGCGACATCAACCTGCTCAATCCTGAGGATGTGGAATCGATCTCGGTACTCAAAGATGCATCGGCTTCTTCCATCTATGGATCCCGTGCAGCATTTGGTGTGGTTCTAATCACAACAAAGAAGGGTCGCGAAGGCAAGACATCAGTCAACTACAATAATAGCTTCCGTCTTTCCAGCCCTATAGGCATGCCGGAGATGATGGATTCCTATACTTTTGCCAACTATTACAATCAGGGTGCATTGAACGCCGGATGGGGAGCCATCTTCAACAATGAAACCATGAAGCGGATGATGGATTTTCAGGCTGCCGGAGGCACAAGCAGAGGTGGCTTGCTCACAGATGGAAATGTGTGGGGTAAACCGGCAGGAGACCCCTTCACTACCGGATATGCCAATACCGATTGGTACAATGAGTTGTACCGCGACAACGCGCTCTCTCAGAACCATAACCTGAGCATCAGCGGCGGAAACGAAAAACTGAACTACTACGCCTCACTCGGATATCTCAACTACAATGGGATGCTGAACCATGGCTCTGACGGTCAGGATCGCTACAATGCCTCCGGGAAAATCAGCTCACGTCTTGCCGACTGGGTAACCTTCAACTACAGCATGCGTCTGATACGTCAGGATATGCATCGCCCCACCAACTTCGGAGGCGGTTTCTATGAGAAGATCGGTCGACAGACATGGCCCAACCTGCCTGTCTATGACGAAAACGGTAATTATCATAACAGCAATGCCGATACCCCTGCAATGATGCTTGCGCTGGGTGGAGAACGTTTGGCACAGACCGACAGAATCTATCAACAGGCAGCCTTTATCCTGGAACCCATCAAAAACTGGAAGACTCATTTCGAATTCAACTACAGCATCAACAACCAAGATATCCGTCAGACAAGACTACCCTACTACAACCACGATGTACAGGGGAACGTCATTGACACCCAGGGGACTTCAAGTCTCTACCAGGCATACCGGAAAGAGAACTACATGAACTGGAACATCTACTCCGATTATGCATGGACCATGAATGAGTCTCACAACTTTAAAACGATGCTCGGCTTCCAGGCAGATGAACAAAAGCAGAGCTTTTTCTCTGCCACCGGCTATGGATTGCAGGCAGAAGACCTGCCGGAACTCGATCTGATTTCGGGTGTTGATGGCAAGGGTGTTGAACGTCCAGCCGAGATCTCGGGATACCGCAACCAGTGGTCGACAGCAGGTTTCTTTGGCCGTGTGAACTATGATTATGAAGGACGATACCTGGCCGAAGCAAATCTCCGGTATGATGGTTCATCACGCTTCCGCAGAGGAAACAGATGGACCTGGTCTCCCTCATTCTCATTGGGATGGAACATTGCACAGGAAGGCTTCTGGGAAGACATGATGGATGTAGTCAACCAACTCAAGCTGCGTGGCTCATATGGCGTGTTGGGCAACCAGAGCACCAATGCCTGGTATCCCACCTACCGCACCATGACCATCAACTCACAGGCAGGCAGCTGGTTGCAAGGGGGGTCACGTCCCAACACTGCATGGGTGAACAACCTGGTGAGCACATCACTCACCTGGGAAACAGTTCGCACCTGGAACATCGGTCTCGATTGGGGTTTGTTCAACAACCGGCTCACCGGTTCATTCGATACTTTTGTCCGATACACAGACAACATGGTGGGACCGGCAATGGAACTACCTGCAACCTTAGGTCTCTCGGCCCCCAGCTCGAACAACAGTGACTTGAAAACAGTGGGGAATGAAATCACCCTGAGCTGGAGAGACAACCTTTCCAATGACTTCCGCTATGGCATTACACTTAATGTACACGATGCAAGAACCTTTATCCGCAGCTACCCGGGTAACACCACAAAATCAATCTGGAACTTCAACAATGGACGTGAGATTGGTGAAATATGGGGGTATGAAACAGTGGGTATCGCCAAAACACAGGAAGAGATGGACGCTCATCTGGAAGCTGTGGGCGGACAAACGGCCCTCGGTTCTGAATGGTCGGCCGGAGACATCATGTATGCCGACCTTGACGGTAAACCGGGCATCAGCTCAGGTGCGGAGACACTCGACGATCATGGCGACCTGAAAGTAATTGGTAACAGTACTCCTCGCTATTTCTTTGGTGCCGATCTGTCAGCCAGTTATAAAGGATTTGACATGCGTGCATTCATCCAGGGGGTGGCTAAACGCGACTATTTCACCGGCAGCCCCATCTTCTGGGGTGTCACCAGCAGTCAGTGGTGGTCGGCAGCACTGGGTGCCCATCAGGACTATTTCCGTCCCAACGATATCGGATTGGAGGGAAGAGTGATACCTGCCAACACTGATTCTTACTTTCCCCGCCCTGTATTTGGAACCAGTAAGAACCAACAACGTCAGACAAGATACATGCAGGATGCATCTTACATCCGCTTAAAAAACCTACAGCTGGGTTATACCATCCCGGTTCATCTCACAGAGAAAGCTGGAATCTCCAACTGCCGAATGTTTGTTTCAATTGACAACCTGCTGACAGGCACAAGCCTGCTCAAAGTATTCGATCCCGAAACAATTGACGGCGGATATGAAAGCTATGGAAATGCTTATCCACTGGCACGTACATTCTCTTTTGGGATTTCAACCTCATTCTAAAAAACGCAAAACAATTCACAGATGAAACCATTTAAATATAAATATCTATATCACATCATTCTGGCTGCAGTACTCTTTGCTGGCATCACCTCATGTGATGATTTTCTCGACAAAGAGCCAATGTCGAACATCTCTCCGGAAAAATATTACTCCTCTGCTGCACAGCTGGATGCAATATTGATGGATCTCTATCCTCATATCCTGCCCAGCCATTCCAACTGGAGTTACGGCATTTACGGCGAAGACAACGGGACCGACAACCAAATCGGAGTGACCGCAAACAACCGCTATACTACTGATCGATGGTTGGTACCAAATAGTGAGTCTAACAACTGGGCGTTCAACCGCATCTATCATGTGAACTTTTACCTCACGCAGACGCTGGAGAAGTTTGGCGAAAGCATGGATGGATCGGAATCAGTGATCAGCGGTAACAATGCGCATGTAAAGCACTATATCGGCGAAATGTATTTCCTCCGAGCATTGGAATATTTCAAGAAACTGCAGATGTTCGGTGATTTCCCAATCATCACGGAGCCGCTACCCGATGACATAGAGGTTCTCGCTGAAGCCAGCAAACGTTTCCCTCGCAACGAGGTAGCCCGATTCATCCTGGATGATTTGGACAAAGCATACACATACATGGGTGATGTGGACTTCAATACCACCCGCATCAACAAAGATGTAGCCTTGTTGCTTAAATCAAGAGTCGCTCTCTTTGAGGGTACATGGTTGAAAAACTTCAAGGGTACAGCCTTTGTGCCGGGAGGCGAGGATTGGCCGGGAGCTGAACAGCATCCGAGCTACAGCTATCCCGCGGGAAGCATCGACAACGAGGCAACTTGGTTCCTGACTCAGGCCGCTGATGCTGCCAAAACAGTGGGTGACAAGTACAAAGGATCACTCACTCCCAATACTGGCACCGTTCAGCAATCAGAAGATGATGCGCCCAATCCTTACTTCAACATGTTTGCTGATGAGGACCTCTCCGAATATCCGGAAGTAATGCTCTGGCGTCAGTATGCACGGGGACTTGTCACCCACAATGTCAACGCGGCAGCAGGCAGGGGTAACTACCGTATTGGCCTCACCAGGGGTTATGTTCAGAATTTCCTGATGGCGGATGGCACACCGGTATATAGCAATGGGTCCTACGAAGATGGCAACGGTTACTACATGGGTGACCAAACGATTGCAAATGTAAGAGCCAACCGGGATACCCGCCTTTCACTGTTCCTTAAAGAACCGGGACAGAAAAACATCGTTTTTGAAGTCAACAATCCTGAAGGTACAGAAGCGGTCATGACAGAGCCCTACCCTGCCATCACACTGGGTGATTCTGAACGTGGCTACGCCACCGGTTATGCACTCCGTAAAGGGGGTTCATTGAACAAAAAGCATTACGCCAACGGAGGCGGATACACTGCATCAATCGCATTCCGTTCTGTAGAAGCACTACTGAACTACATCGAAGCCAGCTATCTCCTGAATGGAACAATAGATGCTACGGCTGCTGAGTATTGGAGCTTGATCCGTCAAAGAGCAGGTCTGGATCCAGACTTCAACAAGACCATTTCTCTGACCGACATGAGCAAGGAGGCTGAAAACGACTGGGGTGCATTTACCGCGGGATCTGTAATCACTGACCCCATATTGTACAATATTCGCCGAGAAAGACGCAGCGAGTTACTGGCGGAAGGATTCCGCTATATGGACCTTCGCCGCTGGCGCTCAATGGATCAACTCATTGATGAGCCTTATCACATGGAAGGATTCCATCTGTGGAACAGCCCCATGCAAGAGTGGTACAATGAAAGTGACTTGGTTTACAACGAGGGTACAAACTCCACCGTTTCACCTCCCGAGAAGAGTGAATATCTCCGTCCTTTTGAACGTTACTCCGGTCAGGCCGGCTTCGAGGGATGCACCTGGAGAATGGCTCACTATCTGGAACCGATCATGATCAAACAGTTCCTGCTCACCTCTCCCAACGGGAATGATCCTACACAGTCGACCATCTACCAAAATCCATATTGGCCCTTGGAAGCTGGTGTTCCGGCAGAAAACTAATCGTCCAGCAATCAATGAGAAACGCGTAGAAAGAGTTCCTGATGAACTCTTTCTACGCCGTTTCAACTTTTAGGTCTCGATTCGTAAAATTGCATTCATTTTTTCTATCTTTGGGAACATATGAAATTGATGTCATGTTGTATAGATCAATTGATTCTCATTTAAGATCTGACATCACATATCGCATATAAGAATGAACAAGAACAAATATGTTGCCCTATTGGCAGCAATAGTCGCTCAATTAATTGTCACCGCTTGTGGATCATCAGTCAAGGCGGGTGAAGAAAAAAAACAACCTTTTGTTTCCAAAACCGAGGCACTCGGAATTCTCAACAAGGTAAACCATTACTGGCAAACAAATAACCCCAACCACGGTAATGCGTTCTGGCACCGTGCGGCCTATCACACCGGCAACATGGCAGCCTATGAAGTAACGGGAAACGAGGAATATCTCGCTTTTTCACATGCCTGGGCCGAACAGAATGAGTGGAAGGGAGCCAAATCTGACGCACGGGAAAACTGGAAAAAAAGTTACGGTGAGAGCGATGACTATGTGCTGTTCGGCGACTGGCAGATCTGCTTTCAGGTGTATGCCGATCTGTATAATCTTGATCCTGCTGATTACAAGATTGCCCGTGCACTGGAGGTGATGGAGTATCAGATGGGTACACCCCAGAATGACTATTGGTGGTGGGCCGACGGACTTTACATGGTGATGCCCGTGATGACGAAGCTGTATCACATCACCGGGAATAGTCTCTACCTTGAGAAATTGCACGACTATTTCACCTTCGCCAGGGAGCTGATGTACGATGAAGAAGCAGCACTCTTCTATCGTGACGCCAAATACATCTACCCTGCACACAAGACAAATAACGGAAAGAAAGACTTCTGGGCCCGTGGCAACGGCTGGGTCTTTGCCGGACTGGCCAAAGTATTGAACCAACTGCCGGCAAGTGATCCTCACCGTGACGAATACATCCAAATATACAGGGCCATGGCCTCCTCACTAAAGGCATCTCAACAGGATGAAGGTTTCTGGTCAAGGAGCCTGCTGGACCTCTCACATGCACCCGGATATGAGACAAGCGGAACCGCTTTCTTCCTCTACGGATACATTTGGGGAATCAACAATGGCCTGCTATCGGAAAAAGAGTTTCTGCCGGTAGTGGAAAAAGGATGGGAATACCTGACCCGCATTGCACTGCAGGAGAACGGTCAGGTAGGCTATGTCCAGCCTATCGGAGAGAGAGCAGACCAACACCGGAATGTGGGTCCTGAGACCACCTCCGATTTCGGAGTGGGAGCTTTTCTGCTGGCCGCTTCTGAGATGGTTAAATACAGCACCGCAAAAAGCGCTTTCACCCCGGGGGCAATCTGGCGCGACGACAAGGGCAATCACATCAACGCACACGGTGGAGGCATCCTCTCTCACGATGGCAGATACTACTGGTTTGGTGAGCACAAAAGTGAAAAGTCGAACGCTGCACACGTGGGGGTAACCTGCTACTCATCAGACGATCTATACAACTGGAAATATGAAGGGGTAGCATTAACGGTGAGTGATGACCAAGAGAGTCCAATCGTAAAAGGAAGCACCATCGAACGTCCCAAGGTGATCTACAATGCCAAAACAGGGAAGTTTGTGATGTACTTTCACCTGGAACTCAAAGGAAGGGGATATGAAGCGGCCCATGTGGCAGTCGCGGTCAGCGACGAGGTCATGGGCCCTTATCAACTGGTTAAGAACGGGAGGGTAAACGCGGGTGTATGGCCCATGAATATGACGGAGGAGCAAAGGAACTCCACCTTGAAATCGTCCGACTTCGAAGACTGGTGGACTCCAGAATGGATGGAGGCCCTGAAAGATGGCTTGCTTGTTCGCCGCGATTTCGAAGGGGGCCAGATGTCGCGTGACATGACCCTCTTTGTGGACGATGATGAGAAGGCATATCATATCTACGCTTCAGAAGAAAACCTTACCCTCCACATCGCGGAATTAACGGACGATTACCTTGATCACTCGGGAAACTACGTACGCGTAGAGCCGGGTGGACACAACGAGGCCCCTGCAATCTTCAAAAGAGATGAACGCTATTTCATGATTACATCGGGCTGCACGGGATGGGCTCCGAATGCGGCGCGTCTGCTGACTGCCGATCACATCATGGGGCCATGGACATTGCATCCGAACCCTGCTCGCGGTGATGATGCCGATCTCACTTTTCATTCGCAAAGCACCTTCATCATACCGCTGCAGGGAAAGAAAGATGCTTATATATTCATGGCCGATCGTTGGAAACCCGACACCCCCATCGACGGCAGATACATATGGCTGCCGGTTCTATTTGAAGGTGGGCTTCCAGTTATTAAATGGTTCGATGAGTGGGATTTAACTATTTTTGATGAGCTCACTCCCGATTCATCGGCCCCTGAAGAAATTGAAGGATACAACTTGGTGTGGCACGATGAGTTCAATCAGGAAGGTATACCAGACCCGGCTGTATGGTCATTTGAAGAGGGTTTCGTACGCAACCATGAACTGCAGTGGTACCAACAGGAGAATGCACTTTGCCGCGACGGCCGACTCATCATCACCGGTCGCAGGGAGAAAAAAAACAACCCTCTCTTTGAAGCAGGAAGCAACGATTGGCGCAGCAGCAGGGAAGAGATTGAATATAGCTCCTCATCCATCAAAACAATGGGTAAGAAAGAATTTCAATATGGGCGTTTCGAGATACGGGCAAAGATTCCCACAGCCAGTGGCTCTTGGCCGGCTATCTGGACACTCGGATCGGAAATGGAGTGGCCCTCAAACGGAGAGATCGACATCATGGAGTATTACCGTATTGAGGGTGAGCCCCATATCCTGGCCAACGCAGCCTGGGGTACAGAGGAGCGATTCAAGGCCAAATGGGACAGCTCCGCTACACCCTTTACCCATTTCACCAAAAAGGATCCTCACTGGGCAGACAAATACCATATCTGGCGTATGGATTGGGATGAAGAGACCATCCAACTTTACCTCGATGATGAGCTGCTCAACGAGATCGATCTCTCTGAGACTGTGAACGGGTCTCTCGGTGATTTCAGAAACCCGTTTAAACAACCCCATTATCTGTTATTAAACCTAGCAATTGGAGGTCAACACGGCGGTGTTCCCGATGATACCGCCTTTCCCCTTCACTACGAGATCGATTACATACGAGTGTATCAAAAGAAATAATAATTGAAATCAGTTGCAGACACCTATATAGGACTTAGATGTAATTTCTAATCGTTGTCATACAAATATTTATCATTAGACCAATTCAAACAAACAATCGCATGCGGAAAAATTTAATTATTACTGTTTTATTGCTGGTTACAGGTATTGCTCCGTCACTACAGGCACAGGTCTCTTTCGGCAAGCCTGAAAAGATCAATGAAGAGTGGAAATTTGTCCAAAGTGACATAAAAGAGGGTCAGGCAATTACGCTTGATGATTCTCGCTGGCAACAGGTCAACCTCCCACACGACTGGAGTGTGAAAGGTCAGCTGAGCCCCACCCTGGCCAGTGCAACAGGCTATCTGCCGGGCGGGATTGGCTGGTATCGTAAGACAATCAATGTCCCCGCAGAAAAAGAGGGAGAGAAGGTATATCTCTATTTTGAGGGGGTCTACAACCGCAGCGAAGTGTTTCTGAATGGAGAGTCGCTGGGAAAACGTCCCAACGGTTATATCTCATTCATGCTTGATGCTACTCCTCATATCCGGTATGGAGAAGAAAATGTGATTGCCGTGCGGGTCGATCACAGCCAATCGGCCGACTCACGCTGGTACACCGGCTCGGGCATCTACCGTGACGTCTGGATGATCTACGCCAACCCGGTACACATTGCCCAATGGGGTGTTTACGCCTATCCTGAAGCGATGAAGAAAGGGTACAGGCTGAACGTTGAGGTGGATATCAACAACGAAGAGGAGCTCAACGCCTCATTAACCGTTGTAAATGAACTCTTCTCACCGGAAGGAAAGCTCGTGGCAAAATCGTCTAAGAAACTGGTCGCGAAACCGGGCAGAGAAAATAAACTGAAAACCACTTTAAAGGTTAACAAGCCGGCATTGTGGTCCCTCACCGACCCGAATCTGTATGAGCTGAAGACCACCGTGCTGAAAGGGAAGGTGGTGACAGATCAAACCACCACCCGCACGGGATTTCGTTCCTACACATTTGATCCGAACAAAGGGTTTGCGCTTAACGGAGAATGGATGAAGGTGAAAGGTGTCTGCCTTCACCACGATGCAGGCGTGCTGGGTGCAGCGGTCTACCGCGACGTATGGAAAAGACGCTTGCAAACGCTGAAAGAGATTGGGGTGAATGCGATCCGGACAAGTCATAACCCACAGGCTACTGATTTGTATGACCTATGTGATGAATTGGGCATCTTGGTCCTCAACGAGATGTATGATGAATGGGTGTTCCCTAAACGAAAGTGGCTGGAAGGCTGGAACGTGGGGACTCCCGGATTCCAGGGTTCATACGATATATTCAAGGAATGGAGCGAGATTGACCTTGCCGACCTTGTGCGGCGCGATCGCAATCACATCTCAGTCTTTGCCTGGAGCATCGGCAACGAGGTGGATTACCCTAACGACCCCTATTCTCACCCGGTACTTGGCGGAGAGAAGGCAGGATTCACTCAAGCCTCCTATGGTGGATACAATCCCGATGCACCCGATGCGATGGAGCTGGGGGATATTGCCAAACGCCTGGTGAAAGTGGTGAAAGAATATGATAAGGCACGTCCCGTGACTGCAGGCTTGGCCGGTGTGGCCATGTCGAACGAAACCGAATATCCCGGAGCGTTGGATATCGCAGGATACAACTACACTGAAAACAAATATGACAGTGATCACGAGAAATATCCCGAGCGGGTGATTTATGGAAGTGAAAACCGCCACGACATGGCTGCATGGAAAGCGACACGTGACAGGGAGCATATCTTCGGACAATTCCTCTGGACTGGAATTGATTATCTCGGGGAATCGGGCCGATGGCCTTCGAGAGGCTTTTATTCAGGGCTGCTCGACTTCGGAGGATTCATCAAACCGAGAGGCTATTTCAGACAGTCGCTCTGGTCGGACAAGCCGATGGCCTACCTGGGAACCTACCCCACCCCCGGAAGAGGGGCCCGCAGTCAGTCGAGGGATGTATTGTCTCAAACCGAAGAAGGGAACGAATCGAACTACGTTGAAAGAGTACCGTCGATGGATGCATGGCCCATCTGGAACTACAATGAAGGTCAATCGATCCGGGTGGTATGTTATACAAATGCAGACAAGGCAAAACTATTGCTGAACGGAAAAGAGGTAGGCGAAACAAAGGAGTATGACGATCGAACAGGGATTGTATTCTGGGACATCCCTTACTCAGCAGGTAAACTGGAAGTAGTGGGCATGGATCAGGATAACAATCCCATATCAGGTTATACCATACAGAGCTCCAAACGCCCGTATGCCCTGCAGGTTGTTCAGACAGCAGAACAGATCAGCAAGGGGAAGGGATTGGCTCATGTTGTGGTACAAGTGGTCGATGAAGATGGCGTTCCGGTGATTCTGTCAGACAACGAAGTGACTTGCCATATCTCCGGTCCGGCGGAATTGCTCGGACTGGAAGCAAGTAACAATTCAGACATGAGTGATTATACCGACAACCGGCATCGTGTCTTTCACGGACGTATACTTGCATATGTACAGGCAACCGGTGAAGAGGGGGAGATAAAAATTAACTTCACTTCTCCCTGGCTGGAATCGACTGAAGTTACTCTGGTTGCTGAATAACGAATGGCTCAAACATTGAAACATCATTTATGAATCGAAACCGTTTAATCCAAACATATATGAGCAAACGACTTACTAGTTTTACAATGATTGTAGCTCTTGTCGCTACATTTACAGGAGTAAGAGCCGGAGAGGGTTATGCCCCGAATATTGCCGAGAAGGATTATGTGGCCTATCTTTTCACATATTTCCACGGAAACAGTGTGGAAGAAGAGCAGATATGCTTCTCGGTCAGTTTGGATGGCTATAACTATCGGGCACTGAACAACAACAGGCCGGTAATTGATTCAAAGAAAATCAGTGAAACAGGAGGAGTCAGGGATCCGCATATTTTGAGGAGTCAGGATGGGGAGACCTTTTACATGGTGGTGACGGATATGACCTCATCAAAAGGATGGGATTCGAACCGGGGGATGGTACTCCTGAAATCGAAAGATCTAGTCAACTGGACATCATCGGCCATCAACATCCAGAAAAAATACCCGGGACAGGAAGAACTGAAACGGGTATGGGCACCCCAAACCATTTATGATCCTCATGCCGGGAAATATCTGGTCTACTGGTCGATGCAGCACGGCAACGGGCCTGACATCATCTATTATGCCTATGCCAATTCAGATTTCACCGATCTGGAAGGTACACCAAAGCAACTTTTCTTCCCTAAAAACGGAAAATCATGTATCGATGGTGATATCATCTACAAGAACGGGATCTTCCATATGTTTTACAAAACCGAGGGACATGGCAACGGCATCAGGAAAGCCATGACCGATAACCTCACTTCCGGTTGCTGGATTGAGCAGCCGGACTACAAACAGCAGACCCGCCACGCAGTAGAAGGTTCATCTCTCTTCAAACTGACCAATCAGGAGAAATACATCCTGCTGTATGATGTGTACAGCAGGGGAGAATATCAGTTCTGCGAAAGCGTCGATCTCGATCAGTTCAGGGTGATTGATCACGAGATCAGCATGGATTTCAAACCGCGTCACGGGAGTGTGATTCCCATTACCAGGAAAGAGCTGGAAACACTCACCACAGAATGGGGTATCCCCGAAGGTTTCGAGATACCTGCCTCTGAGAACCCTGTCTTGACAGGATACTTTGCCGATCCGGATGTGCTTTATTCAGAAAAAACGGGTAAATATTATATCTATCCTACCAGTGACGGTTTTCCGGGTTGGGGAGGCTACTACTTTAAGAGCTTCTCTTCCGAAGATCTCAGTGAGTGGAAAGATGAAGGGGTAATACTGGATCTGAAAGATGTGTCGTGGGCCGATGGCAACGCCTGGGCTCCCTGCATCATAGAAAAGAAGGAAGGGAAGAACAAATACAAGTACTATTATTACTTCAGTGGCGGTAAAGAGGGTGAACCCAAGAAGATTGGCGTAGCCGTTGCGGACCACCCCACCGGTCCTTTTGTTGATTCCGGAAAACCATTGATTGACTTCAAACCGGAAGGAGTGAAGGGCGGTCAGGAGATTGACCCAGACATTTTTTTCGATCCGGTGAGCAAAAAGAACTACCTCTATTGGGGAAATGGTTACATGGCCGTTGCCGAGCTGCAAAAAGACATGGTATCCATCAAAAAGGGTACGGTAAAGGAAATGACCCCTGACCGGACTTTCCGGGAGGCAATCAACATCTTTTACAGGAATGGGCTCTATTACTTCCTCTGGTCGGAAGATGATACCGGCAGCCCCAACTACAAGGTGCGTTATGCCACTGCAACCTCACCACTGGGGCCACTACATATCCCTGCCAACAATATCGTCATCATGAAGGACGAAGAGAGGGAGATATATGGCACCGGACACAATTCGGTGTTGCAGGTTCCCGGAAAAGATGAGTGGTATATTGTCTACCACCGCATCAACAAGCATTCATTGAATGAGGGTCCGGGCTATCACCGGGAGGTCTGCATCGACCAACTGGAGTTCAACGATGATGGCAGCATCAGACAGGTGAGTCCATCGTTGTAACTAAGCAACGGTTTTATTTAATTGCACCACCATTGATTGTATTTATAACAATCAAAGGTGGTGCAATCGTTTTGTTCACCGTGAAAGACATCTGAAATAAAAAAACACCTAATTGCATTATCTTTTTCCAATACCTGTAATTTATATCTCTTTTTCGGGCAAGACTGGGAAAACCAGACACAAACACTTCTCTTCACGGGATTGGATGATAAAGGCCGTTCGGTGTGGGGTAAACGAACAAAGTAATTAGCCCAACATCCGGACTTATTTTTTCTGCCATTATTCAAGATAAATGTGTTATTTTTGTGCATATGACAACAATGATACCAATGAAAAGAATTATCCTGAGTTACCTGCTCCTCTCTTTGCTGATGCCGCTCTCTTCGGAAAACCGGAAAATCAGCAGCCCCGATGGTTTACTGGTGGTAAACATGACATTACACAATGGGACCCCAGCCTACAGTGTCCAATACAAGGATAAAATAATCCTGGAGGAATCGCCCCTGGGGCTGATCACCAACATCAGTGATTTCAGCCGCAACCTGAAGCTGTTTGAAACCAATGAGCAAACAATTCATAATTCATATTACGAACCAAAAAGCAAAAAAAGCAGGATTGAATACCTCGCCAACGAAGTGACCTTTACCCTTGAGACAGCTCAAGAAGAGCTGTTCAGCATCATCTTCCGGGTGAGCAACAACAACATTGCCTTCCGTTACAAACTGGCACAAAACGGTGAAACGGCCCGCTGCATCGTGGAGAAAGAGTTCTCCGGTTTTAACTTCCCCTCTTTTACAACTACTTTCCTGACACCACAAGCAACACCCATGATTGGCTGGATGCAAACGAAACCGAGCTATGAAGAGGAGTATGTGCCGGATGAACCGGTAGGAACCCCCTCCCGTTATGGCATCGGCTACACTTTTCCCGGTTTGTTCCACGTAGGTGACAACGGTTGGGTATTGTTGTCCGAGACGGGTGTCGACAGTCGTTATTGCGGAGCAAAACTGAGTGAGGGAACAGCTGACGGACTCTACACCATTAGCTACCCCGAGGAGGGTGAAAACAATGGCATTGGCAGCGCCATTCCGGCGATCCCGCTCCCGGGGGAGACTCCCTGGCGTACCATCACTGTGGGCGACAACCTGAAGCCCATCGTGGAAACCACCATCGCTACCGACCTGGTGGAACCACGCTATGAGCCCTCAAGAGAATACAGCTTTGGACGATCTACCTGGAGCTGGCTCCTGTGGCAGGATGGCAGCATCAATTTTGATGATCAGAAAACGTATATCAACCTGTCATCTGAATTGGGTTATGAGCTGGTGCTGATCGACAACTGGTGGGACAGCCGCATCGGACGTGAAAAGATCGAAGAACTGGCCCGATACGCTGCCTCCAAAAATGTAGGTATCGCACTTTGGTACAACTCAAACGGTTACTGGAGCGATGCCCCCCAGGGACCCAAGAACCGCATGAACGGATCTGTTGCCCGCAAAAAGGAGATGGCTTGGATGCAAAGCATCGGTGTGAAGGGAATC
The DNA here is from genome assembly GCA_036733365.1 of Proteiniphilum sp. Lineage (GTDB taxonomy): Bacteria > Bacteroidota > Bacteroidia > Bacteroidales > Dysgonomonadaceae > Proteiniphilum. The sequence continues at coordinate 127,488 of DAINAS010000004.1, forward strand.
AAGGTCGACTTTTTTGGTGGTGACAAACAGGAGACGATGAAACTGTATGAAGAGATCCTGTCTGACGCCAACGATTACGGTCTTACAGTTATCTTTCACGGTTGTACCCTCCCGCGTGGATGGGAACGGATGTACCCCAATTTCGCTGGCAGCGAGGCAGTACTCGCATCTGAAAACCTGATCTTCACCCAGAATGCCAACGACCAGGAAGCCTTTAACGCAACGCTACATCCCTTTATTCGCAACAGTGTCGCATCGATGGACTTCGGACCGGTATTGCTCAACAAACGCCACAACAGGGACAATGACGGAGGCTCTATTCGTCGCACTACCGAAATCTTCCAGCTGGCAACATCCATATTGTTCCAGACACCCATTCAGAACTTCGGCATCACTCCCAACAACCTCACAGATCAACCATCCTTTGTGATTGACTTTATGAAAGCGGTCCCTACCCTCTGGGATGAGACTATTTTCATTGACGGTTATCCCGGCAAATATGTGGTGTTGGCCAGACGTCATGGTGAGAAGTGGTATGTGGCAGGCATCAATGCAGAGAAGGATGAAAAAATAATCTCTGTCAGCCTCCCGATGTTGGCGGGTCACAATGTTTCTTTTTATTCCGACAAAAGAGACAGAGCTCCGCAACTCAGGCAACAGCAAATTTCAAACAACGGAGATTTAATTGTGACAGTCCAACCAGGGGGTGGATTTATCGCAACAAATTGACAGGAGTATAGGATGTAAGAAAAATAAGTATTAACTTTACACTCATTATTTACCTTTTGAGCCAAAAAGTTTAATCGATTAGGGGAGATGCTGATTTACCGTTACATACCAATAGTATTTAAACATTTATGATAAACTGAGACCCATGAAACTGAAAAGAACATTCCAGATTTTTGCACTGCTGCTAATCGGCAGCACTGCCCTTAATGCACAGAACAGGCTGGTCATTGAAGCCGACCGGGGAGTAAACACCATCAACCGTCACATCTACGGCCATTTCTCCGAACATCTCGGACGATGTATTTACGGCGGATACTGGGTGGGTGAAGATTCCTCCACACCCAACACCCGTGGCATCCGCAACGATGTGGTGGATGCGTTGAAAGAGATCCAGATTCCCAACCTGCGATGGCCGGGAGGTTGCTTTGCCGACGAGTACCACTGGATGGACGGCATCGGACCACGTGATCAAAGGCCCAAGATGGTCAACACCCATTGGGGGGGAGTAGTAGAAGACAACAGCTTCGGCACCCATGAGTTCCTCGACCTTTGTGAACAGCTGGGCACCGAGCCATACATCAGCGCCAACGTAGGCAGCGGCACGGTGGAAGAGATGTCGAAATGGGTTGAGTATGTCACATTCGATGGTGAGAGCCCCATGGCTAACTTGCGTCGCCAAAATGGTCGTGAAGAGCCCTGGAAGGTGAAATTCTGGGGTATCGGCAACGAAAGCTGGGGTTGTGGTGGCAACATGGAACCCGATTACTACGCCAACCTCTATCGCCATTTTGCCACTTTCGCCAGAAACTATGGTGACAACCGGGTATACAAAATCGCTTGTGGTGCCAACGGGGGTGATTACAACTGGACTGAAACAGTAATGAAGAATGCCGGACGTCACATGCAGGGTCTCTCACTCCATTACTACACCGTCCCGAAGGACTGGAGCGACAAAGGATCAGCTCTGCAGTTCGATGAAGCGGAATATTTCACGACCATCGAAAAAACCCTCTTCATGGATGAACTGATCACCAAGCACGGAGCCATCATGGACCGTTACGATCCGCAGAAGAGAGTGGGCATGATCATCGACGAGTGGGGTACCTGGTACAACGTGGAGCCAGGCACAAACCCCGGGTTCCTCTACCAGCAGAACACCCTGCGTGATGCCATCGTAGCCGGAATCAACCTCAACATCTTCAACGCGCACAGCGACCGCGTGCAGATGGCCAACCTGGCGCAGACCGTGAACGTGCTGCAGGCTGTGATCTTGACCGATGAAGATAAGATGTTGCGCACACCTACCTACTGGGCATTTTATCTCTATAAGGTACATCAGAATGCAACTCTTCTGCCCATCTCCTTTACCAGCACCAAATACCGTCAGGGTGAAAGAGAGATTGATGCTGTCAGCGTTTCTGCATCGAAAGATGAAAATGGCAAGATTCACATTACACTGGTGAATGCAGACCCCAATAACGAACAACAAATCAGCACACAGCTGATTGGGGCATCGGTAAAAAAAGTAAGTGGTCAGATGCTCACCTCTGCAAAAATTAATGACTACAACTCATTCGAACAACCTGACAAGGTGAGTGTTACCGACTTCAAGGGAGCATCCTTAAAAAATGGCAACCTCTCAATCTTGTTGCCTTCGAAGTCGGTTGTAATGCTTGAACTACAATAAGATTTTAACATGAGTATAGAAGAACTGAAACAACAAGTGTTCCGTGCCAACATCGATCTGGTAGATCATGGCTTAGTTATCTTCACCTGGGGCAACGTGAGCGGAATCGACCGTGAACGTGGGCTGGTGGTAATCAAACCATCCGGTGTCTCCTATGAGGGAATGAAAGCTGAAGATATGGTAGTGGTTGACATGGAAGGAAACAGGGTGGAGGGTAAATATAAACCCTCCTCCGATACCGCTACCCACCTGGAGCTCTACAAGGCATTTCCCGAAACAGGTGGGGTAGTACACACCCACTCCACCTACGCCACCGCATGGGCACAGGCAGGCTGTGACATCCCCAACATCGGCACCACCCATGCCGACTATTTCAGCGATGCCATTCCCTGCACCCGTGACATGACAAAAGAAGAGATCATGGGTGATTATGAAAAAGATACCGGCACCGTGATCATCGAGCGATTCAAGGGGTTGTACCCTGCCCATATACCGGGTGTACTGGTGAAAAATCACGGACCGTTTGCATGGGGTAAAAATCCGCATGACGCAGTACACAATGCCGTGGTGATGGAACAGGTGGCCAAGATGGCCTTCATATCCCGCCAGGTGAACCCACAGCTCACCATGAACCCATGGCTCATTGAAAAGCATTTCTCCCGCAAGCATGGGCCCAACGCCTACTATGGACAGAAATAAAAAATACAACAAATATCAACAACTAAAAAAAAACAATATGGAATTCTTCAACAATCAGGAAGTATGGTTTGTCACCGGGGCACAGCTCCTTTACGGAGGTGATGCGGTGGTGACCGTGAATGCACACTCGGAAGAGATCGTGAAACAACTCAATGAAGCTGGGACACTCCCGGTGAAAGTAGTCTACAAGGGCACCGCCAACTCATCCCCGGAGGTTGAGAAAATCTTCAAGGAAGCAAACAGTGATGCACGCTGTATCGGCATCATCACCTGGATGCACACCTTCTCACCGGCAAAGATGTGGATCAAGGGATTGCAGAACTATAACAAGCCGCTGCTTCACCTGCACACCCAGTTCAACAAGGAGATCCCATGGAGTGAGATCGACATGGACTTCATGAACCTGAACCAGTCTGCTCACGGCGATCGCGAGTTTGGCCACATGGTCACCCGCATGCGCAAGAACCGCAAAGTAGTGGTTGGCCACTGGTCCGAGCAAAACGTGCAGGAACGGATTGCCGTCTGGATGCGCGTGGCAGCAGCATGGGCAGATGCCCAGGAGATGGTGATCGTACGCTTCGGTGACAACATGAACAACGTTGCGGTGACCGACGGTGATCGTCTGGAGGCTGAACTGAGGCTGGGATACCACGTGGACTACTACTCCATCGGCGACCTGGTGGCCTACCAGGACAAAGTAACAGAAGCAGAGGTGGATCAGCTTGTTGCAGAATTTGAACAACTCTACAACTTTGCCGACAACTGCAAGAAAGGAGCCAAAGACCATGGTCAGGTACGTGAAGCGGCACGCATCGAGATCGCGCTGCGCCGTTTTCTGAAGGACAAGAACGCCAAAGCGTTTACCACCAACTTCGATGCCCTTCACGGTTTGAATCAGCTCCCGGGACTGGCCAGCCAACGCCTGATGGCTGAGGGTTATGGCTTTGGTGCCGAAGGCGACTGGAAGACAGCTGCACTGCTGCGTACTATTTGGGTGATGTCGAGAGGATTGAAGGGAGGATGCTCCTTCCTGGAAGACTACACCTACCACTTCAAAGGGGAAAAGAGTGCCATCCTCCAATCGCACATGCTGGAGATATCACCCGATATCACATCGCAGAAACCCCGTCTGGAGGTCCATCCACTGGGTATTGGCGGCAAAGCTGATCCGGCACGACTGGTCTTCACTGCCGATCCAGGCACCGGGATCGCTTCCACCATCATCGATATGGGAAACCGTTTCCGCATGGTGGTCAACAATGTGGATGTACTGGAACCGGAAGCGGCATTACCGAAACTGCCGGTGGCCAGCTCTCTCTGGATCCCACAGCCAAACCTGGAAATTGGTGCAGCTGCTTGGATCTATGCGGGCGGTACACACCATTCCGCATTCAGCTATGCCCTCACCAACGAGTATTTTGAAGATTATGCCGACATCGCCGGTATTGAGCTGGTAACCATCGACAAGGATACCACCATTAAAAACTTCAAGTTTGAACTCCGGGTGAACGAAGTATATTACATGCTGAACAAAGCTCTTCAATAAACACTCTCATCAACCGGAACCGATGAAAAAATCTCTATTGTTTGCCTCATCCCTGCTTTTTCTCCTGATATGCTGGCAGGGAGCTGCTGCCAATGACCCAGGTAATAGAATTGGAGTACACGATCCGGTGATGATCAGGCAGGATAGCACCTATTACCTCTTCCACACCGGATGGGGTATAGGTGTTTCGTCCTCAACCGATATGAAAAACTGGAAACGGGAGAAGCCAGTCTTTCATGACGCTCCACAATGGGCCGTAAGCGATATCCCCTCCTTCAAGGGACATATCTGGGCTCCCGATATCAGTTACCACAACGGTCAGTACTACCTTTTCTACTCGGTCTCTGCGTTCGGAAAAAACACATCCTGCATCGGTCTCGTGACCAACAAGACACTACACCCCGAAGACCCCGCGTTCAAATGGGTGGATCACGGGGCTGTGATCTGCTCCACACCGGGTAAAGACAATTGGAATGCCATTGACCCCAACCTGATCTTCGATGAAGAGGGACGGCCTTTTCTTTTTTACGGTTCTTTCTGGGACGGATTGCAAATGGTACGTCTTAACAATGAGCTCACCGCCCCCTCTCCCGGAGAAGTGCCGGTAACAATCGCTTCACGAAAGTTGACAAGATCACCGGAGAACCCACCGGCTATTGACAACAACCCGGTGGATGCAGGTGGAAATGCGATTGAAGCTCCATTTGTGGTGAAAAGAGGTGATTTCTATTACCTCTTTGCATCCATAGACTACTGTTGTAAAGGGGTAGAAAGCACCTACAAGATGATTTACGGACGCTCCCACAAAATTGAGGGGCCCTACCTGGACAAAGATGGAAAAGAGTTGTTGTTCGGAGGTGGCACTATCCTGATGGAGGGCAATGAGCAATGGCACGGAGTGGGTCACAATGGAATAGCCAGTGCTTATGACAATGATTATCTGCTTTTCCATGGTTACGATGCCAACGATGAGGGGCGTTCAAAACTCCGCATCATCCGTCTTTCTTGGACGGAGGAACAGTGGCCGCAACTAATGGATGAGATTTACTGAAAAGCAATTGTGCTGTGTAGTTTTTCTCAACAGGAACAAAAACTGTTTCAAAAAACAAAACATCTGATAACGAATAACATAATTTAAAAAAGAGTATGAGTAAATATGTAATAGGACTCGATTATGGATCCGATTCCTGTCGCGCCATCATCGTTGATGCAGCCAATGGCAATGAGATCGCTTCATCGGTAAAATATTACCCCCGCTGGATGAAAGGGAGCTACTGCGACCCTCGCAGCAACAGGTATCGGCAACACCCTCTCGACTATATTGAAGTGCTGGAGGAAAGCATCCGCGAAGCACTCTCTAAATCACCCGAGGGTGTAGCTGAAAAGGTAGTGGGCATGGGATTCGACACCACCGGCTCCACTCCTGTGTTGACAGATGAACAGGGTACTCCCCTGGCTCTGCTACCAGCATTTGCCGAGAACCCCAATGCCATGTTCGTACTCTGGAAAGACCATACTGCGATCAAGGAGGCTGACGAAATCAACAAACTGGCAAAGCAATGGGAGATCGATTATACCGCATTCGAGGGAGGCATCTACTCCTCTGAATGGGTTTGGGCCAAAATGCTGCACATCCTGAGAGAGGATGAAGCAGTACGCAAAACAGCCTACTCATGGGTAGAACATTGCGACTGGCTCCCGGGCATAATCACAGGCAACACAAAACCGGAGACCATGCCCAGAAGCCGTTGCGCGGCCGGTCACAAGGCCATGTGGCACGAAAGTTGGGAGGGATTGCCTTCAGAGGAATTCCTCACAACTCTCGACCCCTTGCTGGCAGGTTATCGCTCACGCCTGTACCGCAATACCCACCCGAGCAACACCATGGTGGGTTACCTCACCGAAGAGTGGGCTAACAGATTGGGACTCACCACAAATGTAGCAGTTGCAGTGGGTGCTTTCGACTGTCACATGGGTGCCGTGGGAGTAGAGATCAAACCGGGTGATTTCGTCCGCGTGATAGGCACCTCCACCTGCGACATCATGGCCGTTCCCTACGAAGAGATGGGTGATAAGCTGGTCCCCGGCATCTGTGGTCAGGTGGACGGATCAGTCATCCCCGGCATGATAGGCCTGGAAGCTGGTCAGTCCGGCTTTGGGGATATTTATGCCTGGTTTAAACGGTTGATCGAGTGGCCACTTCACAACATCATCGGCAAAAGTGAATTGATCGATGCTGAAACAAGGGAGAAGCTGATCGTCGAAGCTGCTGATGCCATCATCCCCGCATTGACAAAAGAGGCAGAGAAGGTACCGGTGAGCGAGAGCACCATATTGGCCACCGACTGGATGAACGGCCGCCGTACACCCGATGCGAACCAACTTTTGCAGGGTACCATCACTGGATTGACACTTGGCAGTACCGCACCACTGATCTTCCGCGCGCTGGTTGAGGCCACCGCTTTTGGTTCGAAAGCCATCGTGGACCGCATCCTCGAAAACGGCATTGAGATCAAACAGGTAGTAGGCATTGGAGGTATCTCCCTGAAATCTCCTTTTGTGATGCAAACCATGGCCGACGTGCTGGGCATGTCTATCAAGGTGGCCCGTACGGAACAGTCGTGCGCCTTCGGAAGCGCCATGTTTGGTGCTGTGGTGGCAGGTATCTACCAAAAAGTGGAAGAGGCACAGGATGCCATGGGGCAGGGCTTTGTCACTACTTACCACCCCAACAAAGAGAATCATGCGCTCTACAGCAAAATATACAAGAAATACCAACAATTGGGAAGATTCACGGAAGAGAAACTGAACCCATCCTAAACAATCGATCATGAAAAAATTTTTCTTGCCGGTTTTCATTACAGCACTCCTGTTTGTGCTACCGACAGAGAAGAATCTGTATGCAAATGAACCCGACTCAGCCTATCTCTTCGCCTACGGCGAAGAAAACGGGAGCGGTCTTTACTTTGCCTGGAGCATCGACAAACTGCAATGGAATGCCATCGGTCATCACCACACCTTTCTGAAATCGGATTACGGCAGGTGGGGGTCACAGAAAAGAATGTACAATCCCTACCTCTACCGTGCACCCAATGGAGAGTGGCATTGCACCTGGAGTCTGAACCACGAAGATGGCGCTGTAGCCCATACGGTCTCCTCCGATCTTGTTTACTGGAAGCCGCAATCATACCCGGTACTGATGGCCGGAGGAAACTGCCTGAACCCTGAGATCGAATACGATCCACACAAAAATGGGTTTCACATCATCTGGCAGAGTGATAATCCCACCGAAGGGCTCTTCAAAAGCTTCACCAACGATTTCAGACACTTCTCTCCCGCAACCGGTCTGGATAAGCATCCTGACAACAGGAGTGAACTCACAATCGGAGGTGCAGTGAAGAAAGGGACGGTTCACCGGGTATCATGGAAAGAGGTCAACCGGCTTTTCAGCTCACAAAGGGAAACTGCATATAAGCAGTTGCTGAACAGTGAGAGGGTAGCCATGAACCCCGATCAGTTTCGCAATCCAATTACCGTCAACATTACACCTGACAGCAAGGAGAAGAAATCGATCAGTGACCTGTTGATTGGCATCTTCTATGAAGACATCAACTATGCTGCTGACGGCGGCCTCTATGCGGAACTGGTACAAAACCGCGGATTTGAATATTCGTTGAGCGACAAGGAGGGAAATGATAAAACCTGGAACAACCGCTATGCCTGGTCCTCAACCCATATGGATGCATTTCATATCGACTCCCTCTCTCCCATCCACCCCAACAACCCCCACTACGCAGTGCTGGAGATTGAGCATAATGGGGTTGCACTGATCAACGATGGATTCAACGGGATACCGGTCAAGGCGGGAGAGAAATATGACTTGTCACTCTTTGCCCGGAGCCCGGAGAAAAAAAGAGGCCCTGTCAAGGTGCGCCTTACCGGCAAGAACGGTGAAATCTATGGTGAGACAACCACAGGTCGCATTGGCAACAAATGGAAAAAAATGAAGGTGGTGATCACCGCTTCCGCAACTGCATCCGATGCGCGCATTGAGTTACTGCCCCAGCAAACAGGAAGAGTTGAGCTCGATATGATCTCATTGTTTCCTCAAAACACATTCAAAGGACGTAAGAACGGAATGCGGGCTGACCTGGCACAAACGTTGGCCGACCTCAAACCGCGGTTCATGCGCTTCCCCGGAGGCTGTGTGGCGCACGGCGACGGCATCGGCAATATCTATCGCTGGGAAAACACAATCGGTCCCCTTGAAGCACGCAAGCCACAACGCAACCTCTGGGGCTACCACCAGTCGTTCGGATTGGGATATTTTGAGTATTTCCAGTTCTGTGAAGACATTGGAGCCGAACCAATTCCGGTGGTTGCAGCAGGCGTTCCCTGTCAGAACTCGGCTCACCATGGTTGTGTAATTGGGGGACAACAGGGAGGGATCCCCATGGAGGAGATGGATGTTTACATCCAGTCAATCCTCAACCTGATCGAGTATGCCAACGGCGATGCAAAATCGGAATGGGGTAAGAAACGAGCAGAGGCAGGACATCCGGAACCTTTCAACCTGAAATACATCGGTGTGGGGAACGAAGATTTGATCTCCGACATCTTCACTGAACGGTTCAGGATGATATACGACGCCATCAGGAAGCACTATCCCGAAATTACAGTTATTGGTACCGCAGGGCCTTTCAGCGAAGGTTCTGATTACACCGAAGGGTGGAAGCTGGCAACCGAACTGAGAGTGGAACTGGTGGATGAGCATTATTACCAACCGCCCGGCTGGTACCTCAACAACCAGGACTATTACGACCGGTACGACCGGACAAAAGCAAAAGTATATCTGGGTGAATATGCAGCGCATGTGCCCGGCCGCCATAACAACCTGGAAACGGCCCTCAGCGAAGCACTCCACCTGATCAATGTGGAACGCAACGGTGATATCGTGGAAATGACCTCCTACGCCCCTCTGTTGGCGAAAGAAGGCAACACGCAATGGAATCCCGATCTGATATACTTCAACAACAGTGAAGTGAAACCCACTGTCGGTTATCATGTACAGAAGCTGTTCGGAAATCATGCGGGCAATGAATATTATTCAAGCCTCATCGTGGCGTCAGACAATCGTGAAGATATTCGCAAACGAATCGCATCTTCATTTGTGACGGATGCAGAAACCAATGACTTGATCATCAAGATGGTGAATCTGTTGCCGGTAGATGTCTCCTCAACCATCGATCTCTCGGAGATGAATATTGCACAGGATGAAGAAGCAAACCTTACTGTCATGAACGGTGATCCGGACGACAAATCCGTAACACCGGTTGAATCGACCCTATCCGTCTCGGAGGAGCTGAATTACCAGTTACCGGCCTACTCATTTTCAGTGATCAGACTAAAGAGAAACAACAACACAAATTGAAATGATGAATAATAAATACTTCTACATCTCCTTACTTTTCATTATCTGTGCTGCGCTCGCCAAGGCACAGGTAAATCCGAAATTAAACTATTTCTCGCTACAGGATGTGAGGTTGTTGGAGAGCCCCTTCAAGCATGCTGAAGATCTGAACAGAGACTATCTCCTGGAAATGGACGCCGATCGTCTGCTTGCTCCCTTTCTCAGGGAGGCTGGACTCCAGCCCAAAGCGGAGAGCTACACCAACTGGGAGAACAGTGGTCTCGACGGTCATATCGGAGGACATTACCTCTCCGCCCTGGCGCAGATGTTTGCTGCCACTGGTGATAGTGAGATTGAATCGCGACTGGATTACATGCTCGCCGAGCTGAAACGGTGTCAACAGACAAACGGAAACGGCTATATCGGAGGCGTTCCCGGCAGCAAGGCTGTGTGGGATGAGATTGCAGCAGGCAAGATAGATGCCGGTGGATTCAGTCTCAACGGCAGGTGGGTGCCCCTCTACAACATACACAAGACCTTTGCGGGTCTCAGAGATGCCTACCTGGTTGCCGGTAAGAAGGATGCACGGGATATGCTGATGGCGATGAGCGACTGGGCCATCAATCTAACAGCTGACCTGAGCGATGAACAGATGCAGGATATGCTCCGCAGCGAACATGGGGGCCTCAATGAGGTGTTTGCCGATGTGGCTGCCATCACCGGTGAGGAGAAGTACCTCACACTGGCACATAGATTCTCTCACAACCATGTGCTGGATCCACTCATGGCAGGGCGTGACGAGCTCACAGGCATGCATGCCAACACACAAATACCCAAGGTAATCGGCTTCAAGCGGATTGCCGACCTGGAAGCGAACGAGTCGTGGGACAAAGCCGCACGCTTCTTTTGGGAAAGCGTGGTGACCAACCGTTCGGTATCGATTGGCGGCAACAGCGTTTCGGAACACTTCAACCATGTGGATGATTTCTCTCGTATGATCACCTCAGTTGAGGGCCCCGAGACCTGCAACACCCACAACATGCTGCGGCTCACCTCGATGCTCTACCGCACTGATGCCGCCGCAGGTTATATCGATTACTACGAACGTGCCCTCTACAACCATATCCTCTCCTCGCAAAACCCACACACGGGTGGTTTGGTCTATTTCACGCAGATGCGCCCCGGACACTATCGTGTCTACTCACAACCCCACACCAGCATGTGGTGCTGCGTGGGCTCGGGCATCGAAAACCATTCCAAGTATGGGGAGATGATCTATGCACATACCGAAGACGCGCTTTATGTCAATCTCTTCATCCCTTCCAGGCTGCAATGGAAAGAACGGCAGACAGAGATCATACAGGAGAACAATTTCCCCTATGAGGGAAGCACATCAATCACAATCAACCCTCGCGGCAGAAAACGGTTCACGCTGATGTTGCGTTCTCCCCAGTGGGCAGAGAGTGAAGGAATACAGATCAAGGTCAATGGAAAAAAATACAACGCAACAGAGAAAGATGGCTATCTGGCCATCAACAGGCGCTGGCGTAAAGGAGACAAGGTGGTGATGGAGATGCCGATGAGCGTGAGGGTGGAACAGCTCCCTGATCACTCGAACTACTACTCCTTCGCCTATGGCCCCGTTATACTGGCCGCCAAAACGTCTGAAGAGCAGCAGACCGGACTCTTTGCAGATGACAGTCGCGGAGGTCATATTGCCCACGGGCCGCAAGTACCGCTGAAACAGATACCGCTGGTAGTGGGTGAACCCGGGAAACTGCCTTCATTGGTGACACCGGTTGCCGGGAAACCTCTCACCTTCCACCTCACCAGTCTCTACCCTGATGCTTACGCCGGGGGTATGGAGCTGATCCCTTTCTTCAACCTGCATGAATCCCGCTACATCATCTACTGGCCTCAGGCTACCGCGGAAGAGGCAGAAGCAATCCACAAGGCAATTGAGAAAGAGGAAGCCCGACGAAACGAGCTGAACGGTATAACCCTCGACAGGGTCGTATGTGGTGAACAGCAACCTGAATCGGATCACTTCATTGCAACAGATAGATCACGTACCGGTGTGAACGAAGATGTTCACTGGCGTGAAGCAAGGGGATGGTTCAGCTATCAGATGAAGAACGACAAACAAAACGCTCGTTATCTCTACATCAGCTACTTCGACAATGACCGCTCACGCAACTTCGACATACTTGTCAACGACCAACAACTGGAGTCGCTCTCTCTCAACGGCATGCATGGATCGGAGCAACAGGAACTGTTAATCACACTACCGGAAGATCTGATCACTGAGAAACAGCTCACCGTGAAATTCTCGGCCCGGGCAGAAAGCAACACCGGGAAAATTGCAGAGGTTCGCCTACTGAGTGAACCATTCACAGTGAATCCGAATTGAAAACTCTCACGCAATAAAACCAACGAACAGCAATGAAGAAAATCTTTTTATTTTTAACGATGATATGTTTCTCCGGAGGCATATTCGCACAACCAAATCAGTACGAGCTGGTTGTAGACGCAAAAAAAACAGGTGCGGAAATTCAGTCCACCATGTATGGACTCTTTTTCGAAGATATCAACTTCGGAGCAGATGGTGGTTTGTATGCAGAACTGGTGAAAAACCGCTCTTTTGAATTTCCACAAAAACTGATGGGATGGAATATCTTCGGAAACGTAGAGGTGCGTAACGAGGGTGGGCCATTTGAAAGAAACCCCCACTATGTACGGCTCAACTACTCCGGACATGCCCACAAACACACCGGACTGGAAAACGAGGGTTTCCGTGGCATCGGCATCAAGAAAGAGGGCAGCTATCGCTTCTCAGTATGGGCCCGCAACAGCAGCCAGCAGCCGGAACAAAAGATCCGCATCGAACTGGTGGGCAGCGACAATGAGGCGTTTGAAAGGAAAGAACTGGCGATCAGCTCTCCTGAGTGGAAGAAATATGAGGTGATCCTTACCTCCCCAAAAGAGGAATCCAAAGCGATGTTGCGAATATTCCTCACCTCGGAGGGACCACTCGACCTCGAACATCTCTCTCTCTTCCCCACCGACATATGGATGGGCAGGGAGAACGGCTTGCGACGTGATCTGGTAGAAGCTCTCAACGAACTGAACCCCGGATTGTTTCGATTCCCCGGTGGTTGTATCATTGAGGGAACCGACCTGGAAACACGCTACGATTGGAAGAAATCGGTAGGTCCGGTAGAAAACCGCCCGCTGAACGAGAATCGCTGGCACTACACCTTCGCACATCGGTTCTTCCCGGATTACTTCCAGACCTATGGCATGGGCTTCTATGAGCTCTTCCTGCTTGCTGAAGACATGGGAGCAGAGCCCCTGCCTGTGGTAAACGTGGGACTGGCATGTCAGTACCAAAATGATGGCGAGCATTGCCATGTGCCAATCGGTGAGCTGGGCGACTATATACAGGATGCTCTTGACCTGATTGAATTTGCCAACGGCAGCCCCACAAGCACCTGGGGTAAGGTAAGGGCTGAGATGGGACACCCCGAACCTTTCAACATGAAGTTCATCGGCATCGGCAACGAACAGTGGGGACCAGAATACCCGGCTCGTCTGGAGAAGTTTATCGAGGCTATCAGGGCACAGTATCCGGAGATGAAGATCATCGGCAGCTCAGGCCCGCAAGCCGAAGGGAAAGATTTTGAATACCTCTGGCCGGAGATGAAGAGATTGAAAGTGGACCTGGTGGATGAGCACTACTACCGTCCCCCGCAGTGGTTCCTCGACAATGCAGCCCGCTACGACTCCTACGACCGCAAGGGTCCAAAGGTATTTGCCGGTGAATATGCCAGCCACCACCAGACCAGAGCCAACAACTTTGAGTCGGCACTCACCGAAGCATCATTCATGACCGGCCTGGAGCGGAACGCTGACATCGTTCACATGGCAACCTACGCCCCGCTCCTGGCACATGTAGATGCCTGGCAGTGGCGCCCTGACTTGATCTGGTTCGACAACCTGCGTGTGGTTCGCTCACCGAACTACTATGTACAGAAATTGTATGGACATCATGCAGGCACACACGTGCTGCCCCTCACCTTGAACAAAGCCCCGCTCACGGGTCAGGAGGGTTTGTACGCCTCGTCGGTGATCGACAAGAATAAAAAGGAGATCATCATCAAACTGAGCAATGTATCAACAGAAAAGAGGGTATTCAACATCACTCTGGAGGGACCGGAGAAGAAGTCACAACTGCATCAGCAAGTGGAGGTGATCACCCTCGCGGCAGCGCTGGATGCAGAAAACAGCCTGGATAACCCCGCTGTTGTTCTGCCTCAGTCAACTTACCAAACCATGCAGGGAAACAAGTTACAGCTAACAGTGAAACCCAACTCATTCAACGTGGTCGTCATCGATTACAGCAATTGATTCAATCCCTGTATCACCAAAATAAAAAGGATCCGGCAGTTGCCGGATCCTTTTTTATGTAAGTTGAGTCATATAATCATGTCATTACACATATTCGTCACCGTATCGGAACTTGACATCGGTCACGAATTGTTTGATTCGCTGCTCCTCGCTCTTTTTGCATACAAGTAGCACGTTGTCCGATTCCGCTACAATAAAATCATCCAGGCCCTGTATCACCACGAGCTTGTCCTCACTCATTGCCACCACGTTGTCGTTGCTTTCAATAAAGAGGGCTTTGCAATTGAGACTGGCATTGTTGTTCTCATCACGGTCGGAAATCTCATGAAGGGCCCCCCAGGTGCCCAGGTCACTCCATCCGAAATCCGAAATATTGACGTAGACATTGTCTGCTTTTTCAAGGATTCCATAATCGATGGAAATATTGCGACAGAAAGGAAATGTCTCATCCACGAATTGTTTCTCACGAGGGGTGTTAAAGGACTCCTTGCCCTCATCAAACTTCTGAACCACATCGGGGAGATAGCTTCTGAAGGCATTCAGGATGCTGTTTACATTCCAGAGAAAGATACCCGAATTCCACATGAACTCGCCACTCTCCAGAAACTTTTTCGCCAGTTCAAGGTCAGGTTTTTCCGTGAATGCTTTCACCTTCCCGATCCCTTCGCTGTTGCTCCCATCAACCTGGATATATCCGTAGCCTGTCTCGGGGCGGCTGGGTTTAATGCCAAGCGTGAGGAGTACCGGATTCTTTTCCACGAATGCCAGTCCGTTACGCATATCCGATGCGAAGAGGTCTTCCCGCAGGATTAGGTGATCGGAAGGTGCCACAATGATGTTTGCATCCGGGTCAACCGCATGAATGCGGTAGGAAGCGAACGCTATGGCCGGGGCCGTATTGCGACGCAACGGCTCCAGCAGCAACTGGTTTTCACTTAACTCGGGCAGCTGTTGCTGTGTCATCGCGGCATAGGCTTCGTTGGTGACAATGTAGATATTCTCCGGTGGAACGATCTTTTTGAACCGGTCGTAAGTACTTTGCAACAGTGATCGTCCTGTGCCAAAAAAATCGAGGAACTGTTTCGGTTTATCTTCTTTGCTGAATGGCCAGAAACGACTGCCTACACCGCCGCTCATGATCACACAATAATTATGTTTGTTTCTCATATCTAAGATTATATAAATTTGATAAATTGAAGGGATATATCTCTCATTAATTCAACCTGTATCGCGTTTTAAACTATGTAAAGAACACTTTTAATGACAATTTGTTCCAT
Source organism: Proteiniphilum sp. (assembly GCA_036733365.1). Lineage (GTDB taxonomy): Bacteria > Bacteroidota > Bacteroidia > Bacteroidales > Dysgonomonadaceae > Proteiniphilum. The sequence continues at coordinate 143,243 of DAINAS010000004.1, forward strand.
GACTTCCAATTTACATCCTTAAAGATACAAAACATATCGCTAACAGCGTAAAAAAGCCGGGTAGAATCTTGTAAAAAAATGGCAGATAGCTTTCATTATCTCAAAAAAAGAGCTACTTTTGCAGGCACTTTTCCAAGTAATGCCCAGATGGCGGAATTGGTAGACGCGCTGGTCTCAAACACCAGTGGATTCACTTCCATGCCGGTTCGATCCCGGCTCTGGGTAC
>DAINAS010000005.1:0-113724 GCA_036733365.1 Proteiniphilum sp.
GTGGGCGTTGACGGATTCGAACCGCCGACCCTCTGCTTGTAAGGCAGATGCTCTGAACCAGCTGAGCTAAACGCCCGAAAATGTTCTTTTCCTTTGCTGTACTCCGCTCCCGGAGGATGCTCTCTGAAAAAGTGATGCAAAGATAGACTCTTTTTGTTTTCCCGCAAAATATTTTGCAAATAATTTTATAAATATTTTTTCAACTCTGTAATTATCGCTATTTTTGTACCGTAATCATAGGGAGTTATATTCTTTCGGGAAAATTAAACATCGTTACGACTGAGATGAAACTTGCGGAAAGTGATTTTCCGTAACTCCGGTCCCCGATTTCTTAATCCACATTGCGCAACAACTACAATGGAGCTAAACCAACTGACAGCCATATCCCCCGTCGACGGACGCTATCGAAACAAAACCGGTGAACTTAGTGCATATTTTTCGGAATATGCACTGATCAGGTATCGTGTGAAGGTAGAGATCGAATATTTTATCGCCTTGTGTGAAGCAGGCATTGAACCACTCGACAGGGTTGACAAGAGCCTCTTCAGAGAATTACAGCAACTTTACCACAACTTCTCCGTGAAAGATGCTGAGCGGGTGAAGGAGATTGAGCAAGTGACCAATCATGACGTGAAGGCTGTTGAGTACTTCCTGAAAGAAGCGTTCGACCGGCTGGGGCTTGAGGTTTACAAGGAATTCATTCATTTCGGACTCACCTCGCAGGACATCAACAACACGGCCACGCCTATGATGTGGCAGGAGGCGTTGCAGGAGGTTTACATCCCCGAGATGGAGAAGCTGATCGCGCAGATCGGATCACTGGCAGAGGAGTGGGCCGACATCCCGATGCTGGCCCGCACACATGGTCAGCCGGCATCGCCCACAAGGCTGGGCAAGGAGATAATGGTGTTTGCCTACCGGCTCAACAATCAGTTGGAAGTACTGAAACATATCCCTGCAAAGGCCAAGTTTGGCGGTGCAACCGGAAATTTCAACGCCCACCATGTAGCTTATCCGGATACCGACTGGAAGCGTTTCGCAGAAAAATTCCTGCTGGAGAGATTGAATCTGACAAGAGAGGAGTACACCACTCAGATATCGAACTACGACGCATTGGCGGCATCGTTCGATGCACTGAAGCGAATCCATACCATCTTAATCGACTTCAACCGCGACATGTGGCAATATATCTCAATGGAGTACTTCAAACAGAAGATCAAAGAGGGTGAAGTAGGCTCATCGGCCATGCCTCACAAGGTGAACCCGATCGACTTCGAGAATGCAGAGGGGAACCTGGGAATTGCCAACGCGTTGCTCGAGCACCTGGCGGCCAAGTTGCCCATTTCACGTCTGCAGCGGGACCTGACAGATTCAACCGTAATACGAAATATTGGCATCCCCCTTGCACATGGATTAATTGCCCTCAAAAGCACAACAAAAGGGATAGGTAAACTGTTATTACACAGAGAGGCGATTGATCGGGATCTGGAGAAAAACTGGGCAGTGGTTGCCGAAGCGATCCAGACCATCCTGAGAAGAGAAGGATATCCGAAACCCTATGAGGCATTGAAAGCACTTACACGAACAAACAGTGAGATCACGAAAAAGAGTATTTCGGAGTTCATCGGGACATTGGATGTAAACGAGAAAATAAAAGAGGAATTAAAAGCCATCACACCTCAAAATTATACGGGCATCTGAAATGTTGATATTCTGAGGAAAATACTCGAATATAGATTGATAAAAAAAGCGTTCTGAACGCATCGAGTTTGCAAATTCCATCTCTCCTGTGCCTACATAACATAGTGATGGAAGTTTTAGGAAGAAAAATTAAAACCGTGAGGTTTCAACTGTAATCACAAACAAAGCAACGACAACAACAATGACAACAAACAACGAAGAATCGCGCCCCAAACGGCAATTTTTTAGCGCGAACAATGAGAGACACGCATCACCGAATCGCAATTATGGCAATGAGCGGAGACCAAATCAGGAAGGATCCCGTTCAACCGGCAGGCCTTACAACAAACCCTACGACAGGCAGTCTTCAGACAGGCCATACGATCGTCAATCCTCTGACAGGTCATACGACCGCCAACCCTCCGACAGGAATTATAATCGTCAACCGTCAGAGAGATCTTACAATCGCAACTGGGAAGATGCACCACAAGGAAACAGCTACGGCAATCAGGAAGGTGCACCCAGAAAACGTCGTCCCCGAGTGGGAGAGCGCACAGCTCCTCAGAGAAGGGGCCCGGGAGGTCCTCAGCAAGGTAATCGCAGCTGGGGAGGTCCCTCTCAGCAAAGGAACGATCAAACTACCATGGGCCCTGGCGGCAAGAGGCTGAAGAAGAAAAAACCATTCAAGCAGATCAAGTACAAGGAGAGTGCTGACCCCAACGCACCCATCCGCCTGAACAAATACCTTGCCAATGCCGGGATATGCTCCCGCCGTGAAGCCGATGAGTTCATCACCGCCGGTGTGGTGAAGGTGAATGGGGAGGTGGTGACCGAACTGGGTACCAAGATAACCCGTGCCGATGAGGTGATGTTCCACAACCAGCCGGTGCGACTGGAGAGCAAGGTCTATGTACTGCTGAACAAACCGAAAGGATTTGTCACCACCACCGACGACCCTGAGAACCGCAAGACGGTGATGGAACTGGTGAAGAGTGCCTGCTCCGAGCGTATTTACCCTGTAGGGCGTCTCGACAGGGCTACCACGGGAGTGCTGCTGCTCACCAACGATGGTGACCTGGCATCCAAATTAACACATCCGAAGTATGAGAAACGGAAGATCTACCAGGTGTGGCTCGACAAACCGGTAGTCATGGAACACATGCAGGCCATCGCCGACGGAATTGAACTGGAGGATGGCGAGATTCATGCCGATGCCATCAGCTACGTGACCGAGGAGGATCTCACCCAAGTAGGCATCGAGATACACTCGGGCAAGAACCGTGTGGTTCGCCGTATGTTCGAGAAGCTAGGTTACCGCGTACTGAAGCTCGACAGGGTTTATTTCGCAGGTCTCACCAAGAAAAAACTCTCGCGCGGCAAGTGGCGTTACCTCTCAGAACAGGAAGTGAACATGCTCCGCATGGGTGCCTTCGATTAACATTGTAACAATTTTTTTCCTCCGTCATCGCACGGAGGGAACTTTTTATAAACAGTACAAGTATAGATTCTCTCGTTGAGAGATAGAACCAGTTATGAAGCAAATCAAACGAACAAAAATCTCGGAAGCACTCCAATTGAAAAGCTTCGGAGACGAGGTGAACGTAAAGGGGTGGGTACGCACCCGCAGGGGTAACAAGAATGTGGGTTTCGTCGCACTGAATGACGGATCGACCATCAATAACATACAGATTGTGATTGACATCGCGCAATTTGGTGAAGAGTTTCTTAAGCCCATCACCACCGGTGCCTGTATCAATGTGAACGGCCGACTGGTGGAGTCGCAGGGACAGGGTCAGACCGTGGAGATCCAGGCCACAGAGGTGGAGATCTACGGCGGGGCTGATCCTACTGTGTATCCGCTGCAGAAGAAGGGACACTCGCTGGAATTCCTGCGTGAGATCGCTCACCTGCGCCCCCGCACCAACACCTTCGGTGCCATTTACCGTATGCGTCACCACATGTCATATGCCATCCACAAGTTCTACAACGACCGGGGTTTTTATTATTTCCATACCCCCATCATCACTGCTTCGGATGCAGAAGGAGCCGGCTCAATGTTCAATGTGACCACGCTCGATGCAGCCAACCCGCCACGCAATGAGGAGGGAAAAGTAGACTACTCGGAGGATTTCTTCGGGATGCAGACCAACCTCACCGTTTCGGGACAACTGGAGGGTGAGCTGGGAGCAATGGCACTGGGTGCCATCTACACCTTCGGACCCACCTTTCGTGCCGAGAACTCCAATACACCGCGCCACCTGGCCGAGTTCTGGATGATTGAACCGGAGGTTGCCTTCTATGACAACAACGACAACATGGATCTTGCGGAGGATTTCCTGAAGTACCTGATCGGGTATGCATTGGAGCACTGCAGCGAGGACATCGCATTCCTGGCCAAGATGTATGACAACGAGCTGGTAGACCGGCTGAAGTTCGTGGTGGAGAACGATTTCGTGCGACTCACCTACACTGAGGGGGTGAAGATCCTTGAGGAATCGGGAGAAAAATTTGAGTTCCCCGTTTACTGGGGTGCCGACCTGCAGTCGGAGCATGAACGCTATCTCGTTGAGAAGCACTTCAAGCGTCCGGTGATTTTGACCGATTACCCGCGCGAGATCAAGTCGTTTTACATGAAGCAGAACGATGACGGCAAGACCGTACGCGCCATGGACGTGCTCTTCCCAAAGATCGGCGAGATCATTGGCGGATCGGAGCGTGAAGCGGACTACGACAAGCTGATGAAACGAATCGAAGAGACCGGCATGCATACCGATCCCATATGGTGGTACCTTGAGACGCGCAAGTTCGGCACAGCCCCGCACGCCGGCTTCGGTCTGGGCTTCGAGCGACTGATGCTCTTCGTCACAGGGATGACCAACATTCGTGACGTGATACCTTTCCCCCGCACACCAAACAACGCGGAATTTTAAGATTGAGAGAATATAGATGAATAAGATACGCAACTTTTGCATCATTGCCCACATTGACCATGGTAAGAGCACCCTGGCCGACCGCCTGCTGGAGTTCACCAAAACGGTGGAAGGAAAAGACCTGCAGGCGCAGGTGCTCGACAGCATGGATCTGGAGCGGGAACGAGGCATCACCATCAAGAGTCACGCCATCGAGATGGCCTATCAGTATGAGGGGGAGAACTACACCCTCAATCTGATTGACACCCCGGGACACGTGGACTTCTCATACGAGGTGTCGCGCTCCATCGCCGCCTGCGAGGGAGCCTTGCTGGTGGTGGACGCCGCTCAAGGGATTCAGGCACAGACCATCTCGAATGTCTACATGGCCATCGAGCATGACCTGGAGATCATCCCGGTACTCAACAAGGTGGATCTGGAGAGCGCCATGCCCGACGAGGTGGAAGACCAGATCGTGGACCTGCTGGGCTGTAAGCGCGAGGAGGTGATCCGTGCCAGCGGCAAGACAGGAATCGGCATCGAGGCGATCCTCAAAGCGATCATCGAGCGGGTACCCGCGCCAGTGGGTGATCCGGAGGCACCGCTGCAGGCGTTGATCTTCGACTCTGTGTTCAATCCCTTCCGCGGCATCATCGCCTACTTCAAGATCGTGAACGGCTCCATCCGCAAGGGCGACCTGGTGAAGTTCATCAACACCGGCAAGGAATATGAGGCCGATGAGGTGGGGATCCTGCGTCTTTCCATGGTGCCCCGCGAGGAGGTGCACTGTGGTGATGTAGGGTACATTATCTCCGGCATCAAAACCTCGAAGGAGGTGAAGGTGGGGGATACCATCACCCACGTGAAGCGGCCTGCCAGCAAGGCAATTGCCGGCTTCGAAGAGGTGAAGCCGATGGTCTTCGCGGGTGTATACCCGATAGAGAGTGAAGATTTTGAGAACCTGCGTGCCTCGCTCGAGAAGCTGCAACTCAATGACGCCTCACTTACCTTTCAACCGGAGTCGTCCGTAGCCTTGGGCTTTGGCTTCCGCTGCGGCTTCCTGGGATTGCTTCACATGGAGATTATTCAGGAGCGGCTGGAACGTGAGTTCAACATGGACGTAATCACCACCGTGCCGAACGTTTCTTACAAGGTATACGACAAGAAGGGGGAGATGAAGGAGGTGCACAACCCCAGCGGGTTGCCCGATCCTACGCTGATTGAGCGAATCGAAGAGCCTTTCATCCGTGCCTCGGTGATCACCAGCACCGCCTACATCGGTTCCATCATGACGCTCTGCCTCGGCAAGCGGGGAGTGCTGATCAAGCAGGAGTATATTTCCGGCGACCGGGTGGAGATCATTTACGACCTGCCGCTGGGCGAGATCGTGATCGACTTCTACGACAAGTTGAAGAGCATCTCAAAGGGGTATGCCTCATTCGACTACCACATGCATGACTTCCGGCCCTCAAGGCTGGTGAAAATGGATATCCTGCTCAACGGTGAGCCTGTGGATGCCCTCTCCACGCTGACACACAACGACAACGCTCAGGCATTCGGACGGAGAATGTGCGAGAAGCTGAAGGAGCTGATCCCACGCCAGCAGTTCGACATTGCCATCCAGGCAGCCATCGGTGCCAAGATCATCGCCCGTGAGACGGTGAAGGCGGTGCGCAAGGATGTGACCGCCAAGTGTTACGGCGGTGACATCTCCCGGAAACGGAAACTGCTGGAGAAACAGAAGGAGGGTAAGAAGCGGATGAAGCAGGTGGGCAACGTAGAGGTGCCGCAGAAAGCGTTCCTGGCGGTACTGAAGCTGGATTAGAATAGCTTACTACATTCAGCTTATAACCAACAAAAAATTATAAAACTATGAAGACAAGATTTTTTCTGATGTTGCTGTTCGTCGCGGGAAGCGTTTCGCTGGCCCGGGCACAGTATGTGAATGAGACACCGATCGGATCGCTGGATGCCGACTATATCCGTATCTGGTCAGACTCGGGACCGCTGCTCAGCTCGAAGGTGACGGTACGGGTCGACTGGGGACAGGGGGGGCGAATACCCCAGATCACCGACGACCGCCGCAGGGTGGTCTCCTTCAACGGGATGATCGCTGTGCTGAACATGCTCAGCAAGGAGGGATTCGAACTGATGGAGATCGTGAGGGATGCAAAAGAGGAAAACGAGTTTTTCTACCTGCGAAGAAAAGAGGGATTTGTCCCTTTTTCCGGTGACAGTGAAGGTGGAGCAGTGGAGTATGATCCTGTGACACACAGTCGGTAGTCCCGACTGTAACAAAAAGCAAAAGGCACGCCAATCACTTGGAATGCCTTTCTGATCAAAATAATAGTAAAGTAGAGAGAAAGAGCTGCTGACAGCAAAACTGTCACGCAGCTTTTTTTGTTATTGCCACACTACGACCGAGGGGTTGATGCCTATGGCCGTAAGCCTGAATTTCATTTTTCCGTCCTTGTCAAAACAGTAGAGATCGCCCGGATGGACATAGTCGGTGGATGCCACGAAGAGATCACCACTCACGGGATCGACAGTCACATTGTTCATGATTGGAATCTCAGTACCATCGCTGATGAAGCTGTTGGTGATGACTCTCTCCTCAAGGCAATCGTAGACCACTATACTGTTGGGAACACCATAGGAACCGGTGATGATATAGGCTTTGTTGTCACTGATGACGAACTTCTGTGGAGATGTGATGTCGGCAATGATCTCTGCGGTACTGCTTCCGGAGCGAATCACCTTGAAGGCACCCGGCTCATCGCCGTAATTACCAGTTACCGAGAGATAGATGTCGCCCTGACTGTCGGTTTGCACTGTTCCCGGGTTGGTGCCCACCACGATTTTTTTCTCTTCTGTAAAACTGGTGAGATTGATCACCGAGAGGGTGTTATCGTAACCATTTTCCCAGTTCAATCCCCCTGAGTTTGCCACGTAGATCTTGTTGTTTTTGATGGCGATTCCTTCCGGATCCATCCCTACTTCTACAGATCCATCTATGGTGAGGGTGACCGTATCTATACGGGTAACAGTGTCATCGAAAGAGGTGACATATACTTTTCCTCCATGGGCAGTGATTCGTCGTGGCTCTTTGCTTGCGCCGCTTGCGGTTTCCATTTTGATCTGTTGAATTGAAATGCCTGATGCTGCATCGATAACCTCAACGGTTCCCGACTTGTTGACCACGATGTAGATCTTTGATCCGTATTGTAACATGTCGTTTGCTACATCCCCCAATCCACGCTTGTTCACACCCCGGAAATAATCCTTCGTGATAGTCTCTTCCTGCAGGTTATACTGCGTCAGGGTGGCATCATTCATCCCCATACTTCCCTCATTGAGAATCAGCAGCGATGTTGCCTCTTCAGGGGTCTTATCTCCTTCACCGGCCGGATTGTCGTTCTCGTCGCAACTCGATATCAAAAGAGTTGTCAGGAGCATCACAAAAAATAAAAGTCTGTTTTTGTTCATTTCGTTGAATTATTTAAAAGTGAATAGATAGTGTCAATCGGAAGGATCGGCCCGGCATTGGATAGTTGCGAACGATCTCATAGTTCTTGTTTGTCAGGTTCAACACTTCTCCAACCAGCATAAGCCTCCCCAGGGATGTGTTGAAGGATTTCTGAAGGGAGATGCTGTGATCGGCATACCTCTCCATTCGATAGGCAGCATCGTTATAGCCGTTGCTGTAGCGTTTGCCCGACCAAATCAGGGTGTAGGCAACCTGCAATTGTTTAATCTCCAGGGCCATTCGGGAAGACCCCGAGTGGTGGGGGGTATAGGGGAGTTGATGTCCAAAGCTCACCTGTTGGCGGTCCGTGTGGTCGATAGCTGTCTGCCAGGTGTAACTGCTCCCGGCATGGAGCATCATCTCGTCGGTCACAGCTGTCGAGCCCTCCAACGAAAGGTCAATACCGTTAATGATCACTTTGCCAACGTTTACCATTGCCCACTGGTGCAAGTTGCCGGTGGGGTAGGCTACTATCTTGTTTTCTACCCGGTTGTGATAGGTATCAGCCGTAATTGTAAACTGCTGCAACAGCTCATCGTTGGTGGTGCCGAAGGTGAGTCCGATGTTGAACTGCTCTGCATCTTCCGGCAGCAAGTTTCGCACGCCCACCTGCGGGTAGTAGAGATCGTTGAAGGTGGGCAACCGGAAACTCTTTTTGTAGAAGGCCCTTAACCGTAGCTCATGAGCGTGGAAAGGCTTGAAAGATACACTCAGGTAGGGTGAAAGCCGAGTGCGATTGGTCCCTGCCGTTCCGTTCTCGGCCGACTCGAAAGTCTGCGTGCGAAGGATGCTGGCGGTGGCCAGCAATTGTTCATTGACCCACTTTGTGGCAATCACTGTATGGGAAGTAAGTCGTGTGGGAATGACAAAATCCTGTCGGTTGGCATACATGGTGGCTGATATCAGATCGGTTGAAGCAGAGAAAGAGAGGTTGGTAAAAGCACGGTAGAGTGCTGACAGAGAGCCGTAATGCTCATACTGGGTGAAGATGTCCTCGACTTTTCCTGATGCACCCAGGTAGGAGGGATCGAGGTAACGCAGGTAGCTACGCTGGAACTTTCCATCTGTCTGAAACACCCACTTGCTGGAGAAGGTATGCTCTATATGTCCCTGTAGAAAGAAGCTCTTGTCCCACAACCGTTGACCGGCATCATGGAATGTGTTGTAGTAGATGGTGGCTCCCGGAAGACCTCGTTCTGAACTGAAATAGTAGAGACTTAAATCGCCCCGGCTGCGGGCAGAGAATTTGGAATGCAGAGACGCTTCCATGCGCAGGTTTTCCACATCGCTGTTGATGCGACGCTCCAGGGAAGTACTGTCACCTGCAGAAGTGCCGTAACTTAGCAAATAGGGATAATCTCCACGGGAACTCATCCATTCCCCGCTGAGGGTGGCACTTAGCCGTTCCGAAAGCTTACCGTTAATAAGCAGGGAAGGGTTATAGAATCCGTAAGAGCCACCTCGCAGAGATGCCTTACCATTCAACCAATCGTTCCCGGTAAACCGGGGTGCAGAGGTGATGATCTCCAATACCGAAGCGGAAACAAAGGAGCGTGCAGGCCGGAAGATACGATCATCCTGCCCGTTGTGGAGGGTCAGTCGTTCCACGTTGTCGAGTGAAAAGCGACCGATGTCTATCTGTCCCGTCTGCTGGTCTGAGAGGGCGATTCCGTTGTAGCTTACTGCCGTGTGGTGTGCTCCAAGACTCCGTACTGAGACCGTTTTCAGTCCCCCGATGCCCCCATAATCGCGGATGGTGACTCCCGGCAGATTCTTGACAGCATCAGAAAGCTGAAGAGCATTAAGCTGTCCAATTTGTTCTTCTGTAAGGATATATCGGGGTGCAGTTGCCCTGATCTCGCGGTCGCTGAAGCGTTCGGTGACCACCACTTCAGGAAGACCGATTGTGTCGGAAACCGTCTGCGCAATAGCACTGATGGGCATTGCACAAATAGCTGTACTTGCCAACAAACAAACAGATTGAAAAAGAAATTTCATCTATACCGAATATTATTCCGGTAAAGCCTGTTGAAAATGAAACACGTAGTTAAAAAATGATTCTCTTGCGTGTCGTTTTCAAGCTTTATTCCCCGAAAGCCATGTAACTGTTTTATGAACCATTGGCAGGTCTTCTGACTTACTCCCGTGTCTGAACGCCTTCCCATCCCTTAGGGACAGTGGCAAAAGAGGTTTTTGTTCAGCACATAAGCGGAGCTTACAGCAGCGGGTCTGTTCAGGATTTACACCTGATTCCCTTTTCATTGTTCACTTCGAAGCCGTGTGAAGTGAGCAACACCAATATTCAGTGCAAAGATACGCAAAAATATGGAAATTATAACGATCATCACCTCACCTGACTTGAACATCGCTGCAGTCGGGATGTAATTTCCATGAGATGGCCTTTGTCAAGACGAAACAACCGTTGGTTGGTGGTTTGTTTATCCAATCCTCCCAACTCTTCGATATAGGAACCTGTTTTAATGAAATCAAAGCAGATGAGTGCCTTTTCAAAGATCTCCCTGTTTCCGGAATACCAGGCTGTTTTCATCTCTCTCTCCCAATGTCGTCGCAAATAGATCGCCAGCGAGCAGACTCGTTCCGGATCGGCATCCCCCCCCATGAAACAGATGCAGGTGACTGACTTCCCATACCGTTGCAACAACCGCAACAGAGCTTCTTCGTTCAGTTCCTCCCCGATATCGCTCTGTAACTGCGGGCTGTGGCATCCCTTACAGCGATAGGGACATCGCGACAGGTTGATGGCCAGGGTAACCTCATCGGGTATCTCCTGAAACAGGATATCATAATCTACATACTTTAGCATACCTTTATCTCTTTTTCCGTTTCTCTTTTCCAGTAATATCGCCTGGACGCTTCTACCTGTCGCGGAGCCGAGAAGTTGCTTACCCGCTTCATATACCCAATGACACGGGTTAGATAATCCACATTCACCGATCCGCAACCAGGGCATCTCTTCAGATAGCGCTTGTCGATCGTGCCGCAATCGTTGCACACTGTATTCGGAATATTAAAAGTGAAGTAATTGCACCCTTCCGCGGCTGCTACACGCAGTAACTGCCGGTATTGCGTTTTCGAGAGGTGTTCCTCCAGGTTGAGATGGAGCGCCGATCCGCCTGTAAGATGTGCAATATAATCCCTCCCGTGCATACGAAACTTGTCGATCACATTCAATGAGGTGTCCTCCACCCTGTAGAAATAACTGTTGTAACAGTCGCGGGGGACAGCATAGCCATCCTCTTTATCCCATTTGGCATGCTTCACACCCACGTTTTCAGCGGGGATCATCTCACAATTGAACATCAGCTCTTTCGACCGGTATTTTTTGTTGTACCTCTCCACGATGCCCAGGATCTCCTGCACAAAAGCCACATAGCGGGGATTGGGATTGATCTCGATACCCAACGATTCGGCGGCCTCCACCAGCCCGTTCACCCCGATGGTCAGGTATTGGCGATCCATGTTGATGTAGCCCGCATCGAACAAGGGCAGCATCCCTTTCCGGTGAAACATCTTCAGGTTCTCATTGTAGGCAATTTGCGCCTTGTGTGCCAGGTCCACCACCTCTTCGAGAAACGCCGTGTAGGACTGTCCCGTACGTTTGGCGAACTGAACGCAGCGATTCAGGTTAATGGTCAGCACGCTTTTCGAGCCGGTGGAGACCCCACCGGCGCCCAAGGTATAGCTGAACCCGTTGTCCTGTATCTCATTGCGCAGACGACAGCAGCTGGCCAGCGAGTCGGCGTTGTCGCTCATATAGGTGAAGAAGGAGTGTCCCTCGGCATACATCTCTGCCGTGAGATCAGCATATTCAGAGTCGATCAGGTCGCCGTTTTTTGAAAGCAAAGCCATCGTTTCCACCGGGAAAGTCAACACCGTTTTTGTTCGTTCCTGGTTGAACCATCTCATAAATCTTCTCTGCAGCCAGCTGAGAGACGCCCAGATGGGAGGTGTGCCGTCGGGGAAACGAAACTCGCCGAACAGGCTTTCGAAATAGTACCGATCGTAGTAAGAGATGTTCCAGAATACCGCCTGGAAGTTACGGGCTCCGGTAGGCTGGTTGATGGAATAGACGATCTGTTCGAAACAGTCGGTGATCACTTTGTCCAGACTTCTTCTACGCAGGGAGAGATCGGCTACCTCCAGGCTCCGCGTAAAATAATCATTCCCGTATTCCTGTCGAATGAAATAATCCAGATACATCAGGAACTCGGGAGTGGCGCAGGCACCACTCAGCATGCTTGACACAATGAATACCATATTAATAAAACCGCCGCAGAACGATTTCAGGTTAGTGGGTGGCGTGGAGTTACCTCCGATGGAGAGCGTGCCGTTTATCAGCCAGGGGTACATGGTAATGCTCGCGCAGTAGTTGGCCAGGCTGGTCTCATCGTTTTTATAAATGAAATGCTCGTTCAGCATTCCGATATATTTGTCCGCCATTTCTTTCCCGTACATCTCTTTCAGCCTGTCGGTGATCATCCTCCTGTTCAGGTCGATAAAGCTTTTTTTAGGCAGTTCCCCTATGAGCGTGGCGATGTTTTTCTTCTCCACATTGGCATTCGCGTCGAACTTACTCCCTGTAGCTGCATTTTGCGCATCGCAATAGTTCATCAGAAAGTTCAGGTTATCGCGGATTTCACGCGTCTCGGTATGCTTTTGCCGGTACAACATATATGATTTGGCGACGGTGAAATATTTCTCCGCCATCAAGGCCGTCTCAACCTGATTCTGGATCTCCTCCACGCTCATACCGTTGGAAATGTGAAGGCGGGAGAGGATGGCAATGAAATCATCCTCGGTGGCGTACTTACCTGCCGAGAGGAACGCTTTCGCAATGGCATTTTTAATCTTGTTGATTGAGAAAGGGACACGTTTACCATCCCGTTTCTGAATCTGAATTTCTTTGTTACCCATATGATTCAATTTTAAGTGTATAGACCGTTCTCGAACATTACACTTTTTGATGACGGATAACGGAACGTACCTCCTGGCATGAAATCAATTGTGGAGAGGTATGGCGACGTACGTCTCTCTTCGATCCTCTTTTTACCCGAAAGAGATCAAAAAGTGCATCACATCTGGCAGGTCTTCTGACTTACTCCCGTGTCTGAGCGCCTTCCCGTTCCGGTCTGAAGGAACAGTGGCTGTGGAGGTGTTTGCTCGGCACGTATTAGGAATTTACAGCAGCGGGAACTGTTGCCGATTCTCACGGCATTCCCTTTTCATTTTATTCATATAAGACGACTATGAATAAAAACCAAATGTTGTCACAAAGGTAAACTTACTTCTTCACAAAACCAGTACAGTTTATCAAAAAAGTTATGAACATAAGCTTTAAAATTATATATAATATTGATAATCATAATGATAAAAATAGTATTGGGTAATTATGTGTAAAAATAATAAGATGTAAATCATTATTCAGGAAACATCTTTCACATTTAGTTTTGAATAAAAAGCCTTAACAGGTGAGTTCTTCTACTCTTACCATGCCTTTATCTCTTTTTTAGCTTCCATCTTTCCGTAATGCTGCGATGATGATGATCAATTCATCATCGGTGGCGAAAGATCCTATAGCTTTTCTATTGATAATGAGCGACTACGCCACTTCCGTTGGCTACACCGGTTTGAAAAGCATGTTCAATGGTTTTGGTGAAGGGGTTCACGATAAGCACATCCTGTCCCATACCGGATAGAAAGATATCTTCCGAACCATTGATCCCCCCGATCTTGTACTCCATCAACATGCTGATGCCATGTCGCTCCATATCGAGAAGAATGGTTGACACTTCTTCTGTTCTGGGATCAACAGCGTTCAGCACCCCCTCATAAGTACCCCAGTCGAAACTACAACTGTAAATCATTTGATTGTGGCAGGTCATAGCTGCAGTAATCACCCCCTCAACCGCTGTATAACTCCCCCCGGGAACAGACAATTGATAGAGTTGGTATGCGGGATAATTGGTGCTGTAGAACAACTTCTCGCCTGTTGAAACGATCCCGGTGGGGTTTGTTTCAACCGTGAGGAGTGCTGTCTCTTTCATTGTCTCGATATCGACAACGGAGATGGTTTCATCAGCTCCCTGTCCGGAGTTGCACACATAAATTTTTCCTTCGTGCAGGGTTAATCCCTCGGCGAGTGTGCCACTTAGTGAGGCGTGCGCATCAATGGTTAACGTGGCAGTATCGATGCGTACCACCTCGTTGGAATAGCTGCTTACATATCCTTTTCCTCCATGAAATATGATCTCACGGGGCTTGGCCGGATTACCGTCTACATCAGTAAAGAGGATCCGTTGAATTGATTCTCCGGTAGCCGGGTTGATGACTTCAATGTAGCTGCTCCCTTCCGTGGCAGTCGCGCCAAAGCCGGGACCCGTGATCACACAGTACATCTTGCTGCCATAAATTTCCAGGTCGTTGCCGGTATCACCTAATGGAATCCCGTTTATGGCCTGAAACTGTTTCTTCAGTAATTCACCACTGCTGACATCATACCAGGCCAATTCACTGTTGTTGCTGTTGGCATACCCTTCACTCAGTATCCAGTAACCGGCCAGTTCCGGTTTTTTATCCTGAATGACCGTGAGCCGGACGGCCGTACCGGAGGCAGAAGTAAGAATGATCTCTGCTTCACGACCCTCGTATTGGGTGTTCGGGGTTACGGTCAGTGTCACGATTTTTTTTCCATCAGCATAGGTGGTGCTACGGGTAGAAGGTTCGTTATCATTTACCTTTACCAGGATCCAGTCGGGGACATCACCGATCGACCAATTCTGGTTGCTTTCCAACTCGAATGTATGGATTCCTCCTGAAGTAGGAAAAGAGAGGGTCTCTGTTTCCAGACTGGTGGTAAAAAAGGGAGTAAGTTGCTCATCATCTTCACATGAAACCAAAAAGAGGAGGCTTAAAAGCAGAAGTAGGCTTGTTTTTTTTATTGTCATTTTTTGCATTTTTTGTTGGTGATATATTGTTTGAATACTTTCAATCTGGATATTGTTATCATCTGGCAAGGTGATGATCAACCCTCAATATCGCGAAACGATGTGCGCTCAGTTCTAACGCACCAAAAAGGAGAGCAGTATAGAACAGGTCGCCCATTATCGTGTTTTTGAAGAACGGTATGGCGGCTGTGTAACAAGCCATCAATCCTTCGATATCTCTCGGGTACATGGTGCCGGAAAACCATACGCCGAAGTTCGATACCAGAAAGAAGATAACCGAAGCCCCCAGCGCGGAAAACAGCAGGTTGGGCACTTTTACCTTCTGCAAGGTAAATACCCCCATCAGAGCGATTAGGATAAATGCACCATAGGTAAACCATGCCCCATTATATAGCCACACGAAGCGGTCGAAATAGGCACCATAGACCACGTTGTTCAGTAGTAGGTCGCTAACCCACATCGAAACGACGGGAATCACGCATGCCCATGCACGGCGGTTATAGTAAGCCGCACCGAAGAGCGCCATCCCGCCGATAGGCGCGAAGTTGGCAGGGTGGGGGATTAGCCGGCTCAAGGCAGCCAGGAGGATCAACAGCGTAATAACACTGAAACGAAGGATTATTTTTTTTTCACTCATATCAAAAATCATTGATTATTGCTTGTATCAAAAATGTTGCTTTATCTACGCACCGATATTATCACTTAAATGTGATGCAGTTACCAAATCATTTGGGCGGTTACCTGAAATTATAAGGGAAGAAGATTCCTGCAGGCAAGCTGGTATAATTACGGTAGTTGGCATGTAATGCTGAAGCCGCTACCGCAGCATCGAAGTCGAATACGCTGATGTTGTTGACAGTGAAATCCCATCCGTACCCTTTTATTGTATTCAGGTAGACCCTTCCCGTGACAGGGTGTACAGCCATCGAGTTATACACCATCCTGGCATCAGGCACCAATGTCTGGAGTTCGGTTTTATTGATCATCTCCTTACACTCACCGGTAGTGAAGATATGACGATAAATGTTCAAGCTGCCTCCCCCGTAATAAATCGTATCGCCTTTAGTTGTGATGCCCGGTGTGGCAAACATGCCGCTGGCTACTGATCCGAGGGTGATATCGTTGGTTTTAACCACGGAGTAATCGCTGCTGTTTATCTTAGATATCTTTTGAGGTGTTCCGGTGGTAGCTACCCAGAGGTTACCATCCCTTGACTTCTCGATGCCGCTGATGTTGGCCCCCATGTCGATCGTCGCACTAACAACGTCGCTATTCTTCTCTATTACCGACAGGTTTCTGCCCGCATAAAAGAACAGCTTGTCGTTTACAACTGCCATCCGGTTCTTGGCGGCACCCCGGGTGTTGGCAATCAAGGTCAGTTCCGTGGTGTTGCTGTTGAAACGATGAACACCGTTATTGTCGCGTAGAAAAATGTGATCTTCATCTAATACAGCCACATGTGAGGGCCAGGATAACGAGGTGAGTTCATCGGTATAAGAAGCAATTTTCTGAAGCGTTTCACTGTTGGTCACAATCAACATGCCATCATTTTCAAATCCTAATCCCATGGGGTTGGTTTTGCCATTCTGCGAGATGATGTACATTTTGTCACCATCAATAAAGAGATCTTGCGATACATTCCCTAAAGCTGCTCCGTTTGCATTGTTATAAACCCGGTTGAATATCTCGCCGTTGGGAGCGATGTATACCAGCGACCCATTTTCAGTGGTCATATTCCCCTCATTCAACACAAAAACACCTTCGGCAGAGGTGTAACCAGTACCTGCGATGCTTACTTTTATGGTAGCCAAATAGGTTAACCCATTCTGATCGATTCCCTGTAGCTTAATATCTTTTGAACCGTATCCTTCGCTTGCAGCCGTGACATTCAGATACTTCTGGGGTGCATGAATGTTGATTGTCCATCCATCCGGTTGAGATATGATCGCGAGAGAGTGGAGGTTGGCATACCCGAATGTCAATCGTTTGGTCTGCCCAGCATTGAAGACCGCACTCACATCCTTGAATTTCAGATAAGTCCCCATCGATTTCGCAATTTCAATGGTGTTGCCGTCGGCCAGGATAAAGGTGACTGATTCATCACTCTCTTCGATACCCTGAAAAAAGGAATCACCCTCTGCTTTTACTTCCTTGTTGTTTGCATCTGTCAGACGAACACCGTTAATCGTCCAATATCCATCTGCATCGATTGCCAGTTGAGGAGTCACCCCATCTTGACCATTATTGCCCGTAACAGGTATTCTGTTCTCTTGTTGATCCAACAGGAAATCAGTAATCCCGTTGGTGGTGATGGTCCAGTAATAGACCCCATCCGATTCCTGAATGCCGATGACGGGTGCATTTTCACCGTTGAGAATCACAATGGAGGAACCATCGTTAAAAGTGATTTTATGTCCATCGTTGTCACTTATCTCCTCCACACTGGTGATCACTTTCCCCTTGTTCAACAGATCCACGACCGTCTCCAAGGAGGAGAGTTGTGTTTTCAGCGTATTGATTTCTTCTTTAATCTTGTCAATTTCTGTTCGTAAGAAACTGTCGTCATAGTCATCAACACAACTAAACAGAACAGACAGACTGCATAACACCCATAAATAGATTACTGCTTTCTTCATTTGATTTTAAGTTTATTACGTTGTAATTATAATTATGTTTCCTCTCTTTGAGATTTGAGAAAAAGGGTTGTTTCTTCCTCCGGGAATCAATCAGTAAGGGTATCGATGCTTTTACCCAGGAGATGGAGATCTTCCCCTCGTTCCACTTCGGTGGATGTCTCACCCAACCATCCATTTTCCTGGTTTACCCCATTGTAGATTTTCACAAAGTCGATGCCGGGCAGGTCAGCTTTATTTCCCTCCTTGTCGATGGCCCAATCGATATCGATGGCCGACTCTTCCTGAATATTAGGATGATTGTCAACGTATCCGTATCGGAATCCGTATAATACAAAATAGACGTTTCCTTCATTCACTCCTGGCACATACTCACCTTCGTTGATGCCATTTTCCGGCAACCGGATTCCTTTGTAGGTCAGCTTCTCTTCATCTACCCAAGCCGGATAGTAAGTTTGATTGTGATAAACATTTTTTACTTTAAACCCGCTACCATTCTGATTGTCCTCCCAGTGGATATAGTTTTTGATGGAAATGAACGCGTTCGGGTTATCGGGTTGAACTTCTTCTATAGGTTCTTCGCTCGTGGGCCTGTGGTAGGTCATCTCATAATCGCGGATCACCTTCACGTCGTTTCCATTGTCGACTGCTATTGGGTACCATGGTTCATTCGCGGCCGTGATATTTGCACTTCCCTTTATTTCATACCATTCATCCTCATCAGGTTTTCCATTCTTGTTTTTATCGTATGCTACCATGATGATGCCGGGCTCGCAGCTTCCCCCAAACGGAGCGCCGGGCCTTCCGATTGCGGAACCAAAAGCATTTCCGTTGATCTTGAAGTCGCGTTTCCCCGGAACGTTCACGATGGTATGATCAAACCCAAACACCACGTATCCGCCCCAGCCACCCAGGGTGATCATCCATGCATCTTCACCTACCAGCCATTCACCTGCTTTTCGCACCATCACTTCATGGGTGTCACCCTCTTCATACTCCGGTAGTTTGTTTACGAATTGCCCGGGCGCGGGAAGGTAATCAAACACCTTCGCGATATAGGGAGAAGGTTGTTGTTCCCTTTTCCCCACTGTGACCACTACTTCTCCAATTATTCCCCCACCAGTGACGTTTAGCGTGTATACTCCTTCTTTTGCTGCCACGAATAGCGGCGTTTTGGTCTCCGCGTACGATAAACGGTATAGTTCGGATGGTGATGAGATGACTTCCCATTGGACCTCGTTTATCTCAGACAGATATTCGGGTGATGCGAGTTCCGCTAGCGTGTATGTTTTCGTTTCAACGTAGGTAACCTCCGGATCCGAAACCTTGGCCGTGACCGTGATGGTAACCTCCTTTTGTGCCTTGCCCCCCTCGTTGGTCACTTCCAACACTAAATTGAATCTCCCGGGCAGTTCTGAGCTGAAGGTATAGGACAAGGTATTTCCCACCTCATTCCCATCGAGCAGCCAACGGTAAGAGGCTTGCTTATTGTTGGCAACGATCGGGGAGAGCACCAGTTGGTACCCTTCCGGAATAGTGTACTCCTCTTCGATACCGGAGATCTCAGGAGCGGGTATGATCATTCCCTCCTCATCGGAGCATCCAGCCAAAAAGAACTGGAATAGCATGAGGATGAACATGTAACGCATCTGTTTCATATATCTCATTTGTAATTAATTATAGATCATAGACCGGCACCAACGCAAAATGCCCCGGGATATTTCCCGCCCTCACACTCCACCTCTTCTTCCCCTCGCTGTCGAAACAATAGAGTACACCAGGGGTGACATAGTTTCCGGCGTCGGTAATATAGATATCCTTTGTCTCGGGATGTACCATGATGCCATAGGGCTTCTCGATCTCCTTGTCGGTCCCGTCGGTGATAATTTTGCGGTCGAGAATCTCTCTGGTGCGGGTATCTACGATAGAGTAGGTAACATCCCAGCTATTGGTGATATAACTAAACTCGGTACCATAGACATACAATAAATCGTCATCTATCCAGTAGTTGGAAGCGGCAATGGGGATGGTGTCTGTTACCTCCTCTCGTTCCCGGTCGAGGAAAAAGAGACGGGCGGGCAGGTCTTTATAATCGCCACGAGAGCTGATCCACAGATCGCCCCGGCTATCGGCCTTAATCCGCTCCAGGTTATAGGCCACATCGATACGTTTCACCTCTTTGAACGTGGCGATATCGATCACCGAAACCGTGCGTTCATAACCATCCGTGTCGCCCGCTCCCATGTATCCTCCCGAGTTGGCCACGTAGATCTTGTCATCCACGATCTCAAGTTCGTCGGGCTGGAAGCCCACCAGACAGCGGTCCACCACCTCCAACGTGGCGGTATTGATCTTTGCCACAAATCCCAACTGTTCATATTCAGGGTCGATGGTTACCGGACCGGCATAGGAAGTGACATAGGCATATCCTTGGTGAAATCTGATAAACCGGCAATTGGGAATCTCGATCTGCCCGATACGTTCCGCCGTTTCGGCATCCATCACCTCTACCTTGTTGGAGACGTTGATCACGGCATAGAGCTTTCCCCAGTAAATCCCGATATCATTGCCGACATCCCCCATCTCTTTGGGTACCTGCGGGTTTCTTTCGGCATAAATATTTCTTGTGTAGATCCCGCTCCCAAAATGATAGTAATCGAGGGTCGCCTTGTTGCTGCCCATATTCCCTTCATTGAGCAGGTAAAAACCTTTGTAACCCCTGATGATCTCGGGATTGCCCACCGCGATGTCTTCCGATAGCACCATCTCCACATCGTCCCGGCAACTTGAAAAAAGAGCAGGCAGGAGAGCAAAAACAGTCACAAGAACATATTTTCCTATTTCTAACCTCTTGTTATTCATCTCCGATTTCCTCTTGATCATAGCTCAACCGTTAAAGCAAATTTACAATTACGTCCGGGCATGGGGTAGTTGAGTACTACTTCATAGCCCTGACCAAAGATGTTATTAACCTCGGCACTCACACGTAAGTCCATTGATTTGTATCTCAGTTTCCTTACGATAGTCATGTCATTGGTGTACCAGGGTTGTTCATACTCCATAGAGGTATTGGCGGAGGAGTGGTAGCGTTCTCCCACGTAGATAAAACTGTAATTGAGTTGCCAGCTCTTGTAGTCGACGCTCGTGATAACCGAACCGCTGTGCCAGGGGATATAGGCTATTTGTCCGCCCCAGGTGGTTTTCTGGAGTAT
Source organism: Proteiniphilum sp. (assembly GCA_036733365.1). Classification (GTDB taxonomy): domain Bacteria; phylum Bacteroidota; class Bacteroidia; order Bacteroidales; family Dysgonomonadaceae; genus Proteiniphilum. Next base: position 20,926 of record DAINAS010000005.1, read on the forward strand.
TTCGCTGGGGCGGGGTGTGAAATCCTGCGCCTTCTGGTAGGTATAACTCATCCTGATATTGAGCAGGAGGTCTTTCACCGGTACCGAAAGCATCGATGCCGCCATATCGATCCCCCTGATCTCCACGTAGCCGAGGTTCATCATCATCCAACGGTATTGTCCGCTACCTTTGGGTACGGCGACTATCTTGTCTGTCACTTCATTGTAGTAGGCGTCGGCCTGCAAATGCCATTGCCTTATAAGTCCGCTTGAATAGTCCTTATCGTATTGGAATCCGAGGTTGTACTGATGGGTGAACTCGGGTTTCAGGTGGATATTGCCGATATCGGTATAATAGAGGTCATTGAACGTCGGCATCCTGAAAATATGTTTATAGAAAGCACGGAGATTGAAATTATGGTTTCTGAACGGTTTGTACGACAGGAAAAACGCGGGCGTAAACTCTTTTTTATCGGGAGCGACCCTTACCGAATCATCGGCAGCAGTATTGCCCGACTGGATCCGTTCGCGTACAATGGTGGCAAGGATGCTCCCTTGCATCTTCACTTTGCCCAGGTCTGCAGCAGTTGCCAGCGCCACCAACGAGGTGATTCGTTTGGGATAGACAAAACCGGCTAGGTCGGATTTCAAGGTATTGTATTGCAGGTCAGACGATAATACGGCATCCCATCTGGGCCCCATTTTATAGCGGTTGGCTGCCGAGAGGTATGCCTCCTTCTGTTCGAACGTGTTGTCGATCAGCATTAGCGTGGTATCGGGGTTTAGGTAACGCATATGGTCGTAGGCATACTTGGCGTTGACCAGTATATCATACTTTGGCGTGATCGATTTCTGAAAAACGCCTTGGGTGAAGAAGCTGCGATCCCATTGCCGTTGGGAGTTCTTCCATCTGTTATTCACCACGGCGCCAGGAATACCCCGTTCCGAATCGTAGAAATAGCTTTTCAATCGCCAGTATCCCTGGGAGATGGTGCCGAACAGTCCGGCTTCCAAACGGGTAGAATAGATATCTCCATTTTCTCGGACGGCCGTGGTGTCCCACATCACCTCATTGGTATTGGGAAAAACCCGTTTATAGCGGTATTTGTATTTTCCCGACGATTGGATATATTCGCCGTTGACAGACGCGCTCAGGTTGTCGTTGATCTTGTATTCATAGAGTAGGGAAGGGTTGATCAGGTCGAAAGAGCCACCCTTTACGGTTGTCCTCAAGTTATAATTATTGCCATTGGCAAAGCGTGGCGTACGGGAGCGCAGGTAGACGGTGGCGGATGATCCGAAGTCTTTTCCGGGCTGGAAGATATTACTTTTCTGACCGTTGTAGAGTGATACCTCTTCGATATTCTCGAGAGAGAACTTACCCAGGTCGATTTGACCGTTCTGCGCATTTCCCAACTGGATACCGTCATAGAAAACCCCTACATGGTGGGTGCCCATACTTCTCACATTCACCGTTTTAAGTCCTCCAATGCCGCCGTAATCTTTTAGTTGTACTCCTGAAAAATAACGGATTGCATCGGCTACCGAGAAAGAGCTCAGGTTTTTGAGTTGATCGCCTGACAGTTTCTGTACCGGGATCACCTCTTTCATCAGCGGACTTCCAAGCACGATGAACTCATCGAGTTGAATGACTGTCATGGTGGTATCTTCAGCAGATTGCGTACAGAGTGATTCTGTTATGGTTGCCAAAGAGATTACCGCACAGCTAAGCATACAAAATAAATTAGCCATAAATTCTGACAATTCAATGGCTTTGCGGGAGAGCGTGATAAACGCAGGGATTAATAAAAAAAGAAAAAAATAGCTATACAGAAAACCCTGGTTTGTTTCGCAGCTTTATTTCCCGAAAGCTATAAAACATTCATGTTTTTGGCAGGTCTTCTGACTTACTCCCGTGTCTGAACGCCTTCCCATCCTGGTGGACAGTGGCAATTGAGGTCTTTGTTCAGCACATAAGCGGAGCTTACAGCAGCGGGTCTGTTCAGGATTTACACCTGATTCCCTTTTCATCGTTCACTTCGAAGCCGTGAGAAGTGAGCAACACCAAAATTCAAGACAAAGGTATAGCAAACATTTGAATATTGATCCATGAATCACGAAAATAAAAGAGAGGTTTTTTTGATCATGTTGTGAATGTGAGGTATAGGATATGGAAATAGGGATGTGGAATTTTAACGATTGCATACAAGATATGGGAAGTTCGATTGTGAGCCAAGGGTCTTATGGTTTTAGGCCCGGGATATATCGAAAACATCAGCGCTTATTCTGTTGCAGGCTGTCGGCACGGCTCTCGAGATAGCGGATCAGTACTTCACTCCTTTCTTTCTCAAACTTCAGCTGCTCTATGTCGAGCAGCAGCGTGGAGAGTTCGAAGGAGCGACTAATCCCCTTTTTTGCGGCATCGCTGAGCAGAACCTTCACCGTTCGTTTGCCGATGAAATGAACTGTAAGGGGTTGGTCGTGATAGGTGTGAATGTATCCTGCCACACCCTTCTCATCGCCCCCCGTGAAGCGTACAATCTCATAGTTTTTGTCGAGAGTGTTGAACCGATAATTGAAGCCGTCGGCAGTGACACTGCCACTTTCGGAAAAGCTGCCGTCAGCAGCTGTTACCCTGATCCGGTTATGATTAATGGCAGTTCCGGAGAGCAGACTCTCGATAAAGAGAGTCCCATTCTCTCGTACACCTGAACGGAGGCCGTTCCTGTCGAGTGATGAGTGATGCGGATAGATCTTGGGATGATACTCACCAAATTCCTGATACCGGTTGTCTCTGACATAATCAAAATTGTTGAGCAGTTGGCTGAGTGCAGTATAGTTCACACGCAGCAGCGAGTCGCAGTAGCTGATGTTTCGCCGGTTCTCTGCCATGCGAATCTCCTGCATCAGTTTGAAACCGGCATCAATCTCATCAAAAGCTTCGGGAAAAAGCACTTTTATGCTGTCAATCTTCATCTTGGCAAGCGCATAATTTCCGTTTTCGAAAGCTTTTCCCGCTTCTTTCAGATAATCTCTGGCGCCACTGTCACTGCCTCCGCAGGAGAGCATGAAAAGCAGTATCATCCAGAGTGAAATCAAACGAAGTGAGTTACGCATATCGGAAAAACAAAATCAACTGATAAAAATAACCTGTTTAGCAACGGATTCACCCGCAAAAGTACAAATATATTCGGCATAAAAATGGCTTTAAAAGACAATTATTGTAATTTTGCAAATCGTAACAAAATATCAGCGATGCAAAATGGCAACCTGCACCGGAGCTGATTGAATAGACTAAAGTCCATTGAGCATGAACATTTCCACGGAAGTTATAAAGGCACATATTGATACCCCATTATTCAGGTTGATCTCTCGCACTGCCGATGAGATGCAGTTGGGATGTTACCTGATTGGCGGGTACGTGCGTGATTTCTTCCTCTATCGTCCCTCGAATGATATCGATGTGGTTGCCATCGGAAAAGGCATCGACCTGGCAACTGCAGTCGCGCGCAAGCTGGGCAGGGAGGCGCACCTTACTCTTTTTAAAAATTTCGGTACAGCACAGATCAAATACAAAGAATTTGAGATTGAATTTGTGGGTGCCCGAAAGGAGTCATACCGGAGCGACTCACGCAAGCCCATCGTGGAAGACGGAACATTGGAGGATGATCAACAGAGACGCGACTTTACAATAAACGCAATGGCTTTCTGCCTGAACAATAATCGCTTCGGGGAGTTGCTGGATCCCTTTGGGGGCATGCAGGACCTGGAGGATCTGATTATCCGTACGCCACTCGACCCCGACATTACCTTCAGTGATGACCCACTGCGGATGATGCGTGCTGTTCGTTTTGCTGCTCAGCTGGGTTTTGATATACACCCCGATAGCTTCGACGCCATTGATCGCAACAAGGAACGTATCTCCATCGTTTCCATGGAACGAATCACCGATGAGTTGAACAAGATCATTCTCTCACCCAAGCCCTCTGTCGGTTTCATCCTGCTCGAAAAAACAGGGCTTCTGGAGATACTCTTTCCGGAGTTCACAGCTTTGAAAGGTGTTGAGACCAAAGAGGGGATAGGGCACAAGGACAATTATTATCACACGCTCTCCGTGCTCGACAACATCGCACGTGTGACAGAGGACCTCTGGTTACGGTGGGCAGCAATATTGCATGACATCGCCAAGCCGGTGACCAAGCGTTGGGACCCCAAGTTGGGATGGACTTTTCACAACCATAACTTCATTGGCGAGAAGATGGTCCCCCATATTTTCCGGAGGATGAAGTTGCCCCAGAATGAGAAGATGAAGTATGTGCAGAAGCTGGTCTCCCTCCACATGCGACCTATGCAGCTGGTAGAGGATGAGGTTACCGACTCGGCTGTGCGGCGATTGCTCTTCGATGCCGGTGACGACATTGAACACCTGATGACCCTTTGTGAAGCTGACATCACTTCAAAGAACCCCATCAAGGTACGTCGTTTTGTGTCCAACTTCAAAATCTTACGTCGTAAGCTTCGTGAAATTGAGGAGAAAGACCGGGTTCGTAACTTCCAGCCACCTGTCGATGGCAATGAGATCATGACGCTATTTGGCCTTCCCGAATGCAGGGAGGTCGGTATCCTGAAGGCGGCCATTAAAGATGCTATCCTCGACGGGATAATTCCCAACGAGCATGATGATGCATATCGTTATATGCTGGCACGTGCCGAGGAGATGGGGCTAAAACCGGTGAAAGAGGGTTGAAAATAAAACCGTTTACCACTTGTTTTCTGCAAGATTTTGTATTACTTTGCAACTTAATTTGGAATAGACTGTTTTAACACCTATCATGCCTTTCGATTATCGAAGCGCCTATGTCAAACAAGAAAAAAGTATCTGTTATCCGTTTTTTAAATGCGAAGATCACCTCCACCATCAGCATAACACTGGTGCTGGTACTGTTGGGTGTGACCTTGCTAATCCTGTTCACCGGCAACAGCCTCTCGAAACAGGTGAAAGAGAACATGAGTTTCAATGTAATGCTCTCTGCCGGTATCAGTGAATCTCAGATCACCAACATACGACGCAATCTCGATGCGCAACCCTTTGTGCGATCCTCGCGTTTTATCAGTAAGGAGGAGGCCAAAGAGCAGCTGATCAAGGAGCTGGGTGACGATCCAGAAGAGTTGCTTGGCTACAACCCCGCTCTCGATTGCATTGAGATCTTCCTACACTCAGAGTATGCCAACAGTGACAGCATTGCCGTAATCAACAACGTTATCCGTGAGGAGAGCAATGTCACCGATTTGCTGTACCAGCAGGAAGCAATAGACCTGATTAACAACAACCTGTCGAAAGTGATGTCGGTATTACTAGTTCTAGCTTTGGTATTGCTCTTTATCTCATTCACGTTGATCCGAAATACCATTCGGCTCAGTGTTTACTCCAAGCGATTCATCATTCACACCATGAAGTTGGTGGGTGCAACCGGTAGCTTCATCCGCAGACCATTCGTGGTGAACAACATTTACACAGGTATCATTTCTGGCATTATTGCGGACGGTATCATCTTTGGACTGATAAGCTATTTCAACAGGGAGTATGCAACAATTCAACCCATCATCACCAATGTCGATCTGGGAATAATATTCACGGTGGTCGTCCTGATGGGAGTTCTGATCTCCACACTGGCAACGCTATTTGCCGTGAACAGGTACCTGAAGATGCGTACCGACCAGCTTTATTATGTATAAACAACAAAAGAAATGTCTCAAAAGAACTTAGCGTTAAGCAAAACAAACCTGATTATTTGCGGTATAGCAGTCCTGCTTATCATTGCCGGACTACTGCTAATGACAGGACCTTCCACCACCGAGAGCGGTTTTGAACCGGACATATTCAGCGTGAGAAGGATCAGGGTGGCCCCTGTGGTAGCCCTTTCAGGCTTTGTCCTGATGATCGTTGGGATTCTTTACCCGTCCAACAAAGAAAAAAGAGAAAAATAGTGACCGTTCGTGACGGTAAACAGCTGCAAACAACATTTTCATGACATTTATTGAAGCAATTATCATTGCCATCGTTGAGGGACTGACTGAGTTTCTCCCTGTCTCTTCAACGGGACATATGATCATCACCCAATCGTTGCTCGGTATGGAGAGCAGTGAATTTGTGAAAGCCTACACCGTAATCATTCAGTTTGGGGCGATTCTCTCTGTTGTGGTACTCTACTGGAAGCGTTTTTTTCGACTCAATCACACTGAGAGACCACAAGAGGGGATCCAGGACACACCCTCTTCCAAACAAAGAATTGTTCAATCCGGGAAGAACTTTCTGTACAAATATGATTTTTACTGGAAACTTTTCATCGCGGTCCTGCCGGCAGGTGTTATTGGGCTACTGCTGGGTGACATGATTGACAGCATGCTCGAGAGCGTAACCGTGGTGGCAGCAATGCTGGTGATCGGAGGTGTTTTCATGCTCTTTGTGGACCGGTGGTTCAACCGTCCAGTGGCTGACCAGTCGATGAGCTGGCAGAGAGCACTCAAGATTGGTTTCTTCCAGTGCATAGCCATGATACCCGGGGTGTCTCGTTCCATGGCTACCATCGTGGGTGGAATGGGAACAGGACTCAATCGCAAGAATGCCGCCGAGTTTTCATTCTTCCTGGCTGTGCCCACAATGGCTGCGGCAGCAGGCTACAAACTCTACCAGCTTTTAAAAGACCCTGTTCAAATGGATATGCTTTCCGATCACATCTTACTGCTGATCATCGGCAATCTGGTGGCATTCCTGGTGGCAATGCTGGCCATTCGCTTTTTCATAGATTTTCTTACCAGGTATGGCTTCAAAGCCTTCGGCTACTATCGTATCATTGTGGGAGGAATCCTACTCATCCTGATGGTGGCAGGTGTGAATGTAAGCATGTGACAATATGACTGATTTTATTGAAGGTGCTGTCTTATATATTGATAAACCGTTGCATTGGACCTCCTTCCGTGTGGTACGGGTAGTGCGGGCCAAGTTGTGTCAGAAACTGGGCATTAAAAAACTAAAAGTGGGCCATGCAGGTACCCTCGATCCCCTCGCTACCGGGGTGATGACCCTTTGTACCGGCCGGATGACCAAGCAGATTGATCGATTACAGGCAGAAACAAAAGAGTACCTGGCAACTATTCGCTTGGGGGCAACAACACCCTCATTTGATCTTGAAACCGCAGTAGATGGTGAATATCCTACTGATCACATCACCCCACAACTGGTGGAAGAGGCACTCGCCCGATTCACAGGTGAGATCATGCAAATACCCCCAATGTTCTCTGCCGTGAAGGTGGATGGCAAGAGAGCATATGAACTAGCCCGCAAAAATGAAGATATTGAACTTAAACCCAAATTATTGGTTATAGATAGTATCGAGCTGATGACATGCAATTTGCCCGATATCACCATCCGAGTGATATGCAGCAAAGGCACCTACATAAGAGCATTGGCCCGGGACATCGGTGAGGCACTGCATTCGGGTGCACATCTCACTGCCCTTACCCGTACAAGGGTGGGGGAGGTGACCCTGGATCAATGTTTGAAGATGGAGGAGGTAGACCTTTTTCTGGATCAACAGATTGGCAGAAGCGTTACAGAGAGCAAACAGTAGATATAACATATGAAACTTTCACAATTCAAATTTAACCTGCCGGAAGAGCTTATTGCGAAGCATCCGTCAGTACATCGTGATGAAGCCCGCTTGATGGTTTTGCATCGAAAAACCGGCACAATAGAACACAAAGTGTTTAAGGATGTGCTGGACTATTTTCAAGCCAAGGATTTCTTCATCTTCAACGACACCAGGGTCTTTCCTGCAAGACTCTTTGGAAACAAAGAGAAGACAGGAGCTAAGATAGAGGTGTTCCTGCTGCGGGAGTTGAACCCCGATCAGCATCTTTGGGATGTGTTGGTAAACCCGGCACGTAAAATTCGCATTGGCAACAAACTCTATTTTGGCGAAAACGAGGAACTGGTAGCAGAGGTGATCGACAACACCACCTCCCGTGGCCGTACGCTCAGGTTTCTTTACGACGGGCCTTACGATGAGTTCAAACAGCAACTCTTTGCCATTGGCGAGACACCCATTCCTGAATATATGGAGCGGAATGCCGAACCTGATGATGTAGAAAGATACCAGAACATTTTTGCCCGTAACGAGGGGGCAGTTGTGGCTCCCGCTGCCGGACTTCATTTTAGTCGTGAATTGATGAAGCGAATGGAAATCAGGGATGTCAATTTTGGATTTCTAACCCTCCATAATGGACTGGGTGCTTACCGCATGATCGATGTGGAAGATCTCACCAAACACAAGATGGAGTCGGAACAGATGATCATTTCAGAAGAGCTTTGCAAACAGGTGAACAACGCCAAGGATGAAGGACACAACATCTGCGCGGTGGGTACTTCTGTACTGCGTGCCCTGGAGACGACAGTGAGCACTGACGGTCATATTAAGCCCAGAGAGGGATGGACCAATAAGTTCATCTTCCCTCCTTACGAGTTTACCCTTACCAACAGCCTGATTACCAATTTTCACCTGCCATATTCAACCTTGCTGATGATGGCTACCGCCTTTGGCGGTTACGAAGTTGTGATGGCTGCATATGAAGAAGCGGTGAAAGAGAAGTATCGCTTTGGAGCCTATGGAGACGCCATGCTGATCATAGACTGAGATGAATGTATCGGATACCGGCACAGATTCCCTGTTCCTGGCGCTGGGATCAAACCTGGGTGACAGGGAGCATCAGATCCATACAGCTCTCCGGAAAATAGAAGCGCGGATTGGGAGAATCATTTCCCTATCCGCGCTTTATCATACCCGGCCTGAAGGTTTTGACTCACCCAACGAATTTGTGAACTGTGTTTGCGAAGTAGATAGCAGGTTAGACATATACACTATATTCGCAATCACTCAAAATATTGAAGTAGACCTTGGTAGGGTTAAAAAAAGTGTGAATGGCAGCTACGCAGATCGCCTTATCGACATTGACCTGATCATGGCAGGTGATATGATCCTTGACACTCCGTTGCTCACGCTGCCGCACCCCCGATTTCATCGGCGTGACTTCGTACTCACACCACTGTGCGAGATAGCCCCCGACCTGGTACATCCGGTATTGGGTAAGACCATTCGTCAGTTAAAAGATGAGTTGCCGTTAGAGGAAACAGATCAGTGAGGCTCGTGCTTGATAAAAGTGCCTCTATCCAGTTCATCAAAGGCTTCCATCAGTTCCTGTCTGGTGTTCATCACCACGGGACCGCCCCAGGCAATCGGTTCATTGAGTGATTCACCTGAGAGCAATAACATTCTCAGCCCCTCTGCTCCTGCCCGGAAGATCAATTGATCACCCTTGCTGAACAACAACGCCGTGTGAGACTCAATTGCATCAGATGACTCACCTGTTGTACCGCTGCCGCTAACAACATAGACAAACAGGTTCTCGGAGGGCAGGGTAGGGATCACCATTGACAACCCGGGATGGATCTCAACATCGAGGTAGAGCACCTTCACATAAGAGGCCTCAATGGCTCCTGCTCTTCCAAGGTAATTGCCTGAGATGATTCGAATCACTCCATTTTCATCTTTCACCACCGGAACCATGTCGGCCGTGATGTCGCGGTACTGTGGTTCGGTCATCTTATCCTTCTGCGGCAGGTTGACCCAAAGCTGCGCACCCAACATCCGCTCTGATGCAATGGGCATCTCCTGGTGAAGGATACCGCTTCCGGCGGTCATCCACTGGCACTCTCCCTCACCGATAGAGCCTTTATTGCCGAGGCTGTCTTCATGGTCCATCCTTCCCTTAATCAGGTATGTAACAGTCTCAATCCCTCTGTGTGGATGCCAAGGAAAACCCTTTATGTAATCTTCCGGATCATGTGAATCAAAGGCATCCAACATCAGGAAAGGATCAAAATCACGAACATCGTGGAATCCAAATACCCTAACCAAACTCACTCCCGCCCCGTCTACCTGACGGCTTCCCCGAACTACTTTCTCAATTCTTCTTGTTTTCATTCCTGTGACCTGTCCATTTTAAAAAAATTTCATTGCAAGATAATACTTTTACCTATATTTGCAAAAATTGATTTAAATTGACCTTCTTAAACAACGGGTGATGCCGAGAATAGGGAAAAAAGTAGCATATTTGTAATCGAATATATACTTCTCTTTGTGGTTTCAAATTATGCCAATCTTCGGTAAAGGTTATGATTATTTTCTGGGATATGTCCTTAGCGGGGGGGGGGCCAAGGGCTTCGCACACCTCGGTACCCTGAAGGTGCTTGAACAGTATCGTCTTAAACCCGATGTGATTGCCGGCACCAGTGCCGGTGCGCTTGCCGGTGTATTTTATGCAGACGGCTTTCATCCCGATGAGATCGTAGATCTTTTTCGCAAGCATGAATTCCGTGAGTTTGTGTCACTCACCATTCCCCGTACCGGCTTCCTGAAAAGTACCGGGTTGCACACATTTCTGAAAAAGAACCTTCGTGCAAATAGTTTCGAGGATCTGCAACTCCCTTTCTATGCGATTGCTACAGACTGGGAGAAGGCGCGTACCGTTGCTTTTTCACAAGGAGATAATCTTGTTGATGCGGTAGTTGCCTCTTGTTCGGTGCCCATCGTCTTCAGTCCTCAGTTGATCGATGGCGTTCCCTACGTGGATGGGGGAATCCTGAAAAACTTCCCGGTAACGGTGATCAGGAAGATGTGCCGTTATGTAGTGGGCATCAACGTATCACTGATGATTCCCAAGTCAGAGAAGGAATCGATTCGCACCATGGTGGAACGCACCTTCAACCTGATGTCCAATTCAAACACGTTGATGGATAAAACAAAATGTGACATTCTGATTGAGACGAACGGACTTGAAAAGGTATCGATGTTCGATATGCACAGCCAGAATCAAATCATGGAAGTTGGGTATCAAGCCGCGGCCAATACAATGGCAGAAAAAAGATCACTGGAAATTGTGAGGAGATGTCAACGACATGCCTTGCTCGAACAGAAGGTTAAAACCCGACTGGAGAAGATGACCTTTGGAAAGGCAATTAAATAATACTTATGAAATGAGAGAAAAGCTGTTCATTTACCAAATGATGCCCCGTCTGTTTAGCAATAGAAACGGCACAAACCGATACAACGGCTCTCTGGCTGAAAATGGTTGTGGCAAATTTAACGATATCAGTCAATCCCTTCTAAGCCGCTTCAGAAATGATGGTTACACGCATATCTGGTACATTGGGGTACCGGCACATGCATCGGCAACAGATTATACAGCTTATGGCATTCCGAAGCAATACCCCGAGATCATCAAAGGCAAGGCCGGTTCTCCTTACGCCATAAGAGACTACTATGATGTGGATCCTGACCTTGCAATAGATGTATCCCGACGGATGGAGGAGTTTGAAGCACTGGTTGATCGTACCCACGAAGCAGGGTTGAAGGTGATCATCGACTTCGTTCCCAACCATGTGGCACGCAACTATTGCTCGGTCGCAAGGCCCTCCGGTGTCAAAGATTTTGGTGAAGATGACGATGATTCAGTTGCTTTCTCACCCCAAAATAATTTTTATTACCTCCCCGGAGAGTCGCTGAGGATACAGCTACCCTCGGAAAAAAAAGCCGATTTCAATTTTCGTGAATCGCCTGCACGTGCCACCGGTAACGATTGCTTCACCCATATGCCAACTATCTACGACTGGTATGAGACGATAAAGCTCAACTACGGGGTAGATTATCTCAACGGGAAACAGGCTTATTTTGATCCACTGCCCGATACATGGCTTAAGATGAGGGATATCCTCCTTTACTGGGCATCGAAGAATGTGGATGGCTTCCGTTGTGATATGGCAGAGATGGTACCCCTCTCATTCTGGCAGTGGGTCATTCCGCAGGTGAAGGAGCATTATCCCCACATCATCTTCCTGGCTGAAATATACAACCCGTCTGCATATCGTGATTTCCTGGGTGAAAATCTTTTCGACTACCTATACGACAAGGTGGGCCTTTATGATGTCCTGCGCGAGGTCTCATGCGGCTACAGACCCTCGTCAGACATCACCTTTGCCCTGAACAACGTGGGTGACATTCAGCATAGAATGCTCACCTTCCTGGAGAACCACGATGAACAGCGACTGGCATCCGATTATTTCCTGAAAGAGGCTTACAAAGGTAAGGCTGCGATGATTGTCACCGCAGCAATCAACAGGAACCCGGTGATGGTTTACAACGGCCAGGAGCTGGGCGAGAGAGGGATGGACCATGAAGGATTCAGCGGAGTGAACGGACGCACTACCATTTTCGACTATTGGTCGCCCGACACATTACGGCGTTGGAACAACAACGGACAGTGGAACAGTCAGCTGTTAACGCCAAAAGAGCGTGAATTGCAAGACTTCTACCGACGGCTCATCACTCTTTGTAACAAGGAGGAGGCGTTCTCTGCAGGCCTCTTTTACGACCTGATGCCGTCTAATTATGAGAATCAGGATTTCGACTCCACCAAGTTGTTTGCCTTTCTACGTGGAAATGAGAGTGAATTGATGCTGGTGGTGACCAACTTCGACCAAAAGCCAAGAGAGTGCACCCTGCATATTCCACAACATGCCTACTCCTTTTTCGGAATAAAAGCGAGCGATGAAGGAACGTTGACACCTTTGTTGGAAGAGAAGGGAGAGACGTTACTCTTCACGCCGGGGTTTCCTTATCATGTTCAGATAAATGGCTACAGCGGGGAAATATACCGGATCACTTTTTTGTGATTTATTCCTTTATTGTTGTTTGTTTTTGTACTTTTGTCTTGTCATTCAAACATCACCGGTAGAAGGGTCACATTAAGCGATCAGAACCTAAATTGAAAACAACAGAGCATGCAGGAAAGACCATTTAAAATCTTTTCGGGAACAAAATCACGTTATTTTGCCGAGAAGGTGTGCAATAGCCTGGGGTGCCCCCTGGGTAACATGATTATTGAACACTTTGCCGACGGTGAGTTCGCCGTCTCTTACGAGGAATCGATAAGAGGCAAGCAAGTGTTTCTCATCCAGTCCACATTTCCCAATTCCGATAACCTGATGGAGTTGTTGCTGATGATTGATGCCGCAAAACGAGCATCAGCAAAGTCGATTGTTGCAGTGATCCCCTATTTCGGTTGGGCACGGCAGGATCGTAAAGACAAACCACGCGTCAGTATCGGTGCGAAACTGATTGCGGATATGCTGGCTGCTGCAGGCATCAACCGTCTCATCACGATGGATTTACATGCCGATCAGATCCAGGGTTTCTTCAACGTCCCGGTTGATCACCTCTATGCGTCGGGCGTTTTCGTGGAGTATGTGAAGCAACTCGACCTGGCAAACATGGTGATCGCTACTCCCGACGTGGGAGGTACCAAACGGGCCAGTGCCTACTCCAAGTTCCTGGGATGTCCCATGGTGATTTGCTATAAGCTACGTAAAAAGGCCAATGAGATCTCCGATATGCAGATCATCGGTGATGTGAAGGGAATGGATGTTCTGCTCATCGATGACATTGTAGACACGGCAGGTACCATCACCAAGGCGGCCGACCTGATCATGGAACATGGTGCCAATTCGGTAAGAGCCATTGCCAGTCATGCCGTGATGTCTGATCCTGCTTCCACAAGAGTTGACCACTCCATGCTGAAGGAGATCATCTTCACGGACAGCATCCCCTATTCCAAAAAATCGGAAAAGGTGAAGATTCTCTCTGTAGCTGATATGTTTGCCGACTCCATCATGCGCGTCTGCAACAACGAGTCGATCAGTTCACTCTACGTGGTTTGACCAACAGATTAGGCACAAACGGTTCTTCCTGACGGAGAAGATGAAAAAGGGAATTTTTCCCCACACCTCTGCAATTGGCTTCTGCTCTCTGTGATTGTTTCTGTAAAATGATTATATTTGGTATACTGACAAAGTTATTGTTCAATTAACCTAAACATTTTTTGATATGGATTACAAAATTGAAGAGATTGAAGGGATTGGTCCCGTGTATGGTGAAAAATTAAAAGCTGCCGGCATCAACAAGGTTGATCAGTTACTCGAGAAATGTGCTGCCAAGAAAGGGCGTACAGAGTTGGCAAAAGATACAGGTATCGATGAGAAATTGATCTTGAAGTGGACCAATCACGCCGATTTATTCCGCATCAATGGTATCGGACCCCAATTTTCGGAACTGCTTGAAGCTGCCGGAGTAGATACGGTCAAGGAGTTGCGCACCCGCAATGCTGAAAATCTTTATGCCAAAATTCAGGAGATTAATGAAGAGAAAGAACTTGTGCGCCGTTTGCCATCACTGAGCCAGGTGAGCCAAATGATTGAAGATGCCGGCAAGTTGGAAGCACGAATGACCTACTAATCGAAACAGACAGGTTTACACATCATAAAAAAAAGGGGCTGAATCATGAATGATCAGCCCTCTTTTATTTTATATCAGGATATGTTCTTTTTTGATGGTGAGCAACAATCCCTCGCAGGCATCCTCCAACAAATCGAGCACCAGCTCGAAGCCTGTAGCATCACCGTAATAGGGATCGGGGATATGGTCATGTAGGTTGCGGAATTGCACCAGATAATCGGTTATCAGATGTATCTTCTCGGCTTCCTCGCTGTTCGACGCCATGGCCCGCACTGTTCTGTAGTTGTTTTCATCCATCACCAGTATGTAATCGAAGGTGGAGAGATCCTTTTTCGTGAGTTTTCTTGAACGGCTGCAGATGTCATACCCTCTTTTCTCACCGTGAAATCGCATGCGTTCGTCGGGTAATTCCCCCTCGTGCCATCCAGAGGTGCCGGCAGAATCGACTTCAATCAGATCCTGAAGATCATTTTTCTCTACGAGACCCATCATGATTCCCTCTGCTGCAGGTGAACGGCAGATGTTTCCCAGACAAACAAAAAGCAACCGGATCTTCTTTTTCTTTCCTTCTGTAGGATTCATATGTTCAATAGAAGTTTACAGTTCAATAACCTTAACAATTTCTACAAAGATAATGGATTTCCAAAGAAGTCCAAAAAAAATAACAAGTAAGATCAAGCTATTGAGGGGGTAATCTCTGATCCTGTTTGCCTGTTTTGGGAATTTGGTTATCTTTGCACCCTTGCAGGCTCTCATTTTTTGAGTCGGCACCAGAGAGATTGAAGACAATGAACAGAAACGAAATAAAGGAAAAGGTTGCGCCACCGCAGGAGGCAGTAGCAACCATTCCCGAGAAAAAGGTTAAGCTGGAAATTGAGAAGAACAGGATACGGCGTGGCCTTTACCTTACAGGGGGAATCCTGGCACTGGCACTGGCCATCCTGGGCATCGCCGTGCCGGGGCTGCCGGTGACTCCTCTGGCACTCTTGTCTGCCTTCCTCTTTGCCAAGAGTTCGGAGCGACTTTACAATTGGCTTCTGAGCAACAGAATACTGGGGCCCCGTATCAGGAACTACCAGCGTCGAAAAGGGGTTACACGCAAGGGTAAGCTGGGAATCATGTTGTTTATGACAGTAATGGTGCTTTTTTCCTCCTTCGTGGTCATTCAAATCATTCCCATTCGAATTGTGATCCTCTCCATGGGTGTAATTGGCATGGTAGTGGTTTGGTTTTTCGTACCCACCGCCCTCGATGATCCTGCAAAGGTGGAGAATGAGGATGAAACAAAGTAGAATGAACTGTCCGCGACTTAACCGCGCAGGTAAGCGAAATAGTGCTTTACCACCTTCTTGGAGAGCAGCTCAATGTTGAGCATGTCCGAAGCGCGGGATATATCTTTTACACTACCATCCTTGTAGAGAATATCGATGCTGTCATCTCTCTCATTGTACATATCGGTGGAGAGTTTATCAGATGAGATGAAACAGGCAGCCTCCTCTAGTGAAATCCGGTATTTTTCCGCAAATATTTTTTTCATTTTCTCCGTTCGCTCTTCTCCAAAAGGCTGTTCGGAGATCTCAATCTTGAACAGACGGCGGTTGACCATTGCTTCACTCATTACCGACAAGACTGTGTCATCATTGGTGCTCCACACCTTGAGTGCTGTCCAGATATCATTGTCATCAAGATCCATGAAACGGTACAATGCCTCACCATCACCTTTAAAATCATCGAGGGTTGGATCATTCCGCAGGAAGTAGGAGAGGGCGGGAGAAGCAAACAGCTGTTCCCCCTCAGTGGAGAGCTGGCGTGCACGACGCAACGTGTTGATCAGCATTTTTTCTGCCGCCACTGCGGTCTTGTGTAAATATACCTGCCAGTACATCAAGCGTCGCGACATCAGGAAGTTCTCAATTGAGTAGATCCCTTTAGATTCCACCACCAGCCGATCATCCTTCAGGTTGAGCATCTTAATGATACGAGCCGAACCGATGTTACCCTCGCTCACACCCGTAAAAAAGCTGTCGCGTCGAAGGTAGTCGAGCCGATCCACATCAAGCTGACCGCTCACCAGCTGATGCAAATATCCCTTGGGATGGCGGTCGATGAAAATGTCGATGGCAGTCTGCAATGCTCCATGCCATTCACGGTTCATCTTCTCCATCATCATCAGTGAGATTGCTTCATGATGCACGGTCGTCACCAGGGCGTGTTCCAAAACATGGGAGAAGGGTCCATGGCCGATGTCGTGCAGCAAGATGGCCGCCAGCGCCCCATTGTACTCCTCTTCCGTGATGGAGTGACCTTTCTCCCGGAGAGTCTTCAGTGCTTCATCCATTAGGTACATCGCTCCGATGGAGTGGTGGAAGCGCGTATGTTGTGCCCCCGGATAGACGAAGGGTGCCAACCCTAACTGACGAATGCGGTTGAGTCGCTGCAGGTTGGGATGGCATATCAGCTCATATACAAAGTCGTTTGGAATACTGATGAATCCGAACACCGGATCGTTGATGATTTTTCTTTTCAGGGACATGATACCGGGGGGGGTTATGCTTCTTATTTTCGCTTTAATTGAATCGTAACTGACTCTAATCAGCGCCTAATCTATTAGAACCATATTAGAACCATATTAGAACGAGATTAGAACGAGATTAGAACCAGATATGGACTATCTCCCTACGAAACGGAGGTATAAAGTAGCAATAAATTGTTGAATCAACCCAAATATTTCTCCAACATCAATTGCATCTCTTGTTGCAACTGTCTTGCCTCGTTGGCGGCTGCAGATGCAAAATCCTCATCGTTGCCGGCATAGATGATGTTTCGGGATGAGTTCACCAAAAGGCCGCACTGTTGGTTCATGCCGTAACGACAAACCTCCTCCAGTGAACCACCCTGCGCCCCCACACCCGGCACAAGTAGGAAATGGTCTGGTACAATTTTACGCACATCTTCAAATAGCTTACCCTGTGTGGCACCCACCACGTACATCATCTGATCGGATGAAGCCCATTCTTGTGAGCGAGAGAGCACTTTCTCAAAAAGCGGTTTTCCTTCATGGTCCTCCGTCAGCTGGAAATCGAGTGAGCCCTTGTTGCTGGTGAGCGCCAGCAGGATCACCCATCGTTGAGGATAGATCAGGAAGGGCTTGACGCTGTCCTCACCCATGTAAGGTGCTACGGTGACGGCATCCACCTTCATCCGGTCGAAGAAGGTGCGGGCATACATCTCGCTGGTGTTGCCGATATCGCCCCGCTTGGCATCGGCAATGATGAACTGCTGCGGATATCGCTGCCGGATGTAAGCCACCGTCTTCTCCAGCGCGAGCCAACCCTGCACCCCCTGGCTTTCATAAAAAGCCACGTTGGGCTTGTATGCCACGCAATAGGGGGCGGTGGCATCCACGATTGACTTGTTGAAGGCGTAGAGCGGATCATCGCTCTCCAGCAGGTGCTCCGGTATCTTGTTGATGTCACTGTCGAGTCCCACACAGAGGAACGATTGTTTTTGTTGGATCTGTTCAAAAAGTTGTTGCCGGTTCATTTATCATTCGTTGGTTATGTTTACTAATTCCAGGTGCCAGGCATCGGTAGACAGGTCATGGCTATCGATGTTCTTCACCAACAGGAGTTGGTTTCCGTTGTTGGAGGTAAAGAGGTAATGGGCCATGGTTTTATAGTATTCTGCTTTGCCAGTCACGTTGAAGACGTAGTCGTTCAGTGTGATGGTGCGCTGGCGGTTGTAGTTGCGGTCGTCGAACGCTACCACGATATTACGACCCAGCGATACGAGCGATGCGTAAGCACCCCATATCACTGAGCGCTCCTTGTTATGATCGAAAGAGCTAAAGTAATAAAAATATTCGTACCCGCTGTCATAGGGTATCAATTTACCGGAATCCCTGATCTCTTCTCCGGTTGATTCATCCGGAGTATGATAGACCTTCCCGTCGTTGGTGCTAAAGAGCAGCTGCTGATCTTCTGAGGTCCAGTACCTGGCTCCGAACCCGGTATGCCAGTAGCTGAGAAGTCTTGGCGAAGCGGGATCAGCAATATCAACCATAAAGACCCCGTTGGGGGAGGTTGTTTTTCTGGAGAGCAGCAATGTTGGTTTGCCCTTTAATTTCAGTAGCACATCACCTTCAATCCTGTTCTGCCATACACCGGCAGTGTGGTTGATTACTTCTGCTGTCTTCCTCTGCACCGAGTAGAGCTCATAGTTTGTATCGGAGAAATAGTAGCGTCCGTTTTCACCATCGGTGATATCGGTGACGATGAAATCGGTGACAAAGCTCTCCTGTCGCTGCAGGGTGGAGAGTTGAAAGCTCTCTATACGGTCGTTCATCCCCACCAGTATCAACTGATGATCTGAAGAGAGTTGTATTGAACTTGGATTTCTCTCCAGGCTGATCACCTGTTTCTCTTTCCGATCCAGCTGGTATGTGATTAACTGTGCCGGGGTCTGGGTGATGAGTATGGCGCAATTGGTCAGCTTGTCAAATTCGGCATCGATCACCTTTCCATCGAGCGGGATTATGGAGTCCGGGTTTTTAAACGAACGGACCACAACCTTAACCGTGATCAGCAACCTGGGATTATCCGGGTCATTCGTCTCCAGGATGATCTCACCTTCATGCGTTCCCGCAGGTAGCTGTTCCCTGTCGGGGATGATGCTGAAAGATGTCTGGCTGAATGGAGGCAGTACGCGGGTACTATCCAGTTGGAATGAGTCTTCATATACCGACTGCTGCGAAAGCCTGATCCATTCCGGCTTGGCAGCGAGGCGGTAAAAGAGATAGCCGTTGGCCTGGTTGGTGAGTGTGAACTCCTTCTCTATGCTTACTGAGTCGAGGTCGAGCAGTTGCTCACTCAGCTCTGCATGAGGGATGCCGGGATTGTAATGCATCACAGGGATGGAGAGAAGTCCGAATCCGTCGATATCCAGTATGATCGTACCGAGTTCCAATGGTTCGAGACTAACAGTGGTTTCAAAGGGATACACCTTGATGTTGAAGGTGAGGTTTCCCGATCCATCGATCTCCCCATGTAGCGATGCAAAGTGAAGGATTCGTGGGTACTGTACTACCTTATAACGGCTTACCTTGAAACGGTTGACGTCTAGATCTGCAAGGGCGAAGGTCACCTCGGTAAATTGTGGGGTGGGATACACGAAGAGGGTGCCATCGAGAATATAGGAGTCTGTTTTCTTTCTGTTTTCTTCCAGGAAAGAGTCGTCGCAGGCCGTAAAAAGGGTCAGCAACGAAAGAATCAAAAGAATGGGGATTGTCTGTTTCATGGCATCATCATTGGATATAGTAACGCAATCCGACGGTGAGATGGATGTTGGAGGCATTGTATTGTTCATCCTTCTCCAGCTTCTGTTCCCGGGTGTTTGTGCCATCGGTGATTTTCACCTTTCGGAAGGTGCCGTTGAAAGTGCCGAGCGTGACCCCCAGCCCCAGGTTGGGATGGAACCGGTAATCGGCACCGATCTCGGCATTCATTGCGAAATTGCCACCGGTGATCAGCAGCTGTTGCCCTATCATGGAAAGCTCACTGCGCAGAAAGGCATAGCCGGCACTCAAGGAGGAGGTAAGGCCTATCCTCTTCCTTCTTCCTACAGCAGAGTAACCACCAATGGAGAGACCGGCGAAGTTGAGATAATCGCTCTCGTGTAAATCGGTCACGATAAAATGAATCTCATCTCCCGAATCGACCACCACCTCAGCGGCGTCACCAGATGTGTGGTGGAAGATGTACTTGATGCCTATTCCATACTGATCCTTAATCAGGTAATGGATGTCACCGTTCAGATTTTTGGCGCTTCGAAGCGACTGGTAGAGCTGGTCAGTTTTGGTAGTTGTGATCACTCCCTCAATCTCAGAACTGCTTTCAGCAAAGAGAAAACCGGCCCCTCCCGATGCAGAAAAACGAAGAGAGGGGGTGCGCATCGCTACCTGCGCTGTGACAACAACAATCGTCATCCACAGCAACACTGTAAACCATAATTTTTGATTCATGAATCGTACGCATTATATTCAGAGATTGGCCTCTTTCATTCTTTCTGCATTCTCGCTGATCATCAGTTGGTCTATCACCCCCTGGATATCGCCTTCCATGAAGGCGGATAGGTTGTAGAGGGTGTAGTTGATGCGGTGGTCGGTAATACGTCCCTGAGGATAATTGTAGGTGCGGATCTTCGCGGAGCGGTCACCTGTGGAGACCATTGTTTTGCGGCGCGAAGCGATGTCACCCTGTCGTTTGGAGAGCTCGATGTCATAGAGCTTGGTACGCAGCATCTGCATGGCCAGTTCCCTGTTCTGGAGCTGCGAACGGGCTTGCTGGCAGACCACCACGATGCCACTGGGCCTGTGGGTAAGCTGTACCTTTGTCTCCACCTTGTTGACGTTCTGACCGCCCGCACCACTGGAGCGTGCGGTGTGGAAATCGATGTCAGCGGGATTGAGCTCTACGTCGAACTCCTCTGCTTCGGGCAGCACCGCAACGGTGGCTGCCGAGGTATGTACCCGTCCCTGTGTCTCTGTCTGGGGTACCCGCTGCACGCGGTGCACGCCCGATTCATACTTGAGGGTGCCGTACACATCGCTGCCGGTGACGGTGAAGATTATTTCCTTGAAGCCGCCGGCAGTGCCCTCTGTGAGGCTCGTAACCTCGCTCTTCCACCCTTTGCTTTCACAATATTTGCTGTACATCTTGAAGAGATCACCGGCGAAGATTGCCGCCTCATCACCACCTGTACCACCACGGATCTCCATGATCACGTTCTTGGCATCTTCAGGATCAGCCGGTATCAGAAGCAGTTTGATCTGTTCCTCCAGTGCAGGAAGCATTTCCGTGTTGACAGACAGCTCTTCATTGGCCATTTGTCGCAGGTCGCTGTCCGACTCACTTTCAAGAATCTGACGTGCCTCCTCTATACCGTCAATGGCCATCTTGTAGCGGTTGCGCACCTCCACGATTTTCTGTAAATCACTGTACTCCTTGTTAAGCTTCACATAGCGGTTCATATCGGCAATCACCGAGGGGTCGGTGATCAGAGTGGAGACCTCTTCGAATCGGGTTACCAGGTGTTGCAGCTTGTCTAGCAAAGAATGTTCTGACATATATATTTGTATCTAACTCTTGGGGATGAATTCTCAGTAGACAAAGCGTCCCTTTTCACTTTCTATCACCAGTTCTCTTTTCTCCGATGATTCCACTCGTCCAACGACCTGAGCATCAATCCGGAAGGAACGGGAGATATCGATCACCTGATGTGCGAATGTTTCCGGCAGGTAGATCTCCATCCTGTGTCCCATGTTGAACACCTTGTACATCTCTTTCCAACTGGTTCCCGAGTGTTGTTGTATCAATTCGAACAGGGGTGGTATCGGGAATAGATTGTTTTTCACAACCTTAAGTCCTTCACCCAGAAAATGAAGAATCTTTGTCTGGGCACCACCGGAACAGTGTACCATCCCGTGGATGTTACCTTTTAATTGATTGATTATCTGTGATATAACTGGGGCATAGGTGCGGGTGGGGGAGAGTACCAGTTTGCCTGCATCGATGCCGAGTCCTTCAATCACATCGGTCAGATGCATGCCTCCTGAGTAGACCAGATCAGCAGGAATGGAGCTGTCATAACTCTCCGGATATTTCTGAGCCAGATAATTCGCAAAAAGATCGTGACGGGCGGAAGTAAGTCCGTTACTGCCCATACCACCGTTGTAGGATGCCTCGTAGGTGGCTTGTCCGGACGAAGAGAGTCCTACAATCACATCACCTGCCTGAATATTGGCATTGTCGATTACCTCCGATCGCTTCATGCGGCAGCTCACGGTGCTGTCCACGATGATGGTGCGCACCAGATCTCCCACATCAGCCGTTTCACCACCTGTGGGATAGATATGTACTCCGAGAGTGGCAAGATCTTCGCATAATTCATTGGTACCATTGATGATGGCAGCGATTACCTCACCGGGAATCAGGTTTTTGTTACGGCCAATGGTTGATGACAGCAGGATGTTGTCAGTGGCGCCCACACATAGTAGGTCATCCACGTTCATGATCAGTGCATCCTGCGCGATTCCTTTCCAGACAGACAGGTCACCGGTTTCACGCCAATAGATGTAAGCCAGTGACGATTTGGTGCCGGCACCATCTGCATGCATGATGTTGCAGTAATCCGGATCATTTCCAAGATAATCGGGAACAATTTTGCAGAATGCTTTCGGATAAAGACCTTTGTCGATATTTTTGATCGCGTTGTGGACATCTTCCTTAGAGGCGGATACACCGCGCTGATCGTAACGTTGATTGCTCATCAGATGCTTCTTTCTTATGTTTGTGCAAAGATAATAAATATAGCGTTGTTGTGAGAGCTTCAATACAATTTATGCTGATTAAGGAATACCTATAATAACTATTATGTTTAATATAGAACTGGAAGATCTGTCTCAAGTATCCCCTCCATCATCTTTCCATACTCCAAACGTGTTATTAATAAAAAAGAGTGACTTCTTACCGAAGCCACTCTTTTTTATCAGATTATTTGTATAGGTGGAGCAATCAGAGATTCAGCTCCTTCTCCACTTCTTCCATTTCTTTCGATTTGTCTACCCCCATGCTGCTAAGATTGTAATATACATTCCTCAGTTTAAGCAGAGCCGATTCGATGTCATGTGCCGGAGCTTCACGTCCTTTCAACAACTCTGCGTATTTTTCGAGCGAAGGCAATGCTTTCTGATAAAGTTCGACTGTTTTTTTGTCGTTTTCCATCTGCTGCTGTCTATCGCTCATCAGGGCTGTCTTTTCTTTCAAATCCTGAGCCTGGAGGATAAAGTTTACCGCGATGGCTTCGAGCGCTCTTTCACAGTTGGGATCCTGGGCCAATGCTTTTCTGTATTCTGCTTCGGCAGCATCGTAGTTACCTTGTTCAGCCAAGAGAGCTCCCTTTACGCTGTTCAGGTCGCAGCTGTTCTGCGGAGTGTTCTCAATTGCTTTATCCAGGTATTGCATCGCTTTTTCAGTGTTCCCTTCGCGGATGAAAACATTCACCAGATTGGGGAGGAAATAGTTGCTGGAGGGGAATTTTTCCGCTCCATCGTAAAGGATCTCGAGGAACTTGGCAGAGTCTCCCAATTGAATATATTCGCTGGCCATCAACTCATAGATGTCGCTTTCCTTGTAGGCGCTGTTTTCAATGAAAGGTTCTTTGGCAGCCCGTTGCAACATGGCAAGTGCACGCTTGTGATCTTCACCCTGAATGGCGGTGATGATGGCATAATACTTGATTGTCTGGAAGGTACTGTCGAGTACGAATGCATCATTCTCACCTTCAAACATCGGCAAACCGGGGATGTTCCAGTATACCTCGAAGAAGTCGGTTGCTGTCTTATAGTCACCTTGGTCGTTGTAATAAACACCGCCGTTGATGTAGAAGGGATGATTGGCACGAAGGATACCGGCAATATCTTTCCGTACTTTGTTTTTCACCCTCCCCTTTGCGTCTGGTAACTCAGCCAGCGAGTCAGCCTTCACATAAGGAACGTAAGACTCCATCAATCCGTCGTACATTACCTTGTCGTTGGCACTTTTACCAAGCATGGCATTGGTGCGTTGGAGGTCGAATGCCTTGTTCCCGATATCACCCCAGATCTTCCAGGTTTCAGGATCGGTAGCAGTTTCAGGATGTTCGGCAGCCTGTTTAATCATAGTTCTGGCTTCATTCAGATCATCGCGGCCCAATGCTCTTTTGGCATCCTTCAATGCCGATTTCTGTGCAAAGATACTTCCGCTGGTCAGAACAGCCATCATTGTAAGGAATAGGATCTTTCTCATGTTGTTCAATTTTTATATGTGTGATTGTTGCAATTGATTGTCACTTTTTCTGTTGTACGTTTTTTGACTGAAAAAAAGCAAAAAGTTTAATCAGTTGTGTCATTCTTCCGGTTCCGGCATCATCGGATCATCAGGAATATTCTCAACAACAGCATCATCCTCAACCGATTCTTCTTCCATCCTATTCACCTTGCAAACCGATGCAATCTGATCACTTCGCTTTTCCAAATTGATGAGTCGTACCCCTTGTGTGGCACGCCCCATGGTGCGAATATCGGAAATATTCAGGCGAATGGTGACGCCTGACTTGTTAATAATCATTAAATCGTTCTCATCCGATACACTCTTAATGGCTACCAGTTTGCCGGTCTTATCGGTAACATTCAACGTCTTAACGCCCTTTCCGCCACGGTTTGTGATACGGTAAACCGGTTCACCGTTCTCATCGTCGAGAAAAGTACGTTTTCCGTAACCCTGTTCCGAGACTACCAGGATGGTGTTTTCACTGCCTGGATCCATACAGATCATACCGATCACCTCATCTTGTCCATCCTCGTCGAGCGTCATACCCCTGACACCGGTGGCTGTCCTGCCCATCGGACGGACTGCTTCCTCTTCAAACCGGATGGCTCTACCGTTCTTGTTGGCCAGTATCACATGCTTCTTCCCGTCGGTTAGACGCACTGAAATTACCTGGTCATCCTCGCGGATGGTGATGCCGTTCACTCCGTTTTGCCGCGGACGTGAGTAGGCCTCGAGAGAGGTCTTCTTGATTACCCCTTGACGGGTACAGAAGAGCAGATAATGGGAGTTGATGTACTCCTGATCGCTCAGCGTTTCAACCCTCACAAAAGCAGTGACTGCATCATCCGGATCAATGTTCAGTAGATTCTGAATGGCCCTTCCCTTTGAATTCTTCGTGCCTTCGGGTATTTCGTAGACGCGCAGCCAGTAACATTTACCCTTTTGCGTGAAGAAGAGCATGTAATTGTGTGTGGTGGCAGGATAGATATACTCCACGAAGTCCTCCTCACGGGTGTCGGACCCCTTCGCCCCTACCCCTCCCCTGTTTTGGGTGTGGAAATCGACCAATGGTGTCCGTTTGATGTACCCCAGGTGAGATATGGTGATTACCATCTCATCATCGGCATAAAAATCTTCCGGATTCATCTCTTCCGAGGCGAAGATGATCTCCGAACGGCGTTCATCCCCATACTTGTTGCGAATCTCGATCAACTCATTCTTAATCACCTCCATGCGCAGTTCCTCATTGTTGAGAATCTCATTGAGGTGAGCAATCAGCTTCTGTATCTCCTCATACTCGGCGCGCAACTTGTCCTGTTCCAGACCGGTTAATTGCCGCAGACGCATCTCCACGATGGCGCGCGACTGGATGTCGCTTAACTCGAATCGTTCCATTAACCGCTGAATTGCCTCCTGCGGTGTTGATGAGCTGCGAATGATGGCAATCACCTCGTCGATGTTATCGGAGGCAATGATCAACCCCTCCAGGATGTGGGCCCGCTCTTCTGCCTTCCGAAGTTCGTAGCGGGTGCGTCGAATGACCACGTCGATGCGGTGCTCCACGAAAAGCTCGATCATTCTCTTGAGGGTCAGTAATTCAGGCCTACCCTTCACCAGTGCGATGTTGTTGACGCTGAAAGAGGATTGTAGCGCCGTGAGCTTGTAGAGCTTGTTGAGCACCACGTTGGCGTTACCATCCCGTTTGATATCCACCACGATGCGCATCCCGTCCCGGTCGCTCTCATCGTTGATGTTGGAGATGCCTTCAATTTTTTTATCTGACACCAGGTCCGCAATATGTTTGATCATATCCGCCTTGTTGACCAGGTAAGGTATCTCGGTGATGATGATCTTGTCGTGGGTCTTTCCTGACTCAATCTCGGCACGACCACGCATCACGATGCGACCCCTTCCGGTTTCAAATGCCTCTTCCACACCTTTATAGCCATAGATAAAGGATCCGGTGGGAAAGTCGGGAGCCTTGATGTGTTCCATCAATCCTTTGGTATCGATATCCCGGTCGTCGATGTAGGCGATGATGCCGTTGATGCACTCCGTCAGGTTGTGGGGGGCGATGTTGGTGGCCATCCCCACCGCAATTCCGGAAGAGCCGTTGATCAGCAGGTTGGGAATACGGGTTGGCAGCACGGAGGGTTCCAGCAGCGTGTCATCGAAGTTGAGCTGAAAGTCTACTGTCTCCTTGTCAATGTCACGCAGCATCTCTTCGGCCAGCCGGTTCAGACGAGCCTCCGTATAACGCATGGCGGCAGGGCTGTCTCCATCGACACTCCCCATATTTCCCTGACCATCTACCAGGGTATATCGCATGCTCCACACCTGAGCAAGACGCACCATCGCATTGTATACTGACGAGTCGCCATGGGGATGGTACTTACCCAGTACCTCACCCACAATCCTGGCAGATTTCTTGTGTGGTTTATCGGGTGTGTTACCCAACTCCGACATCCCGAAAAGGATGCGGCGGTGTACGGGCTTGAACCCGTCGCGCACGTCGGGTAAGGCGCGTGAAACAATCACAGACATCGAGTAATCGATGTATGACGATTTCATTTCATCTTCGATATTGATCTTGATGATTCTGTCTTCCTGATCCATCATATGAAAAAACGTGATTTTTCTCTTTTTTTAAAAAGTGTATGTAGTTTAATCTCAAACGGTTCTGATTTCAACTGGCAGTTCCCGTTTCAATAGACTAAGATACAGCTTTTCCCTCAGTTTAACAAAAAAAACAGGGAGTTTATTACCCCCTGTTTTCATAATTGTTACAGTTTCCCTTTCACTCCCTGCCGTGACAGTTTTTGTATTTCTTGCCACTACCACAGGGACAGGGTTCGTTCCTGCCCACCTTTTTCTCCACCCGCACGGGTGCCAGTTTTTGTGGCTGCCGGGGCTGTGGGGTTGCAGCTCCTGCATCATCGGAAGCTGCCATGTTGCCGCTCTCATCTTTTTGGGTGCGGTACTTGCTGTAATCGGTTTTCTGTTCCGGAGCAGCCTGCTTTACGTGAGCAGGATCCTGGATGGGTATTTGCCCCCGCATCAGCACCGACACCGCCTTCGAGTTGATGTCGCTTACCATGGTGCGGAAGAGGTTGAACGACTCCAGCTTGTAGATCAACAACGGGTCTTTCTGTTCGTAGCTGGCGTTCTGCACCGAGTGGCGCAGCTCATCCATTTCACGAAGGTGCTCTTTCCAGTCCTCGTCGATGGTATGCAGCAGAATCGCTTTCTCAAACGCTTTCACCAACGCTTTCGAGCCGGACTCATAAGCCTCTTTAAGGTTGCAGGAAACATTGTATACCTTCTTGCCGTCGGTGATGGGAATCAGGATGTTCTGGTACATCGCTCCCTGGTTTTCGTAGACCTGTTTGATTACCGGGTTGGCAACCTCGGCCAGACGCTCGGTTTTGCGCTTGAAGGTCTCAAATGCCTTGCGTGTAACCAATTCCGTCATCTCGCTCTCCTTCATTCCTTTAGTCTCTTCCTCTTTGAAGGGGATATCGAGGGCCATCACACGCAGGAGATCAAGTTTCATCGATTGATAATCATCCTCATTGAGTTCCACTATGTTCTTTACCGTATCGGTAATCATGTTGGCCACGTCGTTCTCGATCCGCTCACCCATCAGTGCGTGGCGACGACGTTTATAAATCAGCTCTCGCTGTGAGTTCATCACATCGTCGTACTCCAACAGTCGTTTACGGATGCCGAAGTTATTCTCTTCCACCTTCTTCTGCGCACGCTCAACAGACTTACTCAACATGTTGTGTTCCAGCACGTCACCCTCCTGAAATCCCATCCGGTCCATCAGTCCTGCAATCCGTTCAGTCGCAAAGAGGCGCATCAGGTCATCTTCAAGCGATACAAAGAAGACCGATGAGCCGGGGTCGCCCTGACGACCGGCACGACCACGCAGCTGGCGGTCCACACGGCGTGATTCATGACGCTCGGTACCAATGATGGCGAGACCACCAGCCTTCTTCACATCGGGTGATAGCTTGATGTCGGTACCACGACCGGCCATGTTGGTGGCAATGGTCACTACCCCACTCTGCCCGGCATTTGCCACAATCTCGGCTTCCCGCTGGTGAAGTTTGGCATTCAGTACGTTGTGATTGATTTTGCGCAGCGTGAGCATGCGGCTCAAGAGTTCAGAAATCTCAACCGAAGTGGTACCCACCAGCACAGGGCGCCCTCCGTTGATTAGCTTTTCAATCTCTTCAATCACCGCGGTATATTTTTCCCGTTTGGTCTTGTAGATGCGATCGTTCTGGTCGTCACGTACAATCGGTCTGTTGGTGGGAATCACCACCACGTCGAGTTTATAGATATCCCACAACTCACCTGCTTCGGTTTCGGCCGTACCGGTCATACCGGCCAGTTTGCTGTACATGCGGAAGTAGTTCTGCAGGGTGATGGTGGCAAAGGTCTGGGTGGCCGCCTCCACCTTCACGTGCTCCTTCGCCTCAATGGCCTGGTGCAGCCCGTCGGAATAGCGTCGTCCCTCCATTACACGGCCGGTCTGTTCATCTACGATCTTCACCTTGTTGTCAATCACCACATACTCATCGTCGCGCTCAAAGAGCGTGTAGGCTTTGAGCAACTGATTGACGGTATGCACACGTTCCGACTTGATGGCATAGTTCTGCAGCAGCTCATCTTTTTTGGTCGCTTTCTCTTCGTCTGTTTGTGATGAGTTCTCAAGCTCCGACAACTGTGAGGCTATGTCAGGCAGTATGAAGAAGTGAGGGTCATCCGACTTGCCGGTAAGCAGGTCGATTCCTTTGTCGGTGAGTTCGATGCTGTTCATCTTCTCATCGATCACGAAGTAGAGAGGGTCGGTGACGATGTGCATGTTACGCATCTGCTCCTGCATGTAGAAAGCTTCAATCTTGAGCATTGCTGCCTTCACCCCCTGTTCGCTGAGGAACTTGATCAATGGTTTGTTCTTAGGCATTGCTTTGTAGGAGCGGAAGAGCTGCAAGGCTCCCTCCTCCTGCACCTTGGGATCGTCCGATCCCATCTTCTGTTTGGCTTCCGCCAGAAGATGTGTGGCCAATTCCCGCTGTGCCTTCACGATCACTTCCACGCGGGGACGAAACTGGTCATAAAGCTGGTCATCCCCCTTTGGCACCGGACCGGAGATGATAAGGGGGGTACGGGCGTCATCGATCAGCACCGAATCCACCTCATCCACGATGGCATAATTATGTTTCCGCTGCACCAGGTCTTTCGGCGATACCGCCATGTTGTCACGCAGGTAGTCGAAACCGAACTCATTGTTGGTACCGAAGGTGATGTCGGCCTCGTAGGCCTTGCGGCGGGCATCGGAGTTGGGTTCATGCTTGTCGATACAATCAACCGAAAGTCCATGGAACATGTACATGGGCCCCATCCACTCCGAGTCACGCTTGGAGAGGTAGTCATTCACCGTCACCAAATGTACCCCCTGGTGGGTCAACGCGTTGAGGAAGACGGGCAGTGTGGCCACCAATGTCTTACCTTCACCAGTAGCCATCTCGGCTATCTTTCCCTTGTGGAGGACCACCCCACCGAAGAGCTGCACATCGTAGTGTACCATGTCCCAGGTAATCTCATTGCCACCCGCGATCCAATGGTTCTGATAGATGGCCTTGTCGCCCTCAATGCGCACGAAATCGTGTGTAGTAGACAGGTCACGGTCAAAATCTGTAGCGGTCACCACGATCTCGCTGCTCTCCGCAAATCGGCGTGCCGTATCCTTCATGATGGAGAATGCTTCCGGCAGCACCTCTTCAAGTATCTTTTCATATTTGTCGGTAATCTCCTTCTCAATCTTATCGATCTGATTCCAAATCGACTCCCGCTGATCAAGGTCTACTTCCTCCATACCGGTTTTCAACCGTTCTATCTCCGCCTGTTCATTGGCGACATAATCCTTTATGCGCTTTTCAATCTCCTTTGTTCTGTTTCTCAACTCATCGTTCGAGAGCTTTGCGATATCGGTATAAGCTTCCTGAACCCTTTTCACGTATGGGTTCACCTCTTTCAGGTCTCGTTGTGCCTTGTTTCCGAATATCTTCGATATGATATCGTTCAATCCCATAATTCTTTTTTTTATTTGTAGTGCAACTGACCTGTTTACCGCCATTAGATTGGGAAGAGTCAGTTCTCCTGTTATCTTATAAGTGTGATGTAATGTCTCAATAGAGTTCTTCAAGTATCATGCCGGCAGCAGCGTTTGGTGCACGTATACGCAAGCGATAGGAGACCGAGGGCGCTATCGCAGTAGCATCGATGGTACGATTGATTCTCTGTGGTTTAATGTCGTTGCCGAAAAAGATGACTGGAGCAATGACAGCATTGCTCCTCTCACGCACCTGCAGATCTGATCCGGGTTCTACCACCCTCCAGCCGGGTTTCAGTTCCAGCATCAGGTCTCCTGAGATCCCGGGATAATAACCGTTTCGCAGAAATAGGGTCTGTTCATTATGACCTGCCTGTGTCATTTGGCTCGCGGTGATTACCTGCTGAATACCGGCCGACTGCACCAGAAAAGATGCCGCTTTCTCCTGAAAATCAGCAAAATCAATCTTGTGGTCCTCCACCAGCTTGCGATCGAAGAAGATATGGCGGCCATGATACTTTTTGATCCACTGCTCACGACCGTAGAGTGCCATCAGGTACATGTTGAGGAGTGCCTGGCTCCTGTCGGGATGAAAATCACCACCTGCAGGCAGCATCCCCTCCGGAATGATTTCCTGTTCATTGAAATAACCGGTGGATACCAGGTAGATAAGGGTATGTTTCAAGCCGACAGTTGCTTCAATGGCATCCAATAATCGACCGATCTCCTGGTCGAGACGATAGTAGGTATCCTGTATCTCTACTGAATAGTTCTTGTCGAGTGCTTTTTCATAATTACCGGCGTAGAAAGTGACCGCCAGAAAGTCGGGATTCATCCGTTTCCCCAGCTGGCTGCTCTCCAGCACCTTGATCGCCATGTTGTTTACCTCACTGTTCACGTAGGGTGACTGCTTGAAAAGCTCGTAGCTATCCTTTTTGTCGTTACCGAAGTAATGCTGAAAACGATATCTGTTCTTTGTATAAGGAAAAGCATCGTAGCTCTCTATCTCCCGTGAGGGGCGCCATGTAATGCTGCCAATGGTGTAGGTGAGCGACTCGTCACTACGGTTTTGTTGGTCGACAGCCGGCTGTTTGTTTTTGTAAAAGGTGCTGGTGGCCCACTTGCCTTTGCTTTCCTCAATCCAGTAGGCACCGCTAGCGGCATGTCCACCCGAAGCGAACGCCTGTGAGGCATAGGGGGCAAAAGCGTAAACATCTGATTGTCCCCCCGAGGCTATTTTGAGCTCATCAGTGATGGTGGAGACTTTTATGGAACGGGGTGAAAGCTTTTCTGTTGTGTAGTTACCCAGGTATCGGTCGTCAGCAAAGGAAGAGACCTCCTGTCCTGTTTCTAACTGATACCGATTTTCACCCGTGATGCCATGGTAGGAGGGATAGGCACCGGTAAAAAGTGTTGTGATTGCCGAAGCCCTGTCGGGATTGGGATAGTTGTATTGTACATTACTGTATACAAGCCCATTGCTTATAAGCCTGTTGAACCCTTTGTTGCCAAAGCTATGGCGGAACATCTCCAGATAGTCGCCCCTCAGTTGGTCCACAGTGATGGCAACCACTAGCTTCGGCACTTCTCCTGAACGGTTTTGTGCAGCGAGTGGTGCAATGGCAAAAAATGCAACCAGCGAAGAAAGTATGCGAATCATATTGTTACCGCCCATCAGAATAATATTATTGGCCCCATGCTGCCTTCATCTCCCTACTGGATGTGAAACGTCTGCTTTTCAGTTTCAGCCTCCTGACCACAAAGAGGTTTGTCGCTGAACGAATCCAGAGACACATGGAAAAGGGTATGGTTGCCACCGGTAGTTGTTGTGGTATAAACCACCAACTGAGCAAGAACAGCGTTAAGAGTACAAAGTTAATAAAATGATAGACATAAACACTGCTTCTGGCTGATTTCACCCAAAAGAAAAGAGCGGCCAGCAAAGCAACAGGATGCAGCCAGACAAGGTTCCAGTTTGGGTTGGTAGCGGGATGTGAAGAGAAGTACATCAGGAAAAAGATGATCACTCCCCCCAACCCGGCAACACCGAAGAGAAGGGTATCATAGATCCTGGAAAAGCGACTCCCGCGCATCTTTAAAATTTGTATCAGTGAGATTATCAGCGTAAAGAGCAATAATAAGAGTGCTGTCACCAGTGGCGTAAAGAAGCTCTGCTTCGCGACACCGTTGCGCACATGGTCCTGCGCGATAATCACCTCAGAATGAGCTACCAGTGGTATTGTGAGTGAATCGTTCTTTCTGATGGTTGCTTCCTCAAAGGAATCCATCAGGTAGGAAGGAATGAACATTTTTTCCCGCACGCCAATAGTACTGTCCGATTCCGTACCTATCAGAAGATCAACGCCAAAACGATACCATGGATAGTGTACCAGCGATTCATGTACCAGGTCACGATAAGACTGTGGTTTCTTGGTCGGGGGATAGTGAACCACTCCCTCCATATATTTCTCAACCATGTCGCGGGGACGGGTTGCACAGTTGTCGTAAAAGTAATTGTAGCGATATCCTCTGTTCTCAGGGAGCGCATTCTCATAAAGAGCGTTGTAGAGCCTCTGTTTCTCGTGCTGAGAGAGGTTCAGTTGCTGTTCCACCACCTGTTGTCCCTTTGCGTTGTATTCATAGAGGAAATCAGCAAAAGAGGTCACTCCAAGGATGTAATCGGTTCTACCCCTCACGAAATTGTAGATGAATCCCGGTTGTGAGGAATCGAAAAAGCCATAGTTGAAAACTGCATCTATACCGGTAGAGTCATCCTGTACCCTTACTGCAGTATGACCGAACAGGGCATAGAGGGCCCCGTTCCAGGGAGAGGCGGTAAGCAGGCTAACCGATGCACTGTCATTCAACTGCACCTGTGCATTCAGCGACTGGCTCATCAGTAGCAGGCAAACTGAAAAGAGTGGTATGAAGATTCTATTTCGGGTAAAAAGTGTTGTAACTGCTTGTTTCATCTTTCTCTGTTTGTTCTTTTCAACAATCACAGTTGCAAAAATAGGCAAAAAAAACGGCGGTCTCAACAGATCGCCGTGCAAATTCCGTTCCCAGAATCTATTTTTACTTCTTCTTGTTACGGTTTCCGTAACGGTTCATGAACTTGTCGACACGTCCTGCTGTATCAACCAGTTTCTGCTTACCGGTGTAGAATGGATGCGATGCGCTGGTGATTTCAAGTTTCACCAACGGATAGGTAACGCCATCTATTTCAATAGTTTCCTTTGCGTTGATGGTTGAACGAGAGATGAAGATCTCTTCGTTTGACATATCCTTGAAAACTACCGGACGGTAATTGTTAGGGTGAATTTCTTTTTTCATTATATCCTCTGTTTTATGTGATTCTCTTTTTCGGATGGCAAAGATAGTACAATCTTCCAAAATAAAAAAATAAATGCTGCTCTTTTTTACCTTGATTGTCAGCACCTCTATTTCGTTGGGGTAGTAGTGGAAGCTACTATGTATCTCTATGAACAATTGCCTCTTCTACTCAATATCCTTTGGTCCGTTGGAGTGAACAAAGAGAATGTTGCCAAGTTCACCATATCCTTCGAAGAGATCGGTGTTGCCGTTCCTGAAGTTATTCTCATTGAAACCAATCATGGTGAGTGCCGCATCCCGGGAGTGCTGGTTGATTACCTCTTTCACAGAAAGATTCTCCTGCCGGATGATCACCTCCACGTTATTGGGTGTGATGGGCAATCGCCCTGTTTCCACCAGTTCCCTCATCTGCTTTCTCACCTTTGGAGCATCCTCCTCCGTACAGATGTTAAAGAGCTTGATGTTTGCCCTCTTCCAGTCGGGATGGCCCAGGATAATGAAGCCAAGCAGGATCATCAGGTTGCTGTTCTCGGTATCAAAGCTTCTCACCCAAATGTGGATGCCATTGCGACAAATCAGCGGTTTTCTGCTGGAAGCCAGGATGCAGACGTCGAAACCACCGGCAGTCACCATCCGGATGTTGTCGATGATATCGTGTATCTCATCCGGCTCACTCTTGGAAAATTCAAAGATCACCATGTTATTCTCCATCCCCGAGATACCCGGTATCTGTATCGACTGAGCGAAAGCGGAAGTGGTAGAGGGAGAGATGATGGTGTCGATGTAAACATGGCTGGAAGTATCCAATCTGCTGAGCAGCCGTTGCAGTTCCTCTTCGGCACGAAGGTTGGTTTCCCTCGAGAAATAACCGTCGATAAGGTGGAGGTAGGTGCCGAAGCCATACTTATATGAGATCCAGTCCAGCAGCTTCAGTGCGTTGTTGCGCCGGAAGGTGTGGCGGGAGATGCAGATCGCGCTGGGTCTCCATTCCTCCTTGATGGTTGCCCTCCCACCCTTCTTCTGAAGATAGATCTGCAGGTTTCGGTTCATCTGGAAGAGGGTGTTGGCAAAAAGGGCGGCAAAGCCACGCCGGTTGCTGTGGTAGTTGTCCAGGTAGAGGTACAGCAGGATCATGGTGGTAAAGGCAATCAGTGTGTAGAGGAGGCTGATCTGAAACATCACCCATACCGCAGCAATAAAACCGAGCAGTGAGATGTACCATCTGGAGCGGAAAGAGGGTCGATAGGATGGTGATGAGCCGAAGTGGTTCAGGAAGGAGATGAGGCAGAGCGTACCATAGGTGACCAGAAAAAACATGGTGATGATCTGCGCCACAATGTCAACCCCACCAATGGCCACAAAAACAAGTGCGATGGTGCAGGTGATTACCGAAGCATTCACCGGCTCATGATCCCTGCCACGCATCTTGCTGACCCACCGGTTCGCTGATCTTATCGGGAGGGAATTGTCCAGCGCAATCGCCTGGAGGGTTCGTGGTCCCACCATCACCGATCCCAGTGCCGATGAAAAGGTTGATGCAGCCAGTCCCAGGGGTACGATGATGCTGCCGAAAAGGGCGATATCGCTCATGATCAGTTGGTTGGCCGAAAGCTGGTCACTGGAGGCTGAAATTGATAGCTTCCAGGCGATGAAGAAATAGACCACAAAGCTGGTGAGAGTACCTGCTATGGTGCCGAAAGGGATTGACTTGCTCGGTTTCTTCAGATCTCCCGACAACCCCACGCCGGCGGTCATGCCGGTGAAGGCAGGGAAGATGATGGCAAAGATGAGAAAGAGTTGGTCGCTGTTCTTCAGCATGGCGTTGGAGGCAAAGTAACCCACCTGATCACCAGGAACAGGCTTGCCGAGAAAGAAGAGAATCACTGCCAGGATGAGCAGCCCCACCACCACATAAAGTGCTTTCAGTCCCATGTTGGCACCTTTGATGATCACCAGTGCTGAGAGAACCAGCATCACCGGTATGCTCACCACCTGTCGCGGCAGGTCCATGCCATGCTGCAGTGACATATACTGGAAGAAGAAATCGAAAGCCTCGGTGAAGGCGATCACGTAAAAGGCGACGCTGATGGTCTGAGAGAGGTAGAGCATGATGCCGAGCGTCCCGCCGATGTTGAGTCCGAAGGAGCGGGAGATGAGAAAATATTCGCCTCCACCCTCCACCCGTTTGTTGGTGGCCAGCTCGGAGATAGCCAGTGCCGTGGGGATGGTCACCATGTTGCCCACGATAATCAGGATGAAAACACCCCACAATCCCACGGTACCCACCGCATATCCGAAGCGTAGAAAAAGGATGGCACCGAAAAGAGTAGCGATGGCAGTGAAATAGACCGCCGGGGTGCCGAATTTCTTCGCAGGTTCACTCGTAACTGCATTTCTCATAATTCAAAGATATCTTTTTTTGCAATAAAAAAACGATCGGTGAAAAAAAAAATGATAATGTAAATGATTATCCCTTAATTTGCACTTCATTTAAAGAAAGTGAGATGAAGATTGAAATTATCACCATTGGTGATGAACTGCTGATAGGGCAAATCACCGACACCAACTCAGCATGGATGGCAAAGGAGCTGACGGCAGAAGGATTCACGGTAGGTGCCATCACCACAGTGGGTGATGCGGCTGACGACCTTCTCAAGGCACTCAACATTGCCTTTTCGCGAGCCGATATCCTGCTGCTTACCGGCGGTGTGGGCCCAACCCGCGACGACCGCACCAAGGAGACCCTCTGCAACTATTTCGGTTGCGGGCTCATTCTTAACAATGAGGTGTTGCAACATATTGAAAACTTGTTCCTTCGCCGCAAAGCCACTCTCAACCCGCTGACACGCGACCAGGCGTTGGTGCCTGAACTGGCAACGGTGATTCCCAACAGCGTGGGTACCGCACCACTGCTCTGGTTTCAAAAGGAAGAGCAGCTGCTGGTATCGATGCCGGGGGTGCCTTCGGAGATGCGTACAGCCATGCGGGAGGAGATCATTCCCCGTTTAAAGAAACAATTTCAGGTGAACAGCTACCTGCGTCGTGACTACCTGGTGGCAGGCTTTACCGAGTCGGCACTGGCTTCCCATCTGGCTTTGTTTGAAGATCAACTTCCGGCGCCTTTTTCACTTGCCTACCTACCCTCCTACGGCGGTATCAGGCTGCGCCTTTCAGCATGGGGGAAGGAGCACGCTTCAGCAATGGATCAGCAGGGCAATAAACTGCACGGGCTGCTCGGCAATAGCTGCATCACAGAAGGCAACAGAAAAGCAGAGGAGCTGCTTGGTGAGTTGCTCAGAGAGAAACAGCTTACCCTTGCCACCGCGGAGAGCTGTACCGGTGGGTACGTAGCTCATCTGATCACCTCTCTTCCGGGGGCCTCCTCCTGGTACAAGGGGAGTGTGATCGCATACAACAACAGCATTAAGGAGAAGTTACTGCTGGTAAAACAAGAGACACTGGCAAAGCATGGTGCGGTAAGTCACGAGGTAGCGGAGCAGATGGTAAGAGGAGTGGCAGCGGCAACAGGAACCAACTGCGCCATCGCAGTCACCGGCATCATGGGCCCCGAGGGTGGCACAAAGGAAAAGCCGGTGGGCACCGTGTGGATTGCCACCCTTTACAGACAACAAATAATTACACACGAATACAGGGTAGGCAGCAGTCGTGCACAAAACATTGAGCGCACGGCAGGGATAGCAATATTACAGTTGCTAAGAATGATGCAGGAGGATTCCTTTAGTTGATCACTTCAAATCCGCAGTAAGGCACCAGCACCTCGGGGATGCGGATACCGTCTGCAGTCTGGTTGTTTTCCAACAAGGCAGCCATAATGCGGGGAAGGGCCAGGGCGCTACCGTTCAATGTGTGGCAGAGCTGTGTCTTGCGGTCCGCATCACGATAACGGCACTTGAGCCGGTTGGCTTGGTAGCTCTCGAAGTTGGAGACCGAACTCACCTCCAGCCAGCGTTGCTGTGCTGCAGAGTATACCTCGAAATCGAAGGTGAGAGCCGAGGTGAAGCTCATGTCGCCACCACAAAGACGCAAGATGCGCCAGGGCAACCCCAGTCTCTCCACGAGTGTCTGTACGTATGCCACCATCTCATCGAGCCGCGCATAGGAGTTCTTAGGTTTGTCAATGCATACGATCTCCACCTTGTCGAACTGGTGCAGTCGATTCAACCCCCTCACATCTTTTCCATAGGAGCCAGCTTCACGGCGGAAGCATGCAGAATAGGCGGTATTTTTGACCGGGAGTTGTTTTTCATCGAGGATCACATCCCGATAGAGGTTCGTTACGGGCACCTCCGCCGTGGGAATCAGATAGAGGTCGTCGAGCCCCACGTGATACATTTGCCCCTCCTTGTCGGGTAGCTGGCCCGTACCGAAGCCGGAATCACTGTTCACCACGTAAGGGGGTTGTACCTCCAGGTAACCCGCATCGCGGGCACTGTCGAGGAAGAAGTTGATCAGGGAGCGTTGCAACCGGGCTCCCTTACCCTTATAGACAGGGAAGCCGGCACCGGCAATCTTCACACCCAGTTCAAAATCAATCAGGTCATATTTCTTTGCCAGTTCCCAGTGAGGCAGTGCACCTTCGGGCAGGTGAGGCATCGCTCCCCCACTCTGTTCCATCAGATTGTCGTCCGCTCCTTTGCCTTCCGGTACGGTGATATGAGGCAGGTTGGGTATGGTAACCAGCAGGCTTTCAATCTTCTCCTGTGCCGCGCGAAGGGTCTCTTCGAGCTCTTTGGATGATTCCTTCAATCGGTTCACCTCTGCACGTGCTTCGTTGGCCTCCTCTTTCCGGCCCTCCTTCATCAAGGCACCTATGGAGCGTGAAAGGGTGTTGACTTCATTCAGCACTGCATCGAGTGAGGTCTGCGTACTGCGTCTCAAATCATCCTGTGCGATGATTTCATCAATTACCGCATTGCCATCGAAATTTTTACGTGCGAGGCGATCCAGCACCTCATCCCTGTTTTCTCTGATTACCTTGAGTGTGAGCATAACAAATGGTTCAACTGTTTTCAGGATGCAAAGATATAAAAAATAGGTGCATTGAAACAGCCGGACCGGAAATTATCTGCCAAACGATGTAGTGGGATCAGAACAACTGAAAATGGAGTGTCTCACGCAATTCTTTCTCTTTTTGTTTCTTCTGTCTGTAATAGCGTGAGATATAATAGGCAAAACCGGCGAAGGTGCCCAACAGGACAATGTCTTTGATTGTATTGGTTTTCATCTGTATCTTTTATTGTTTTGAGTTAATAACAACGAATCTGCAATAAGAGTTCTATTTGTAAGACGGATTAACCGCAAAAACGTTGCATTCCAGGCCAAAATCTTTTCAACATCTTGCATTTTTCAAACGTTTTCGGGACATAGCTTAATCTGCAAACCCCTTTTCGTCTTTTCGGTGACCCGAAAACGGTTGTCGGGCCGCTCCCCCACAACCCAGACCAGATCTTCCCCCGACAGCAGTACCCACACCTCTTCTTTGTCGCGCAGGTTCATCTTGCGATCTGTAAAAAAGTCACTTAGCTTCTTTCTTCCCTTCATCCCAAAGGGTATGAACCAGTCGCCCGCCTGCCAACGCCGCAAAAGCAACGGAAAGCATAACAGATCACGGTCAACCGTAAGAGTTGATTTATTTTTTTCAATCGCCACCGGCATCTCCAAAGAGCGGATCTCCATCCTCAATGGCTTTGTCAATGATGTTGTATCCTCTTCAATTGTATAAATACTGGTATTATCAGTTTCAGGAAGCGGCGTTACCAGAAAGGCTTCCCGGTCTTTGATCACTCGGTAACGGTCTCCCAGAAACTGTTTGCCCGGAGTAGCATTGAGACTTTCAGCAATGTCCCCGATCACCGAAGAGTTGAATCCAAGCGGCGTGAGGATCTCGTAGAGGAGGGAGCTTGGAGAGGGGTTCCTTTTCAACGCATCGATGTTGATTTCTTCCC
The DNA here is from genome assembly GCA_036733365.1 of Proteiniphilum sp. Taxonomy (GTDB): domain Bacteria; phylum Bacteroidota; class Bacteroidia; order Bacteroidales; family Dysgonomonadaceae; genus Proteiniphilum. Next base: position 60,599 of record DAINAS010000005.1, read on the forward strand.
CTTGAAAGAGTGACGCCGTCTGTTCGTTGATCGCGGAGGTGTAAACCTTCTCTGCCTCCGTCAGATGTTGCGAGGTGCGGTGGATGGCCTCCTTCACTGAGGGGTTGAGCTGCTCCAGCAGGGGGATTACCCGTAACCTGATGGCGTTGCGCAAAAAACGGTCATCGTTGTTGCTACTGTCAAAGATGGCAGGTATGCCTCGTTCATCCAGGTACTGTTCAATCTCACTACGTGAGACGCAGAGCAGAGGCCGTATCAGCCGCCCGTTCTTTGGACTGATGCCGGTAAGTCCCCTGATGCCGGTTCCACGTATCAGGTTGAGCAAGAGGGTCTCTACTGAGTCATCCTTGTGGTGTGCCACCGCAATGGCTTCGGCATCCTCCTGGTGGCGGATCACCTCAAACCAGTCGTACCGCAGCTCCCGTGCAGCCATCTCAATAGAGACCTTCCTGTCGGCGGCATGTTGACGCGTATCAAAATCGACAGATCGATAAGGCACATCGATATCCTTGCACCAACGTCGCACAAAATCGGCATCCCGTTGCGATTCATCTCCCCGCAAATGAAAGTTGCAGTGTGCCGCCACACATTGATATCCCAGCAGCGTGAGCAAGTCGAGCAATGCCATTGAGTCTGCACCGCCGCTCAGCCCCACGATGACCCTGCAACCCTTTGTGAGCAGCTCATTTTTCTCAATGTATCTTTGTACGGTTTCCAACATGACATTTCTCCTCTTTCACGGCAAATGTACAAATTTACCGGCTGCATTCCATCCTCTCACAACAAATCTTTCCCTGAAATATGGGACAAATAGCGGGAAAAAATGTAATTTTGTGCTGTTTACAGAATCATAAGTGAAGATACAATATGCAAGAAAAGATAGAAGCGCTGCTCACCGAGATTGAACAACTGAAAGCGACCACCGCCGAAGAGGTGGAATCGATCCGCATCAAATACCTGAGCAAAAAAGGAATCATCTCCTCTCTGATGGATGAGTTCAGGAATATACCAGCCGATCAGAAGAGAGAGGTGGGCATGAAGATAAATGCACTGAAGCAGGCTGCCGGTGATCGGTTGCAACAGCTTAAAGAAATGTTCGCACAGAACGGAACAGCTGATGTGCGGGAGGACCTCTCCCGAACGTCCTATCCGGTAGCGCTGGGCACACGCCACCCTCTGTCAATTGTGCGTGAGGAAATTTGCGACATCTTCAAGCGTCTGGGCTTCACAATTGCCGAAGGTCCCGAGGTGGAGGACGACTGGCATGTATTCTCGTCGCTCAACTTTGCCGACGACCACCCGGCACGTGACATGCAAGACACCTTCTTCATTCAGCACGACCCGCAGGTGGTGCTGCGTACCCACACCTCCTCTGTACAGACGAGGGTGATGGAGCAGACAGAACCGCCCATCCGCATCATCTGCCCGGGAAGGGTTTACCGCAACGAGGCGATCTCCTACCGGGCCCACTGTTTCTTTCACCAGGTGGAAGCACTCTACATCGACAAGGATGTTTCGTTTGCCGATCTGAAGCAGGCACTGCTTTTCTTTGCCAGAGAGATGTTCGGTGCCGATACGAAAATCAGGCTCCGCCCCTCCTACTTCCCGTTCACCGAACCAAGTGCGGAGATGGATATCTCCTGCAACATCTGCGGTGGAGAAGGATGTCCCTTCTGCAAGCAGACCGGTTGGGTGGAGATACTGGGGTGTGGCATGGTCGATCCCAACGTGCTGGAGAACTGTGGCATCGACAGCAAAGAATACACCGGATATGCCTTGGGAATGGGTATCGAGCGCATAACCAACCTAAAGTACCAGGTGAAAGATCTGCGTATGTTCTCCGAGAACGACCTACGTTTCCTGGAGCAGTTCAGGTCGGCACATTGATTGAATTTACAATCCAACAAGTAAACCATATGAAAAGAGCAAACATTACAATTCGGCTGATGCTGATGGTGATGCTGATGGTAACCACCAGCAACCTCCATGCACAGAAAACAATCCGTGTGAATGCTGTCAAGGCAAACGACTATGGTGTGGTTTACACCCTTCCGAAGAGTACATTTGAGATCACCCTGCTGGTAAAAAAAACAACCTACCAACGGGGCGATTTTTACACATATGCACAGCCCTACCTGGGAATCAGTGACCCAATCACCGAGAACCAAGCGCGCTACACGCTGGAAGATCTTTCAGTTGTGAACAAGGGGATTGCCGACAAGGATCAATCTTACATGATTGAGTTCAAGGACAAGAGTTTTGAACCCTACGTCACGCTGCGTGAGGATGGCGTGATTGTAGCCGTGAACAGTGAGGGGGAGCTGAAAGGTGACAGCGAGACAACGCTTCCCAACAGTGAGACACCCGATCTCAACCCACGTCGTTTTTTCACACAGGAAACGCTGATGGCTGGTTCCACAGCCAAGCAGGCTGAGCTGGTAGCACGTCAAATCCTCGACTTGCGTCGCAGCCGTACCGATATCCTCACAGGCGAAGCGGAAAGCATGCCCCCCGATGGCACCGCCTACAAAGTGGTGATGGATCAGATCGATCTTCAGGAGAAGACGCTTACCGGTCTCTTCACCGGCACAAAAGCCGTTGAGTACCTCTCGGTGAGCTACAGCGTTATACCCGATGCAGAGGATATCGACCGCCGTGTTGTGGCACGCTTCTCGGAACGTCTGGGTCCGGTGGATGCCGACAACCTGGCAGGTGAACCTATTTACCTCTCTTTAACAAACAAGACACCCAGTGTGGAGCTGATACTCAATGAACGGGAGCTGAAAAAACTGGAGGATAAGATGAGCAGCGGGCTTGTGTACAATGTCCCCGGTAAGGCAGCGCTGGTGATTGAGTTCCGTCACGAGAAGATCCTCGAAAATGAGGTGGATGTAGTACAATACGGAACCAAGGAGGTCCTGGCAAAACGAATGTTCGGAAACATGAAACAACCCATCAGTGTGCTGTTCTACCCTGAACTGGGTGCAATCAAACAGATCATACAATAACCCCCGATGATGCAGAAACAACGGTTCCTCTTTTTCATCCTTACTGCGGCAACTCTCCTGCTTATCAGTTCCTGCAACGAAATTCGCTTCGAAACGACGGTAGTGAACGAACAGATCCCCCTTCTGGCGGAGAATGATACAACGCTGCCCCACGCGGAGCTGACACTCTCCTTCACCTATCCGGAGCAGTTCCGGGACGAAGCCTCCTTGAGGCGTCTGCAGCAGATCTTCACCGGCACCTTCTTTGGTGACATTCAATATGACGCCCTTTCCCCAAAGGAAGCAATTACCCGCTACACCGAGGCTTATCGTGAACGTTACCGTGCGCTCTCCAACAATTACTACGAAGAGAAAGCAATGATGGATGGAGAGATGCCGGTCTGGTACTGGCATACGCTCGATATCCGGAACGAGCTGTTGCATGTGAGCGACTCACTGATGAGTTACAGCGTCTCCTACAGCGATTACGAGGGGGGAGCACACGGATCGCACAGGGTTACCTACACCAACATCGACCTGAATCGACTTACGACGCTCTCGGAGGAGGACCTCTTCCTGCCGGGTTATTACCGCCCTCTTACAGAGAAGATCGTGGCGCAGCTGATGAAAGACAACGAGGTTACAGAGCCCGATTCACTGCTGATGAAAGGATTCTTCACCGTTGAGGATATCGTGCCCAACAACAACTTCTGGTTGAGCGATAGCGCCATTCACTACGCTTATAACCAGTATGAAATTGCCCCCTACTCCATGGGGGTCATTGATGTGACAATCCCTTACAGCGAGCTTACAGAGCTGCTTTCTCCCGGGGGAGTCATCACACGCTACTTCACAACGAAATAAAAAAGAGGCTGTCTCGATTTTGAGACAGCCTCTTTTTTATTGTTCAACGGTCATCTACTACTTTCATGTTTCATAAGATGATCAAACATTCCAAATGACTTGCTTTATTGTACGGCACTCTTGAACTCGAGATAGAGAGTGATCATCACCTCCTTGCCAATGCCCAATCCATCGGGGTCATAAGAGACATTGTAATCGAGTCGGTTGATGGTTGTTTTGGCAATGAAGCCTGCCGTCTCTCCACCATCCTGACCCTTGACCATGCCACCGTAGATCACATCGAAGGTGACATCCTTGGTGACATCCTTTATCTGCAGCTTGCCATTGAGCTTGTACTTTTTGTCATCCACCTTCTCAACGCTGGTGCTTTCGAAAGACATGGAGGGATACTTCTCTGCATCAAAGAAATCGGCACTGCGCAGATGGTCATCACGCATCTCGACACTGGTGTTGATGCTTCCCACCTCCACGTTGAAGAATACCCTTGCTTCCTCCATCTTGTCGAGGCTGCCGATAATGCCGCCGTCGAACTTCTCGAACTTCCCGTTCACAAAGGTGATTCCACTGTGCTTCACCTTAAAGTTAACCGATGTGTGGGCAGGGTCAACCTTGTAGTGCGACTGCGCCGCAAGAGCGAAAGCAGCAAAGAGGGTGATCAGTAAAAAGAGTCCTTTTTTCATATTGCTTTGTATTTTAAAATGTTAAATGAGGTTGCACCTTTTATCTTGAATGAAGAAGAGCGAACCATATTCATAGATAATTGTCGATTCTTCTTTCTAACAGTACCGGAGATACAATTGTTCAAGCTTTTGTTGGACCATCGGTGATTGATTTAATTGATGAAAAAGGATTATCTTTGTACAACAAAAGCAACCTGTTGGTTGTTACTACAAGTTGGGTGGCTCCTACCGCCCTACTTATTCATGCCGGTCGAAACGACCCGAAAACTTCAAGATAACTATGCAAGAACTGGATCAGGATCAGATATTAAACGAATTAACGTCACAAGAATATAAATTTGGTTTCACAACCGACGTAGAAACCGAAGTGATTGAAAAAGGACTCAGCGAAGAGGTAGTCCGGCTCATATCTTCTAAGAAGGAGGAACCCGAGTGGCTGCTGGAATTCAGGTTAAAAGCTTACCGCCACTGGCTCACAATGGAGCAACCGGAGTGGGCACATCTGAAGATCCCTGCTATCAATTTTCAAGATATCATCTACTACGCCGATCCTACCAAACGCAAAACCCCCAAGAGCCTCGACGAAGTGGATCCGGAGCTCCTTAAAACATTTGAGCGGCTCGGCATTCCACTGGAAGAGCAGAAGCAGCTCACCGGTGTAGCGGTCGATGCGGTCATGGACAGCGTCTCTGTTAAAACCACGTTCAAGGAGGTGCTCGCCGAAAAAGGGATCATCTTCAGTTCCTTTAGTGAGGCGGTGAAACATCACCCCGATCTGGTGAGAAAGTATATGGGATCAGTGGTACCCTACAAGGACAACTACTATGCTGCTCTTAACTCGGCAGTCTTCAGCGACGGCTCCTTTGTTTACATCCCGAAAGGTGTGCGCTGCCCGATGGAGCTCTCCACCTATTTCCGAATCAACACAGCCAACACGGGTCAGTTTGAACGTACCCTGATTGTGGCCGATGACGACTCCTACGTGAGTTACCTGGAGGGTTGTACCGCCCCGATGCGCGACGAGAACCAACTCCATGCCGCCATCGTGGAGATCGTGGCGCTCGAAAATGCGGAAGTCAAATACTCTACCGTACAGAACTGGTACCCCGGCGACAAGAACGGTAAGGGAGGGGTCTACAACTTCGTGACCAAGCGTGGTATCTGCAAGGGAAACCACTCCAAGATCTCCTGGACTCAGGTTGAGACAGGCTCAGCCATCACCTGGAAGTATCCTTCCTGCATCCTTGCCGGCGACTACTCGGTAGGTGAATTCTACTCGGTGGCGGTGACAAATAACTTCCAACAAGCCGACACGGGTACCAAGATGATCCACCTGGGCAAGAACACCCGCAGCCGCATCGTCTCCAAGGGTATCTCGGCCGGCAGCAGCAACAACAGCTACCGCGGACTGGTGAAGGTGAGCAAGAAGGCAGAGAACGCACGCAATCACTCGCAATGCGACAGTCTGCTGCTGACCGATCACTGTGGCGCACACACATTCCCCTATACCGATATTCAGAACCCGACAGCCATTCTCGAACACGAGGCAACCACCTCCAAGATCAGCGAAGATCAGATCTTCTACTGCAACCAGCGTGGTCTGGGTGAAGAGGAAGCAATCGGTTTGATCGTGAACGGTTACGTGAAAGAGGTGGTGAACAAGCTCCCAATGGAGTTTGCAGTGGAGGCGCAAAAACTTCTTCAAATAAGTCTCGAAGGCAGTGTAGGGTAATTCTGCCGTAATTCGCTACCAAATTATTGGCTCTTTTCCATGGGCCGAGAGGTAGGCGTTTGCCCTGCTGAAATGGCTGTTTCCAAAGAAACCGCGATGTGCGGAGAGTGGCGAAGGGTGTGGCGACTTTAAGATTAGATGTCTATTCGCATCAATCCCTTCCCCTTTCTTTTGTGCATATGCCCCCCAGAGTATAAAGACAAGGTTTTCCCTTTCCGTTGCAAGTCGTTCAATTACCCTGTCGGTGAATAGCTCCCACCCCTTGCCCTGATGTGAACCTGCCCGGTTGGCTTCAACCGTGAGGGTTGCATTGAGCAGCAACACTCCCTGCGTGGCCCATCTTTCAAGATTGCCGGAAGCCGCGGGTGGTTTGCCAATATCATTCTGCAGTTCCTTGTAGATATTCTGCAGTGAGGGAGGCAGCGCAACTCCGTCGTTCACCGAGAAACAGAGACCGTGGGCCTGCCCCGGCTGGTGATAGGGATCCTGCCCTACGATCACCACCTTCACCCGATCAAATGGACAGCGGTCGAAAGCCTGAAAAATCAGCTTTGCCGGGGGATAGACCGTTCCTTTGCGATATGCCTCCCGTACGAAACGGGTCAGCTCTTCGAAATAGGGCTGTTCAAACTCACTCTGTAGCAGTTCCTTCCAACTCTCTTCAATTTTCACATCCATAACAAGCAGATTAGGGTTAACGAAAATACAAAATCATCTTCAGTATAAAAAGAAAAGAGACTGTCTCAAGATACAAATGAGATGGTTTTTTTACATTCCATCCACTTAGAATCGCCTTATTTGGCTTTTTACTGCGTATAAACTCAGTCGTAACTGACTCTTTACTGATTCTAATCTATTAGAACCATATTAGAACCATATTAGAACGAGATTAGAACGAGATTAGAACCAGTACCGAAGGAGATATGCTGTTTCTTCCTCAAATAAGGCAACTCAAACTGTAACGTATAAACAAAAAAATGCCGTCTCATCATATCAGATGAGACGGCCTCTATTATTCTATTAAGGATAAGGAGCTGTTTCAGATCAAAAATACACCCTGCTCTTTTGCTTCTTCACGCATCTCCCGCGGCCACAGGCTTGCCTGAATCTCTCCAATGTGTGCCTTGCGCAGGTAGTACATGCAGAGGCGCGACTGGCCGATGCCGCCTCCAATGGAAAGTGGCAATTCATTGTTCATCAGTCGCCGGTGAAAATAAAGCGAGAGACGCTCCTCTTTGCCGCGGGCCTTAAGCTGAGTGGCCAGTGCAGTAGCATCGACACGTATTCCCATGGAGGAGAGCTCCACCGATTTCTTCAGAACAGGATTCCAGACGAGCAAGTCACCATTCAGACCCGGGTAACCATCCTCAGCGATTGTGCTCCAGTCGTCGTAGTCGGGTGCACGTCCGTCATGCGGTTCACCGTTGCTCAGGGGAGCTCCAATTCCGATGATGAAGACCGCACAAAATTCTTTCGTGATGGCATCTTCCCGCTGTTTGGCATCCATATCGGGATAGCGTTGCAGGAGCTCCTCGGCATGGATGAAAGTGATTTCTGACGGCAGTTGTGGCGTAATTGAGGGAAAGAGTTCATACACAAGGTATTCTGTGCGAAGCATGGCGGCATAGATTCTCCTGACAACGTTCTTCAGAAATTCCACCGTTCGCTCCTTTTCACTGATCACCAGCTCCCAGTCCCACTGATCCACATAAAGTGAATGGAGGTTATCCAGTTCTTCATCGGCCCGGATGGCATTCATGTCGGTATAGATGCCAAAACCCTCTTCAATTTCATAGTCGGCCAGGGTCAACCGTTTCCATTTGGCCAGGGAGTGTACGATCTCGGCATGTTTGTCGTTCATGTCCTTGATGGGAAAACGAACTGGGCGCTCCACGCCGTTCAGGTCGTCATTGATTCCGGTACCGCTCTCCACAAACAGAGGAGCGGTCACCCTTCTCAGCCGAAGCTCTGAAGAGAGATTGACCTGAAAGAAATCCTTGATGCTTTTGATTCCCAACTCGGTCTGTTTGAGATTCAACAGCGGAATGTAACCATATGGGATTTGCAATTTTGACATGCTATCTATCTATTATGAATCAATTTGAATCTGCAAAGATAGTATAAATTTTCATTTTGTCAAATATAATCCCAAATAAAAGTACATTTTGATAATAGGGTTCAGCCCATTTCCATTGCACCCACCAGGTCGGTCACCGATGCAATGTTGTGTCGTAGGAGGTACTCCTCAATACCCTCTACAATCTTCACCGATGCTGAAGGATCGATAAAGTTATAGGTTCCCACCTGAATGGCTGTGGCTCCGGCCAGAATGAACTCAATGGCATCCTCCCAGTTACAGATGCCTCCCATGCCGATTACCGGTATGTTGACCGCATGAAACACCTGCCATACCATTCTCAGGGCGATGGGTTTGATGCAGGGACCGGAGAGCCCACCGGTGACGGTGGAGAGTTTCGGCCGTCTGCTCTCGGCATCGATCGCCATTCCCAGGAAGGTGTTCACCAGAGAGACCGAATCGGCTCCCTCTGCCTCCACCGAGCGTGCGATCTCCGCAATGTCGGTTACGTTGGGAGAGAGTTTGACGATCAAGGTGCCGGGATAGACCTTGCGTACCGCTCTGGTGACCTGTGCTGCCGAGGCACAGGATGTACCGAAAGCCATGCCTCCCTCCTTCACATTGGGGCAGGAGATGTTGAGTTCGATGGCGGGTATCTTCTCAAGTCCCACCAGCTTCTCTGTACAGGCCACATAATCTTCCACAGTGGATCCGGAGACGTTGACAATCATCCGGGTGTCATAATCCTTTATCACCGGGTAGATATGCTCTACGAAATAATCGACCCCCTTGTTCTGTAGCCCCACCGCGTTGAGCATGCCGGAGGGCGTCTCCGCCATCCGGGGGTAGTCGTTCCCCTGGCGCGGTTCCAGGGTGGTACCCTTCACGAAAATGCCACCGAGGCGACCCAGATCCATGAAATCGGTATATTCGGTACCATAGCCGAAGGTCCCCGAGGCGGTCATCACCGGGTTGCGCAGCTGCATACTGCCTATTGTCACTTCTAATCGAGCCATGTCAGTTCATTTATGTCAAATACCGGTCCCTCGGTGCAAGCACATACGTTGCCACGGGTTGTTTTTTCCACGCAGCAGAGGCAGGCTCCGAATCCGCATGCCATCAGGTTCTCGAGCGATGCCTCACACCTGATTCCCCTTTCATGGGCATAGCGTGCCACCGCCACCATCATCGGCTTGGGACCACAGGTGAAGATGAAGTCATACTTTTTGTGCTGCAGTACCGGGTGATGTGTCACGTATCCCTTCTCGCCGAGTGAACCATCTTCTGTAGTGCAGTAGAGCGTACCATACGCTGTGAAGTCGGATCGCTGCAGGATGTTTTGTTCCGATGCTCCTCCCAGCAGGAAATCGCACGCTATGCCCCTCTCATGCAGCTTCTTTCCCAGGAACAGGAGGGGAGCCGTCCCCACACCGCCACCCACCAGCAGGTAGCTTCCGCGACTGGATGGGATGGTGAAGCTGTTTCCCAGCGGAACCAGCATGTTGAGTCGCCCCCCGACAGCCATCTCACATAGCTTTTGGGTACCTTCACCCACTGTTTGCACCAGTAGCCAGATCTCGTTCCTTTCCGGTACGATGTTGTTGATTGAGATGGGTCTTCTGAGGAAGGTATGTTGCGCATTCTCCACCAATATCTGCACAAACTGCCCCGGGAGCATCTCCGGCAGTTGCTCGTTGTCGCTGGGGACAACCTTTAACAGATGGTTCTGATCGTTCAGTTTATCATTTGAGCGAACGGTGAAATCGAGTTGTTTCATCGGAATCATATCTTTGTTCGCTACAAAAGTACATCATATATTTCAGAAAGAACGAATGGAATTCATTTTTGACACTCATCCATTTTCATCTCGACCCATATGAGAGAATTATAAGTAGTGGGTGGCTTGGCTTCTAATGAAGGGGTGGTATAAATGTCTCAAACGTGTTGTCGTCGTAGTAGATGATTATCTGCGTGATTTTCTTCTCACGTCCTTTTTGCGGCGCAACATTCTTTTCATCAGATTCTTTCATCTCAAAAGGGAGTTCCTTAAAGGCCATTTCCCGTGCATGATTTGTTTCACTCTTGCTCTTGTCCTGTTCTGCGTTATCCTGGTGAAATAAATCGGGCTCTTTTGCGATGGCTTCGGGATCGATGCCCTCTTTAAAGATGGAACCGTTCCCATTGAGCAGCCAATCCGGATTGATGTAGTTCATTTCACCCAAAATCTTTGTCACCACGTCAAGACTGGGATTGTTCCGCCCATTTAGAATATGGGAGATGACAGCACGGTTGATTTGCAATCTGTCGGCAAACTGTGTGGGCGACAAATGCTCGATTTCCATGATTTTTCTGATGCGATCTTTCATAGCGTCACTGTATGGGGTTGCATGAATATTTATACACCTCTCCGGGTGATTCACAAATGTATGAAATATATTTCACAATTGGTGAATATTGCAGGATGGATTTGTAGTTCACAAAAGAGTCAATATTGTAGTACATTTGTATCAGCACAATTCCACTTAACCACATCAAAGCCTGAACAGGTGATAAGTATAACTTAATAATATTTACTCATATAATTGATATATAAGATATTAATAACCTAAAATGATTCGTATTTAACAAATAAATGCCGTGATGAACCCCATCTCCCAATACAATCTAATCCAAAACTTGAAATAACTTATATGATGCTCTTATTGATAAGAAGTTGTTTGTTCAACCTACTCTCTCGCATTGATTGTTAAAGGACAAATATAAGAATTGTATCCTATTATGGAATTGTAACAGGCAACCGGTTCGACAAATGTATCGCGTTTTTATTATCACATTTGTAAATCGCGTTTTTATTATACTCCATTGGGGCAGCTGTGTAATTATTGAATTGTCGCTGCATAGATAACCGGGTGTTTGCTTTCGGAGAATCAATTCACTCCAGAAATATGCGTTGGGCTCGTTGCAATGAGCTCAATTCCTCCTGAGGGGCCTCTTTCCCCATACTTCCCTTGTCAGTGACACTTTATTCTGCTCCTGAGCCTTTAAAATATTCCTATCTGCATGATATTCCGTAAAATAGTATCGTATTATCATGTTTGGAATTTCACATCAGAAAAGTGAGAAGGAAGCTGAACCCTACAGCAGCAACATTTGTTATAGTTCAATGATGATCTGCTGATACAATCAGACAATTTCTATCCGGCAGATCAGTTCATGCTAACAATTAAAAAAAGAGAGAATGGAAAAGAGATGGATAGGCATATTGTTTGCACTTCTTTTTTTGACAATCACACCGGGGTGCAGTGGTCAGAACAAACAAGATCAGGCAGCAAAAGAGGAGACGACTAATCTCCCCGACAAAGAGAGCAGAAATTCCGAGCGAACGTTGCACGACTTTACGGTAACAGACATCGACGGGAATGAATTCAACCTGGCTACACTGAAAGGAAAAAAGGTGCTGGTGGTGAATGTCGCCTCCCGCTGCGGATTGACTCCCCAGTACGAGGATTTGCAGAAATTATACAGCACTTATCAGGATAAGAACTTCACCATCATCGGATTTCCGGCGAACAACTTCAACGATCAGGAACCCGGCACAAATCAGGAGATCAAAGAGTTCTGCACCGGCAATTTTGGCGTAACCTTCCCAATGATGGACAAGATCAGCGTGAAGGGAGATGAGATGGCACCGCTATACAGCTGGCTTACTCAAAAGGATGAAAACGGTGTGTTGGACCAGGAGGTAACCTGGAATTTCCAGAAATACATGATCGATGAGCAGGGACATCTGGTAGATGTGGTGATGCCCGGTGAGAGCCCCCTGAGCGATAAGATCATCGACTGGATAAAGCAGGACTAGTGCATGATGCGGTAGACCAGCTCGCGCAGCAGTTCATGTTGTGTGGCGGATACGTTGTCCACCCCTTTAGAGGAGGCATCGAAACGTCGCAAGTCAGAGATGATCTCCATCACCTTGGCTGCACTGTAATGCCTCAGTCCGGTCATGTAATCGCGTGCAAAAAAGCTGTTCCTGATCTGCAATGCAGCCATCACCGACTGTTCATCCCTGCTCGGGAGCCAGTAGCATTCCAGCAGGTTGCTGAAGTAATTGAAGAGGACAGCCACTGTAGCCATCATCGGGTATTCCTTAGGGTTTTTGCCGAAGTGATCCACGATGCGGTTTGCCGTCAGCAGATCCTTGCGAATGATTGCCTTCTGCAGTTCGAAGGTGTTGAAGTCCTTGCTGATGCCCACATTTTGTTCTACCAGTTCAGCGGTCACCCTCTTGTTGCCGGCAGGAAGTGACACCATCAGTTTTTCCAGCTGGGGGATTAGTTTGCTGATGTCGTTACCCACATAATCGGTCAGCATCTGTGCCGACTTCTCGTCGATGGTGATCGACTGTTCCCTGAACCAGGAGACAATGAACGGGGGAATTTGATTGTCGTACAGTTTTTTCGATTCAAAAACAACCCCAATCCTCTCTATGTTTTTCACCAATGCCTTCCGTTTGTCTACCTTGCCGTGGCGGTAATTGATCACCAGCACGGTTGATGGCATTGGGTTGCTGACATAATGATCCAGTTCTTCAAACTTTGGAAGATTCTGGGCCTCTTTCACCACGATCAGCTGATGCTCCGCCATCATGGGATAGCGGCGTGCCGCCGCGATGATGGCATGCACATCGGAGTCCACACCGTAAAAAGTGAGCATATTGAAATCCTTCTCCGTTTCGGTGAGCACCTTTTCTTCCAGCAGATCAGTGAGCCGGTCAATGAAGTAACCCTCATCACCCATCAACAGGTAGACCGGATGAAATTGTCCCTTCAGGATGTCGGCACGGATGGCCTCGTAGCTGTTTTTGGTTGATGCTGCCATTGTTCAGGATTTGTAGTGGAGGTCACCAGTCGAAGCGCAGGTGCTTGATGGTGGATCCGTTGTTCATGATGGAGGAGAGCGATTTGATTCCGATCTTCACATGCTCTTCCACGAAGTTCTCGGTGACATGCTGGTCACTCTTCTCCGTTTTCACACCGGTGGAGATCAACGGCTGGTCGGAGACCAACAACAGCGCTCCGGTAGAGATGTGGTTCGCAAAACCACAGGTGAAGATCGTTGCGGTTTCCATATCAACTGCCAGGGCACGTACCTGCCGGAGGTATCCCTTGAAGTCATCGTCGTACTCCCACACACGGCGGTTGGTGGTGTAGACGGTTCCTGTCCAGTAGTCCCTCCCGAAGTCGCGGATGTTGGATGAGACTGCACGCAGTAGGCTGAATGCCGGTAGTGAGGGTACTTCTGGCGGGAAGTAATCGTTGGAGGTTCCCTCGCCTCTGATGGCAGCAATGGGCAGGATATAGTCCCCCAGCTCACTGCGTGCTTTCAGACCGCCGCACTTACCCAGGAAGAGAACTGCCGTAGGCTTCACTGCGCTCAGCAGATCCATCACCGTGGCTGCGTTGGCACTCCCCATGCCGAAGTTGATGATGGTAATTCCCTCGGCGGAGGCGTTTGGCATGTTGGCATCGGCACCCACGATGGGTACCTTGAAGTGCTCCGCGAAGATCTCCACATACTTCTGGAAGTTGGTCAGCAGGATAAAACCGGTGAAATCGGCAAGTGCTCTTTTGGTGTATCTGGGAAGCCAGTTCTCCACGATTTCTTGTTTCGTTCTCATAAAAAAACGCTATTTTTGTTCAGAGCGAACCCTGTTATACAAACAAAGATACAATATGTACCCGTTAAATTTGCCATCCTACGATGCAAAAATCAGAAAAAAGGGCGAGGTGCAGGAGATATTTGATCCTCTGCGCAGGAAGTATGTGGTGCTGACACCTGAGGAGTGGGTTCGCCAACATTTCGTGAACTACCTGGTGCAACAAAAAGGTTATCCTTCCTCACGCATCGCCAATGAAACTGCCATACGGCTCAATTCGCTCTCCCGCAGATGCGATACGGTAGTATATGACAAGCAGCTGGAACCGCTGATGATCCTGGAATACAAGGAACCGAGGGTGACAATCACCCAGCAGGTCTTCGACCAGGTGGCGCGCTACAACAGCGTGCTGCGGGTGCCTTACATTGTTGTTTCAAACGGCATCAGTCACTTCTGTTACCGGATCGATTTCACCACGCTAGAGTACCAGTTTCTGACCGATATACCGTTGTACGGCGAGCTGTCAGCATTGAACCTTGAACTATGAACTACGAACTTTCCAGCTTACCAACATACTAACTTACGAACTAGTAAGACTCCTTTTCTGAGGGGAAATCAGCCGTTTTAACGTCCTTGATGTAGTTTTGCACGGCATTGGTTATCTCTTCGAATAAATTGGCGTAGCGGCGCAGGAAACGAGGTGAAAAGCCCTTGTTTATTCCCAGCATGTCGTGCATCACCAATACCTGGCCATCCACATGGGGGCCGGCACCAATACCGATGACCGGAATGGCCAGTTCTTCCGCTACTCTTTTTGCCAGCAAGGAGGGTATCTTCTCCAGCACCAGGGAACAGCAGCCCGCCTCCTGCAAGAGATGGGCATCGTCTACCAGCCTCATTGCTTCCGCTTCATCTTCAGCCCTTACGGCGTAGGTGCCATACTTGTTGATCGACTGGGGCATCAGTCCCAGGTGTCCCATGATGGGGATGCCGGCGCTGAGAATCAGCTTCACCGATTCCATGATCTCCCTGCCCCCTTCCAGCTTGAGGCAGTCCGCTCCCGTCTCCTTCATGATCCGTACCGCGTTGGCCACCGCTTCCCGGGGGTTTCCCTGGTAGCTTCCGAAAGGCATGTCGATAACCACCATGGCTCTCTTCACACCATTCATCACAGACTTACCGTGGTAGATCATCTGCTCTACGGTCATCGGCAGCGTGGTGGTATTGCCCACCATCACGTTCGATGCCGAGTCGCCCACCAGGATCACATCCATTCCGGCCTGGTCGATCACAGTCGCCATCGAATAATCGTATGCCGTGAGCATCGATATTTTCTCACCCCGTTGTTTCATTTCCATCAGACGGTGGGTGGTCACTTTTCTCTTGTCGTCTGTGGTTAGATAACCTTTTTGTTGTTCCATAGGGATTCTTGTATGATTGTATTGTATGCTGCAAAGGTACAATTTTTCGCAATACCGGTGATTCCCGTTTCACATGTTTGTTTTAAACCGGTTTATGCGATTCGTTTGACAGAACGTTCACTGTCTATAGTTGAAAAGGTAAAAAAAAAGCCGGGAGTTGCATTCCCGGCTTCTGTTTTTATTTGGCAGATTGTTCAAAATTTGTATCCCAATGTGACCAAACCTTTCAGGCTGTTGTTATCCATCTTAAAAGGTGAAGCATCTACTGAGAGTGTTGCACCATCGTAGTAGTTGGGGAAAGGATAGAGATCATCGGTCTGACTGCTGTAGACAACGGCCATATCGAGGAAGAAATTCCTGTTGAAGCGATATCCGAATCCCCCGGTCAGGTAGTTGGTGTCTCCTTCAATTCGGTAGATGGTGTTCGATCCAACGATGGCTGCATCACCGAACTCAACCAGGTCACTGTCGTAGGGGTTCTGCATCCAGGCATAGCCGAGACGACCCGAGAACTGCTGTGTGAAACGATATTCCATTCCTGCACGGATGGTCGAAGCAGGCCGGAAATCCATCGCGATATACTCATTGTCCCATTCATACCAATCCCCCTCTTCGTTGGCTCGGGAGGGGAGCGCGAGCTTCATTTTAGAGTAGTCCGTCATCTCATAGTCGAGACTGGCAATGAAACGGCCTCCCAACACTGTGGCGATACTGGCAACCAGCTTACCGGGTGTTTTCAGGTCGTAATCGTTGATAAATGACTTCGAACTGGTCACAGCCGGTTGATAATTGGGATCTGAAATGTATGCTCCCATGTCGTCGTCTATCTGGGCTTCATAAGTCTCGGTCAGTGCGTACCAGGTAGGGGTATGGTAAGCCAGTCCCAGACGCAGCTCGTTCACCGGCCTGTAGATGGCTCCGATCTTGGCACTAACACCGGCACCAGTGGTGTTAAGCCAATTGGTAAGGGTGTAACCGCCATTGTTGAAATCTTCCAGGTAATCGGAGGTCAGACTATAAGAGATATCCTTGATAGAGAGTGCAAAGCCCAGGTTGATCACGTTACCAATTGTAGTTCCCACGGTGAAGTCGTAGTTGTCAATATAGCCCCGTTCACGAAGTCGGATCTCGTTGATCGGACCAGCTTCCGTTGTCACCGGTTCATATTGCGTTCCTTCATCATCCACCGGGTCAATCAGCCAGGAGTTGTAGCCGAGCACTGTCAGCCAGGGCATATCCAAAAATGGATCGGGGAGATTGTCTCCCATCTCCAGGTAGAGGGGATCAATTCCGGCGCTGTTCTTGGCGATGTAATCGATCAGAGTGCCCTTGGCGGTGCCAATCGCAGAGATATTCCTGTCGAACGACTGCAGCTTGTTGTAGGAGAAGCCAAAGTTTATCACCGGCATCATGTCGTTGCGCAGCGGGAAATAACCTACAAAGCCGAGGTTGTCCATGTTGAAGCGGGTTTTGTTGGCTGTCTGGTCCCCCACAACCGATTGGTTGTTGGAGAGGTTGAAAGTCCCCACCACCTCTGAACTACGATACACCCCGATGCCGGCCGGATTGATGGCCAGGGCGCTCTGGTCACCCCCCAACGCACCGAAGGCACCCCCCATTGACATGGCACGTGCCGTACCGTAAAGTCCTTCGCGCGAGAAGCGCAAAGCATCCACCTCTCCCTGTGCGAAGAGAGAGGAGGAAATGATGAGTAAAGTAGTGACAAGATATGTGATTTTATTCATATTGTGTTGACATTATGTTTGTTCGAAACGATTCTATTCCTACATTACACCTGTTTACCTGCGTCCACCACCGGAGCTGCGCCCGGATGATCCGGAGCTGCGACTGGATGAACCGGAGCTGGATGAAGAACTGCGGCTTGGAGCCGAGTAGGTAGAGCTACTCCTCGTGGAGCTGTTGCTCCGCGAGGGAGTGCTGTATGTTGAAGAGCGGTTCGACTGTGTACTCCGGGAGGGAGCGGTGTAACTCCTGTTCCGGGTTGTGGTGGTAGAACGCTGATAGGTTGATCCACTTCTGCCGGTGGTGGTAGAGCTGCGTTGATATGTTCTGTTGCTGCTGCTACCGGTTGAATAGTTTCCGGTACGGCTGCTGGGAGCAATACCGTAAACCGATCTGTTGCGGGTAGTCCCACTCCGATCAATTACCCTTCCTGTTCTGGAATCAAGAACCCTGCCATTGTTATCGATGATGCGTGTTCTGGGTGTGCCTGTCACAGTGCGGTTTGTAGCCGTGGTACTCCTGCCGGAGAGGGTGCTCCGCGTATTACTGCTCGCACTCCTGCCGGAGAGGGCTGAGCGTGTTGATGCTGACGAGCGGCTTGCGAGGCCGGTTGTGCTTGCGTTGCTCCTGTTGGCTGAGCTTCTTCTGTATACCCCGCTGCTACGACCGGATCTGTTGTTTGTCAAGCTGCTGTAATAGCCGTCATAAAAGCCGTGTGAGTAGCCTCCACCGTAGCCGTAATAGCCACCATAGCCGCCATAGCCATAATAGCTGCCGTACCCGTAATACCAGGGATCATACCACCCACCGTAGTACCAGGGGCTGTTCCAGCGACTGTAATACCAGGGGCTGTTCCAGCGGCTCCATCCGTAGTAGGAACCAAAACCGTACCAGGGATCGTACCAGCCGCTGTAATACCAGGGATCATACCAGGGATAGTAACCCATTCCCCAGCCCATGCCGTAGTAATAATTTGATTCCCATCCGCGGTTGTTGTAGTTCTCGTAGAGGTCATCCCCCACGTAAACAATCACCTCATCGGCACCGGTAATCTTGATGCTCGATTCAGGATCGTGGAAACGAACAATACGGTCTGTATACTGATAATCCTCATATTCGAGTGAATCATCTTCATATACCTCATCACCGGCAGGAAGATCATTTGTGTCCCTGCGGTTGTACTCATCCACATCCCTGCCGTTAGCCTGTACCTCCATGCCGGAGGCATCACCCTGCACGATGACTACCTTTTTCTTCTGTGGTTCCTGCAGTTTCACCTCAGCCTTCACCGACTCTTTTTGAGTTGGATCGGCATAGATATCATCCCATTCCTGGGCGAAACCGAAGAAAGGTATGGCTGTCAACAAAACTGCCAGTAAAAATCTATTCGTTTTCATTGTTTCTCCCCATTTATTTATGTTTACGATCTTTTTTATCTTTATTCTATGACAGCAATCAATTCAGATAGTTTAATGGTGCATCCTTTTTTTTGCGTTACAATATCACCTGATCCACGGAAAGCAGGATAGGAAGTCCATTGAAAAGACGTTTGCGACCACCAAACGCTGCGTTTCTTCTGGTTAAAAAAACAAAAATAGACAGTTCAGAGATTGATTTCCAAACCGTCATATGCTGGGTAAACACCGTCAGGAAGCTCTTCCATCAGGTCGGCATGCAGTCCCATCTCGTGGCTGAAATGGGTGAGATATGCCTTTGCCGGTCCAATTTTATGAATGATCTGTAACGACTCTGCGAGAGAAAGGTGTGAGATATGTTCTGTCTTGCGAAGCGAACTGATGACCAGTCTATCCAGATCACGCAGATTCTCATACTCCGTTTCGGGAATGCTCTTCACGTCGGTAAGGTAGGCGAAGTTTCCGATGCGGAACCCCAATATGGGAAGTTTGTAGTGTAGCAGCCTGATCGGGATCACCTCCCATGCTCCTATCCGAAATGGATGGCGGGAATCAATTCGTTGAATGCGGAGATCGGGTATACCGTTGTACCTCTTTTCGGCAAAGCAATAGGGAAGTCTTTTTTTTACCGCATCCTCCACACGTTCCTCCATGTAGAGATCCACAGCTCCGAACTGTGAATAGGGTCGCAGGTCGTCGATGCCGCCGGTGTGGTCGTAGTGTTCATGGGTAAAAAGGATACCGTCGATCTTCTGAAAGGACAAAGTGAGTGCCTGCTGACGGAAGTCGGGGGAGCAATCAATCAATATCTGCTGCTGCCCCTCTGTGATCGCTACTGAGCACCGCAGTCTCCTGTCCCGCCTGTCAGCCGACCGGCAGACAGGACAGCTGCAACCAATCTGTGGTATGCCGGTAGAGGTGCCTGTACCCAAAAATCGTATCTTCATAGAGTCATTCCATTCAAAAAAAGCTGCCGCATTGCAGACAACGGGCAGCTTTTCTTATGATTGGTCACCTCACACAGTGAGAGTGAAAGAACTTCAACCGTTCAACGGTCAATACTGTCTTTCAAGGATCCAGAGATCGTTAAAAGGTACCCCGTAGGTTTTTCTCAGGTAATCGGTATTGCCTTTTGCAGAATAGTTGTTGTATATCTCTTCACGCTTTGCGGCAGCATCAGCCTTGTCGTCGTAACTGGCAATGATGACGCGATACATCCCCTGTTCATTTTCTGCCAGAATCACATTGTGACCTTCGTTCATCATGCGTGTCTTCAGCGATTCTGCATTCAGCTTCACACTCAGGGAGGCAATCACCACGCTGTATTTCTTCAATCCCGAAGCGTCGGTTGGATAAACCGGTTCAACCTTCTCCTTGCGCACGGAGACCTCTACGGGAGGCAATGGGCTAGCGTCCTTCACCACAGTGGTGGGTTGAGAAGCTGTTTGTTGCATCTCTCTCTCCTTGGCTGCTTCGTATACCTGCTTGTATGCACTCTGCTTCGGTTTACAGGAGGTGCCGATAACCAGCAGTGTTGCTAAGATTAGTGCAAAATGGAATTTTTTCATCTGTGTGATCTAATTAGATAATTTTGATTTGTTCAGAACTCTGTTCATTCATGCAAAGATAATAAAGAAGCGAATCCCTACACGATTGCAGATGTGAAATTTAATTAAAAAGGAATGAAGCCTTTATAAGTACTCCATCCCTTCTATACATTTTCAATAACAGTACCTATTGCAGCATTTTATTTCACCGGTAGCTGAATTTCACCAAGGTCCACTACGGCACCTTCTTCCACAACAATGTCGGTGATGAGCGTATCATTACGGTTTGCGAGGCTGTCAGCAAAGATTGTCAGATTCCAGCTTTTCTCCTCCAGTCCGGCGAAGAGGAAGAGACCGTTAGCCTCTGGCAGGGAGATGAGCGTATCCTCACCACTCACAATCTGTACATAATCAACTGAGTCAGCCGGTACCGCGAAGCCTTTGATGCTACCGCCAAATGCGTCCGCGTAGGTACGGATTACCGGTTTGAGAATGAAATTATCATTACCGGTACGCACTACCGAACGTGAGGCATCGAAATCAATCACGAAGCTGTACATCATGTCGGGCATCAACACATCGTGCAGGTTGAACTTCAGACCGCTGGTCTGTGCCGATGGTGTTTTCAGGCTATGCACCTCACCATCTATCACCACATTGCTCTCATCACCCAGAATCAGACGTACCTGACTGATCTTGCCTGCCGGTATATCCCCTCCTGCAAGCAGCACAGTCTCACCATTTCGGTAATCGAGAAGGTTGTAGAGACCCGGGTTGGTCACCAAAAGGTCAACCCACACAACTTCAACGCCTTCAATGGAGTCATCTACATCACTCTCTTCAAGATAGGGATCAACGGTATAGAAATACTCATTTGCCACCCCTACTCTCACGCCCTGAATGTCGATGTTCACCTCATCGTACTCGAGTGCAGGTGCATCTGTCAGCATCAATTGAATCCTTGCCGTTTCACCTTTCGACAGTTGATCATTCTCGTTATTGCAGGCTGTCACAATAAAAAGGAGCAACAGCGCGAGGATCATTGTTGAACCAATTGTGTAAAATCTTTTCTTCATAGTGTTTTGCTTTAATAAAATTAAGAACGCATTTGTTTGTTTCAAAATGGAATTGTATCCGTTTATACAACAAACAGTGCCCCTCTACTGGTTCAGTAGAGTGCGTTAAGAAAGCAAAAGAATTATGAATTTAGTTAATGCAAAAGAACTGTAAAACAGGTTATAACGCTCTATTTCAGCTGCAGTCGTAAGGGTTTGGGGATGATATCTGTAACACTGCCCTGCCGGATTGAGTCGGAGAAGAAGATGGTATCACGGTACCCAGACTCCGGATTGGCAAACAGATGCACCTTCCATGCTCCCTCCTCCAAGCCGGAGAAGAGGAACATCCCGTCACTTCCCTCGGGTAGGGAGAAGAGGGAGTCCCCCTCACGGGTGATTAACACCACCGGTGATGCCTCTATAGGGGCCACGTATCCCCTGAGTGAGCCTCCATAGGTCTCAGGGTAGGCCCTTGCACGGGGATCAAGATAATAGTTGCCATTCAACTCATAGACAGAGAGTGCCGCGTTGATATCGATCACAATGCTTACAATGAAGTTGGCAGGGAGAGCTGCATTTACATTGTCGATGATCAGGTGCTCAATCACATTGGGTGATTTTTCAAGCGGGATGGGCTTGTCGGTGACTGTCACCATCCTGTTGTTGTTTCCCAATTTCAGCCTGATCTTGTCGATCATCCCTCCTGCGGGGAAGTACTGATCGGTGAGCTGTACCGTTTTACCGTTCATCAGCTTGAGCAGGTTGTACTCCCCTCCGTTGTATTCGAGTGTGACCCAATCACCCTCCACTCCGGTACTATCGGTTGCCTGCACCTCTATGGACTCAATGTTGATATACATCTCCTTCAGCACCGGTGCTGCTGCATCGGTCAGCTTGATCCGCAGGCGCGCTGCATTCTCACTTACATCCTCTTTTCCGCAAGTAAGAAATAACAGTGGCATCAAGCAGAGCAGTAGAAGAGGAATTATTTTTCCACGCATGCAATAAACAGATTTGTTTGAAGATTCTTCACTCAGGGTCATATTAAAGTTCACAGAGACAGGAGACCAGATTCCTGTCGCCATGGGCATTGTCCACCCTTGCAACGTTCACCCAGAACTTGTTTTCTGCAACAAACGGCAAGGGATACAGCGCCTTGCTGCGCGGATAAGCATGTTTCCATTCGTCCGCCACAGCCTCATATTCGGGGTGAGGCGCGTTGATGAGTACATTGTCTTCGCGACTGAATGTTCCGCGTGACACCTCGATGATCTCCTCGTGAATCTGATCCATCACCGCCACGAAACGATCCAGCTCCGCCAGGCTCTCGCTTTCGGTGGGTTCTACCATCAGGGTACCATGTACCGGGAAGGAGAGCGTGGGGGCATGATAGCCATAGTCGATCAGTCGCTTGGCGATATCGGTTTCGGTAATTCCGGAGACCTCTTTCAGGCCGCGACAATCCAGGATCAGCTCATGACCTACCCTGCCGTCAGCACCCCGATAGAGGATTCCGTAAGAATTGTTCAACTTCTCTGCCAGGTAATTGGCATTGAGGATAGCTGCTTCTGTTGCTTCTTTCAATCCGTCGGCACCCATCATGCGGATATAGCCGTAAGTGATCGGGAGCACCCCTGCACTGCCGTAAGCGGCAGCTGCCACGGTGTTCGTATCCGTTGCAAGCGAAACAGGATGTCCGGGCAGGAAAGGTACAAGGTGCTCGGCCACGCAGATCGGGCCCACGCCGGGACCTCCGCCACCGTGGGGGATGGCAAAGGTCTTGTGCAGGTTCAGATGGCACACATCGGTTCCGATGGTACCGGGGTTGGTCACCCCTACCTGTGCATTCATGTTGGCCCCATCCATGTAAACCTGCCCTCCTGCCTCATGTATCAGGCGGCACATCTCACGGATCTCCGTTTCAAAGATGCCATGCGTGGAGGGATAGGTGATCATGAAGGCTGCCAGTTCATCCCGGTACTGCTCCACCTTGTTGCGCAGATCATCAATGTCTACGTTGCCACGGGCATCACTGGCCACCGTCACCGGTGTATAACCTGCCTGTACGGCACTGGCAGGATTGGTGCCGTGTGCCGATGCTGGGATGAGTACCACTTTTCGTGATCCCTGCCCAATACTTTCCTGATATGCGGCAATGGTGATCAGCCCCGCATATTCACCTGCGGCACCCGAGTTGGGTTGCAGGCTGGTGGCAGCCAGCCCGGTAATCACAGACAACATCTCCTCCAGTTCATCGATCATCTCCTTGTATCCTTCCGTCTGATCTTCCGGTGCAAAGGGGTGTATGCGCTGGAAGCCTGTCAGTCCCAGCGGCAGCAGTTCCGAAGCGGCATTCAGCTTCATGGTGCAGGAGCCCAGTGAGATCATGGAGTGCGCCAGTGAGATATCCTTCCGTTCCAGTCGCTTGATGTAACGCATCAGCTCCGTCTCGGTGTGGTAACGTTGAAAGGTGGGGTGCGTCAGGAAACTGCTTTTCCTGAGCTTATCTTCCTGCAAGGTGCTCTTTTCGGGAAGGTCATCGATCATGAACACCTTGGAGCTTCCGGCAGCCATGGCAAAGAGGGCCAGCAACTCATGCACGCGGTAGTCGTTGGTGGTCTCGTCGAGGCTGATGCCAATTCTGCCATCTTCATGATAACGGAGATTGATTTCGCGCATCTCGGCGTGGTTGCGTATATCCCCAACGGAAATACTTTCAGGCAGCGCTATGGTGAGGGTATCAAAGAAGCTTTCGTTGAGTTGCCGGTATCCCATCGCTTCCAGTTCATCACTCACGTGCGAGGCAAGCGAGTGGATGCGGCGGGCGATACCTTTAAGCCCTTCCGGTCCATGATATACGGCATAGAAGGATGACATTGTAGCCAGCAATGCCTGCGCGGTGCAGATGTTGGAGGTGGCCTTCTCCCGTTTGATATGCTGTTCGCGCGTCTGCAGCGCCATACGCAACGCTTCCCTTCCGTAGGCATCTTTCGAGATGCCGATGATGCGGCCCGGCATGGAACGTTTGTACTCGTCGCGGGTGGCAAAAAAGGCAGCGGAGGGTCCGCCGAAGAACATGGGGATGCCAAAACGTTGGCTGCTGCCAAAGGCGATGTCGGCCCCCCACTCTCCAGGTGGTGTGAGCAGCACCAGCGCCATCAGGTCGGTCGCCACTGCCACTTTACAGTCCGCCGCATGCGCTCTCTCGGTAAAGGAGCGATAATCCTCCACGCTGCCGTTGCTGTTGGGATATTGCACGATTGCACCGAAGCAGGGGGTCTCAAAAGTGAAGCTGTTGTAGTCGCCAACAACAATCTCAATTCCGGTATGCCGCATTCGTGTACGGAGCACGGCAAGTGTCTGTGGAAAGAGATGCCGGTCTACAAAGAGGGTTTCTACCTGCTGCTTCACCTGATCACGACTGCGCAGGCCATACATCATGGTGGCGGCCTCCGCCGCGGCAGTGGCTTCGTCGAGCAACGAACTGTTGGCGAGCGGCAATGCGGTCAGTTCGCTCACCATGGTCTGGAAGTTGAGAAGTGCCTCCAACCGGCCTTGTGATATCTCTGCCTGATAGGGGGTGTAGGAGGTGTACCAGACAGGGTTCTCAAACACGTTGCGGTATATCGGTGCGGGAGTAATGGTGTCATACCATCCCATACCGATGTAGGAAGCATATACCCTGTTTCGAGCGGCGATGCGGCTAATCTCCTCGGCATACTCCTGTTCGGTAAGTGCTGCGGGCAACGTGAGGGGCTTTGTCAGCCGTATGTCACCCGGGATGGTCTGTTCAATCAACTCATCCACGCTGTTCACTCCCAAGGTCTCGAGCATCACTTTCTTGTCTGCTTCGCTGATGCCGATGTGGCGGTATTTAAAATGTTCCATTGCTATGAATAGGCTTTAGTTGGGTTCTTTCATTGTTGATTCATGTTGACAAACGGGTTGTTCCGTTTCTCATCACCGATGGTGGTATAAGGTCCGTGACCGGGGTAGACACGTGTCTCCTCCGGCAGCAGATATAACTTGTTGCGGATGCTGGCGTTGAGTGTCTCATAACTGCCACGGGGCAGATCGGTACGTCCGATGCCGGAATTGAAAAGAGCATCACCGCTCATCACTACAGCAGCTTCGGCCTCATAGAATGCGATGCTGCCGGGAGAGTGTCCCGGGACATGCAAGATTTGAAGTGTATGGTTTCCGAAGGATACCTTATCACCCTCCTTCAGGTATGCGCTCCTCACCGGTCTGTAATCGGCATGGTGGGAGGGGAATCCGAAGAGTCCCATCTGACTGGGAATATCCTCCAACAGAAACGCATCGTCGGGATGGTACAGCAGGGGAAGATCAAACCTGTTTGCCAGCAGGTTCACTCCGAAGAGATGGTCGAAGTGGAGATGGGTGTTGATCAGATGCTTCACCACGAAGTCGTGATCCAGAAGGTAATTGAGCAAAAGTTCCTGTTCGTCGGCATAATAACATGCAGCATCAATCACCACACACTCCCCGGTTTCGTCAGAGAGCAAATACGTATTGACTCCCAGAGGATTGAATTCAAAAGTCTTTATCTTCATGCCATTTTCATTTATTTTCATCGTTCAGCCCAGGGGCACATAAACCAGTTTCTTTGTCCCGAAGAAGGGGTCGGTGAAGTAATTGGTCAGTGACACCACATCGGCCACCTGCCGGAAAGGATGCAGCTCTGCGGTCAGGTCACCCCCCTTCAGGCAGATGATACCGTTGGGCAGTGAATTGATCTGTTCCTTCGCGATGTTCTTCCGGATGATGCGGATCAACTCCGGCAGGGGCATCACTGCACGGCTCACCACGAAGTGAAACGTACGTTTCTCCTCTTCGGCACGTGAATGAATCGCCTCCACATTGGTCAAGCCAATGGCATCAGCCACCTCACGCACAACCCTGATCTTTTTCCCGATGCTGTCGAGCAGCAGGAAACGGCTCTCCGGAAAGAGGATCGCCAGCGGGATCCCGGGGAAGCCTCCACCGGTACCCACATCCATGACGCTGGTGCCGGGAGTGAAAGAGACATACCTGGCAATCGCCAGTGAATGAAGTATATGATGCAGGTATAAGTTGTCGATATCCTTTCGGGAAATGACATTGATCTTGCTGTTCCACTCCCTGTAGAGGTCACCCAGTGCCTCAAACTGCTTTACTTGTTGTTCCGTCAGTGCGGGAAAATAATGTTGGATCTCTTTCACTTCAGATCGGCCAGTTTAGATGCAACACTATTCTCTCTCAACAGAGAGCGGATAGAGCCGTAGGGGATCATGATCTCCTGCGCATCAAGTTGATAAGCGGAATACTCTCCCTTGTTGAAGGTATAGACAATCCCTTTGTCATTGAGCAGGAAGTTCTTGTTGGGCAGGATCTCACGGATGCCGAAGAATCCCAATTCTTCCAGCTCATCGATGCTCTTCACGCCGTTCTGTTCCAGCAGGGAGGCGATGAGGATGTTGCGCAGCGCAGTATCATAACCGGCTTTGAAGAGCTCGTTCTCTGTTACGGGAGCTTCTTGTCTCAAGTTGAAGACATGGTTGCGGCAGAGCTGGTAGGACGTTGCACCCCCCTTGTTGTTCGATTGTCTCACCTGAAAGGAGATGATGCCATGCTGGTTGTAAAAGATCGTATCTGAGATGCTTTCGTAATAGGAATAGAAGCTATCAGCGGTAGAAAGACCTTCATAGTCATGCACCTGCACATCATCCTGCACTACCGGATCGGATGTCACAGCTGAGCCCGCATTCTCATGATAGATGGCTGCATCACGGCTGTAGTTCTCCTCATAGTTTCTTACATACTCCTCTATGGCCGCCGTCGGTTTCAGATTGTGGTAGGCCGGTCCGAAAAGCGCCGTTACAAAGTAACGCTGCAGGGTATCCAGGTTTGTCCCTTCGCTGTCAATGGGATAGATCACATGGAGACGGATGTCACAGTAGGGATTGGCTGTGTCCCCCCCCAGGTGGCGGCGCGATTCGATGTGGATGGTGTCCAACGTCAGTTTATTGGCCGTCCGGTTCAACCCATTTCCACCTTCACCACAGGAGCTTATGAGAAACGTTGCGGCTATCATTAGTGAGCTGATCAGCAGCAGAAAAAATCTTCTCTCCATATAAGAACGCTGTTATATTCTTTTGCAAAATTACACTTTATTATCGACATCAGCCCTTTTTCCAGCCGAAAATGAACTGCAGAAACAAAAAGGGGGGGCATGTAAATGCACCCCACCCTCTTGAATCATTTTACAGTGAGCCTAATAGGCATGTCCGTCGTTGTTCAGATCATCAAGGCTTAGCTTCTTACGCTCCAGGGCCCTCCAGGCATAGAAGATATAAGCAGCCACCACCGGTACAAGCAGTGACACCACCGCCATGGTCGAGAGTGTGAACTCACTCGAGGATGAATTCTGCAAGGTAAGCGAACTCTGCAAATCAATCGACGAAGGGTAATAAGCGGTGTTGTTGAAACCGGCAATCAGCAATAACATGGTCACCGTGATGATGGTACCCGCACCGGCGTACCAGATCCCATTCTTGAAGTCAGCACTGAATACTGTTCGTATGATACCATACAGCACGGCAACCACCCCCAGCAGGAAGAGCACCATCACCAGCGGCATCTCGATGAAGTTGTTCAGGTATTTCATCTTCTCCAGGTATACATCTTTGGTGAGGGGATCCACAGCATAACCTTCGGAAAAGAGTGTCCAGATGAGGAAAATGAGGAAGAATACCACGAAGGGCAGTCCGTTGTACAGCACAAACTTACGGGAGCGCTTCTCCAGCACCTCATGGCTGAGCCTGTTTACGAAGAAGAGGCTGGCCTGGGTACGTGCCAGGAAGAGTACGGCAAATCCCAGTGTTAGGTTGCGCAGGTTCCCCAGCAGCTCCAATCCGTGCAGCGGGTTCTGCCACTGGCTGATTATCGGTCCTGCCGTACCCAGTCCCGCAATGTTACCCTTGCCCACGGTAAATTCTGAACCGGTAAAGAAGGTAGCCACCACCACTCCCAGCAGGAAGGTGCCGAGCAATCCGTTAATGAAAAGGAACATGCGGTAGGTTGTAGCCCCGAAGATGTTGCCCGGCTTCGACTGGAATTCATAGGATACCGCCTGCAGCACAAAGCAGAAGAGCAGGATCATCCATGCCCAGTAGGCACCGCCGAAGCTGGTGGAATAGAAGAGCGGGAAAGATGCGAAGAAGGCCCCCCCAAAGGTAACCAGCGTGGTGAAGGTATATTCCCATTTTCTGCCGAGTGCATTGACCAGCAGCCTCTTCTCATCCTCTTTTCGTGAGAGGGAGTGGAGCATCGATTGTCCTCCCTGCACAAAGAGCAGGAACACCAGCAGGCCACCCAATAGTGACATGATGAACCACCAATATTGTTGTAGAAATTCGTAAGTGATCATATTATTTATTTTTAAATCCGTTCAAATTGATGAAATCATGCTTTCAGCCCTTCGCCGTCGGGTCCCTTTTTGATCTGCTTCACCATGATGGTCACCTCGGCAATCAGCAAACCGGTGAACAGCACTGCGAAGAGGATGAAGGTGGTGGCCACGTTTTGTGCCGATATGGCTGAGGAGGCTGCCTGTACCGGCAGGATATCCTGTATGGTCCAGGGCTGGCGTCCCACCTCGGCCACCACCCACCCCAGCTGGGAGGCCAGATAGGCCAGCGGGAGGCTCCATAGGGCTACATATTGCAGCCAGCGGTTGCTGACCATATCTTTCTTATAAAGGAAATAAAGCATCACCATGAAGAAGAGGATGAAATAGACCCCAATCATCACCATCAGGTGAAAACTGTAGAAGGTAAGCGGTATATTGGGAATCATATCCTCCTCCGTTTCCAGATATCCATAACCGAAGTGGGCATAGTTCTCGCGTAGGATGATCTCATGGTTCGCAGCATCTGCATCACGTCCCTCCTCCTTGGCCACCTGGTAGTCGGCCAGCGCTTGTATGGCCTTCAGGCCTCTCTCCCTGCGTTCCTGAAAGGAGAGTGCCGTGGTGCCGTCGGGAAGTGTGTAACCACCATCTACGATGTCTACGATGCCCGGCACAAAGGCGTTGATATCCCTGTATCCCAGGAGGGAGAGCAGCTTAGGCAGCTCTATCTTGAAGATGTAGGGATCCACCTCATCGTTGTAATTTTTCCGTGCAGGGTTGAGCATCCCCACGGCCACCAGACCGGCACCCTCTGTGCCTTCATAGAGGCCCTCCATGGCTGCCAGCTTCATCGGCTGCTTCTGTGCCACGTGGTATGCCGAACCGTCGCCGGTAACCGCCAGCATGACGAAAGCCACCAGACCGACCAGCGAACCAATCTTCATGCTCTTCACCGCAAAATCGGTATGTCTCTTTTTCAGCAGGTACCATCCGGAGATGGCCACCACGAAGGCGGCACCCACGGCCCAGCAGGAGAAGGTGGTGTGCAGGAACTTGTTGTAGGCTACCGGTGAGAAAGCCACCGCCCAGAAGTCAACCATCTCATTGCGGACCGACTCGGGGTTGAACTCCATACCGATGGGATACTGCATCCAGGCGTTGGCCACCAGGATCCAGAAGGCAGAGAGAGAAGCACCCACAAATACCAGCCAGGTGGAAGCCAGGTGCATTTTTTTGCTGACCCTGTTCCATCCGAAAAACATGATAGAGACAAAGGTGGCTTCCATGAAGAAGGCCAGAATTCCTTCAATGGCGAGAGGAGCTCCAAAGATATCGCCCACAAACCAGCTGTAGTTCGACCAGTTGGTACCGAACTGGAACTCGAGGATGATGCCTGTAGCGATACCGATGGCGAAATTGATGCCAAATATCTTCTGCCAGAACTTGGTGGCATTCTTCCATTTCTCATCTCCTGTTTTGACGTAGAGACTCTCCATTATGGCCATGATGAGTCCCAGTCCAATGGTGAGCGGGACGAACAGCCAGTGATAGCCGGCCGTCAGCGCAAATTGCGCTCTCGACCAATTTACTGCAGATGCACTTAAAAGATCCATAAATGTAGGTTTTATATAGTTGTTTTATAGTTGTTTGGGTTCATTCGGATGCCGGTACTTTTTCATAAAGTTCCGTGCGGACATGTTCAGCCTTGTCGGCATCGTTGTCGTAGTTGGTTTCCAAAACGTTTGGAAAAAAGAAGGGTTTGAGAATGAAAAACATGATCACCAGCTTCACGATAGCCACGATCCAGAGCGTTTTGCTCATGCGGCTCATGCTGGTGAAACCTGACCAGAACATGGTAAACCAATTGTATTTTTTTCTTGCTGTGATGTCTTTTTCCTTTTCCATAATTGCTGTGAGTTGTGACGAAATGGTCAGCTTCACGCCTGCCCAATGCCACCGATGGGAGGCAGAAAGCCGGGATCACTTTGAATGCGGATGGGACCGTTTTGTTGTTCGAACTTGTCGATATTTTCTTTCAGGGCATGCAACAACCGTTTCGCATGTTCAGGTGTCAATATGATCCTTGACTTCACTTTTGCTTTCTGCATGCCGGGCACCATGCGGATGAAATCGACCACGAACTCCGATGCGGAGTGAGAGATGACGGCCAGGTTGGAGTATGTCCCCTGTGCAACCTCTTCGCTCAGTTCAATTTGTATCTGGGTCTCCTTATTGTAATCTTCCATTGTGATGCTGTGATTCTGACGCTGTTTAAAAATAATCTAAATAAAGCAAACAAAGAAAAATAATTTTTCCTTATCTGCAAAGGAAAAAGGGATAATCTTTCCCGATTGATCCCTTTTTCCGTACCTCTCTGCAGCATCCCGGCAAAACGGGATGCTGCTGTGAAGATCGCTTACCAGAGAAGCTCCCTGTAAGGCAGATTGAGTGAATCGGCCACGCTCTTGTAGACCACCTCCCCGTCCAGGATATTGAGTCCCTGCCTGAGGTCTTCAAATCGTTTGCATGCTTCTTCCCAACCATGCTCAGCAAGCCTGATCACATAGGGCATCGTGGCATTGGTCAAAGCACGCGTGGAGGTGATGGGTACCGCGCCGGGGATGTTGGCCACACAATAGTGAATGATGCCATCAACCTCGTATATGGGGTCGGCATGGGTCGTTGGCCGTGTTGTTTCGAAGCAACCACCCTGATCGACTGAGACATCGATCATCACCGTGCCGGGAGTCATCTCCTTGAGCATCTCTCGCGACACCAGGTGGGGAGCCTTGGCACCTACAATCAGTGTGGCTCCGATCACGAGATCGGCACTCCTGAGTGATTCTCTGATCGACAGTTCGGTGGAATAAAGAGTCTTTACGTTGGCAGGTATCACCTCGGAGAGATAGCGCAGGCGGTTCAGGTTGATGTCCAGCATCTTCACGTTCGCACCAAGGCCGGCAGCCATCAGTGCCGCATTGTGACCCACCACACCGGCACCGATGATCATCACTTCGGCCGGATTGACACCCGGCACACCTCCCAGCAGCACACCTTTGCCTCCCTGTGGCTTTTCAAGGTATTTTGCCCCCTGCTGTACCGAGAGCCTTCCGGCCACCTCACTCATGGGGGTAAGCAACGGGAGTGCTCCTAGCTTGTCCATCACAGTCTCATAGGCAATGCAAACAGCTCCGCTGTCAGCCATTGCCTGTGTCAACTGCTTGTTGGATGCGAAATGGAAGTAGGTAAACAGTATCTGACCTTTACGAATCAGATTGTACTCTTTTTCCAGTGGTTCTTTCACCTTCACGATCATCTCTGCCGCAGCATATACTTCTTCCATGGTATCGAGGATCACTGCTCCTGCCATTTGGTAGCGTTCGTCGGGCAAATTGCTTCCCACGCCGGCACCCTTCTGCAGGAAAACAGTATGCCCTCTGCGGGTCAACTCCATCACCCCTGCGGGTGTCATGGCGACCCTACCCTCCAGTACTTTGATCTCTTTCGGTATTCCAATAATCATAATAAGTTAATGTAAAGTGTTTGAAATTAATAATATTAGCTAAGGCGACTCAACTCGGCACCAGTATGCACATTGCAGAAATCAGAGAGCGGTTACAGACCGAAGACTACAAAAATAGAAAAAAAATAAAAAAAACCAATCGGTTTGGATGGTTTTATCGACTCCTTTTTTTACCGGTTATTTCACTTACGGCAGACATCTTTTAGCACTCTTTGGGGAAATAATTTCATAAATTGCATTTTTAATCGTATTTTTGTGATATTATTTAGGTTTAAACTCCAATTTAAAAACAATAAGATCATGGTAAGTTATAAAGAACTGGGTCTCGTAAACTCAAAAGAGTTATTCAAGAAAGCAGTTGACGGTGGTTATGCCATCCCCGCTTTCAACTTTAACAACATGGAACAGCTGCAGGCAATCGTATCTGCCTGCGTGGAAACCAAATCGCCCGTCATCTTGCAGGTATCGAGCGGTGCCCGCAAGTATGCCAACCAAACGCTGCTGCGCTACATGGCACAGGGAGCCGTACAATATGCCAAGGAACTGGGTTATGAAATCCCCATCGTTTTGCACCTTGACCATGGTGACAGCTTTGAGCTCTGCAAGGATTGCATCGACAGTGGCTTCTCATCGGTGATGATCGATGGTTCGCACCTTCCCTACGAAGAAAATATTGCCCTCACCAAAAAGGTGGTGGAATATGCACATCAGCACGATGTGACCGTAGAAGGTGAGCTGGGTGTACTGGCCGGCATCGAAGATGATGTAGTGGCTGAACACCACACCTATACCGAACCCGACGAGGTGGTAGACTTCGTATCGCGTACCGGTGTTGATTCACTGGCTATCTCCATCGGCACCTCACACGGAGCGTTCAAGTTCACACCCGAGCAGTGCACTCGCAATGAAGAAGGAGTACTGGTACCGCCACCATTGCGTTTCGACATTCTCGAAGAGATTGAAAAACGAATCCCCGGCTTCCCCATCGTGCTGCACGGATCTTCATCCGTACCACAGCAGTATGTGACTACCATCAATCAGAATGGCGGTAAGCTGAACGACTCTATCGGTATTCCCGAAGAACAGTTGCGCAAGGCTGCCAAGTCGGCTGTCTGCAAGATCAACATCGACTCTGACGGTCGTCTGGCCATGACTGCGGCCATTCGTGAGGTGTTGGCCTCCAATCCGGCTGAGTTCGATCCCCGCAAATACCTGGGACCGGCCCGCGAGGAGTTGAAAAAGCTCTACAAGCACAAAACGGAAAAGGTGTTGGGCAGCGCTGGTAAGGCATAACCCTTATTCCATTTCATAAAGAATGCGGCCTTCCCAAATGGGAGGGCCGCTCTTTTTTGTGGTTTTTCCAATAAATAATCCAGATTACGATACTCTGTTGCTCATCGCAGCAATCTCTTCATTGAACGATGTCTCATTGAGCAGCTCCTCAAGGGAGAGATGCATCCGGTAGCGCCAGTAATGCTCAGGGTTTGCCGGAATGTTAATACGTTCGGCTGAAGCATCGGGATTGCGGAGTGCTTCATTGAGCGACATCCAATCCTGCCAGGGCAAAATCACCCACATGGCCGATGAGTGGAGATGTGAGGTGATGATCTGGTTACATATCGCAGTGGTACAATCTTCGGGTGCAATCCCCTCCTGGTGGAGCACTTCGTTGTAATACCGTTGTGTCAACTCCCGGTTTTCGCCCCACCATTGCCGTATGGGTGACATGTCATGTGTCGAGGAGGTGCAGACTGAGTGATAAGGCAACCACTGCAGGTCGGTAAAAAGCACCTTGGGATCCTTGGGCATCCGCTGTATCTCCAGGCTGAGCATCTGCAGCTCCTGCATCACTGAGGGAACACAATCAGGCACCATTCCCAGATCCTCCCCGCAAACCAACATAGAGGTTGAAGCAATCAGCACCGGCAGTTTACGCATTGCCTGTTCGCGCCAGAAGTAGTTGTGGCGGTGATAGAAAAAGTCATCATAAAGACGGTTGAATGCCTCTTTTACATGATCGTCCAGGTAGCGGTAGGAATAGGAATATTGAGCGGTGATGCGGGGGTGAAAACGATGTTGATCGAGCGGATCACGTACGAATAGTACCTCCGTACAAAGGGAATATAGCCCGTCGCGCACCCGTGCCGACTTCTCATCCTGCTCACCCTCAAACATTTGTTTAATCTTACGCTGGGTATCGCAACACTCCTTCAAACGGAACAGCTGCCATCCTTTCACCTCAAGGTATTTCTCCTTTACCTCATCCACATAGGGGCCGAAAATCTCCGGCAGGAACTGTTCGTGAATGAATGGCTGCACCATCCGTTCCTCATCGAAGGGGATGCCTGCACGGTTCAGTTCTTCCGGCCAATAGGGTAAGGCAGGACTGAAATGTCCCAGCAGCCCCTGTACGGCATCGAGGGGAATCTCCCAAATGCGGAAGAATCCAAGAATATGGTCAATGCGGTAGGCGTCAAAATAGTCAGCCATCTTGCGAAAGCGGTTGATCCACCAGGCAAAGCCCTCTTTCTCCATGGCAACCCAGTTGTAGGTAGGAAATCCCCAGTTCTGACCAAAAAAGGAGAAGTCATCCGGAGGAGCCCCGCTCTGGGTATCCATGTTGAACAAATGGGGTGAAGTCCAGGCGTCGATGCTGTCACGATTGATCCCGATGGGGATGTCTCCCTTCAGGGTGATGCCACACTTGTGTGCATATGCTTTCACCGATGAAAACTGCTTGTGTAGCAGAAATTGTACGAAATACCAGTAGTTTGTTTCATTGGCAGCTGCTGCATCTTCTTCCAGCATGGCTCTCAGCTGTGACTCGCTGTAAGAGGCATATCCGGTCCATTCCCTGAAATTGGCAGTCCCGTTCCTGTCGCGCAAGGTGCAATAGCAAGCATAGGGGAAGAGCCACTGTTTGTTGTTCTCAAAGAAACTGTTGTATTCGTCCGATGAGAGCACTTTGTCCCCCTCCTCGAGATAGAGATCACGGCTGTATGCCGATTTGAGCTGCAACACCTGTTCGTAATCGATCTCTTTAAGCCGGTTGAGGGTGGCTGCCCGGTTCAGGTATTGCTTTTGTTTTCTTTTGTTCTTCAACGGGTTGTCACTGCATCCTAGATAGATGGGATGCAGGGCATAGATGGAGATGGCACTGTAGGGATAAGAATCCTTCCATGTTCTGGTCGTGGTGGTATCATTTACCGGTAACAGTTGAATCAGTTGTTGCCCGGTGAGTGAAGTCCACTCTACCATCTTACGCAGATCTGTAAAGTCACCGATGCCGAAACTCTGCTCTGTCCTGAGCGAGAACACGGGGATGGCCGTACCTGTTCCCTTGAATGTGAATCCGGAATAGCGGTATGCAATCGACATCTCCACAGTCACGCTGTTCACCTGTTGTGCTGAAGTTGCATCCAGCAGCCTGTTGGCGCCATCTTCCCAGTGTACTACCTCGCCGCTATTGCGGTCGATGATCAGGAACTTGTACTCACTCATTGCGGGCAGCGATTCCGCATTAAGGAGAATCTGCCATTCACCGTTGTTCACGCAGGTGAGCGGCAATGCTTTAGCGGGATCCCATCCTCCCAAAAAATCTGCTGCGCCACAGACCGCCACCACCTGGTCGCGGTTGGCATAGGGGCAGATCATGTTGAGCAACAGCGACCTGGAATAATATCTTGTCGGCAACGATGATATGGGATGATGGAAGATGCTGTCGGTGAATACCGATGAATAGAGATAAGCATGGTACGGCTTGTCGTTCCAGTGATCCTGCACGTTGAATGCCTTCTTCCCTTTAATCACGCGGAGCTGACGTCTTGCACCCCACTCCCGGCGGATGGTGCTGTTGCCCTGCCGTATCAGGTAATAATACTCGAGGGTATCGGTCACGCCCATCTTCAGCGTGGTGCTCCAGTTGTCACCGTTGCTTGTGAGCGGTAAGGCCTTGGCCTCATCGAACGCTCCCAGCTCGGGCGTCGATCCACAGAGGCAGACCTGTTGCCCCCAGATGGTATGATAGTTGAGATGAAATGCAATAAGAGCCATTCAGATCCTTTTGTTAAACCCATTCGAAGGGTGAGATCCCTTGAAATGGTCTGCGTATTAAATTATTGTCTTCGACGACAAATCTACAACGAAATGGGAACGAATGACTTTAATAAGCGGATCTTTTGCGTAGAATCGTGTGCAATCGATTGCGACCAGACCCTACGCTGTTCAGGCTGACCGCTTCATTCAGAGAAAAATAAGAATCAACAACTGTGCCGTAATCACACGGAGGAACATGGTGAGCGGGTAAACCGTCGCATAGCTCACTGCCGGCACATCATTCCCTGCGCTGGCATTGGCGTATGCCAGTGCCGGGGGATCGGTCATGCTCCCCGCAAGCAGCCCCATCAGGGTGAAGTAGTTCAGCTTGCTCACCTTGCGGCCAATGAAGCCGATGATCAGCAGCGGTAACATGGTGATGATCACACCATAGCCTATCCAGATGTATCCACCGTTCACCACGGTCTCAACAAAGTTGCCCCCTGCACCCAGCCCCACGCAGGCCAGGAACAAGGAGATGCCAATCTCGCGCAGCATCAGGTTGGCACTCATGGTGGTGTAGGTAACCAGCTTGTAGCGGGGCCCAAACTTACTGATCAGAATGGCAATGATCAGTGGTCCACCCGCCAGTCCCAGCTTCACAGGCTGTGGTATCCCCGGAATCATGAAGGGAATGCTGCCCACCAGTACGCCCAGTGCGATGCCGATGAAGATGGAGATCAGGTTTGGTTCACGCAGTCGTTTCATCGAGTTGCCCAGGAATTTCTCCACGTTGGCAATCGCTTCTTCCGATCCCACCACCGTGACGCGGTCGCCCAGTTGTAGCTCCAGCCGTGTATCGGCAATCAGGTCCACACCGGCACGGTTCACCCTTGTGATGTTGACGCCGAAGAGGTTGCGCAGGCGCAGGTTACCGATGGAACGTCCATTCACTGCAGAGCGCGTGATGGAGATCCTGCGGGAGACAAGCTGTGAATCGAGCTTGGCCCACTCCTCCCTGTTCATGTCGATGCGTTTGCCAATGAGTGCTTCAATCGCTTCGATGTTCTTCAGGTTGGAGACCACCAGCAACCGGTCCCCATCCTCCAGTTTCGTTTCTGTTTGGGGAACAACCAGCTCACCGTTCCGTGCATGCAGCACCCGTGAGATGACAAACTCACGATCGATCAGCTTCTTGATCTGCCTGATGTTCTTACCCATGATGGCGGGATTAAGCACATTGAGGGTGAACATCTGAGCCTCCGTCTGTTTCGAATCGTTCAGCTGATCCAGACGCTTGTTCTCCTGTGTGAGGTTGATGCGAAAAATGTAACGGAACAGCACCAGTGAGAGGATGATGCCCACCACTCCCAACGGATAGGCAACCGCATAGGCAGTAGCAATGGTAGGATCGGTGCTGCCGGTGGCATCGGTAAAGGTCTGCTGTGCCGCTCCCAGACCGGGTGTGTTGGTGACGGCACCCGAGAGGATGCCTACCATCGTGGCAATAGGCAAACCGGTAATGAGATGAATCACGATGGTGGTGGCAACACCCAGGAATACAACACCCGAAGCCAGCAGGTTGAGTGTGATCCCCCCCTGCTTGAAGGAGGAGAAGAAGCTGGGGCCCACCTGCATTCCTATGGAGAAGATGAAGAGGATCAAACCGAACTCTTTCAGGAAATGAAGGAGTTCCGGTTCAATGTGGAGACCCAGGTGACCGAGAAAAATACCGAAGAAAAGGATCCAGGTGGTACCCAACGAGATCCCGAAGATCTTGAGTTTACCCAACAGGAGTCCTATGGCAATTACTACTGCCAAGATCAGGATCGAATGCGCAATACCCGATCCGCTAATAAGTTCAACAAACCATTCCATTCTGTAATAACCTAAAATTGTGTAACAAGCTGCAAAGGTAACCCTTTTTTCACTTCTTTACAAAAGTTGTGGCCACCCAACGATCCATCTCCCTCAAATGATCAAAAGAAAGACCCAACTCATTTGCCCGTGCACGGATGGCGGGCAGGTCATCGAGGTAGAAGCCGCTCATGACAATGACTCCCCCCTTCTCCATCACTGCCTCATAGCGTGGCATATCCTGTAACAGGATGTTGCGGTTGATGTTGGCAAAGATCACCTCATACCGCTCTGCGCCCAACAGTTCCGCTCCTCCCTGCTCAATACGTATGGATGTCATGCCGTTCAATCCCACATTCTCCACGGCATTGTGATAGGCCCACTCTTCAATGTCGATGGCAGTCACGGGGGCAGCGCCCTTCATGGCAGCCAGGATGGCCAGCACCCCGGTGCCGCACCCCATGTCGAGCACACTTTTCCCGTTCAGCTCCATCGCCAGGATCTCCTTCAATATAAGGAGTGTCGTCTGATGATGGCCTGTGCCGAACGACATCTTCGGATCAATCACGATGGGATAACGACATGCCTTGTCGGGTTGATGAAACGAACTGTGGATGCAACACTCATCCTCAATGACAATGGGTTTGAAGTAGTTCTTCTCCCACTCTTCATTCCAGTTCTTGTCTTCCAGGGTGTGGATGGAATAGCTGATCTCCACCTCCAACGGGAGGTCGGTAAGCACCTGTTGCAGCGCCGACTGGCTGAAAAGCGGCTGAGGGATGTAGGCTTCCAAAGCATCTTCACCTCTCACAAATGATTCAAATCCTATCTCTGCCAACATTGCAGATAGGATGTCGGTGATCATCTCACTGTAGGGATCACATTTGAACAGAACCTGGTTGTATTGCATCTTAGTCTCTTTCGGGCTTAATTTCTCCCACAAATGTACGACAATCTTTTTGATACCGGAAAATGTAAAAAAAATCTATTTGCCATTCTCATATGTTTATTAGTGTTACAAAAGATGTGAAATTTGAGAGGAAGCTATCCGCAAGCTTCATTTTTTGTTTACTTTTACCCACCAAATGAGCCGCACACATTGGCCGGAGCAGTGGTTTTGCTTCCGTTAAGCCTGTCGGCCCACTGAGAACATTCATTAGAAGATCACCTATGTATAAGATTATCATACTGCTTGCATTTTTCTCCATCACCTTGCCCAATCTGCTGCATGGGCAACAATCCAAGGCGCAGCAACTGGTTGAAGAAGGAGTGGCACTCCATGACCAGGGTGAATATGAAGAGGCGATGGCCAAATATCGTGAAGCGTTGGCATTCGATCCGGGACTGATACAGGCTGTTTATGAAATGTCGCTCACCTCTCTCGAGCTGAAAGACTATGCGGGAGCAGAGAAGTACAGCAGTGAAGTGATTGCATCCGATGAGAAAAAGCTGGCCATCGGCGCCTATGCCGTCAAGAATGAAGTCCTCCTGGAAACCGATCGTGCCGATGAAGCCATCGCCCTCCTGCAGGAGGGTCTGGAGAAGTATGGCGACGATTACCTGCTCCACTTCAACCTGGCGCTCAATTATTACAAACAAGGTGAGAGCGGGAAGGCGCTGACACATGTCAGAAGGGCTATAGACGTTGACAAGAGCCACAGCGGAGCGTTTCTGCTCAATGCCTATCTGCTGAACGACCAAGGCCTCTGGGTGCAGAGCATCCTCTCATTCCAGATGTTTCTACTCCTGGAACCCGACAGCGACCGTTCAAAGAACGCCTTCGAGGAGCTGTTGCAGACCATGTCCATCAGGAAGAGCGAGGAACCTGTAGAACGCTCCTTCATACAGCAACAGATGATGCGCAACAAAACCGTACAGAGCAATAAGAGTGAAGAGACACCGCCGCTCACACCCGAGGAGAACCTCGACCGCAGCCTTGTATACGGTGCCATCACTGCAACCATCGACTCACTGCAGGCGGGTGACAACGAAGCCGATCCATTCCTGTTGTTCACAACCGTGAACCGCTCCATCATGAAGGTCCTCGAGGCGGAGAGCATCGGCCACAAAGAGGGGGTCTTGTGGACCTACTACATCCCTTTTTTCACCCATATAGAGCAATCTGACTTTTTCGAAACCTACTGCCGTTACATCACCGTCTCCTACTACCCCGAATCATTGCAATGGTGGCAGGAGAACGAAGAGGCCGCGGGAAATTTTGTACGATGGTTTGAAAATGGTGATGCAAGCTGAGCGGGTAGCGAAAAATATCTTACCTTTGTCCTGAATGCCATACCTATGGAAATGAACAACGAGGAAACCTTACTGGAAGCACTTCGGAATCCGCACACCATCAGACAGGGGTTTGCCGATCTGGTCGCCGCCTACAGCGAACGACTCTACTGGCAGATACGAAAAATGGTGCTTTCGCACGACGATGCCAACGACATCCTCCAGGATGTGTTTGTGAAGGCATGGACAAACCTGGAGAACTTCCGCGGCGACGCCAAGCTTACCACCTGGCTCTATCGGATTGCCATCAACGAAAGCATCACCTTCCTGAACAAGAAACGAAGCCAGAACAACATCTCAATTGATGAGGATGACTCTTTCCTGATCAACGTGCTGGAAAGTGACGATTATTTCGACGGTGACGAGGCAGCGCTGCAACTGCAGAAAGCGATCCTCACCCTGCCGGAAAAACAGCGTCTTGTATTTCAGATGAAATATTTCGATGAGATGAAATATGATGAGATGTCCGAAATCCTCGGCACCTCCGTGGGGGCACTGAAAGCATCTTATCACCATGCAGTTAAAAAAATTGAAAAGTTTTTAGGCGAAGAAGATTAAACCTTTTCCAGGGCGAAATGTCTATTCAACAGTAGGCCCAAAAAGGAAAGGCATCGAAAGTGCAAGAACATCAATAATATAGAAGTACCGTATGAAATCTCATTTCAACAAATTAGAAGAAATAGATCGCAAACGAAATCCATTTAAAGTCCCAGACAACTATTTCGCCCGATTGAATGAAGAGATCATGAATCATCTCCCGGAAAAAGAGATCGTTCCACCGCGAACGGTTCCTTTTTGGGATAAGGTGAAACCCTGGGTCTATATGGCAGCGATGTTTGTCGGTCTCTACATCACCATTCAGTTTCTCACACGGCAGGCTGACAATGACAATGTAGCATCCCGTCAGTCGGTGGTCCAGATTCAGGAAAGTTACTGGTCAACGGTGCAGGTCACCGAGGAGGAGTTCTACCAATATCTGGAGGAGCAGCTGGTGGAAGAGGGTTATTTTGATTACATGTATGATCAATATTATCTCAATTGATGATACAACGCACATACCATAGAGTTATGAAAAGAAATATCATATTGTTGATTTGTTTGATTCTGTTGCCACTGCAGGTGATGACCCTCACCGCACAGGAGAGGAAGATGAACATGGCAGATTACGAGAAACGAAAA
Organism: Proteiniphilum sp.; assembly: GCA_036733365.1. Taxonomy (GTDB): domain Bacteria; phylum Bacteroidota; class Bacteroidia; order Bacteroidales; family Dysgonomonadaceae; genus Proteiniphilum. Next base: position 102,076 of record DAINAS010000005.1, read on the forward strand.
AAAGAGTTTGTAGAGAAAGAGGCAGGGCTCAGCAAGGCGGAAGCTGACAAATACTTCCCCCTCACCAACGAACTGACAAAAAAGAAGTTCGAACTGCATCGCAAACACAGGGAAAAGGTGCAACGCATCAAGGACAACAGCAACATCTCGGAGGCGGAGTACAGAAAATTACTGGATGACGATGTGGATTTGAAGATGAAAGAGGCAGCCCTGGAGAAGGAATATGCACCCAGATTTGAGAAGGTGCTCACCCCGGAGAAGCTCTATAGGGCACAGCAAGCCGAACGGCAGTTCATCCAGAAAGAGGTAACCAACTTCCGGAGCAACCGTGGCAACGGCCGCAACAAATAAGAAGCCACAACAAACAACAGACCCAAGAGGCGCAGGATATGATCACTGCGCTTTTTTTATGCCCAAAAAAAGATACCGCCTCAAGAGACGGTATCATTTGTGGAGCTGGAGGGAGTCGAACCCTCGTCCAAACGAGGAAGCAATCTGCTTTCTACATGCTTAGCTTCATTTGGGTTGTCGGGAAAGAGCGCGACTGAAGCCACCATACTCAATCCTTATCTTCTTAATTTTCAGAAGGGTGCCGAAGCCTCACCCAACCTATCTCCGATTTACCTGCACCACCTGATCGGAACGCTTCGAAGCCACAGCTTCCGGGTGATGTCTTGTTCCGCCACCTGGTGGCAGAATTAAGCGTTAACCTACTATACTTCGGTTACGCAGCAAGAGCGTAATTGTTGTTGCCAGTTACTTGTTTGCCTGCCGGGATTAAAGTGCCGACCGACCGCGCACTGCATGCTTACAAACCTCTTCTACCCGCTGTCAAAGCCAAACAGCCCCGGTAGAACCTGAAACACAAAAGCGCTCAGGCGATTGTAAGGCACAAAGATACCCAAAAGGTTTAACAGCCACAACTTTTCAGCTCAATTTTTTATTGCGACCCTGCTGAGGAGCGCTTAGCCCCTCCATTCTGTCATTTTTATGCAGAAATAGCATCCCCAACCCGCAAATTTATCCTATTTTTGTAAAATAAATTACACATCGAAATCAACATCCGGAATCAAAATGAACAAGATTGTTGGGAAAGAAAATTTCTCTGAAAAGGTGGTGAAGTTTGAGGTGGAGGCACCACTCATCGCCAGGAGCCGCCGTGCAGGACACTTCGTCATCGTGCGCGTGGGCAAGAAAGGGGAACGGGTCCCCTACACCATCGCCTCAGCCGACCCGCAGAAAGGAACCATCACACTGGTCATCCAACGTGTTGGCAAGTCCTCCGAAAAAGTGTGTCAGCTGGAGGTGGGTGACTATATCACCGACATGGTGGGACCGCTGGGCAAGGCCACCCACATTGAGCAATTCGGCACGGTGGTCTGTGCCGGTGGCGGTGTGGGTGTCGCCCCCATGCTGCCCATCATCGAAGCGATGAAAGCGGCGGGCAATAAGGTGATCTCCGTGTTGGGCGCACGCTCCAAGGATCTCATCATCCTTGAGGATCAGGTGCGTGCCCACTCCGACGAGGTGATCATCATGACCGACGACGGCTCCTACGGAGAGAAAGGGTTGATCACACAAGGCGTGGAGAAGGTGATCCAGCGCGAGAAGGTAGACCTCTGCGTCACCATCGGCCCGGCCATCATGATGAAGTTCGTCTCGCAGCTGACAAAGAAGTACGAGGTACCCACCATCGCTTCGCTCAACACCATCATGGTAGACGGCACCGGCATGTGTGGTGCCTGTCGTGTGACGGTGGGCGGCAAGACCAAATTCGTCTGCATTGACGGACCCGAGTTCGATGCGCACCAGGTCGATTTCGACGAGATGCTGATGCGCTTAAAAGCATATAACTAACACATTACAACAGTTCTCCAAAGCCACACTTCAACAGCGGGGCGGCAGGAGAATGAGAGAGGAACAATATGAGCGATTATTTACAGGCCGAACGGGCACAGGAGTGGCGTGAAGCGTTGCGCAAATCGATGAAGAACAAAGATCGCACCAACCTCCCTAGGGTGCAGATGCCGGAGGTAGACCCGGAGGTGCGGAGTCACACCTATGATGAGGTGAACCTGGGACTTACCGTAGAGCTGGCCACCGGCGAGTCACACCGCTGTCTCGACTGTGTGGATCCCACCTGCATCAGTGGCTGCCCTGTGGAGATCAACATCCCCAAGTTCATCAAGAACATCGAACGGGGAGAATATCTCGAAGCAGCCCGCACGCTCAAGGAGAGCAGTGCCCTGCCGGCAGTCTGCGGACGTGTATGCCCGCAGGAGAGGCAGTGTGAGAGCCAATGTTTCTATACCCTGAAACTGAAAAAAGAGCCGGTGGCCATCGGTCACCTGGAACGGTTCGCAGCCGATTATGAACGGATGAGCGGCCAGCTCTCCGTGCCGGCCACGGCACCCGCCAACGGCATCAGGATCGCCGTGGTGGGCTCCGGTCCCGCGGGACTGGCATTTGCCGGCGACATGGTAAAGTATGGCTACGACGTCACCGTCTTCGAAGCGCTGCATGAGCTGGGGGGGGTACTCCGCTACGGCATCCCCGAGTTTCGTCTGCCCAACAATATTGTCGACATCGAAATCGAGGGGCTCCGCAAGATGGGGGTGAAATTCGAAACCAACTGCATCATCGGCAAGACCATCTCGCAGGAAGACCTCCGTGAAGAGGGCTACAAGGCCATCTTCGTGGGCAGTGGTGCCGGGCTGCCCAACTTCATGAACATCCCCGGTGAGAACCTGAATGGCATCATGTCCTGCAACGAGTACCTCACCCGTGTCAACCTGATGCAGGCCGCCGACCCGGAGAGCGACACCCCCGTACACATGGGCAAGAAGGTAGCAGTGATCGGTGGCGGCAACACTGCCATGGACGCCGTTCGTACCGCCCGACGCTTGGGTGCTGAGAGAGCGATGATCGTCTACCGCCGCTCGGAAGAGGAGATGCCGGCCCGCATCGAGGAGATCAAGCATGCCAAGGAGGAAGGCATCGAGTTCTACACCCTGCACAACCCCCTTCGTTACGAAGGCGATGAGCGGGGACGGGTGCAGCGCATGCTGCTGCAGCGCATGGAGCTGGGGGCACCCGATCAGTCGGGCCGCCGCCGTCCCGTGCCCATCGAAGGGGCGACCGACTGGCTGGAGGTCGATGAGGTGATCGTCAGCGTGGGGGTCTCCCCCAACCCACTCATCCCACAAAGCTTCAGCGGATTAGAAGTCACAGGCTGGGGCACCATCGTGGTGAACCAGGAGACCATGCAGAGCGCCGATGAGATGATCTACGCCGGCGGCGACATCGTACGCGGCGGTGCCACCGTGATCCTCGCCATGGGTGACGGGCGCAAGGCAGCCAAAGCGATGCACCAACATCTTCAACAACAATTGTCATGAGAAAATTAAGGATCCTGGCCGATGCCCACATCCCCTACCTGCGAGGCGTTGCCGAACAGCTGGGCGAGGTGGAGTACCTGCCGGGCAATCAATTCACCCGTGAGGCGATACGCGACAAGGATGCCTTGATCGTGCGCACGGTGACCCACTTCGGAGAGGAGATCCTCACCGGGAGCAGTGTGCAGCTCATCTGCTCCGCCACCATCGGCTACGACCATATCGACACCGCCTGGTGCGACAACAACAATGTCGCCTGGCGCACCGCCCCCGGATGCAACGCCGCCTCGGTGGAGCAATACATCACCTCCTCACTCTTGTTGCTGGCACACAAACACCGGTTCAACCTGCAGGCCATGACCATCGGCATCGTGGGCGTGGGCAACGTGGGGAGCAAGGTAGCCGCCGCCTGCCGCAAGCTGGGCATGCGGGTGCTGCTCAACGACCCACCCCGCGAAGAGCGCGAGGGCAAGGGGCTCTTCACCGACCTCGATACCATCCGCCGGGAAGCCCATTTCATCACCTTCCACACGCCGCTCACCCGCACCGGGAAGCATGCCACCCATCACCTTGCCGGTGAGCCGTTCTACGACAACCTTCCCATGAAACCCTTCATCTTCAACGCCGCCCGCGGAGGAGTCACCTGCAACCGCTCCCTCACCAGGGCGCTACAACAAGGCACGGTGCGGGGTGCCGTGATCGACTGCTGGGAGAACGAACCCAACATCAGTGGGGAGTTGTTACAGCTGGTAGATATTGCAACGCCCCACATCGCCGGATACAGCGCCGACGGCAAGTGGACCGCCACGAAGATGAGTATCGAAAACCTGATTCAGCACTTCGCATTGGATGTGACGCCCCACTATGCTGCGATACCGGCTCCGGAACAACCCCTCATCGATTTGAAAGATGTCCCCCCGGAGGCACAACTGGCACATGCCGTGTGGCATACCTACCAACCGTTGCAAGAGACCTCCGCACTGAAGGTATCGCCCCAACAGTTCTACCGTTTCCGCTCGGAGTACCCCCTGCGCAGGGAGTACCATGCCTTCACGATCCGCCATGCCCATCAAGCCATTGCAGAGACCCTTCAGCAGCTCGGATTCATCGTTGCATAGCGCGCTCCGCAAGAAGTGCAGCCCACAAAATAAAAAAATTCATAAATCGTTGTGAAGGCTTTTTCTATTGCGGTAAAAACCTTAAATTTGTCTGCAGAATATCTAAGTGGAAAAGACCATTCAAACTCACATACAAATCAATTCAAAAAACATGAAAAAAAAATCCTTCTATTTGTCATTTTTACTGATGATAGGTGTGGCACTCTTCACCACCTCCTGCAGCAGTAAGCTGAAACCACTCTCACAGAACAACTTCAACGTAACCCCCTCCCCCATGGAGACGGTGGGAAACCAGGTACCGGTAACCATCAACGGTACGTTCCCTGAAAAGTGGTTCCACAAGAACGGTATCGTCACCATCACCCCCATCCTGAAGTATGGCGACAAAGAGCTGGCCGGCACACCCTACAGTTTCCAGGGAGAGAACATCGCCGGCAACCGTACCACCATCTCCAACAGCCGTGGTGGCAACTTCACCATGAGCTCCACCTTCCCCTACAACGAGGAGATGATCTCCTCAGAGCTCTTCCTCCGTTTCAACGGCAGCATCAAGAACAAACAATCGCTCCTGCCCGACCTCAAGGTGGCAGATGGTGTCATCGCCACCTCCGCCCTGGCCGACGTGCGCACCACCACCCCCTCGGTAGCCCCCGACGGGTTCCAGCGCATCATCAAGGAGGCACAGGAAGCCAGCATCATGTTCGTGATCCAGCAAGCAAACCTGCGTACGAGCGAGCTCAACAAGCGAGACCTCACCGACTGGAAACGACGTGTCGAGGAAGCCTTCAACGATCCCCGTCAGAACATCAACGTGGAAGTATCGGCCTATGCCTCGCCCGATGGAGGTCTTTCCCTCAACGAACAACTTGCCGCCAAGCGTGAACAGAACACCTCCAGTTATCTGGAAGAGGAGCTGAAGAAGCGCAACATCGACACCGATGTCTATGCCCGCTACACTGCCGAGGACTGGGAAGGCTTCCGCCAGCTGGTATCAGCCTCCGACCTGCAGGACAAGGAATTGATCCTGCGCGTGCTGGAGATGTACCCCGACTCAGAGACCCGCGAGCGTGAGATCAAGAACATCTCCTACGTCTTTGAGGATCTGGCAACCACCATCCTGCCGCAGCTGCGTCGTTCCCGCATCGTGGCCAACATCGAGATCGTGGGCAAGTCCGACGAGGAGATCATGACCGCCTGGAACAACAACCCCAAAGAGCTGTCGGTAGAGGAGCTGCTCTACGCCTCCTCGCTCACCGACGATGAGCAGGTGAAGGAACGCATCTACCAGTACGTCACCGCCAACTTCTCGAACGACTACCGTGGATGGAACAACATCGGAACAATGTTCTACAAGCAGGGTGACTATACCAAGGCACTACAGGCATTCAACCGTGCAGCCCAGGTGAACCCCTCCGCTCCCGAAGTGAACATGAACAAGGCACTGCTGGCCCTTATGGAGAACAAGACAGACGAAGCCAACGAGCTGCTGGGCCGCTCCGCCGGAGCCTCCGGTCTGGATGAAGCCATGGGCCTTTACAGCATGTTGCAAGGTAACTACAACCAGGCTGTTGGTGCCTATGGCAACTCCGTCTCCAACAACGCCGGTCTGGCCCACCTGCTGGTAAGAGACTACAACAAGGCCAAGCAAACGCTCGAAGCAATTGAGCAGCCCGATGCCACCACCGCCTACCTGCTGGCCATCATCGCCTCCAGGACCAACAACTTCAACGAGGTGGTCTCCAACCTGCGCTCCGCCATTGCGCACGACCCCGCCATCGCACAAAAGGCACTCAAGGACCTTGAGTTCGCGAAGTACCTCACCAACCAGGAGTTCCGCTCGCTGCTGAACTAACAGCAACGCACTCCTAAGGCAGGACACCGTTCTTGTTGCACACCCCAAAAGCGCATCACCTGCCTTTTGGGGTGTGTTCGTTAAAAAAAGAGGCAATCCTTTCTGCAACCGGTGAAAAAAAACTAATTTTACACCCTGAAAACAGACAACAGCCCATTCAAACAACAATGATCCGTTCACTACAAATAAAACTGGTACTGAGTCTCTCGCTCCTCGTGGTGATGCTGCTGGCCGCAGCAGTCATGTCGATGATGGAGTTTCGCAACATGGGCGACTCGGTGAAAGGGGTGCTCAACAACAACTTCAGCTCCATCGAAGCAGCAAAGCGGATGATGGATGCACTGGAACGGGAGGACAGCGGACTCCTGCTCTGGATCATCGGAGAGCAGGAAGAGGGATCCCAAACCATTCATGCATCACATGCCATCATCCGCAGTGCACTGGAGGATGCTGTGAAGAACATCACCGAGACCGATGAGCCTCGCCACATCTCCGACATCACCGAAAGCTATGATGCCTACCATGCCTCCGTCCTCTCCATCCTCGAAGGGGCGTTACCTCCGGCAGAAGCGAAAGAGATCTACAACAGCGAGACACAATCGCTCTTCTTCAGTGCCAAAGAGACGGTGAATGCCCTGTTGATGCTCAACCAGGAACAGATGTACCATCAGTCGGAGATCATCCAGGAACGCTCCCGCAGGGCCATGATGCCCGCCTTCATCTCGCTCGCCGCAGCAGTCCTGTTTGCCCTGCTGCTCTTCTATTTCATCAGGATCTACTTCTTCCGGCCGGTAAAAAAACTGACGGAGAGCATCCGCGACTATTATCCCGAGAAAGGCAGGCTCGATGCCTGCATCGCCACACGCGATGAGTTCAAGCAGCTCGAAGAGGAGATGAACAACCTCATATCGCGCCTGTTGTGGCGAAGAGAACAACCTAAAGAATAGAAAAGATGGTACGCACAAGGGTCGTCATCAAGTATCTCGGTTATATCCTGCTGTTCAACGCACTCTTTTTGTTCATCGCCGCCCTCATCTCCCTCTACCACCGTGAGAGCACCCTCAACGCGCTGCTGTTCAGTGCCACCATGTGTGCCGCCCTGGGCACCTTCCCCTACCTCTTCGTGGAGAAGGTTGATGAGCTGCGCTTCCATGAGGGACTCGCCATCAGTGTGCTGGGGTGGCTGCTCACCTGCATCGTGGGGATGATGCCCTACTACATCTGGGGCGGAGAGTTCACCCTCACCAACGCCTTCTTTGAAAGCGTCTCAGGCTTCACCACCACCGGCGCCAGCATCCTCACCAACGTGGAAGCCTTGCCCATGGGACTGCTCTTCTGGCGCTCCTCCACCTCCTTCATTGGCGGTGTGGGCATCATCCTGTTCGTGCTGCTGGTCCTCCCCGAAAAGAAAGGAGTGCAATCCAGCTTCTACCGTGCCGAGGTCTCCGATCTCTCCAAGATGAGCTTCCGCACCCGTTCGCGCCACATCGTGCGCATCATCGCCACCGTCTATTTCTCGCTCATCATCACCGAGACCATCCTGCTGAAAGCGCTTGGGATGAGCTTCTTCGACGCCGTCTGCCACTCGCTCTCCACCATCGCCACCTCCGGCTTCTCCACCCGCAACCTGAGCATCGCCGCCTTCAACGACGCCCGCATCGAGATGGTGATCACCCTCTTCATGTTGCTCAGCAGCATGCACTTCGGACTCATCTACGCCACCATGACCGGCAAGAAGCACAACATCTTCACCTCGCGACCCAGCAGGATGTACATGATCGTTGTCGCCACCGGCATCCTGCTCATCGCCTTTCAGCTGTTCCATGAAGCCAGGTACAGCCTGGGCGATTCGTTCCGCTACGCCGCCTTTCAGGTGGTCTCGCTTACCAGCACCACGGGACTCGTCACCGCCGACACATCCCTCTGGCCGCTCTTCTCCATTGTGCTGCTCATCTACTTCTCGTTCCAGTGCGGCATGGTAGGCTCCACTGCCGGCGGCATCAAGTTTGACAGGATCTACCTCTTCTTTCACTCCGTCAGCAAGCAGCTGAAGCTCATCCTCCATCCCAACGGAATCTATGCCGTCAGGATGGACAAGCGAACCATCGAGCATGAGCTGGAACTGCAGGTCATGGTGTTCATCATCCTCTACATATTCACCTTCTTCGTCACCGCGTTGCTGCTCTCCCTCATGGGTCTCGATGGCGTGACAGCCTTCTCCGCCTCCTTCGCCACCATCGGCAACGTCGGTCCCGGTTACGGAGACGTGAGCTCCTTCGGCAACTATGCAGCCATGCCCGATGCGGCCAAGTACCTCCTCTCCGCCAACATGCTGCTGGGTCGTCTGGAGATCATGAACATCTTCGCCCTCTTCATGATGGCAGGCCGCAAATAACGATGAAATTTATTATCTTTGCATACTTTTTTATGAACCGATAGAGACAGAAACAACATGATGAATTTTGTGGAAGAGCTCCGCTGGCGCGGCATGGTACACGATGTGATGCCCGGCACCGAGGAGCTGTTACTGAAGGGACAGACATCCGGCTACCTGGGCATCGACCCCACGGCCGACTCATTGCATATAGGCCACCTTGTAGGGGTGATGATGCTCAAGCACCTGCAGCGCTCCGGACACACGCCCGTAGCCCTCATAGGCGGTGCCACCGGCATGATAGGCGACCCCTCCATGAAGTCCGCCGAGCGCAACCTGCTCGACGAGGCAACGCTGCGCCACAACCAGGAAGCCATAAAGCAACAGCTGGCCAGGTTCCTCGATTTCGAGAGCGACATCCCCAACCGTGCCATCCTGGTCAACAACTACGACTGGATGAAAGACTACTCTTTCCTCCACTTCATCCGCGACATCGGCAAGCACCTCACCGTCAACTACATGATGGCGAAAGACTCCGTGAAGAAGCGGCTCAGCGGCGAATCCAGTGAAGGGATGTCCTTCACCGAGTTCTCCTACCAGCTGCTGCAGGGCTACGACTTCCTGCACCTCTACCGCGAGAAGGGCGTCCGCCTGCAGGTGGGCGGCTCCGACCAGTGGGGCAACATCACCACCGGCACCGAGCTCATCCGCCGTGTGGAGGGAGGCGAAGCGTTCGCCCTCGTCTGCCCCCTCATCACCAAGGCCGATGGCGGCAAGTTCGGCAAGACCGAGAGCGGCAACGTATGGCTCGACCGGCGCTACACCTCCCCCTACCAGTTCTACCAGTTCTGGCTCAACGTGAGCGATGCCGATGCGGAGAAATACATCAAGATCTTCACCTCCCTCACCCGTGAGGAGATCGAGGCACTCGTCAGCGAGCAACAGGCCGCACCCCACCTCCGTCCCCTGCAAAAGCGGCTGGCCGAAGAGGTCACCGTGATGGTACACTCGCGAGAAGATTATGAGATGGCCGTCAACGCCTCGCAGATCCTCTTCGGGCGCTCCACCTCCGAGATGCTGCGCTCCATCGATGAGACCACCTTCCTGCAAGTGTTTGAAGGCGTGCCCCAGTTCGCCGTCTCCCGCGAGAAGCTGGCCGAAGGCATCAAGGCCGTCGACCTGCTTACCGATGAGGCCGCCGTCTTCCCCTCCAAGGGAGAGATGCGCAAGACCGTGCAGGCCGGCGGTGTGATGATCAACAAGGAGAAGCTGGAGCAGTATGACGAGGAGATCAACCACACCCACCTCATTGGCGACAAGTATATCCTGGCGCAGCGCGGCAAGAAAAGCTACTTCCTGCTCATCGCAGAATAGTAACCAATCAGACCCTGAAAAAGGGGTTGAATAATTTGGTACGTTCAATATATTGTGCTACTTTTGCACTGCTTTTCACGAAGCAGATAAGGATTGTCCCATGGTGTAACGGTAGCACATCTGATTTTGGTTCAGCCAGTCTAGGTTCGAATCCTGGTGGGACAACCATTGAAACGGCGCATTTAGTTTATAAACAACTATTTGCGCCGTTTTCAATTTTTTACAAACGCGAGAATTTTGATGGGGATGATAGGTGTTTTTCCTTAAACAGTTTATAATTGTAATCAGTTACTTCGCATGTGCAATTTTCGGCAAGATTGAATGTACAGAAATTTTACCAGTCGTCATCTGTTTCTTTGTTCTTGATGAAATTGTCATACTGAGTACAAAAATCATTGAAAAAAGACTCTAACATCTTTATTGAGTCTTTCATATTTGGTTTTCCATCCTTCTTAAAAAGTGATCTTGTTGGGGTAACAATACTATTTTTCCCGTGAAGGACTAACCTTGTTTCTTTTCCATCAGAATTACCTGTACATTCAAAATTGGGAGCATTGATACGTACCCTATCATCTTTGAATTGGAAAGATATTGTATATTGTAAATCCCACACAGCTAGATAAGACCCTAGAACCTTACCAGTACCGACAGCATCTTTTTTAAAGCCACTAACGGTTATCATTTCATTTTTAACTTCGTTAATAACAGCATCAGGAATTTTGTATACAGAGTGAATAAACATTAGAGTTTGATTATACATCTCCTCAGCACTTTTCTCAGGGTAATTTAGTACAAGATATTCTTTGTCATCTTCAGTAAAAAAACCGTCAATAGTAAGTTTGAATTGAGAAAAAACGCTTGTACTAAATAATGAAATTAATAAGAAGATAAATGTCTTTTTCATAATAATTAATTTTGGTTTATTCCCAAATATAGCTAACATTTAGGAATCAAACATATAAACCAGTAATTAAAAGATAAATATCAGTAGAAATAGGACGTTTATTAACGAAAAACCATCTCACAGAAATTAAATTTTCACTGCTTCGAACTTGTAGATATCACCTTCTGAATTCCTGTAATCAATCTTAGCTTTGTTACCGGACAGTGACGTGAACTCAAAATATTCCGTTACAGAACCAGATACACCGGTCACAGTATTACCTCCGACAATGTATGTTCCGACATAGCTGTCACCTAAAAAATCCACGTAATACTTGCCATCACTTTTCAATTCAACCATTATTGCACCAGAGGTCAATTCAGTTGTTTCGCCATTCAAGGTGATTTTTGTCACATTCCATTTCCCCACCAAATCAGCCTTGGATAATTCAATACCTCCCTCTTTTTCACAAGAAAATGCCAGCAGTAACACTGCCAAAATCATTAATACTTTTTTCATCATAACATAAAATTTGGACGTAAATAAATTGATAATGGTCCAAAAGTATCTCAACCGTTTGACAACTTGTGTCAATACTGAATAAATCAGATAAAATATCTACCTGACCTTCGTTGAATTCACACAATTCGCTG
>DAINAS010000006.1:0-105131 GCA_036733365.1 Proteiniphilum sp.
TGATCAGATCCCTGTCTTGCAGTGCAATTGGTTTAAATGTAAGCATAAATGGATTGTCTCTTTGTATGCGTATTGAGGTGAACAATCAGTGATCGGAAAAGTTTACAAAAAAAGCGGAATGATCTTCTCATCCCGCTCTTCAAATCGTAGTATTTTAAAATTTCTTGAAGCCGACGATTTCACGCACCTCACGGATTGTCTTCGCTGCGTTCTCACGTGCCTTCTCCACCCCTTCCTGAGTCACTTTGCGCAAATAGGCTTCATCGTTTTCAATTTCCAACATCCGCTCACGGATGGGAGCAGTCACGCTGATGATGTCGGCGGCCAGCTGTTTCTTAAGGTCTCCGTATCGAATCTCACACCTGTTCCATTGGTCGTCGAAGTGTTTTACAACATCAGGTGTGGATACCACCCGCAATAACGTGAACAGATTCTCGATACAATCAGGTTTCGCCGCATTTGGCTCAGTAGGACCGGCATCGGTGAGGGCTTTCTTCACCTTCTTCTCGATCTCCTTCGGACTGTCGCCCAGGTAGATGGCATTTCCTTCCGACTTACCCATCTTGCCACTGCCGTCCAGACCGGGTATTTTCACCAGCTCCTCGCCAAAGTTGTAAGCCACCGGCTCTCTGAAGTAATCGACGCCATAGAAATTGTTGAAGCGACGGGCGAACTTGCGGGTCATCTCGAGGTGCTGCTCCTGGTCCTTCCCCACCGGCACCTTGTGGGCATTGTGGATCAGGATGTCTGCCGCCATCAGCGTGGGATAGGTGAGCAGTCCCGCGTTCACGTTCTCCGGCTGCTTGCGCGCCTTATCCTTGAAGGAGGCGGTCTTTGAGAGTTCACCCAGGTAGGCGTGCATGTTCAGGTAAAGGTAGAGCTCTGCCGTCTCATACAGGTCGCTCTGCACATAGATCACTGATTTCTCAGGGTCAATACCGGCAGCCAAATAATCTACCAGCACATTCTTCACGTTCTGGTGCAACAACTTCGGGTCGGGATGGGTGGTAAGGGAGTGAATGTCGGCAATGAAAAAATAACAGTTGTTCTCTTCCTGCATCCTGATGAAGTTACGCAGGGCACCGAAATAGTTACCCAGGTGCAGCTTACCGGTGGAGCGAATTCCGCTTAATACTATATCCATGATCTCATTTTCAAATTATCAGCCTACAAAGATAGGAAAATATCACCAAAAGCGGAACCGATTTTTCTGTCACGCTTATTTGTCGTATCTTTCAAACGATATTCATACAGGTTCTAAAATAGCCTGATTAAGGAAATATTTCCGCATATAGCTCTCTTTTGAGCTTTAAAAGTATTACTTTTGTATTTATATTAAAAAAGCAGCTATTTTAGCTAAAATAGCCGAAAACCTGTTTAAAAAAATATCAACAAACAATATCTATCTAAACATTAAAACAGAACTTTATGAGTTGGTTAATTGATTCATCTATCGGGCGGAAATTTGTGCAAAGTATTTCCGGCCTGTTCCTGGTCCTGTTCCTGCTGTTCCACATGTCGATGAACCTGGTACTGATCTTCAGCTACGACACCTACAATTTCCTCGCCAACGAGGTGTTGGGTGCCAACTGGTGGGCCATTGCCGGTACAGCCGTCATTGCGCTGGGCTTCGTGATCCACATCGTTTACGCAATCATCCTCACGCTGCAAAACATGAAAGCAAGGGGCAAGGACCGCTATGCCTCCTCGAGCAAGACAGACACCACATGGTCATCGCAGAATATGTTCGTGCTGGGAGTTTTCATCCTGTTGTTCCTGATCCTGCACCTCTATCAGATGTGGTACCAGATGCAATTCAAGGAACTCTTCATGATTGAAGGCGCCCGCCACGACGGTGCACAGCTGGTGGAAGAAGTCTTCTCCAATATCTGGGTGGTAGTGGCGTACGTAATCGCCTTTGTAGCCCTCTGGTACCACTTGCTACACGGCTTCTGGAGTGCACTCCACACTGCAGGACTAAACAACACCATCTGGATGAAACGAATCAAGGTGCTGAGCAATGTCGTTGCATCCGTGATCTCCCTCGGATTCATCGTTGTTGCCATTGCCGTTCACCTGGGATATTCCAACCTGTTAGGATAACTTTAGAAACTGAATATTATGAACAAATTAGACGCTAAAATACCCAAGGGACCTCTCGCTGAGAAATGGACCAACTACAAGAACCATCAGAAACTGGTCAACCCGGCCAATAAGCGCCGCCTCGACATCATCGTGGTCGGCACAGGACTTGCCGGTGCTTCCGCTGCCGCCTCACTGGGTGAGATGGGTTTCAAGGTACACAACTTCTGCATCCAGGACTCACCCCGTCGTGCTCACTCCATCGCCGCACAGGGGGGTATCAACGCTGCCAAGAACTATCCAAATGACGGTGACTCGGTTTATCGTCTCTTTTACGATACCATCAAGGGAGGCGACTACCGCGCCCGTGAAGCCAACGTTTACCGCCTGGCGGAGGTCTCCAACAGCATCATTGACCAGTGTGTGGCTCAGGGGGTTCCCTTTGCACGAGAATATGGAGGCCTGCTCGACAACCGTTCTTTCGGCGGGGCACAGGTTTCCCGCACCTTCTATGCCCGGGGACAGACCGGACAGCAGCTGCTGTTAGGTGCCTACTCGGCACTTAGCCGCGCCATCCACAAGAAACAGGTGGAACTTTACACCCGCTATGAGATGGTAGACCTGGTAATCATTGATGGTCGTGCCCGCGGCATCATCGCCCGCAACCTGGTAACCGGCAAGCTGGAACGTTTTGCAGCCCACGCTGTGGTGATCGCCACCGGAGGCTATGGCAACACCTTCTTCCTCTCTACCAATGCCATGACCTCAAACGGATCGGCCGCCTGGCAGTGCTACAAGAAAGGCGCTTACTTTGCCAATCCCTGTATGGCACAGATTCACCCCACCTGCATCCCGGTGCATGGTGAATTTCAGTCGAAGCTGACACTCATGTCGGAATCGCTCCGCAACGATGGCCGAATCTGGGTACCCAAAAAGCTGGAAGATGCACAGGCAATCCGCGAAGGGAAGTTGAAGCCAACTCAGATCAAAGAAGAGGACCGTGACTACTATTTGGAACGACGCTATCCCGCCTTCGGGAACCTGGTGCCGCGTGACGTCGCTTCACGTGCCGCCAAGGAACGATGCGATGCCGGCTATGGTGTAGGAAACACCGGACTGGCTGTCTACCTCGACTTTGCCGATGCCATAGAACGTCTGGGCAGAGATGTGGTGGAAGCACGCTACGGAAACCTTTTCCAGATGTATGAGAAAATCGTGGACGACAACCCCTACGAGACACCCATGATGATCTATCCCGCTATTCACTACACCATGGGCGGTATCTGGGTGGATTACGAGCTTATGACCTCCATCCCCGGCCTCTTCGCAATTGGTGAAGCCAACTTCTCCGACCACGGCGCTAACCGCCTCGGGGCCTCTGCGTTGATGCAGGGGTTGGCAGACGGTTATTTCGTGCTCCCCTACACCATTCAGAACTATTTGGCCGACCAGATCAACGTTCCCCGCTTCAAGACCGATGCACCCGAGTTCGCACAGGCCGAGAAGGAGATCAACGACCGCATTGAACGGCTGATGAATATCAAGGGTAAACACTCAGTCGACCATATCCACAAAGAGCTTGGACACATCATGTGGGATTTCGTGGGCATGGGTCGTGATGCCGAAGGATTGAAGGGTGCCATCGAAAAACTTCAGGCATTGAAGAAGGACTTCTGGACCAACCTGCGTATCCCCGGCAATAAGGGAACGCTCAATGTGGAGTTGGAAAAAGCACTGCGGCTGGCCGACTTCATCGAGATCGGTGAGTTGATGGCACACGATGCCCTCGACCGTGAAGAATCGTGCGGTGGTCATTTCCGTCTTGAACACCAGACACCCGAAGGAGAGGCGCTGCGTCATGACGACCAGTTTGCTTATGTCTCATGCTGGGAGTATCAGGGTGAGGAAAAAGCTCCTGTGATGTTCAAGGAACCGCTCGAGTATGAGTTTGTGGAACGTCAGCAACGTAACTACAAATCGTAACGGTTGATCCGATAAGTTTAAACGAATAACAACAAACCATCATGGATAAAGATATCAACATAAAAGTAAAAGTGTGGCGCCAGAACGGACCGAAAGAGAAGGGACACTTTGAAACCTACGCACTGGAAAATATTTCTCAGGGAAGCTCTTTCCTGGAAATGCTCGACATCCTCAACGAGCAGCTGATCAACGAGGGTAAGGAACCGGTGGTGTTTGACCATGACTGCCGTGAAGGCATCTGCGGCATGTGCAGCCTTTACATCAACGGGCATCCGCATGGCCCCGACACCGGTATCACCACCTGCCAACTCCACATGCGCCGCTTCAATAACGGCGATACGATCACGGTAGAGCCTTGGCGCTCCGCAGGTTTCCCCATCATCAAAGACCTGATGGTGGACCGCACCGCATTCGACAAGATCATACAGGCGGGAGGTTATATCTCCGTCAATACCGGTGGTATACCTGACGCCAATGCAATACCCATCCCGCGCGATGATGCCGAGATGGCCATGGACGCCGCCGCCTGCATCGGCTGCGGTGCCTGTGTGGCAGCCTGCAAGAACGGATCGGCAATGCTCTTCGTCTCAGCCAAGGTAAGTCAGTTCGCCCTCCTCCCACAGGGACGGGTAGAAGCGGCCCGTCGTGCCAAGTCGATGGTGGCCAAGATGGATGAGCTGGGCTTTGGCAACTGTACCAACACCGGAGCCTGCGAGGTAGAGTGCCCCAAAAATATCTCCATAAGCAATATTGCCCGTCTAAATCGTGAGTTCCTAAAGGCGAAGTTCAAGGATTAACCACCGCTTAACAGCCATTTAAAGCGTTACTTCTCCATTTCATGCGAGAAGTAACGCTTTTTTCAGTCATCCATTTTAAAGTTTATTTAACAACCCAAAGGGCAACTTTTTTGTTTTACCTGTGTCGTAAGATTATATTTGTATGACACGAGAGATAAATCAATGAGTAATTCATGTAACACAAAAGATGATGAAAACAAAGAAAATGATTCGTACAAGTTTATTTATCCTAACCACACTCATGCTTACCCCAACCCTTTTTGGCCAGATACGATTTGGAGTGAAGGCAGACGTAGGACTAAACAATCCTAGTTTTGACAGTGAAGCTTTGCAGGTGGAAAACATGACCTCTTACAGCATCGGCCCCTCCCTTGAGGCGATGTTTCCATTTGCTGTGATCGACTTCGGCATCGAGGCATCACTGCTCTACAATGACAACCGGATGACTGTCTCCAACCTGACCGACGGGGAGAGCGCCACAACGAACGACGTATCTAACCGTTACCTCTACCTTCCTCTCAACGCCAAGATCAAATTCGGACTGGGAATGCTCCCCTTGCGAATGTATGCAGTGGCCGGCCCATACGCAGGATACCTGATTTCGGGTGAAGGAATCGATTTGGAAGATATGCAACAGGATCTCAAAGCAAAGGAGTTCCAGGCAGGTGCAAACATCGGGCTGGGAGTGGAACTCTTCAAGATGTTACAGGTAGGCGTTAATTATGGTGTACAACTAACCGACAACTACGCAGTGGAACGTCCGAATTGGCAAGAGCCCCTAAACGGCAAGTCGGAGACTTGGAGTATCAACGCCACTCTCTACTTTTAAATCATGCAGGTGGATGTAATCCTTCCGTTGCCCCTGCCCGGGATGTTCACCTATTCCCTGCCGCCCGAGTTGCAGCAGCGAGCGATGGTAGGTCAAAGGGCAGTGGTTCCCTTCGGTAAACGTAAGCATTACACGGGCATCATCGCACGCATCCACAATCAGCCTACAGAGGGATTCAACATCAGGGATATACATTCTCTCCCTGATGAGAAACCTGTAGTCACCCCCCAGCAGTTGAAGCTTTGGGAGTGGGTTTCATACTACTATATGTCTCCGTTGGGAGATGTGTGCAAAGCTGCACTACCCACATTGATGAAACCTGAGGATCTTACCAACCGCTATCAACCCAAAGAGGTGCTTTTCTACCGACTCAACAAAGAAGTCGAAGCCTCGACTGCAGACAACCTGCTGAAAAGAGCAAAAAAAAAGGCGGCACTACTCGCATCGCTGCGCTCGATGCTATCAACATCCAAGCGGGAGATGATTAGCAGAGATGAACTTTCCATGCTCCCTGGCTACAATCCTGCACTCCTGAAAGGACTTATCGAGAAGGGTATTGTAACGGTGCTAACGCAGCAACGAAGTCGGCTGACCGATGATAAGGAACCGCTGCGTAAACCCTACTCGCTAAGTGAAGCGCAGCAACAGGCAATGAAACATTTGACTGAGCTCCTTGCAGAAAAGGAGACTGTGCTACTGCAAGGGGTTACCTCCGGCGGCAAGACAGAGATCTACATCCACCTGATCGATAAAACTTTGAAAGAGGGGAAACAGACACTCTTCCTGCTCCCCGAAATTGCTCTGACTACCCAGCTAACACAGCGACTTCACGATGTCTTCGGCAATAAGTTGGGTATTTACCATTCTGGTATCGGGGACTACGAGCGTACCGAGATTTGGCAGAAGATGCTGTCTGAGAATCCCTATCAGATCATTATTGGCGCCCGGTCATCACTATTTCTGCCCTATCGTGAGCTGGGACTGGTAATAGTGGATGAGGAACATGAGTCTAGCTACAAGCAACAGGATCCTTCACCGCGGTATCATGCACGCAACACTGCAATCATGTTAGCCCACTTCATGGGGGCAAAAACCATTCTGGGTTCGGCAACCCCATCGGTGGAATCATACTACAACAGCTGCACCGGTAAGTATGGATTGGTCACACTCTCAGAACGGTTCAACGGGGTGAAGATGCCACGCATACAGCTCGTGAACACACGGGAACTACGCAAGCGGAGAAAGATGACATCAATCCTCAGTCCTGTGTTGATTGATGAAATGACAGCCGCCCTGGAGAAAGGTGAACAGATAATTCTATTCCGCAACCGAAGAGGTTTTGCTCCTGTACTGGAATGTAAGGAGTGTACCTGGACTCCCAAGTGCAGCCACTGCGATGTGACGCTCACCCTGCACAATCACCCCAGACGACTGGTATGTCACTATTGCAACAGAACATACTCCGTTCCCACAGCATGTCCCGCCTGTGAAGCTGAAAAGCTTGAGCCTTACGGATTGGGCACGGAACAACTGGAGGAGGAGGTGCAAAATCTTTTTCCCGGAAGCACCGTAGTACGAATGGATGCCGACACCACCCGCGGCAAACATGATTATGAAAAAATAATTCATGATTTTCAGAATAAAAAGATTAATGTATTGGTCGGCACACAAATGCTCTCCAAAGGGCTTGATTTTGAAGCGGTGAAAGTGGTGGGAATCCTTTCAGCCGATTCCCTCATCAACCACCCCGATTTCCGTTCACACGAACGCGGTTTTCAGCTGATGATACAGGCTGCAGGGCGCTCAGGACGGAAAAAAGCACAAGGGATCGTACTCATACAGTGTGCCGACTCACAGCAAGCCATTTATCGCCACGTAGTGCATCACGACTATAAAAGTTTCTTCAATGAAGAACTAACCGAGCGAAAACAATTCGGTTATCCCCCCTATACAAGGTTGCTTCGCATTACGGTAAAACACCGTAAGGAGAGCCTGGCGGTATCGGCTGCAAATGAGCTGGCCACACTGCTAAGGAAAGAACTGATGGAGCGCGTTCTGGGTCCGAGTCGACCATATGTGGCACGCGCAAAGCAACAGCACATCCGGGAGATACTGCTAAAATTGGAAACAGGATACTCTCCACAGCGGGTTCGAAACCTGTTGACTGAGGCAGAGCATGTTATTCATAAAAGACAGGAGTATAAATATATAGCATTCAGTTACGATGTGGACCCAATGTAATCTGAACGCAAAAAAACCGGCATCACTCTGAGGCAATGCCGGTTCTTTACTGTTATACTGCCGGTTGCTCACCGGATTTATTCTTATTTCATTTCAATTTCTTCCTTCAGGTCAATCTCGTTTCCGTCTTTGTCATAGAAAACATATTGCAGGAATCCCAGCTTCTGATCGGGAATCACTTTCAATCCTACATTGTATTTTTTTCTCCATTTGAACTTTAACGAAAACAATCCTTGCTGAACGTACGCTGCAACATAAGGGTGTATGTGCAGACTGAATTTCTTCACTTTTAGCTTATTGACCAAGTAATCGATCTTACCCTCCAGTGTGTCGGTGAACAAAATCGAAGCCTTAATCTTTCCTTTACCAAAGCAAGTGGGGCACTCTTCGCTTGTGGTAACTTCCATTTCGGGGCGCACACGCTGACGCGTGATCTGCATTAACCCGAACTTACTCAATGGCAAAATGTTGTGTCTGGCACGGTCGCTAGACATCAGTTCCTGCATCTTGGCGAGCAGTTTGTTACGATGCTCACCCTTACTCATGTCAATGAAGTCAATCACGATGATGCCACCCATGTCCCTCAGCCGAAGCTGTCGGGCAATCTCCTCGGCAGCAGCCAGGTTCACTTCATAGGCACTATCCTCCTGTCCCAGCTTCGATTTGTTGCGATTACCGCTGTTCACATCGATTACGTGCAGGGCTTCGGTATGCTCAATGATGAGGTAAGCACCGTTCTTGAATGTAACAGTTTTTCCAAAGAGCGATTTGATCTGCTTGGTGATCCCGAAATTGTCTAAGATGGGCAATGCCCCGGAGTAGTCTTTAACAACGTTCTTTCGTTCCGGTGCGATGATGCTCACATATTCGGCGATCTGTCTGCTCACGTCCTTGTCGTTGACGTGAATTTGTTCGAAAGAGGGACTGAAAATATCGCGCAATAGTGCCACTGTGCGTCCCGTCTCCTCAAAAATGAGGGAGGGGGCTTTGGCTTTCATGATCTTTCCGACATTCTCTTCCCATCGTTTCACCAACACCTTCAGCTCTGCATCGAGATCAGCAACCCTCTTGCCTTCGGCGTTCGTTCGAATGATGACGCCATAGTTCTTGGGTTTGATGCTCTGTATAAGCTGTCTGAGTCGGGCGCGCTCCTCGCGCGATTTGATCTTTTGCGAAACCGATACTCGGTCGATGAATGGAATCAACACCATAAATCGACCCGCGAACGAGATCTCAGCCGTCAAACGGGGGCCTTTGGTGGATATCGGCTCTTTGGCTATCTGAACCAGTATCTCCTGCCCCACCTTGAGGATGTCCGAGATGGATCCTTCCTTATCGATATCGGGTTTCAACTTCATCTTCTGAAGCTGTGGAATCTTTTTCTTGTCTTCAACCATCTTCTGGAAATCCAGAATAGAGTTGAATTCAACCCCTAAATCCAAATAGTGAAGAAAAGCGTCCTTTTTGTGTCCCACGTTCACAAATGCAGCGTTAAGGGCGGGCATCAGTTTTTTTACTTTGCCCAGATAGATGTTACCAACCGCAAAAGAGCCCTCTTGGCTTTCCTGTTGCAATTCTACCAACTTTTTGTCTTCTAGAACGGCAATGGTAATCTCTTTTGGTTGAACATCCACCACAAGTTCGCTTGTCACAATTTTTCTTTTTTTTAAATGTTTACATAAATGTTCGGGCTTCTGTCTTCACAACAGAAAGGAGGTTCACGCCTGAACCACTTCCCTGTCAAATATACAAAGAACAAACTTAATTTCCGGGTGGTTTTTTTTAAGTTTGTTCCTGTATGTGGTGTAAAAAAAATCTTCGGCTTACTTTTTCTTCTTATGCCTGTTTTTTCTGAGTCTTTTTTTACGCTTGTGAACTGACATCTTATGCCTTTTCCTTTTTTTTCCGCTTGGCATGTTCGTATCTCCTTTAAAAATTAATTATTTGGTTTCCTTCACCTGTGTAACAAATGTCCTTGCAGGTTTAAAAGCAGGAATATTGTGCTCTGGAATGATGATAGTTGTGTTCTTTGAGATGTTCCGTGCTGTTTTCTGTGCTCTTTTCTTCACGATAAAGCTGCCAAATCCTCTCAAATAGACGTTTTCGTTGCTTGCTAATGAATCTTTCACCACTTCCATAAAAGATTCAACCGTTGCCAATACCGATGCTTTGTCTACTCCGGTGTTTTTTGCAATTTCATTTACAATGTCTGCCTTGGTCATTTTATTTATATTTTAAAATATTAATAATAATAGCGTATGTCAATAAGTAAAATTTTGGATTGCAAATATATAGCTTTTTTTTCAACGCCGAAAATTATTGTTACTAATTTTTCTCTTTTTTTGCTCTTTTCGCTGAAATTGCACTTTTTACTGTAGATTTGCAGCACGATGGAAAAAGAATATTTAGACCGCGTGATGCTTCACCCCATCACCATCCACCTGATGAACTGGTACAGTGAGCACAAAAGAGAGTTGCCCTGGCGGGAGAGCAACGACCCCTACCACATCTGGATCTCGGAGGTGATTCTACAGCAGACACGAGTTGACCAAGGCATCGGCTACTACCGGCGTTTCATCGATAGATTCCCCAATGTTGCGACGCTTGCCGCCGCAAGTGAGGAAGAAGTGTTGAAGATGTGGCAGGGGCTCGGTTATTATTCACGGGCACGCAACCTCCACCAGGCAGCCCGCCAGATCATCACTCTTCACAACGGAAACCTTCCCTCCAATTACCAGGAGTTAATATCATTGAAGGGTATTGGAAAATATACTGCGGCAGCTGTGGCTTCGATTGCTTTTAACCAACCGCATGCTGTGTTGGATGGCAATGTATTCAGGGTCCTGACACGGCTCTTCGCCATTGAAACGCCAATTGACTCTCCTATCGGCATGAAGATGATTGATGAAATAGCACAATCACTTATACCGAAAGCGGATCCGGGAGGCTACAACCAGGCAATCATGGATTTCGGGGCGTTGATCTGCACCCCCCTACAACCTGGCTGCAACAATTGTGTGCTACGCGATATCTGCATGGCATTCGCCAAGGGAGACACCACGGTTTACCCGGTAAAAGAACGAAAAACAAAGATTCGCAATCGTTACTTCCATTATTTTCACATCCTGTTTGGAAATCACACTTACCTCCAAAAAAGAGACAAGCCAGGCATTTGGAGGAACCTGTATGAATTGCCGCTGATTGAGACAATGCAAACTGCCGATTTGATGCAGCTGAAGCAGACAGATGATTTCAGACAACTGTTTCCTGAATTGAGGGGGCTTTTGTTTGAACCCTCGCTCACTTTACGCCACCAACTGACTCATCAACTCATCCACACACAATTTTATCGGGTAGTGATACCCCCGGAGCATACCTTCTCACCTCCCCCGGCACTATTGATCACCCCTTGCAAGGAGCTCCATAATTATCCGGTATCGCGACTTACGCACAGGTACCTTGAAACAATTAACAAAAATGATTGCGGTTTTCAAAAAAATCTGTAAATTTGCCTCACTAGCGTAACACTATTCTTTAACCCTATAAAAAAATTCAGTTATGTCGGTAAACAAAGTTATCCTGATTGGAAATGTGGGACGCGATCCCGAGATGAAGTATTTTGACAATGATGTGGCCAAGGCTAACTTTACACTGGCAACCAGTGAAAGAGGCTTTACCACGTCAGGAGGCACACAGGTACCGGAACGTACCGAATGGCACAACATTGTTTGCTGGAGAGGATTGGCCCAGATTGCTGAGAGATTTGTCAAGAAGGGGACTATGCTCTACGTGGAGGGAAAAATTCGTTCACGGTCATACGACGACCAGAACGGAGTCAAAAGGTATGTCACCGAAGTGGTTGCAGACAGTCTGGAGCTGCTGAGCCGTAAATCGGAAGAACAGTTAAGAGAAAACGGTGGAAACGGGCGTGATTTTCACGAAAATGCAGAAACACCCGACATCCCCGACAATGGGTCGGAGGAGGATGATTTGCCGTTTTAATTAAAAGATCGTATTTTTGCGGGAGAATGTTTGCGCTGTTGAGATATCAATAAAAATGGTGGAAACATTCTCCTTGTTCATTTAAACTTTTGTCAATTGGACCCTGACCCTTTATCGCAATTAACTCACCTGCTCCTGGTCAACAACCCGGTAGCTATCAAGCTATTTTTTCTCATTCTACTGTTGTTGCTGATTCTGCTCAATGCTCTCATTTCCGCCTTCGAAAGCGCTTTTCAACGAATCAGTACAGATGATGCTCAGGAGTTGCATACCTCACAGATACCCTCAAAGGTTCGACTCTCAAAACTGCTGAGCAATCCTGAGCGTGTTCTTACCTCCGTAAGTCTCACCAATCACCTGCTCAACCTCATCGTGGCCCTACTGATCATTACCCTGCCATGGAAAAATGATTATTTTGCATTGGTTAGTGGTGAAATGTTATTGATGCGTTCCGCCATCGCCTTTGCCGTGATAATCATCTTCATCTATTTCCTACCGAGGACGACAGCAACATATCATCCTCTACGCTTCAGCGAGAAGAACGCTAAGATTATCGGATGGATCGACCTATTGATGTCTCCACTGTCGGGCGTGATGGTGAGAGTAGGCTCTATGCTGATACCTTCCCACACACAAAACAGACATGAGATATCGGTTGATGAGCTCTCAAAGGCCTTGGGGATAACCTCTGACGAGGTAAGGGGGGAGCAGGAGAAAGAGTTGTTGGAAGGGATCATTCGTTTCAGAGACAAGATGGTTGGTGACATCTTTGTTTCTCGCACCAATATGGTAGCTCTTGAAATGCGCACCCCATTTCGCGAGGTGATACATTTCATCGTAGATGCCGGTTTTTCACGTATCCCGGTCTATGATGAAAATGCTGACACCATCAAAGGAATCCTGTATGTGAAAGACCTGTTGCCGCATCTAAGCAAGACAGGCAACTTCAAGTGGCAGTCTCTCATCCGCCCGGCCTACTTCGTGCCGACAACAAAAAGGATCGATGACCTTCTGGAGGAGTTTCGGGCCCACAAGAACCATATGGCCATCGTGGTGGATGAGTATGGAGGTACCGCCGGACTGGTCACCATGGAGGACATCCTCGAAGAGATTGTGGGTGATATCAGCGACGAATATGATGAAGAGCAACCCTTCTATACCTTGAGTGCCGATGGCTCCTATCTATTTGAAGGAAAAACACCATTGGAGGAGTTCATCCGTATCACCAGCCTCCCTGAAAGAGATTTTGAGTTGATGCAGGAACAAGCCGATACACTTGCTGGGTTGTTGCTGGAGCTGAAAGGTGATTTTCCCAAAAGAAAGGAGAGTTTATCCTACCGTGGCCATCATTTTGTAGCAGAAGAGATGAGCAAGAAACGGATCACAAAGGTGCGATACATTCCACCCGGCAGAACGAAGAAAGAATAGTCCGCAGTAACGCAACACTCAAAACTTGAAAAGTGAGATGTTAATCAGGAAGGAATATATTCAGTCAGGAGTATTACTGGGCGTCTGGGAAATGACAGAGTCCAGGGAAGAACTGTTGACTCAATTCCCGGCAACATTGCGAAACGAAGCAGATCGTTATCTGGAGAAAGTTCGTTCTGAGAGACGCTCCATTGAATGGCTCTCCACAAGGATGATGCTTTTTCAACTTCTGGGAGAGGAGAAGATGATTTTCAACAGACAGAACGGAAGTCCATACCTGGAAGATGAAAAATGGCTTATCAGCATCTCTCACACGCGAGATTATGCGGCGATGTTACTATCTACCAAGGCACCAGTGGGAATAGATATCGAGACACATACCGAGAGGGTAGCACGTATTGCCGATAAGTTCATCGCTGAAAAGGAATACATTGATCCAAAACAGAAAACTGTGCACCAATTGCTCCACTGGTCGGCAAAAGAGAGTCTCTTTAAACTGATCGGTTTACAGGGGATTGACTTCAGGGAGCACCTCCACATTATCCCCTTTATCCCCGCAGAAAAGGGGGAAATGCATGCCACCGAAACCAAGTCTGCCACTCCCCGCTCCTTCACCATCCGCTACGAGGTGCATCCGCGCTATGTTCTTACCTGGACTACCGGATGAGATTAAGTTGTTTACATCCGCATGCTACCAACTCCAGAACCGTAGATCGGGAATAAAAAAAACGCTCCGGGGATTAACCCCGTAGCGTTTTTTAATTATCATTCTTTGCCTCCCTGATCAGACGTTCAGCGTCACACGCTTGAAGCCGTTCACGGCAAGCTCCTTATCGTTTTCTTTCAGGAACTGTTCGATGGTTTTCTTCCCATCCTTCACATACTCCTGCTGAAGAAGGGTTGACTCCTTATAGAACTTCTGAAGTGAACCTTCTGCAATCCTGTCAAGCAGGTTTTCCGGCTTGCCGGCTTCACGTGCTTTCTCACGGGCAATCTCCAACTCCTTCTCCTTCACCTCCGCAGGTATTCCCTCCGGAGTCACTGCGATGGGATTCATGGCTGCGACCTGCATGGCAACGTCGCGTGCCACCTGTTCATCGGCAACGACCTTGTTGAAA
The DNA here is from genome assembly GCA_036733365.1 of Proteiniphilum sp. Classification (GTDB taxonomy): domain Bacteria; phylum Bacteroidota; class Bacteroidia; order Bacteroidales; family Dysgonomonadaceae; genus Proteiniphilum. The sequence goes on from DAINAS010000006.1 coordinate 14,481, forward strand.
CCAACAATCGTAGCCAGCTTATTTCCCATGTGAATGTAGGAAGTGACATAGGGAGCAGTGAGATGCTCATAGAATCCCAGTTCCATCTTTTCACCGGTAGCTCCAATCTTGTCGGTAATCAGCTGTGACACGCTGCCGTTGGAAAGTTCCAGTGCCAACAACTCATCGAGTGTTTCAGGCTTGTGGGCAATTGCCGCATCAAGGATCTGACGAGTGAGGGCTACAAACTCCTCATTTTTCGCCACAAAGTCAGTTTCGCACTGCAGTGCTACTACTGCTGCAAAATTGCCGTCGGTGGCGGCCAGCACACATCCTTCGGATGCCTCACGGTCCTCACGTTTAGCGGCTACTGCCTGTCCTTTCTTACGGATTGTCTCCATTGCCTTGTCGAAATCACCGTTCGCTTCGTTCAGTGCATTCTTGCAATCCATCATTCCCGCACCTGTCATCTTGCGTAAATGCTGGATATCTGCCATTGTTACTGCCATATTCTTATGTTTCGTTATTGTTGTTTAAGATTATTCGTCTACCTCAGCATCCTTGGCAAACTTGCTCACGACAGCTGCCTTCATCGCTTCGGTATCTTCTTTCTTCACCCGCTCTTTTTTGGCTGCTTTCGATTTGCGTTCGCGACGCTGTGGTGCTTCCTCGTCCTGCTCTTCTGCAGCTGCGGCATCAGCCTTCTCAACCTTGCGTTCATCAAGACCTTCCTTAATCTCGTTACAGATATAACCCATGATCATATCTACTGCTTTCGCTGCATCATCGTTGGCAGGGATCACAAAATCAATGTTTGAAGGATCAGAGTTGGTGTCAACGATACCAAAGACCGGAATACCCAACTTTTCAGCCTCCTTTACGGCAATCTGCTCCTTCATCACATCCACCACAAAAATGGCAGAGGGAAGACGGGTCAAATCCTGGATAGAACCAAGGTTCTTCTCCAATTTGGCACGCTGACGGGTAACCTGCAACTTCTCACGCTTTGAGAGGGTGTCGAAGGTACCATCCTTAATCATCTTGTCGATGTTGCTCATCTTCTTCACTGCCTTGCGGATAGTGGGGAAGTTGGTCAGCATTCCACCCGGCCAGCGTTCAATTACGTAGGGCATGTTCACGCTCTGCGCTTTTTCTTCGATTACAGGCTTTGCCTGTTTCTTGGTAGCCACGAACAAGATTTTCTTGCCCGATTTTGCGATCTGTTTCAGAGCACCAGCAGCTTCTTCGGCTTTGGCGATTGTTTTGTAGAGGTCGATGATGTGGATACCGTTTCGCTCCATGAAAATGTAGGGAGCCATCGCAGGGTTCCACTTTCTTTTGAGGTGACCGAAGTGCGCTCCGGTCTCCAGCAATTGGTCAAATTCTAATTTTGCCATGTTTTGATTGTTGATTGATTCGTTTACTTTCTTTTTCTTAACCGAACCGTAAGGTAAAAGATCCTGGTGGAGGATAGTCACACATCGGAAAATGTCCTTGCGGTTTAGATACTAAACGTTGCTGCCTGTTGGCTGCATTATTGGAGTAATCGAACTCTTCAACCACACAAGGTGATTGAAGGGCCGATTCCGATAAGTTTAACGTTTGGAGAACTGGAATCTCTTCCTAGCCTTGGGCTGACCCGGCTTCTTGCGTTCCACCACGCGTGGGTCGCGTGTCATGAACCCTTCTGCTCTCAGTGCTGCCTTGTCATCCGGGTTGATCTTTACCAGGGCACGGGCGATACCCAGACGGGCTGCCTCCGACTGTCCCTTGTACCCACCACCATCAAGGTTGATACGGATATCGTATTTTTCCAATACATTCAACGTATTCAATGGTTGCTTCACCACGAACTGAAGGATAGAAGAGGGGAAATAATTTTCCAGATCGCGTTTATTGATCACAATTTTGCCGCTGCCCTCGGTCAGATATACACGAGCTACCGCTGCTTTGCGTCTTCCTATTGCATTTACTGCTTCCATCTCTTTTATTTTAGCGTATTAATATCCAGTTTCTTTGGCTTCTGTGCCTGGTGGGGGTGCTCAGTGCCGGCATATACATGCATGTTCAGCAGGATGGCATCACCCAGCTTGTTCTTTGGCAACATACCCTTCACCACTTTGCGGAACAGCTTCTCCGGGCTCTTAGCCATCAGTTCGGCTGGAGTGAACTCACGCTGACCACCGGGATATCCCGAGTAGCGATAGTAGATGCGATCGTTCCACTTGTTGCCCGACAGTTGTACCTTATCGGCATTCAGGATGATCACATTATCTCCGCAATCGACGTGCGGTGTGAAGCTGGCTTTGTATTTCCCTCTCAGCAGCTTGGCTACTTTTGAACAAAGACGACCCAGGGGTTGCCCGGCAGCATCAATCTCAACCCATTCTTTCTGTGCTGTTTCCTTATTCACAGAAATCGTTTTATAACTTAGTGTGTCCACTGTGTTGTTAGTTTTTTAATTCGTAAATAATTGAGAAGTCGATTTATCTTGCTTAAATTTTGTCTTGCTAAGGGACATAAATAGGCAAATAAGAAGCTATAAATCAAACTTTTAATTGATAAAAACTAATAATCGGACTGCAAAGTTACAATAATTCAGTTTATTAACAAACAATTTAAAGCCTTTTTATCACCTGCGAAGTGAATTCCACATCCCCAAATCAAGGAAGCTACCGCACTACCGTTCAGCACTCTCGGCTCTGCAAGAAGAAGAAACCGCCACAGGGTGCGAAAAAAAATTCAGTTAACTTTTTGTCAGATTCCAAAATTAGTGTATCTTTGCACCCACAAATAAGGGCCCCGTAGCTTAACTGAATAGAGCATCTGACTACGGATCAGAAGGTTACAGGTTTGAATCCTGTCGGGGTCACAATCACCAAGAGGCTGTCTCATAATATTACATGAGACGGCCTTTTTCTGTTTATACGTTTCAGCTTGAGTAGCCCTGTTTCAGGAAGAAACAACCTACTTTCTTCGTTACTGGTTCTAATCTCGTTCTAATATGGTTCTAATATGGTTCTAATCTCGTTCTAATAGATTCGAACCAGATTAGAGTCAGTTACGTCTGAATTGATACGCAGTAAAAAGCCAACTAAGGCGATTCTTAGTGGATGGGATGAAAAAAAGGCCATCTCATTTTGTATATTGAGACAGCCTCTTTTTATTATCACAGAGAAGCATGGCAAAACAGAATGAGTCTTACCTCCAATCACCCAACTTCCTCAGGGAGTGATATCCGGTCGTCGTGCAGCTCCAGTTCACCTGAATCGACCAGAAAACGTATTACTCCAATTACCTGCCCTGGATTACCTTCTGTGTCGGTTACCTGCTCCACCAGGCTGTTCAGTCTAAGAGCCTGTTCCGGTTCAAGCAGAGTAAGGATCTTCTCCCGCAGCATTCTGAAAAGATAATTGGAGACACCTGCCTCATTCCTCCTCAGGCACACATCGCAATATCCGCAATCTTTCGGATTTTTCTCGCCGAAATAGATGAGCAGCATCCTGCTTCGGCATACACCCTCTTCTTCCACATAATCAATCATGGAAAGAACTCTCTTTTCGAAACGCTTTTTCCTTTCTTCATAAACCGTGCGGGAGATTGTGACAAACTGCGCGTCCTCTCTTGAAGTAGTAAAAATAATGAAAGGAGTTTTTTTCTGTGGAATATAACGAATATAACGCATCCGGGAGAGGGCAATCAGCATTTCACACACCTCTCTACGGCTTTTCCCAGTTCTTGCCGCAAGCAACGATTCATCGACATAGACATCATCGGAGAAAAGACCGGTATAGTTGCGTAGGAGGGTATGCAATAATTCATCCTTATCCCTTTCGAGCTGCAACGTGTACATCTCATCGCGATAGATCAGGAAGCGGACACGTGACCGAAGGTCAATCTCTTCGGTGTATTCGATGTAACCTGCCAGCTCCAGGATTTTCAGTGCATGATGAGTCTGCAAGAAAGGGAATTTGAACGGTATGCAAAACTCGTGCAGACTGAAATCGTAGGCATTGCCAAAGCCGGCACCCACAGCAACCTGGTAATAATTGCCCAACGCCTCATAAACCCGCACAATGAACTCCCTCTCGGGAAAGGCATCAGTGATGCGTTTGCGCAGTTTGATACTGTCAGCCTTTGCGTACAGGATTACGGCATACGATCGTTCTCCATCACGACCGGCACGCCCTGCCTCTTGAAAATACTCCTCGGGGGAGTTGGGCAGATCCATGTGTACCACCGTTCGCACGTCAGCCTTGTCGATCCCCATGCCGAAAGCATTCGTCGCCACAATCACGCGGCGCTCACCGTTCTTCCAACTGTTCTGTTTCAATATCTTCTCTTCATGGGAGAGTCCGGCATGAAAATAATCGGCTGCGATACCTGCCTTTTGAAGGTTGTGGGCAATCTCTTTTGTCTGTTTACGACTCCGCACATAAACAATACCGCTGCCGGCCACCGTTTGCAAAATGTGCAAAAGCTCTCCTTCCTTGTTGTCGACCGTGCGCACAACATACGAAAGGTTTTCACGCAGGAAGCTTGTTCTAAACAGGTTCTTTTGCCGAAAAAGCAGCCTCTCTTGGATGTCATCAACCACCTCTGGTGTAGCAGTGGCTGTAAGCGCCAGCACGGGTACCCCCTCTAGCAATGTTCGTATTTCGGCAATCTTGAGGTAGGAGGGGCGGAAGTCGTACCCCCATTGTGAAATACAGTGTGATTCATCTACCACCAACAGACAAACATCCATGGCTTGCAATTTGGTGATGAAAATATCGGAAGAGAGTCGTTCAGGGGAGACGTATAGAAACTTGTAACCGCCAAAAATGCAATTCTCAAGTGTGGTGATAATTTCATCGCGCGACATACCCGAGTAGACTGCTGCCGCTTTGATACCACGCTCACGCAGGTTATCCACCTGGTCCTTCATCAACGCGATGAGAGGAGTGACTACCAGGCATATACCCTGCATTGCCATCACAGGCACCTGAAATGTGAGCGACTTGCCACCGCCCGTGGGCATCAGCCCAAGCGTATCTCTACCTTCCCAAACTGACTGTATGATCTCTTCCTGGAGAGTGCGAAAAGAATCGTACCCCCAGTAATCACGAAGTATCTGGCGAAACAATTCCGAATGCATACGCAAATTAACCTCTTAGTTATCCTCGTATATCTTTAATCATCAGCTGCATGAACGATCGGCTACCATGGGTGTTCTCCTCAAGTGTATAACAGATATCCACCGGCTCACCCCCCTTGATCTTCTGGAAGAAATCCTGCTGACAAAAAGCGATACCCGGCATGGGAGCCTCCCTGGTCTGATCCTTCAACTCCAGTTTGATATGTCGGAATCCCTTACCCACCAACTTGCTGTTTCCAGAATCAAGAACGTTATGTGAGAGGAAAACAGGATTCTCGTTCTCCGGGCCAAAGGGACTAAAGAGTTTGAGATCAGCGATGAATTTTGGTGTGATCTGAGACAGGGATATCTCAGCGTCAACGGTAATCTGGGGTAGCATCATTCCCGGTTCAATACCGTCAAAGGAGAGACTGTTGAACCGGTCAGTAAATTCCTTCAGATGCTCCTCCTTCAATGTCAACCCGGCAGCATACATATGCCCTCCGAAATTCTCAAGGATATCGCGGCAAGACTCTATCGCTTTATATACATCATAGCCGGGTACTGAACGAGCCGAACCGGAGATCATTCCGTTTGACTTTGTCAAGACCACTGCGGGACGATAAAATTTCTCAGTGAGTCGCGAAGCCACTATCCCCACGATCCCTTTGTGCCAGTTCTCATCGTAGAGCACGATGCTCTTCAGATTGTCAATATCGATGTGTTTGTCAATGTAGTTGATTGCCTCATCGGTAATTCTTTTATCCAACTCACGCCGATCTTCGTTATACTTGTCAATATTCTTGCTTTTCTCCCGTGCAGCGGTCATGTCACCCGCCAGCATCAGATCCACTGCTTCCTTGCCGTTCATCATCCTACCGGAGGCATTGATGCGGGGACCAATCTTGAAAACGATATCGTTCACGGTGATCTGCTTGCGGTGTAGTCCGCAAATCTCGATGATCCCTCTCAGTCCAAAACTGGGGTTAGAGTTGAGCTGTTTCAGTCCGTAGTGGATCATGATACGGTTCTCACCCGTCAGCGGAACAATGTCGGAAGCAATACTCACCGCTACCAGATCGAGCAGCGGTTCAATGTCTGAGAATGGATAACCATTGCGTTGAGAGAAGGCCTGCACCAACTTAAAGCCTACCCCACAGCCCGAGAGCTCGTCGTATGGGTAAACAGAGTCAAGCCGTTTGGCGTCGACCACCGCCACCGCTTCCGGAAGACAATCGTCCGGCATATGGTGGTCACAAATAATAAAATCGATGCCTTGTTCCTTTGCATAGGCGACCTTGCTCACCGCCTTGATGCCGCAATCGAGAGAGATAATGAGCGTTACACCCGTTTTCACGGCATAATCGATTCCCTGAAACGAAATGCCATACCCTTCATCGTACCGATCCGGAATATAATAATCAATATTGCTGGTGATTCCCCGAAAGAATTTGTACACCAGTGAAACAGCCGTTGTACCGTCTACATCGTAATCCCCATAGATAAGGATCCGTTCCTTGTTGCCCAGCGCTTTTTCAATACGCCGAATTGCTTTGTCCATGTCGGGTAAGAGAAACGGATCATGAAGATCCTCCAGTTTTGGATACAGAAACTTTTCCGCCTCCTCGGGGCTCTCTATTCCCTTGTTTACCAGCAATTCAACAAAAACGGGATGTAAATCAAGTTCTTTCGCTAATTCATTTGTTATATTTTTTTGGTCGTGTGATAGGGTTGAATAATTCCATCTGTAAGTCATTTATATCGTTTTTTTCTTTTGCGCTCATGGCCCGAATCTGCTTCGGGGATAGTGGAGGGGGGGGGCTCCGCTCTTGGATTCCGCCACCTCTCTTCTCGGTAGTTAGACCAACCTTTGCAGTCCAATCCGAAGTTGTAAAGGTAATACTATTTTTTTTGTTTCAATTATTTTACAAGATAAAAGATGATCATTCACCCAACGCTGACAAATCACACTTTTCGATTCTTATTTGTACCTTTGCAGTTCAAAACCCACAAAAAAAATGGAGATAGCAGCTTTGGTTTCCGGCGGCGTGGACAGCTCGGTGGTGGTACACCGCCTCAAGGAGATGGGACATGACCCGGTGATCTATTACATAAAGATCGGGATGGAGGATAAGGATGGATACATTGACTGTCCTTCTGAGGAGGACATTGAGATTGTATCGTACGTTGCCAAAAAGTACGGCTGTAGGATGGAGATCGTCTCGCTGCACGAGGAGTACTGGGACAGTGTGGTGAAATACACCATTGACTCCGTGAAGCGGGGGCTGACTCCCAATCCCGATATGATGTGCAACAAGCTGATTAAGTTCGGCGTCTTTGAACAGAAGTGGGGCCATCAGTTCGATCGCATCGCCACGGGACACTATGCCACCACCACCGAAGAGGGAGGCCTCACCTGGCTCTCCACGGCGAAGGACAGCGTGAAAGACCAGACATATTTCCTGGGGCAAATCAGCTATTTGCAGGTATCGCGGTTGATGTTCCCGATCGGCGACCTGCTCAAGTCTGAGGTGCGCGCCATCGCAGCTGAACAGAAGCTGCCCTCGGCACAACGCAAGGACAGCCAGGGCATCTGTTTCCTGGGCAAGGTGAACTACAACGAGTTCATTGAGCGTTACCTGGGAAGACAGGAGGGATTGATCGTGGAACTGGAGACCGGTAACATCCTGGGAAAGCACCAGGGCTTCTGGTTCCACACAATCGGCCAGCGGAAGGGACTGGGACTGAGTGGTGGCCCTTGGTTCGTGATTAAGAAGGATGTGAACCGCAACATCGTATACGTCTCGAAGGGGTATGATACTCGACACCAGTACGGTGATCAGATCAACCTTCAGGGCTTCGAGTTCATCACAAAAGATGTTTGGGGCGACTTCACGGATGAGAAGGAGATCACCTTCAAGATACGCCATACACCCGATTTCACCCGGGGAAGAATCAGCCGTATCGGTGATTTGTACCGCATACAATCGGAAATGCCGGTACAGGGCATCGCCGCAGGTCAGTTTGGAGTGGTCTATGACAGTGAGAGTCGTCTCTGCCTGGGGAGCGGAATGATTATTTAGTCTTGTTCCCTAGTGGAGATGACGGCATCCCCGAAAGAGGACAACAGCCAGATGAAACATCAGGTATGGATTTAGCAGTTGAATTTGTAGACATCATCGAGTTCCTTGGCACATTTGCCTTTGCCATCAGCGGTATCAGGCTGGCATCTGCGAAGAAGTTCGATCTCTTCGGTGCTTTTGTGGTAGGCTTCGTGACTGCCATTGGTGGAGGTACCCTGCGCGATCTCTTCATCAATGTAACCCCCTTCTGGATGGAGAACCCGGTCTATCTCTGGGCCACCTTTCTCGCACTTTTATTCGTGATCATCTTTCACAATCAGCTGATACGCCTCAACAACACCTTCTTCCTCTTCGACAGCATCGGGCTGGGTCTCTTCGTAGTGGTGGGCGTAGAGAAGAGCCTCGCACTGGGGTATGATCCCTGGGTGGCTGTGATCATGGGTACTATAACCGGTTCAGTGGGTGGTATGGTTCGGGATGTGCTGATCAATGAGATACCACTCATCTTCCGAAAAGAGATATATGCACTGGCCTGCGTCATCGGTGGCATCGTCTTTACATTGATGCATGTTGCAGGCATCCACCAAATCGCCACCCAGCTCACCACCGCGGCTTCGGTGATCCTTATCCGGATGCTGGCCGTACGATACCATTGGCACCTCCCTATCCTGAAAGGAGGAGAAGTGAGCTGACCCACACAGATTTAATCTTCATTACAGCATCTTTTCATTGATTTCGTTATCTTTGCGGGATGAAACATCGTTCAATCATCATAAAAGGGATGCTCTTGCTGATCACGCTGCTCAGTGCACTGCCGGCTCTACATGCACAGTTTGAGGGTACATGGGGTGTGGGTGTCCATACAGGATACGCATCAGTGGCAAAAAGTCCGGGAGCAGGAGTGCATCTGCATTACTACCGTACCAACAACCTGCGGTTTGCACCCTCCTTTACCCGTTATCTCGAAGTGAAGGGAGAACAAATGTGGATGGCAGAGGCCGATCTTCACTATATCCTGCCCCTCAGCTATGCAGCATCACTCTATCCGCTGGCAGGGTTCCACTACTCCAACTGGCACTACGATCCGGAAGCAACAGTAAATACCACCGGGAATGAGCAGACGCATCACCGGCCGGGAGCCAGTCTGGGAATGGGGTATCAGCATGACATCAGCTATCGTGTCAGGGCCAACCTGGAACTGAAATACCAGTTCATCAATGATTATTCGCAGTTGCTCATCACTACCGGCTTCGGATTCTGGTTTTAGAAAATCGATCCACAGCCTCTCGGATTAGAACGACAACCATCCAATAACATCAATTAGCAGATTAGATTTATGAAAGACTTCATCACAAACGAAATAAAGAATGAAACCGCCCTGCTGGTGGGGCTCATCACACCCGAACAGACTGAGGAGAAGGTGAAGGAATACCTTGATGAGTTGGCGTTCCTGGCCGAGACGGCTGGCCTGGTACCCGGCAAACGCTTCCAGCAACGACTGGAGATGCCCAATCCCGTCACATTCGTGGGGAAGGGGAAACTGCAGGAAATAGGAGAGTATGTGAAGGATGAGGAGAACAAAGTGGGAGTGGTGATCTTCGACGATGAGCTATCTGCAAAGCAACTACGCAACATCGAAAAGGAATTGAAGATCCGCATCATGGACCGTACCAGCCTGATTCTCGACATCTTCGCCATGCGGGCACAGACAGCCCATGCTAAGGCACAGGTAGAACTTGCACAATACCAGTACCTACTACCACGCCTAACCCGTATGTGGACCCACCTGGAGCGGCAGCGCGGCGGTGGCGGCACCATCATGCGCGGTCCCGGAGAGACACAGCTGGAGACCGACCGACGCATAATCCTCGACAAGATCTCACGCTTGAAACAGGAATTGAAAGATATCGACAAACAGAAAGTGGTGCAGCGCAAGAACAGGGGTAAACTGGTACGCGTGGCTCTGGTAGGCTATACGAACGTTGGAAAGTCGACACTCATGACACTGCTCAGCAAGAGTGATGTGTTTGCCGAGAATAAGCTCTTTGCGACGCTCGATACAACAGTGCGAAAGGTGACCATCGAGAACCTGCCATTCCTGCTAACCGATACGGTAGGTTTCATCCGTAAGTTACCCACCCACCTGATCGAGTCGTTTAAGTCGACACTCGATGAGGTGCGGGAGGCCGACATCCTCCTGCATGTGGTCGATATCTCCCACCCGGCTTTTGAGGAGCAAATAGAGGTTGTTGAGAAAACGCTCTTTGAGATCGACGACAGGGAGAAGCCTATCATTCTGGTTTTCAATAAGATTGACGCATTCTCACACGTTGTGAAGGAGGAGGACGACCTCACACCGAAAAAACGTGAGCACTTCACCCTTGATGAACTGAAGGACTCCTGGCTAAACAAGATAAGGGAGCACTGCATCTTCATCTCTGCCAGGGAACGCGAGAACATCGATGCTCTCAAACAGCTCATCTATGAGAAGGTGAAGGAGATTCACACCACCCGTTTTCCCTACAACGATTTTCTATACCAAAACTACGAGGAGGAGCAATAACGATCAATGATGTCCGGAAAATGAGTGTCAGCGTGATGTATTGGCATCAATCTTTTTACAGAGTGCTTCATTGAGGGCAATCACTGCATCCTCATAATGCTCACGCCGGATCACAAACTGCATGTTCACCTGCATCAGCGACTGAGCGAAGCTCTCCACATTAATCTCCTTCTCATAGAGGGCCTTGGCGGCATAATAGAGAAAACCGGGAAGGGCGATGTTGGAGCCCATGGCACAGACAATGGCCATTGGCTTTGCATCCACCTGGTAGAACACCTCTTTGAGCACCTTGATCAGTTCCAGGCTTTTCTCGTTGTCCCACACCACCATGGTGATAGAGTTGGCATTGGTCGATTTCAGAATGTAGCTCACCCCATACTTGACGAAATAGTTCATGATCTGACCGTCGAAACCCACTTCACCCACCATCATTGGGTCATGTACCTCGATGGCTATCACCTTGCGCGAGCCGGAAACGATCTCCACCCGCGGATCAGGTGAGACATAATCGTGAGAGATGAGGGTTCCGGGATGCTCGGGTTCGAAAGTGTTCTTGATGCGGATGTCAATACCGGCCAACTCCAATGGCTTGGCCGCCTTGGGATGAATGGCCTCCATGCCGATATCGGCCAACTGATCCGCGATCACATAGTTGGTATGTCCAACGGGAATGCTGTTTTCCACCCCCACAATCTTGGGATCGGCACTGGAGAGATGAAACTCCTTGTGGATTACTGCTTCCTGCGCCTTTACCTCCACGGCAATCTTGCTGAAGGTAACCTCACTGTACCCACGGTCGAAAGCCCGCATGATGCCCTCTGTACCTTTGGTGTAACCGGTAGCCACGCAAAGGACATTGCTGAAATCGATGCCGCTGAATTCCTTGTGGATGCGCTGATCGATGGTCAACGGCTCGTTGTCGTTGAATCCGCAGAGGTCAATAAAACGAGCGTTGATGTTGTTGTTGTTGAGTATATTGACCGAATTCCATCCGGAGTGCGCTTCACCAATGGAAGCCAGTATTTCACGAGCGGCAAGGTGAATGTCGGTGCGATTCACGTACCCCGATGCCAGCACCTTACCCAGGCTGTAAAGCACAGTCTTGGCCTGATCCACCCGGAAACGGATGAAGTCGCGTGCCTCTTTCAGGTCCAGCCCAATATCCGCAAACCCGTCGTTGATGAGCAACAGTCGTTGGCAGAACGAATCGAGCGCGCTGCTGTAATCCTCACCGTTGAGGAATTTGTTGTAGATGCCCGGTTCACCGGTCTTCTTGTGTTCCAGCAACCAGTTGGTCACGTTGTTATAGGCCGACACCACGAAGATGCGGTTATAGAGTTCATCTCCCTTTCTGTTTCCCCGGATGATGTTTTGCAGTACATCCTGAAACTGCGACATGGAGGTACCGCCGATTTTTTCTACTGTAAGCATAGGGTTGTGTTCAATTAATCTGGTTGCTAAAAATCTGTGACAAAGATAGGAGATTATTTTTTATTTTTTCAAAAACGCTTCAACTCGCGGTACACTTTGTAAATGGGAAAACCCATCACGTTGAAATAAGAGCCCTCGATCTTTTCCACACCTACGTAACCAATCCACTCCTGCACCCCATAAGATCCGGCCTTGTCTCGTGGGTTGTAACAATCGAGATAATAATCAATCTCCTGATCGGACAGATCACCAAAGGTTACCCAGGCTGTTTCAGAAAAGGAGTGAGATTTCTCTCTCGAGGAGAGGCAGACACCGGTAATCACCCTGTGTCGTTTACCGGAGAGCATTCGCAGCATCCGGCGGGCATCCTCTCTGTCGTCAGGTTTACCCAGTATCAACCCGTTCAACAGGACCACCGTATCGGCAGTGATCAGCAATTCATCCTCCTTCAATGCGTCGGTGTATGCTGTAGCCTTCTTGCGTGCAAGGTACTCCGCCACCTCTTCGCGTGGCAGATCATCGGGAAACGACTCATCAACATCGGGCAGGGTACGCAATTCATATTCCTGGTCGATACCAGAGAGTAGCTCCTGTCTTCTGGGTGAGGCAGATGCCAATATGACCTTATAGTTGGTGATCTTCAACTGTTGTTTCATTCAAATGAAAACTTTTGTGGTGCACTTTTTTTAATTCGGGGCGAAAGATACAAAAAATATTGCATCGCACTCACCACCACATTACACTGTAAACTGACATCGAATCAGTGTCCCTGCTTTGTTGTTTTGCTTTCAGACAAATCGTTTCTATCTTTGCATTCAAACTTCAATGGTATGATCATCGACATTGCCCCATCTCCCGCCCTCTACCCTTACTACCGGAAAGAAAATGACACCGTGATTGTGGTCGATATCTTTCGCGCATCAACCACCATGTGCCGCATGCTCCACAACGGTGCCACAGCAATCATCCCCGTGGCAGAGATTGAGGAGGCAAAGCGTTACAAGAACGATGGATACCTGGTGGGTGCAGAACGCCATACGCGAAAGTGTGACTTTGCCGACTTTGGCAACTCACCCTTCGATTACACTCCTGAGAGGGTAGCAGGGAGAGAGGTTGTCTTCACCACCACCAACGGCACAATGGCCATCAGTGAGGGTGCAAACGCACAGGAGCTGTTGATAGGATCCTTCTCGAACATCGGGGCGTTAAGCCACTACTGCATCGAACATGCAGAGCGTATTGTAGTACTCTGTGCGGGATGGAACAACCGGATCAACCTGGAAGATATGCTCTTTGGGGGTGCTCTCCTGGAACGTCTCTCAGCCAGCGGAAAGGTCACCATCGGGTCTGATGCGGTGAGGGTAGCCCAACTGTTGTGGTTGCAAGCGAAAGCAGATCCGATGGGTTTTCTAAAGAACAGTGAGCACTACGGACGGCTCCTGGCCAACGGTGCGGAAGGAGATGCTGCCTACTGCCTGAGTAGCGACACTCTTGAGGTAGTGCCACTCTACAACCGCACAGACAAAAAAATAAGGGTCTTCCGCTAAGGAAATCCCTTATTCATCCCAATTGAAGAGGTCTTCAGGAATGTTGTCGGCAAACTGGTCCAGGTCGCGCCTTTCCTTCTTGGTGGGACGTCCCGTACCGCGTTGTCGGTCTACAAACCCGCTAATCCGGTTAAGCTCCAACAACTCATACTGCTCCTGAGGAGTTACGTTCTCCATATACTCCGGTACCAATCTCGCTCCCATGCGTTTTTCCGCAAGAGCTAACACCTTGAAGGAATAAGTCACGGGAGGCTTCTTCACTTTGATTACCTCCCCCACCCTGACATTCCTGGAAGGCTTCACCCCTGTCTCTCCAATCAGAACCCTCCCCTTTTTGCAGGCCTCTGAGGCGACTGTCCGCGTCTTGAAGATGCGAACCGCCCAAAGCCATTTATCAATGCGCACTTCATCCATCATTCAACAGCTTACTTATTGTTGTATTGATTCATTGTGTTGTTGATGCCGGCCAGACAAAAATTCCGGATCATATCCCCCGCTGTTTCAATACGTTCCGGCAACAGCAACTGTTCCTCCGGGGAAAAGGGCTCAAGCACATAATCCACCTGTCGGCCACGTGGAAAATCATTCCCAATACCGAACCGCAGTCGTGGGTAATCCTGCCCTATCAACTCCTGAATATGCTTCAACCCATTGTGTCCCGCATCACTACCTTTTGCTTTGAGACGCAATGTCCCAAAAGGAAGCGCCAGATCGTCCACCACCACCAGCAGCTGATGGTTGTCGATTTTCTCCTTCTGCAGCCAATAACGGATTGCATTCCCGCTCAGGTTCATAAAGGTGGAGGGTTTAAGCAACAGCAACATCTTGTTACGTAACCGCATCTCAGCAACAAAGCCGTAACGGCGATCCTCAAAAACAGCATTGGACGCTTTTGCTAAAGCGTCCAACACCATAAAACCTATATTGTGGCGGGTTTGCTCATAATCAGGTCCGATGTTGCCCAATCCCGCAATCAAATATTTCATCACATACCTCGTTAGGTTACTGCGCCTTGGCGGCGGCACCTCTTGCTGCACGTGTCAGCTGTACTCTACATACCACTGCATTCTTGGCACTGAGAATCTCAAGGTTCTCGAAGTTGAGATCACCTACCTGAATTGATTTACCCAACTCCAGCTTCTCAACATTCACCACCAATTCTTCCGGCAGATGAGCAGGCAACGCCTTCACCTTCAATTTGCGGCTGTCGAGCGAGAGCTTACCACCGGCCTTCACACCTTCAGCCAATCCTTCAAGTCGTACCGGAATCTCAATCACAACCGGTGCATTTTCAAATACATGGAGGAAATCGATATGCAGGATGCTGTCTTTCACCGGGTGAAATTGAATCTCCTTTACGATTCCCATCAGCTTCTTTGCTCCCAGGTCGAGGTTCACCAGATACACTTCGGGAGTATAAATCAGATTGCGTACATCGCTGTTCTTCACGACAAAGTTGAGATTTTCGCCGTCATGACCACCATAAACCACACAAGGGATCAGCCCTTCGCTACGGAAAGCCCTGGCCGCTTTTTTTCCGAAATCATCTCTGACTTCGCCTTTTAATTCAAATGTTTTCATTTTTTCAATTGTTGTTTTTGTGTTACTCAAAATAAAGCTGCTTTCTTTATTTCCCATCACACTTGGGAGCTCTCAAAAAGCGGCGCAAAGTTAGTGATTTTCTTTTTATTGTGCAATTATTTTTCGGGGGTTCATTTTTTCAACCCGTTAAAGAATCGATTGGAAGATCAGAATAATAAAAAAAAGAGTTGCTCACTTCATTCGCTCTTTACTTTTCACAATTCCTGCAAGGTAATACCAAAAAAATCACTACTTTTGCAGTTAGAAATATTGCACAATGCATCACCTTTTTCGCTTCGCGATCCACGACTTGAGAAGGGTACATGTTACTGCAACATCATAAAAAAAGCTCATTTAAACAATGATAAACAGAAATTTAATTCGTATCCGAATCGTACAGATTGTCTATTCATGGTACCAGAATACGAATAAGGATTTGCGCGGTGCTGAAAAGGAACTCCTTTTCGGTCTGCAAAAATCATATGACCTCTATTTCTATTTGCTTTCGCTGATGGTGGAATTGACAAAAGCGTATGAAAGCAGGGTGGAGGCCAAAAAGAACAAGCATCTCCCCTCCTGGGAGGATCTCAACCCCAACACCCATCTTATCGACAACAAATTCATGCGGCAGTTGAGCGACAACCGGCAACTTCAGCACCATTTCGCTGAAAGACCAATGGTTTGGGATGCCGACACCTCTTTTTTGAAAAACCTGCTTGACACCATTCTCGACTCGGACACCTATAAGAATTATATTGAGCTTGCAGCACCCACCTACGAGGAAGATCGCGAGTTCTGGAGAAAATGTTTCAAGCAGTATATCTACCTCAATGAGGAGCTCGATGAGATACTGGAGGATGAGTGCATTTATTGGAATGATGATGTGGAGATCGTCCAGAGCTTTGTCTTGAAAACAATCAAGCGATTCTCGGAGGATGAGGGAGCAGAGCAGCCACTACTGCCCATGTTCAAGGATGAAGAAGACCGGGCATTTGCACTGAAATTATTGCATGACACCATTCTCAACGAGGATAAATACAGGAAACTGATAGAGAAGCACACCGAGAAGTGGGATTTCGACCGCATCGCTTTCATGGATATGGTCATCATGCAGGTAGCGCTCTCGGAGATCTGTACCTTTGAGTCGATACCGACCAATGTCTCACTCAACGAGTACATCGAGATTGCAAAGTCATACAGCACACCCAAGAGCAGCACATTTATCAACGGCATCCTGGATGCGATTGTACAGGAGATAAAAGCAGAAAAAACAATTTTTAAAAACTAATATTCACACACTTAAAAAATCATTCTCATGAATATTTTATTACAGGCTGCTCAGGGCAGCGGTTTCTCGGGCATGGGCAGCACCCTTTTTATGATGGTTGCCATCATTGCCGTATTCTATTTCTTCATGATCCGTCCCCAGCAGAAGAAACAGAAAGAGTTGCAAAAAAGTCGCGCTGCGATGAAAGTGGGCGACAAGGTGGTCACCTCGGGTGGTATCCACGGAAGAATCAAGGAGGTGGGCGAGACTTGGTTCCTCGTAGAGGTTGCCGACGGCGTGAAGATTAAGTTTGAGAAAGCTTCTGTCTTTGCTTCCTCATCAGATGTGACGACTCCTTAAACATCCGCTCATGGAGGTGAAAGCCATCATTGGAAAATGGAAACCCAAAGCGGCAGCCTTTTTTTCCACATTCCCGTGGAAGAATATGCTTTTTTTTCTGCTTTTCCTCCTGCTGGCTTTCATCTTCTGGTTGATGCTCTTCTTCCAAAAAGAGAATGTGGAGGGCACCTATCGCATTCCACTGAAATACCACAACATCCCGCAAGATGTGGTGTTCGACAATCCCCTGCCCGACTATGTGGAGGTGAGTATTACCGACAACGGTGCCGCCATCTTCCGCCTCGACCTGAGCAAGAAAGACTCGCTCGAGATCAACGTGGCAGAGCTCACGGAGGAGGGTAATAACACGCTGCAGGGCGACCAGTACAGGCAGTTGATACGCTCTCGCCTCTTTTCCAGCACCAACATCAGGGGTTATTATCCGATGATCATCAACCTATCCACCTCGAAGCTACAAAGCAAAGAGCTCAAGGTTGTTTTCGACGGTGAGATTACCACCAGCAGGGCCAACCTCGTGGCCGATAGTGTCACCTTCCTGCCTGAAAAGGTCACGGCCTACGGATCACGCGAATCGCTTGGTAAGCTGGAGCATGCCGCCACTGAGTACACGATCTTCAAGAACGTGAAAGCCACCTCACAACTACCGATCCCCATCAACAGCGTGGAAGGGATCAAGTTCGTTCCAGATCAGGTGGAAATCTTCATCCCGATTGAGGAGTACACGGAACAAACCTTCGAGGTACCGATCACCGCAACGGGTCTGCCCGGCAGCCTGGATGTGAAGTTTTTTCCTTCACGAGCCACCGTCTCCTTTTCTGTCACCCTGGAGGAATACCGCAAGATTGCACCCGAAGATTTTCAGATCAGGCTCAATTACCGCAACTTCCACCGGAACGAAGACGGCAGGGTGGAGCTGCAATTGAGCAAGCGCCCGGAGGCGGCACAGAATGTCCGCATATCACCCTCCAGTGTAGAATTTCTCTTTGAAAACAAACCAAATCGATGATCTCTGTTGGCATTACCGGCGGCATCGGAAGTGGCAAATCGGTGGTCAGTGAGTTGTTCCGTCTGCAAGGCATCCCGGTATTTGACGCCGACAGTGAAGCCAAACAGCTGAACGATACCTCACCGGTCATCCGCAAAGAGCTCACCGCCCTTTTCGGAAAGGATCTCTATGCAGGAGGTTCACTCAATCGCAAACTGTTGGCGACCCTCATGTTTGGCGACAGGCAAAAGGTGGAGGCGGTAAACGCCATCGTTCATCCTGTGCTGGCCCAACACTTCATGGATTGGTGCCTCCGCCACCAGAATCATCCGGTCGTGATGATTGAGGCAGCTCTTCTCTTCGAAGCCGGTTTTATGCGTTATCTCGACAAGGTGATTACCGTCCTTGCTCCTGAAACAATCCGCCTGGCCAGGGTTGCCCAACGTGATCACACCACCAGGGAAGCTGTAAAGGAGCGCATGAAGCACCAGATGCCGGAGGAGGAGAAATTGGAGCGGTCGGATTATGTGATACGCAACGACGGAAGCCAGTCGCTCATCCTGCAGTCGGCAACGATCCTGGAGGACCTTCTACGATTAAAGAAGCAATAAGGAGATAACTTACAACCGCTTATCCCAAGGCAACTTCACCAGAAAAATTGTTTTTTGAAAAATTAGCATTATCTTTGCAACATTCAAATTTTAGGTTATTCAAAATAAACAGCAAAGTTATGATTGAGAAAATTGGTATCAACGCCGGTAAAGTATGGACAATACTTGATGAAAACGGCCGCCAGAATGTGAAAGAGGTTAAGAAGGCAGCCAAGCTGACCGACAAGGATCTCTACGCTGCCCTCGGATGGTTAGCCAGAGAAGGCAAAGTGGCGATGGAAGAGGTGGAAAAAGAGATCTTCATCTCGTTGGGTTAAAGAAGCTCCACCTTAAAAAAATCAGATCAGAGGCTGTCTCAAATAGAGTCAGCCTCTCTTTTTTGTAGAATGGGCGTCATCCTGAAAGAACGTTACTCCAAAAAAGTGAACTTTTCCCAATATTCTGGGAAGCTATTCTTTTATTCTAACCTTATTCCATCTTTATATCCACTCCCATAAATATCGGAGTGGATATAAGGGTGCAATAAGGGTGCAATAAGGCTAGAGCTTCCCAAAGCCCATGAAACTCCCTGTCTCTTCCCTGTCGAGGGATCGGTTTACTTCATCTGATCGAATCCTTTGCCATAGACACCCACCACATTGCTTTGTGAGATAAAGGCATTCTCATCGATTCGTTTTACCAGTCGGAAGATGGAGGTCGATTCGGTCTTGCGCGCCAGGATGATCAGCACCTTCTGCGGTTGCTGGGAATACCAACCAGTTCCTTCCAGCACGGTACAGCCGCGGTTCAGTTCGGAGTTGACGTGTGAGGCGATCTCATTGTAGCGGGTAGAGAAGATGATGAACTGCACCGACTGACGGGCACCGTTGATCACCAGGTCCACGGTGTAATACATCACCGAGACAACGATCAGTCCGTAAATGATCTTCTCAAAGCTCTGGAACAGCAGGTAGGAACTGCCCACGATGATCAGGTCGATGTACAGTAAGCCACGTCCCATACTGATGTAGCGATACTTGGTGATGATGGCGCCCAGGATGTCGGTTCCTCCGGTGCTGGCATTGCGTGTATAGACCAGCCCAAGGCCTGTGCCACTGAAAACAGCACCGATAATGCTGGCAATCAGTGGGTCGGTATGGATAATCGCCTCGGTGATCAGATTTTCAGCCACAGCCATCAGCAGGGTCACCCCCACCACTCCATAGAGTGCTTTGAAGACATACCCTTTGCCCAGCACGAACCAGGCCACCACCATCATGAGGCCGTTCCCCACAAGAAAGGTCATGAAGACCGGCAGCCCGAAAGCGTACTTCATAAGGAGTCCCACACCGCCGAGGCCGCCCACGACAATCTCGTTGGGCATGATGAAACCGGTGAAACCAATGGCAAACAGCATCAGTCCTACCGTGATCACAAGGTAATCCTTCCAGTAGAATGATTTGAGATAACGAACCTCTTTGGCCATGAGGAAATCTATTAGTGTGTGATCTTGTTAACGATGGAGGGTGATGCTCAGATCACCACATTGACAATCTTCCGGGGGACGATAATCACCTTCTTCGGCGTTTTCCCTTCCAGCCACTTCTGTGAGCCGGGATGAGCCAATACCGCCTGTTCGATCTCCTCACGGGAGGCATCGGCCGCGAACTCGATCACGAAGCGCGACTTGCCGTTGAAGGAGATGGCATAAGAGAAGGTATCCTCTTTCAGGTACTCCTCGTTCCATTTTGGCCATACGGCGTCACAGACCGAATTCTGGTTGCCCAGTGCATGCCACAGCTCTTCCGCAACATGCGGCGCGAAGGGGGCCAGACAGACCACCAGATCGCTCAGCACACTGCGGTTGCGGCATTTCAAAGCTGTCAGTTCGTTGGCGCAGATCATGAAAGCGGAGACGGAGGTGTTAAAGGAGAACTGTTCGATGTCGGAGGTCACTTTTTTGATCAGCTTGTGCAGTGCCTTGAGCGCATCGCGCGACGGCTCCTCATCGGTTACTGCAAAGAGCTCTCCCTGGTAAAAAAGGTTCCACACCTTGCGGAGGAAACGATGCACGCCGTCGATCCCGTTGGTATCCCATGGCTTGGACTGCTCAAGCGGTCCGAGGAACATCTCGTAGAGTCGCAGCGTGTCGGCACCATAACGGGAAACGATGTCATCCGGGTTCACCACGTTGAACATCGATTTCGACATCTTCTCCACGGCCCAGCCACAGATGTACTTCCCATCCTCGAGGATGAACTCGGCATTTTTGTACTCGGGATTCCAGTTACGGAACGCCTCAAGGTCGAGGATGTCGTTGTGCACCATGTTCACATCCACATGAATCGGGGTCACCTCATAATCATCTTTCAGGTTGAGTGACACGAAGCGGTTGCTACCCTTGATGCGATAGACAAAGTTGCTGCGTCCCTGAATCATCCCCTGGTTGACCAGTTTCCTGAAGGGTTCTTCCTCACAGGTTGCACCGATATCGAAAAGGAACTTGTTCCAGAAACGGCTGTATACTAGATGGCCGGTAGCGTGCTCCGTACCTCCTATGTAAAGATCCACGTTACGCCAGTAGTTGTTGGCCTGTTCTGACACCAGCGCATCTTCGTTGTGGGGATCCATGTAGCGGAGATAGTAGGCCGATGAACCGGCGAAGCCGGGCATGGTGTTCATCTCCAGGGGGAATCCCTCGCTGGTATGCCAGTTCTTTGCCCGTCCCAGGGGTGGTTCACCTGTTTCGGTGGGCAGGAACTTGTCCACCTCGGGAAGCTCCAGCGGCAGCTGCTCCTCTGGCAGCGTGTAAGGCATCCCCTCTTTGTAGTAAATGGGGAACGGCTCTCCCCAATAGCGTTGGCGGGAGAAGATGGCATCACGCAGTCGGTAGTTAACCTTGCGGTATCCGAGGCCCCGCTGTTCCACTGCATCAATAGCCGCTGGGATTGCCTCCTTCACGGTCAGCCCGTTGAGGAAGTCGGAGTTGATCATCACCCCCTCCTTCGCATCGAAACTCTCTTCAGAAACATCACACCCCTCAATGAGCGGTACGATGGGCAGGTTGAAATGTTTGGCAAAGGTGTAGTCACGGCTATCGTGTGCCGGCACTGCCATAATGGCTCCGGTACCGTAGCCGGCCAGCACATAGTCTGAGATCCAGATGGGCAGGGGTTCACCCGTGAAGGGGTGGGCCGCGTAGGCACCTGAGAAGACACCGCTCACCGACCGGTCGGCAATACGTTCCCGCTCGGTTTTCTTTCCTGTTTTCTCAATATATTTCTTAACGGCATCACGCTGCTCCGGGGTGGTCAGTTGTTCCACCAGCTCACTCTCGGGAGCCAGCACCATGAAGGTGACGCCAAAGATGGTGTCGGCACGGGTGGTGAAGATGTCGAAGGTGACACCGCTGGTGGTGCTGAAATGCATTACGGCACCCTCGCTGCGGCCAATCCAGTTGCGTTGCGTCTCCTTGAGAGAGTCACTCCACGCCACCTTTTCCAGTCCCTCCAGCAGACGGGGAGCGTAAGCAGACACCCGCAGGCACCACTGCCTCATCTTCTTCTGTTCTACGGGATATCCCCCGCGGATGGAGAGACCTTCGCTCACCTCATCATTGGCCAGCACCGTGCCCAGCTGGGGGCACCAGTTAACCATGGTGTCGCCCAGGTAGGCGATGCGGTAGTTCATCAATATCTGTTGCTGTTCCTTTTCACTCATGGCATTCCACTCTGCCGCGGTGAAGTTCATCGGTTCACTGCAGGCCAGGTCAAGCCCCTCGCTACCCTGCTGTGAAAAAACCTGCTCCAACTCGGCAATGGGTCGTGCCTGGTTGGCCTGATTGCAGTAGTAGGAGTGGAACATACGTATGAAAGCCCACTGGGTCCACTTGTAGTAGTCGGGATCGCAGGTACGAACCTCCCGGTCCCAGTCGTAGGAAAAGCCAATCTTGTCGAGCTGTTCACGGTAACGGGCAATGTTTTGCTCGGTAGTGACTGCGGGATGCTGTCCCGTCTGGATGGCATACTGTTCGGCAGGAAGTCCATAGGCGTCGTAGCCCATGGGGTGCAGCACGTTGAAGCCCTGCAAACGTTTGAATCGGGAAAAGATATCGGATGCGATGTAACCCAGCGGATGCCCCACATGCAGTCCGGCTCCCGACGGATAGGGAAACATGTCGAGCACATAGAACTTGGGTTTTGTGCCATCTTCCGTCACCTTGTAGGTCTTATGGTCAGCCCAATATTGCTGCCACCGTTTTTCTATTTCTCCGAAATTGTAGTCCATTCCTAGCCATTTTAAAAAACGGTGCAAAGATAGCAAATAAGTTCTGAAGTAGAGCCATTCAGCCGAAGGCTTTTGGATCACGAAAAAGGTTCATGGATTTGGTATGCAGCCAACAACTTTAATCAGCATACATCTTTTCTATGAGATCCTGATAGTGCTCAAGGATCACCTTGCGACGCAGTTTAAGGGTGTTGGTCAGCTCACCCTGTTCCATGCTGAAAGGCTGAGAGAGAAGCGTGATACGTTTGATCTTCTCGTAGGAGGTGAATTGCGACTGAAGCAACTCTAACTGTCCGAAGACAAAATCGATGATTTCCTCATTTTGCACCAGCTCCTCTACAGAACCGTAGGGGATCTGCCGATCACCGGCATAAATCTTCAGCGCCTCAAAGTTGGGTACTACCAGTGCACTTACGAACTTGCGCTCATCACCGATAACCGCCACCTGATCAATATACTTGTCTTCGCTGACTCTTGTTTCGATCATCTGCGGAGCGATGTACTTCCCGTTGGAGGTCTTGTAAAGATCCTTGATCCGCTCAGTGAGGATGATCTCGTTGTTTTCTGTCAACAACCCTGCATCACCGGTCCTGAAGAAACCATCTTCGGTGAATACTTCCGCCGTGGCTTCCGGCTTGTTGTAATATCCCTTCATCACCGTCCCTCCCTTCACCAGTATCTCGCTGTTCTCACCGATTTTCACCTCGATGTCAGGCATCACCTTGCCCACTGTGCCAATCCGGAAACCCTTTGCCGGGAAACAGCTCACGGTCGCGGTGGTCTCGGAGAGGCCATATCCGTAGATCAGGTGCACATCGATCGACTGCATGAATCGATTGATGTTATCTGAGAGAGGGGCACCCGCAACCGGGAAGAAATTACCGCGGTCGATGCCTACCACCCGCTTGATCAGGTAAAAAATGGTGTAGCGATAGAAGAAAAACTTCAGTCGGTTTGCCAGCGGGGGACGCTTACCCTCGTTGCGGTACTCCAGATTGTGACGGCGTCCTGTGGTGACTGCATCCTGGAAGAGCCACTTGAGCACTCCCGATGCATTGTTGATGGTCTCCTGCACCCCGTCATACACCTTCTCCCAGAAACGGGGGACGTTGCTCATCAGGGTGGGGCGCACTACTTTCAGGTTCTTGCGTATCTCATTGGGATCACGATTGATGGCTACAGCCGTCCCCATGTGCAGACAGTAATAGGTCCACGCCTTCTCAAAAATGTGTGTCAGCGGAAGAAAGCACATTGAGAGATCCTTGTCCGACATACCGGTGATGCGCTGGTCGTGGATCACCATAGCCTTCATGTAGTTGGCATGGGTGAGCATCACCCCCTTGGGTTCACCCGTGGTGCCCGAGGTGTAGATGATGGTTGCCATATCATTATCTCTGAGCTGTTTGAGACGTGCGTTGACCAGTGCGATGGTCTCAGAGTTATCACCCGTGGCGATGAAATCATCAAAATAAACCGACGTGGTGTCTTCTGCTTTCTTTACCACCTTCCGGTCGAAGATAACCAACTGCTCCAGGCGGTTGTTCTCCTGCTGTACCTTCCATGCGTTGTTGTATTGAAATTGCTCCCCCACGAAGAGGATGCGGATGGCTGCATCCCGGACGATATAACTCACCTGTGCAGGTGAAGCGGTGGCATACATGGGCACCATCACCGCCCTGTTGGCGTATGCAGCATAATCGGTTATCAGGTACTTCTCCATGTTCTGGGAATAGACACCCAGGTTATCACCAGGATTGACCCCCATCTCAGCCATCGCCTGAGCTGCTTTTTTAATGGTAGAGGAGAACATTCTCCAAGACATGTCTACCCACTTCCCCTCGGGATCCTGATATTTTAACGCAGTTTTATGCTTGTATTTAAGGGCTTGCCGGTGAACGACTTCTCCCAGATGATGATATGTCATATCCTTATGTGTTGGTGTTCTCAAATATACGTTTTTTTCTGAAACATGAACGCAAAACTCTTACTTTTTATGATAATCTGCATTGTTCATTTCATTTTTACGTCACGACAGGTTTCTTAACAATCTAAAAACAGGGATCTTAATTAACGACACTTAACGTGATTTGAAGCGACGAAATAAAACAATGCATATATCTTTGTGATGAAATGAATGCTCGCTACTCCATACTCATCGGTCTTGTTGTTCAGCTGATGCCTTTAAACAGTATCGGCCAGGATTATTATGCTGCTAACATCAACCCGGAGAATAACGGCCCCGTCTCTACCATCTTCCTGATGCCGAACGTCTACCCGGCAGTGGTCATTGAAGGAGACACGGTGGCCTGCATGTGGCTGACCGATTTCGTGAAATACTCTCCGATCCGCTTCCGCAGTAACAAGGATAAGATTGCTTACACCAAGCTGGTACGTGATGTCAAGAAAACACTCCCTTATGCCAAGCAAATTGCAGGCATCATCACCGAGACCTATGAATACATGGAGACACTCCCCGACGAAAAGACCCGACAGCATCACCTCAACCAGATGGAGAAATATCTGATGGATCAATATACGCCTAAGATGAAGAAGCTGACCCGCTCGCAGGGGCAGCTGCTAATGAAGCTGGTAGACCGGGAGACCAACTCCTCCTCCTACCACATCATCGATGCCTTTATGGGTAGCTTCAAAGCATGGACCTACAATGTCTTTGCCGGCCTGTTCGGCAACAGCCTCAAGACCCGTTACAACCCTTATGGGGAGGACCGTGTGACCGAGCGGGTCTGCGTCATGGTGGAACAGGGAAACATTTAAGCGGCAGCAATCTCCTCTCCTTCTCCGGTTTACTCCCTCTCTTTTCTGAAAATCAGCCCTCTTGAAAGCAAATGCAAAATAAAATTGCCTATCTTTGCAGCGATTAATGATTAGGTTATGCGTTTCAATTTTCTGACTGATTTCCAACCGGTGCTTTTTCAAACCCTGAGAACCTACAACAGGGAGAAGTTCATGGCCGATTTAATGTCCGGTCTCATTGTGGGTGTGGTGGCATTGCCTCTGGCAATCGCCTTTGGCATAGCTTCAGGAGTAACTCCTGAAAAAGGGATCTACACAGCCATCATCGCCGGTTTCATCATCTCCTTCCTGGGGGGCAGCAGTGTCCAGATAGGGGGGCCCACCGGTGCCTTTATCGTGATCGTATACGGCATCGTGGAGCAGTACGGTGTACAGGGGCTGGCCATCGCGACAGTGCTGGCCGGTGCAATGCTTCTGATGATGGGTTTCCTGAAGCTGGGCAGCGTAATCAAATTCATCCCCTATCCCATCGTGGTGGGATTCACCAGTGGGATCGCCCTCACCATCTTTTCCACACAGATCAAGGATCTCTTCGGTCTTACCACTCCTAAGTTACCCTCAGGCTTTCTGGAAAAGTGGGTGATCTACTTCCAGCATTTCGACACGGTGGATGGCTGGACATTGTTGCTCGGTCTGGCCAGTATTGCCATAATCATGTTCACTCCAAAGTTATCGAAGAAGATACCAGGATCACTCATCGCCATTGTAGTGATCACAGTGGCTGCCTGGTTGATGAAGCATTACGGCGGCATCAATATAGAAACCATCGGCGACCGGTTCGTGATCAACAAGCAACTGCCCGCTGTGGAGCAGATAAGCCTAAACCTCGAGACTGTCCGGATGCTCTTCCCTGCAGCCTTCACCATCGCCATACTGGGAGCCATCGAGTCGCTTCTCTCGGCCACGGTGGCCGATGGGGTGACAGGAAAAAAGCATAACTCAAACATGGAGCTGGTAGCCCAGGGTGCTGCCAATATTATCGCCCCCTTTTTCGGGGGAATCCCCGCCACGGGTGCCATTGCCCGTACCATGACCAACATCAACAACGGGGGACGCACCCCGGTGGCAGGGATCATTCATGCCATTGTATTGTTGCTGATCGTGCTCTTCCTGGGCGATCTGACAAAACATATCCCGATGGCCTGCCTGGCCGGAGTGCTTGTGGTGGTGGCTTATAACATGAGTGAGTGGCGCACCTTCCGCTCACTCCTGAAACAGTCACGATCGACCCTGGCCATCCTGCTCACCACCTTCCTTTTGACAGTCATCTTCGACCTCACCATCGCCATAGAAGTGGGTTTGTTGCTGGCGGTTTTCGCCTTCCTGAAACGGAGCAATGAAAGTACACAGATAAGCCATACCACCGGAAAGATTGACATCACCAGAGAAATGGAATCACACGCTGCCGATCGGGAGGAGGAGGTGCTTTACCTGCCTCACAACACAGAAGTGTACGAGATTGATGGCCCCTTCTTTTTCGGTGTAGCCAACAAATTCGATGAATTGATGCGCGAAACTGGAAGCCATCATCGCATACGCATCATCCGCATGCGCAAGGTACCCTTTATCGATTCCACCGGGTTGAACAACCTCGAGAACCTCTGCCGCAACTCCCGCAAGGAGAAGATACAGGTAATCCTCTCAGGGGTTAGCGAACCCCTGCGCGCAAGCCTCAACATGTCAAAAATACCCGCTATGGTAGGAGAGGAAAATATCTGTGCCAACATTCACCTGGCGGTAGCCCGGGCAGAGGTAATCGCCGACGAGTTGACAAAAAAAGAGAAACATCACGAAAAGAGATGAAAGAGGAGAAAACCCTGCAACTAACCGACTGGCTGCCCACCACCAAAAAAGAGATGCTGCTCCGCGGGTGGGAGGAAGCTGACGTGATCCTCTTCTCGGGGGATGCTTACGTGGATCATCCCTCCTTCGGCACCGCTGTGATTGGACGGCTGCTGGAGAGCGAGGGGTTGCGGGTGGTCATCGTACCTCAGCCAAACTGGCGGGATGACCTGCGCGACTTCAAAAAACTGGGCAAACCTCGTCTCTTCTTTGCCGTGACCGCCGGCGTGATGGACTCGATGATCAACCACTACACCGCCAACAAGCGGCTCCGATCGAACGACGCCTACACCCCCGACGGACGCTCCGACATGCGTCCCGACCGGGCAGTAACGGTCTACACCCGTATCCTGAAAAAACTCTTTCCAGAAGTACCTGTCGTGCTGGGCGGTGTTGAAGCCTCGTTGAGAAGGGTAACGCACTACGATTACTGGGATGACTCCCTGCACAAAACAATCCTGGCAGAGACGGGTGCCGATTTGCTGATCTACGGAATGGGGGAACAACCACTGCGCCAATTGATCGCTGAGCTGAAAAGCGGAAAGAGCATGAATGAAATAAGGGAGATACCCCAGACAGCTTTCCTCTGTTCAAGTACAAACATACCCCCAAACCCCTTCGAGGAGGAGGTGACGCTCTTCTCCCACGAGGAATGCCTTCAGGAGAAAATCAACCAGGCTCGCAACTTTAGGGTGGTAGAGGAGCAGTCGAACCGTTTACATGCGGCCCGCATCCTTCAAGAGGTGAAGGGAGAGATGCTCGTGGTGAACCCACCCTTTCCGCCGATGAGCGAAGCGGAGATCGATGCCTCCTACGACCTCCCCTATACCCGCCTGCCCCATCCCAAGTATCGCGAAAAACAGATCCCGGCCTACGAGATGATCAAGTTCTCGGTCAACCTGCATCGAGGCTGTTTCGGCGGCTGTGCTTTCTGCACCATCTCTGCCCATCAGGGCAAATTTATCGCATCCAGATCAAAAACATCGGTACTCGAAGAGGTGAAAAGGATTACCCGGATGCCGGGATTCAAGGGATACATCAGTGACTTGGGAGGACCCTCGGCCAATATGTACCGGATGCAAGGGAAGGATCTCTCCATCTGCGAGAAATGCAAACGCCCCTCCTGTATTTTCCCGAAGGTATGCTTCAACCTCAACACCAACCACGCACCCCTGCTCGACATCTACCGGTCGGTCGACGCCATCCCCGGTATAAAAAAATCGTTTATCGGCAGTGGAATCCGTTACGACATGTTGCTGCAAGAAGGAGTTGATACCACAGATCGCGACTCCGCACAAAGCTACCTGCGGGAGGTGATCACCCGTCATGTGTCGGGGAGATTGAAAGTAGCACCCGAGCACACATCAGATGCAACATTGTCGCTGATGCGGAAGCCTTCCTTTAAGCTCTTCCACCGGTTCAAGGCAATCTTTGACGAGCTGAATCGCAAAGAGGGACTCAACCAACAACTGATTCCCTATTTCATATCCTCCCATCCGGGGTGCAGTGAAGAAGACATGGCCGAACTTGCCGCAATCACAAAGGACCTGAATTTTAAGCTGGAACAGGTTCAGGATTTCACCCCCTCACCCATGACCCTTGCCACAGAGATCTACTATACCGGCTTTCATCCCTACACTCTCAAACCGGTCTACACCGCCATTTCAAAGGAAGAGAAAAATGGACAACGACAGTTCTTCTTTTGGCATGACCGGCGTAATAAGCAACAGATCATCCGCGCCCTTAAAAAGATGAACCGTCAGGACCTGATTCGCAAACTTTACCCGAACGGTTAATCTTCGGCTGTCTGTGGTTGTAGGATTACGACCCCGGAGGCTTATGTTAATCTTTGTTAATTGCTCTTTTTTCTCTCTTTCCGGTGCAACGTTTTTTGCAATTCATTCATCTTCCAATTAGTAATCATCGTGTGATTTCATATGAGGAAAACGCTTTTGACATTTGCTTTAGTGTCGGCCGGTATCTTACTGGCAATGGTTTCATGTGACGACAATTCTCATTCACTTGGAAGTTTCGGAATCGACATAGCAACCGTGAGCCCTGAAGGAGAAGATGCATACTCATTGTTGTTGGACAATGGCAAAAGGCTTTGGCCTGCCGCCAGTGCAGTACCCTACAATCCCACCTTCAACCAGAGAGTATTTCTGAACTACACCATCCTCTCTGATGCACAAAGCGGTTACGATCATTACATCAAGGTGAATGACATATGGAACATTCTTACCAAAGATGTAATTGAACTGAACGCTGAGAATGCTGACAGCATCGGCAATGACCCGGTGAAGTCAAATGCGGTATGGGTAGGGGGTGATTATCTTAACGTCTCTTTCATGTTCAATTATGGTGGGGTGAAACCTCATGCCATCAACCTTGTAAAAAACAATGCCTCGGCAGTATCATCGGATGACCCTATCAATCTGGAATTCCGTCACAACGCTTACCAGAGCGATCGGACAAAACTTTTCGAAGGGTTTGTCTGCTTCGACCTGAAACCACTGAGAAGCAGTACTGCAGATTCGGTTATGTTGTCCGTGAAAGTAAAAGAATGGGATAAAGATGTCACATATGATGTGATTTACAGGTACAACGAGGCTTCGGTCAACACACGCACCGAGATCCCGATACCCGTAATCTCATCAGATGAATACTATTAAATATAAAAAAACCACAAGACAATAGTTCTATTTCTTATATGACTTTTTGATTTTCCAAAAACCGGCCGGACACTGTGAAGCGTCCGGTCGGTTGCTATTTGGAGCGTTGCAATAGCCACCCCCACATCAATAAGATTTCATCTGATGTGTTGCACAACATATCGGATCATTTTTTTTGTTGCAAGTTTGATTCTATTTTTACAGTCGGTTAGCACAGTACAGCACAGTACTATAAACCGGAATAAGATGAACCTGCAATTTACCAACAGAAACTCGAAAGTACAACAGCTAGTAGATTATATCCAAAATTTAATCGCTTCCAGTGAATTGAATTATGGAGATAGGCTTCCCTCCATCAACCAGTTGAGCAAAGATTTTCACATTTCACGCGACACAGTTTTCAAGGCATTTTCTGATTTAAAAAATAGGGGGATTATAGAATCAGTACATGGTAAAAACTATTATGTCTCGTCTGTCAACAGGAACATCCTTTTGCTTCTGGATGAATATTCTCCATTCAAGGAGGTACTTTATAACACACTTCGCAATAATCTTCCGGACAACTACCAAATCGATCTCTGGTTTCACCAATACAACGAACAGCTCTTCAATCAGATCATCGACGATGCAGCAGGCATGTACAACCATTACATTGTCATGAACTACCACAATGAGAATTTTGCGGATTCATTGGGAAAACTCGACAAGAAGAGATTACTTCTGCTCGATTTTGGGAAATTTGCCAAAGATGATTTCTCCTATCTCTGTCAGGATTTCGACGAAGCACTTTACCAAGCGCTGGAAAGTATTAAGGATCGTCTTCGAAACTACCGAAAACTATATTTTGTATTTAACAAGAGTCACAAACATCCCGCCAGTAGCAAAGAGTACTTCAGTAAGTTTTGTATCGACAATGATTTCGACTTTGAGATCCTGGATGAGGTGAATGAAGAGAGTACCATCAGCACCAGTTCCTTCTATCTGGTGATCAAACAGGAGGACATCGTGAACATCATCAGGCAGGGACGCAAAGAAAAGCTCCGGATGAAATATGATTATGGGTTGCTGGCGTACAATGAAAATCCTTTTTATGAAGTGATAGATGTCGGTATCTCCAGCATCAGCATTGACTTTCGTCGCATGGGAGAACTGGCAGCTGCATTTGTGACTTCGGGAGAACCAATTCAGACATATTTACCAACGACCATTACAGAACGAAATTCTTATTAACAGAAACAATTATAAATATATATTCTTTATGCATAACTATCCAAAAATCGGAATTCGACCGGTAATTGACGGCCGACAGGGAGGTGTCAGGGAGAGCCTTGAAGATAAAACGATGAACCTGGCCAGGGCGGTATCAGATCTCATAAGCAGCCACCTGAAGAATGGTGACGGCAGCCCCGTAGAGTGTGTAATTGCAGATGGCACCATCGGACGTGTGGGTGAGAGCGCCGCCTGTGCAGAAAAGTTTGAACGCGCAGGTGTAGGTGCAACCATCACAGTCACCTCCTGTTGGTGTTACGGGACTGAGACAATGGACATGAACCCGCATTATCCGAAAGCAGTATGGGGTTTCAACGGTACCGAGCGACCCGGTGCAGTATACCTTGCTGCGGTGTTGGCTGCACACGCGCAGAAAGGGTTACCCGCTTTTGGCATCTACGGGCGTGACATCCAGGACATCAGTGACAACAGCATTCCAGACGATGTACAGGAAAAGCTGCTCCGCTTTGCCCGTGCGGCACAAGCGGTTGCAACCATGCGCGGCCGCTCCTACCTCTCCATCGGCAGTGTCTCCATGGGTATCGCCGGATCGATGGTTAATCCCGACTTCTTTCAGGAGTACCTGGGCATGCGCAACGAGTCCGTTGACTCCACCGAGATATTGCGTCGCATGGAAGAAGGCATCTACGACCGGGCTGAATTTGAGAGGGCAATGGCCTGGACGGAAGAAAAGTGCAAGCCCAATGAGGGCGAGGACTTTAACAGTGAAGCAAAAAAGAGATCGCGCGAGGTGATGGATGCCGACTGGGAGTTTGTGGTGAAGATGACCCTGATCATACGCGACCTGATGACCGGCAATCCGAAACTGCGGGAGATGGGGTTCAAGGAGGAAGCTATCGGACACAACGCCATCGCCGCCGGTTTTCAGGGTCAACGACAGTGGACCGATTTCCGTCCAAATGGAGATTTCTCAGAAGCGATTCTTAACAGCTC
This sequence comes from Proteiniphilum sp., assembly GCA_036733365.1. Lineage (GTDB taxonomy): Bacteria > Bacteroidota > Bacteroidia > Bacteroidales > Dysgonomonadaceae > Proteiniphilum. Next base: position 46,821 of record DAINAS010000006.1, read on the forward strand.
ATTCGACTGGAACGGAATCCGCGAAGCATTTGTCGTGGCCACCGAGAATGATGCACTCAACGGAGTGACGATGCTTTTTGGACACCTCCTCACCAACACGGCGCAACTCTTCTCGGATGTACGCACTTACTGGAGTCCCGAAGCGGTTAAAAGAGTAACCGGCAAAGAGCTCACCGGGAGGGCTGCAAACGGCATCATTCACCTGATCAACTCAGGCTCCACCACCCTCGATGGTACCGGCAGACAACGCCTCAACGGGAAGCCGGCGCTGAAACCACACTGGGAGATCACCCCGCAGGAAACAGATGAGTGCCTTGCGGCTACCACCTGGTATCCTGCCAACCGTGATTATTTCCGTGGTGGCGGTTACTCCTCCAATTTCCTGTCGGAAGGAGGTATGCCGGTGACCATGTCGAGAGTGAATCTGGTGAAAGGGGTGGGACCCGTGTTACAGATCGCTGAAGGGTGAACCGTGGAGATTGAAGCTGAGGTGCACAAGATTCTGAATGAGCGTACCGACAAGACCTGGCCCACCACCTGGTTCGTGCCGCGCCTCACCGACAAGCCCGCCTTCCGGGATGTCTATTCGGTGATGAATAACTGGGGAGCCAATCATGGTGCCATCAGCTACGGCCATATCGGTAAAGATTTGATTACGCTGGCATCGATGCTGCGCATCCCGGTATGCATGCATAACATTGTTGATGATGATATCTTCAGGCCCTCCGTGTGGAACGCTTTCGGCATGGAGAAAGAGGGGGCTGATTACCGTGCTTGCAATAGTTTCGGACCCATCTATCAATAAAAACCACAAACACGGGATTGTTATGCTGAAAAAAATACCAAAGATTCTGTCACCGTTGCTGGTAAAAACATTGATGGAGATGGGCCATGGCGATGAGATTGTAATTGCCGACGCAAATTTCCCCTCTCACACCTGTTCCTCCAATGTGATCAGGGCCGACGGTCTCTCCGGCACGGAGATCCTGGAAGCACTGTTGGAGCTGTTTCCACTTGACAGTTATAGTGAACATCAGCTTTTTCTGATGAATGTGGTTCCTGGTGACAATTATAAACCGGTAATCTGGGAGGACTATTTAAACCTCCTGCAATGTTCCGGTGAACCCTGCAGGATTGGCTACCTCGATCGGTTTCCTTTTTACCAGAGAGCCAGAGAAGCCTATGCAGTAATTGCCACGGGCGAAGAGGCTTTGTACGCTAATATCATCCTGAAAAAAGGGGTGGTCAAATAAAAAACAGAATCATGAATAAAACAATACTACCCTTGCTGCGACACAACGGTGTCAACTACCTGATTCCTTTCATCATCATCACATCCTGTTTTGCCCTATGGGGATTTGCCAACGACATCACCAACCCGATGGTGAAAGCATTCTCTAAGATTTTCCGGATGAATGTTACCCAAGGAGCACTGGTACAAGTGGCTTTCTACGGAGGCTATTTTGCGATGGCCTTTCCGGCTGCAATCTTCATCAAGAAATTCTCCTACAAATCGGGTATCCTGATGGGGCTGGCACTCTATGCCATCGGTGCATTTCTCTTCTTCCCGGCGAAAATGATGGGTAGTTATTGGCCGTTTCTGTTCGCCTACTTTGTGTTGACCTGTGGATTGTCGTTTCTGGAAACCAGCGCCAACCCCTATATCCTCACCATGGGTCCGGAGGAGAATGCCACGCGCAGGCTCAACCTGGCACAGTCGTTCAACCCCCTCGGATCGCTGATGGGTATGTTCGTAGCCATGCAGTTCATTCAGGCACGTCTCAACCCGATGAGCTCAACCGAACGGGCAGCACTTCCGGAGGATGAATTCATACTTCTCAGTCAATCCGACCTCTCCATCCTCATCACACCATACCTGGCCATCGGGCTGGTAGTGGTCCTCATTTTCCTGATCATTTTCTTCACCCGCATGCCGGTGAACGGAGACAAGGAGAAGACATTTTATTTCGGCAGCACGATCAGGCGGATCTTCTCCGTCCCCAACTACCGGGAGGGGGTAATTGCCCAGTTTTTTTATGTGGGGGCTCAGATCATGTGCTGGACCTTTATCATTCAATACGGCACCCGTGTGTTCATGGCACAGGGAATGGATGAACAGGCAGCCGAAGTATTGTCGCAGAAGCACAACATCGTGGCCATGTCACTTTTTATCGTGAGCCGTTTCGTAGCAACCTATCTGATGAAATTCTTCAACCCGGGAAAGATGCTGCGTACGTTTGCCGTCACAGCAGCCATCCTTTCCCTGGGTGTGATATTCTTCAGAGATGTATGGGGTCTTTACTGTCTGGTGGCTATCTCCGGTTGTATGTCGCTCATGTTCCCCACCATTTACGGTATTGCGCTGAAAGGAATGGGTGAGGATGCCAAGTTCGGCGCAGCGGGGTTGATCATGGCCATCTTGGGCGGATCACTGCTACCTCCCCTGCAGGCCAGTATCATCGACATGGGAATTATCGGCACTGACTTCCCGGCGGTCAATGCTTCATTCATTCTTCCACTGATCAGCTTTCTGGTAGTGGCATGGTATGGCAGGAAAGCCTACCGGAGAAGCTTCGCTGTTCATCACGCGTAAACTTTAATCACGATTGAAAAATTGAACCTGAAGATGAAGAATTGGATACAAATTGTTCAATTGCACTAACGAAAACAACAACCACAATGATCAAGAAATTCCTACTCAGTTCTTCAATTATGCTGTTGTCGTTCTTTCTCCCGGCACAACAGACCATCACACCAGCACAAACCATCAGAATAGATGAAGGGGACAGCCATGAGCTGATCATTGCAAAAGCCGCGCATGTGATTCCATCAGACAATCAGTTGGAAGCACTCCGGAACGAGTTCATCGCATTCATCCACTTTGGCCCGAACACCTTCACACGCAAGGAGTGGGGCAGCGGTATGGAGGACCCCGGTGTCTTCGACCTGAAGAACCTGGATACCGACCAATGGTGCCGTGCAATGAAAGCCGCAGGCATGAAAATGGTCATCCTCACCGTGAAGCATCATGATGGCTTTGTCCTCTGGCAGAGTCGTTATACCGACCACGGCATCATGTCCTCGGGTTATCGTCACGGAAAGGGAGACATTCTCAGGGAGCTGTCTGAGTCCTGCAAGAAACATGACCTGAAGCTCGGGGTTTACCTCTCACCGGCAGATCTCCACCAGATTGAACATCCGGAAGGGCTTTACGGCAATCTCAGTGCATACACAAAACGAACCATCCCCCGCCAGGTGCCGGGACGACCGTTCAAGAACAAGACCACCTTCACCTTTGAGGTGGATGACTACAACGAATATTTCCTGAACCAGCTCTTCGAGATCCTGACCGAATATGGAGAGATTCATGAAGTATGGTTCGACGGGGCACACCCTAAAAGGAAGGGGGGACAGACTTACAACTATCCTGCGTGGCGGGAGCTGATCCGCACCCTGGCGCCCAAAGCAGTAATTTTCGGGCGTGAAGATATCCGCTGGTGTGGGAACGAAGGGGGAGCCACCCGTGACACCGAGTGGAATGTGATCACCTATCCCGATGATCCGGGCAACTCCTCCCTCTTCCCCGACCGTACAGAAACGGATCTCGGCTCCCGTAAGATACTTTACCAAGGTAAATACCTGCACTACCAGCAAGCTGAGACCAACACCTCCATTCGTGAAGGATGGTTCTACCGCGACGACACCCATCAGAAGGTCCGAAGTGCCGACGATGTGTTTGATATCTACGAACGCTCTGTGGGTGGAAACTCTACTTTCCTGCTCAACATTCCTCCCAACCGCGAAGGGATGTTCTCCCCTGAAGATGTGGCTGTACTGGAAGCTGTAGGCAAACGGATCAGGGAGACCTATGAAGTGGATTTGCTACAAGGTGCCGAAGGAGCTGCAGAGTTGCTGGACTGCGATCCTGATACATATCTCCTGTTGGATGAGGGATCGCGTGAACTGATTCTGACGCTGCCTGCTCCCGTTACAATCAACCGCCTGATGCTGCAGGAGGCTATCGCCACCCACAGTGAACGGGTAGAGGCGCACGCTGTAGATGCCTGGATCGGGGACAGATGGGTGGAGGTTGCAACGGCAACCAACATTGGTTACAAGCGGATCCTCCGATTTCCGGACGTCACCACGGAGAAGATCCGTATCCGTGTGACTGCGGCACGTCTTGACCCGGCCATCAGCCACGTTTCCGCCCATTATTACCAAACGCGGCCGCCACAGCTCACATTCTCGCGAGACATAGAAGGCATGGTCACCATCGCACCCCGCCAGTCAGACTTCAACTGGAATCAACATGGAGAGAATGCTGCCGTCAACCTGAGCAAAGGGTATGAAATATATTACACGCTCGACGGTAGTGAACCTACCCAAGCCTCCCACAGATACACCCAACCGGTAAGGGTTGAACGAAACGAACTGAAAGCGGTTTCATTTGCGAACGACATGAAGGGTCTGGTGCATCAGGAAGCGTTCGGGCTCGTGAAAAAAGAATGGACATTGCTCAGCGCAAGCAGTCAGCAGGAGAGCCAAGCCGCTCATTTTGCTTTCGATGCCGACCCACACAGCTACTGGCAATCGGACGAGAATTCCGAACCCCACTATATTGCCATTGACCTGGGATCGACACAGCAGTTAAATGCAATGGTCTATGCCCCGCAAACCGTTCATGGTGATGGGATGATGGCAGAGGGAATCCTGCAGGTCAGTATGGACGGAGAACGGTGGGAAACGGTGGAGAAATTTCTGTTCGGCAACCTGATCAATGATCCCACACCCCGGACACATCGCTTGACACAACCGGTAACAACCCGATATATCCGGATCGAAGCGACCGGGATTGCAGGAGATGGGAAATCATTGGCAATCGCGGAACTGGATTTTTTATAACGAGATAAATGATGATGGGTGCCGCCTCAAAAGACATACCTCTAACTGATACTTTTTTAATTGAGAACTGATGAAAAAATTTCCTTTGATTTCCCTGATGGCGTTACTGCTGTTATCAACAAGTTGCAACAACCAACCAAACGGACAGGAGCTTTCATTACACTACGACACACCTGCCAATAGCTGGGAAGAGACGCTGCCTCTGGGCAATGGACGCATAGGCATGATGCCTGACGGGGGAGTAGAGCAGGAGATGATTGTGTTGAACGACATCACCATGTGGTCCGGCAGCGAGGATCCCGAAGCACTCAATCCCGAAGCCATTGAATATCTGCCGGTGATCAGACAGCTGCTGCTGGATGGCAACAACCTGGAAGCTCAGAAAGTGATGTATGAACATTTCAGGTGTGGTGGTCAGGGATCAGCTTACGGCAATGGCAAAGATGCTCCATACGGCTCCTTCCAAATGGTTGGGGAGTTACATATCACCCACAAATACCAGGAAGGGGACAGCATCCGGGATTACAAACGGGAACTCTCACTGAACGATGCGGCAGCTACCACACGCTTCACCGCGGGAAGTACCACCTACACACGGGAATACCTGGCATCGCACAGCGATGACCTGCTGCTGATTCGGATTGGGGCGGACAAGAAAGAGGCGGTCACCTTTGATCTGGAGCTCAGTCGTCGCGAGAGAGCTACTATTACTCTCGAAGAAAAGGGACTCCGGATGGAAGGACAACTGAACGACGGCAACAACGGTGACGAAGGAGTGCGTTACCTCACCCGCCTGAAGATGATCAACAAAGGGGGAATCACTTCGCAGGAGGGACAGTTGCTCAGGGTTGAGGGTGCCGATGAGGTACTGTTGGTTATTTCAACCGCCACCGATCTACTGGAAAGTGATTATCATACCATGGTTGACAGCTTGCTTGAAGCAGCAGATTCCAACTCCTTCAAAAAACTGAAAGAAAATCACATTGCAAAGTACCGGGAGAAGTTCGATCGTGTGGAACTCTACTTGGGTGAACAAGATAACAACAGTACAACACCGGAACGTCTGTCAGCATTCCAGCACAACGACGATCCTGCCTTCGCCGCCCTCTATTTTCAGTATGGGCGCTACCTGATGATCAGCGGCACCCGTGAGCACAGCCTGCCGCTCAACCTGCAGGGATTGTGGGCCAATCAACTGCAGACTCCCTGGAACGGTGATTACCACCTCAACATCAACCTGCAGATGAACTACTGGCCGGCAGAGGTATGCAATCTTGCCGAGCTGCACAAACCGTTGACCCGTTACACCACATCGCTGGTTGAATCGGGAGAAGCCACTGCATCCACCTTCTATGGTGCGGAGGGATGGGTTGCCCATATGATGAGCAATCCCTGGCAATTCACCGCACCCGGTGAGCATGCCTCCTGGGGAGCCACCAACACCGGCGGGGCCTGGCTCTGCCAGCATCTCTGGGAACAATATGCTTTCAGCGGTGACCAGGACTATCTTCAATCAGTATACCCCGTCCTTGAAGGTGCTGCCCGGTTTTTCCTGAGCAGCATGATTCGTGAACCCAAAAATGGGTGGTTGGTAACTGCTCCCTCCTCCTCACCCGAAAACGCCTTTTATCTCCCCGGCAATAGTGAACCGGTTTATGTATGCATGGGACCCTCCATGGATGTGCAGATCATCCGGGAACTGTTCACCAATATCATTTCGGCAGCTGAAATCCTTGGAATTAACAATGAGACAGTTGATCAGATCAGGGAAGCACTGCCACAGCTGCCACCAATGCAGATCAGTCCCGCGGGCTATTTACAGGAATGGCTGGAGGATTACGAGGAACAGGATCCCCATCACCGACATGTGTCACATCTCTACGCATTGCATCCCTCCAACCAAATCTCACCGGTTACCACACCGGAGCTGGCCGATGCGGCGAGGAAGACGCTGAACCGCAGGGGTGATGAGGGTACAGGCTGGTCACGCGCCTGGAAGATCAACTTCTGGGCCCGTTTGCATGATGGCAACAGGGCCTACAAATTGCTGAAAAGCCTGTTGGAACCGGCGATGGAAAATGCCAGCATGAGGGCAAAAGCGGGCACCTACCCCAACCTCTTTTGTGCACACCCACCCTTTCAAATTGACGGGAACCTGGGGGGTACAGCCGGCATTGCGGAGATGCTCATTCAGAGTCACGACGGGTATATCCATCTGTTGCCTGCATTGCCTGATAACTGGTCGGAGGGCAGCTTCCGTGGGTTACGCGTACGGGGAGGAGCAGCGGTAGATGCCGTTTGGCAGGATCATAAACTGACCAACATTCGGTTCGTAGCCACTCAATCCAATATGTTCACGCTCAAAGTACCCTCATATGTTTCTGAAGTTGAAATAAACGGAGAAATGGTACCGATGGAAGAGGGTTTTGTGTCATTCAACTTGCAAAAAGGCGAAGAGGGAGTAATCCGGATGAGACACGAAAATAGAGACAATTAAAGTTTCTTATGTATGTTATGTTGAGATGGAAATGCCATATTCCATCTCAACATTTCGCTTCACTTTGTTCGGTATTTGTTCGGTACTCGTTCTAATCTCGTTCTAATATGGTTCTAATATGGTTCTAATCTCGTTCTAATCTATTAGAACGAGATTAGAGTCAGTTAGGTCTGAATTAAGGTGAAATAAAAACCCAGATGCGGCCAATGCTCCGACAAGAGAATGATTGCGCCGGCTATATACGGTCGTAGGGCAACCGTGACAACGCCTCCGACATCTTCTCCAGCATCTCCTTCATCGGCTTTTCCACCATGCCCCGGAGAAAGGGATTCAGTTCGGCGCGGAGTGTCAGACGCAGTCTGGTATCCTTCTCTCCTTTTGCAACCAGCTGTATCCAAAGGAAGACATCAAAGGGGAGCTTTTCAGATTTCAGTTTCACCACCTTGTTCGGTTCCCGCTCAGTCAGCAGGAATCGCACCGAACCAATCGGATTTACACTAAAGGAGATGCTATCCTCATCAAAAGAAAGGTCCCGAATCTGATCTTCAGGGATCTCATTTTTCACCTTCTCCAGGTTGCGGGGATCAGAGAGTACGCGGTACACATCAGCATCACTGTACAGGATTGTTTTTACGTCGCTTACGAATTCTGTCATCGTTTGCCTTTTTTGGGTGTCTGACCCCACTGGTCGGGATTCCTGCGCCAGTCCTGTAGTGTTTTAAGCTCCGATTCATCGATGTAATCGGTGGCCACTGCCTCGTCGAGGATTGCATCATAGTTGCAGAGCGTGGTGAGCTCCACCCTTGCATCATGCATGCTCTCTAGCGCGAGAGGGAAACCGTAAGTGAAGACTGCCACCATTCCCAGCACATCCGATCCGTCACGGCGGATTGCCTCCACCGCCTTGAGGCTGCTGCCACCGGTGGAAACCAAATCCTCGATCACCACAACCTTCTGTTTTGGCTTCAGGTCACCTTCGATAAGATTCTCCAGGCCATGATCCTTGGGTGTAGCACGAATATAGACAAAGGGGAGTCCCAGCAGATCAGCGACCAACACTCCCGGAGCGATGGCACCTGTAGCCACACCCGCGATGGCATCGACTTGGGGATACTTTTCAAGTATCAGCCTGGCAAACTCCACCTTAATGAAGTTGCGAATGGCAGGATAGGACATCAGTTTTCGATTGTCGCAGTATATGGGTGATTTCCAGCCCGAAGCCCAGGTGAAGGGATTGGAGGGCTGCAATTTGATAGCTTTTATTCGCAGCAGTTTTTCAGCTGTCAGTTTTTGAACGTCATGCATAGTGTTGCAGGTTTTTTGAGATGAATCACAAAAGTACGCTTTTCATCCGTAAGTGAGATTTATTTCAGAAAAAAAATCAGTACACCTCGCCGAGGGTGGCGATGCTGATCTTCACTCCCCGGCAGCAGGTAAGCGCTATGCCGCAGGCCTCCAGGGTAGAACCGGTGGTGATGACATCGTCTACCAGCAGCAGATGTTTGTCCTGAAACGCCTCCGGGTGGGAGACACGGAAGATGTCACGCACATTCTCCCAGCGTTGTGTACGGGTTCGAACTGTTTGCGTGGGATTGTAAACCTCACGGATGAGATTTCCAACGGAAAGGGGAAGAGCGGTAGCCTGTGAAAGTCCTTGAGCTATCAGTTGCGACTGGTTGTAACCCCTGGATTTTTCCTTTCGCGGATGGAGTGGTACTGGCACGATTAGCTGAACGGGTGCAAGGAAGTCGCTCCCCAACAGATCTTCACCGAAGAGGCGCCCCATCAGGAGACCAACTTCCTGTCGTTGATGGTACTTCAACTGGTGAATCAGTGGAGGCAGTACCCCTCCTTTGGTGTAGACACAGAAGCTGGCAATCCGTTCAAAAGGGATGCGGCCGGCCATCAGTTTCTCGGCAGCATTGTCCTTCTCCTGATAGTTATTTGTTCGGGGTAATTTGTACAAGCAGCGCAGGCAAAGAGCCTCTTCACCGGAGAGTAACGCTTCACCGCATACGGCACACACCTTCGGAAAAAAAAGTGAAGAGAGAATACTCATCAAGTCATTGCGTCTCATCTGGGCTTGAATCGAGATCCATCATTTTCAGGCATTGACCAATTTCATCGACAGTGAATCCTCTTCCCAACGCATAGCGAAGTAACTTCATTCTCCGCTCAGGCACAGATCGTCCGGAAACACTCTTAAGCTTTTTTTGAAGCAACAACAACAGTAGTTCGGAAAACTGGCTTTCGGAAAATTGAGCGAAGGCATCACCGACCACATCCGGTGAAATTCTCTTTTGGGCGAGATGCAGTTCAATTTTTCGTTTACCCCATTTGTTAAACTGAAGCTTGTCGCGAATGTAACTCTCCGCGTAACGCCGCTCATCGATATACCTCTCTTTGATCAATCGTTTCACAAGCTTATCCACCACGTTGTCAGCGAGTCCCAACAACAACAGCTTCTGTCTGATTTCGTACGGTGCATACTCTTTCCTGGCACAGATGCGTGTCATACGGGCATATGCCTGTTTCTGAGTAACATTTTTCGCTTTTTGTTTCATCGTTGTTCACATTTTATCGCCCTAATCATACGCTCATTTCCGGAAAGATCCTTTCTCAGCTCGATCTCCCGGTATCCCATTTCGTGCAATTTCGCACACACCTCGTCGCCTCTGCTACGGTGAATCTCAAAGAAAAGCCGTCCACCCTCCTTGAGCAGATCCTCACCCAGCATGGCTATGCGCTCGTAGAAAAGGATAGGATCCCTGTCAGGCACAAAAAGTGCTTCCCCCGGTTCATAAGCAGTCACAGTACGATCCATCGTTGTTTTCTCCGACTGGGTGATGTAAGGTGGATTGCTAACAACAATGTCATACCGGCTCTCCTCAGTGAAGGGTTTCAGGATGTCTCGTTGTCCGAAGTGCACCTCCACATGATTGAGCTGAGCATTCCTCTGCGCCACCTGCAAAGCGGCGTCAGAGATGTCCCAGGCATGCACCTTCACCTGTGGCAACTTCACGGCCAGGGCTATAGCGATGCAACCGCTGCCAGTACCAATGTCCAGAATGTCTGTCGCTCCATCTCCACAATCTGCGATGACCCACTCCACCAGCTCTTCTGTTTCGGGACGGGGAATCAGCACCTCACGCCCCACCTGTAAGTCGATGCCATAAAAGGTTGTTTTCCCCATCACATATTGATAAGGTTCTCCCTTTTTCAGTCTGGAGAGAATCTCTTGCAGTTTACGCTCCTGGCAATCGGATAAATTGCTAAATTTGCCGGAGGTTAAGTAAGCATAAGAAAAGCCACTCAACTCTTCCAGGATGATCCGTGCCAAAAGGGAAGTTTCGGAAGGGGAATAGTGTTCACTCAGTGCTTGCCGGATATAGCGAATGATCTGATGCATAACAGGTCCATTATATGAGGTATTGATCCTCCGTCAAACAACGGGGGTATCACCAAAGCAAAGATAGAAAAAATGAGCATACAATCTATCTACATGGAGCGATCTCTTCAGCTGGCCCGGAAGGGCAAGGGTTACACCGGCTCCAATCCCATGGTAGGAGCGGTCATAGTCCACAGCAACAAGATCATTGGCGAAGGGTATCACCGCAAATACGGTGAACCACACGCCGAGGTGAACGCCATCGCCTCTGTCAAGGATCCCTCCCTTCTCAGCGAAAGTACACTCTACGTTACACTGGAACCTTGTGCCCATCAGGGTAAGACACCCCCCTGTGCAGCATTGATTGTTTCACGACGTATCCCACGGGTGGTGGTGGCGGTGACAGACCCCAATCCGATGGTTGCAGGCAAGGGGATTGCCATGATGAGAGAAGGAGGTGTTGAAGTCTCTGTTGGATTGATGGAACAGGAAGCCCGTGAACTCAACAGATCCTTTTTCGTCAACCAGCTTCAAAAAAGGCCATACGTGATTCTCAAATGGGCAGAAAGCCGCGACGGATATATGGACCACCTGCGTTCATCGCTTACGGAAAGAACTCCAGCCATCATCTCCAATCCTATCACACAAACAATCGTACATAAGTTTCGCACAGAGGTGGCAGGCATCATGGTGGGGACAAACACCGCACTGCTGGACAACCCACAGCTTACCGCAAGAAAATGGTTTGGAGCAAATCCCACGCGGGTAGTGATTGACCGGGATCATAAAATCCCATCCAATGCGGCACTCTTTAACGGAGAAGCACCTACCATCCTCTTTAGTGCTATTTCTCGTGAGCCTTTCCCCTCTTCGGCTGGTGTTCAAGTTGTCAACATAGACTTCCAGGGCGATGTCAACAGCCAGATATTAGATCATCTCTATAATGAAAATATACACTCACTGCTGGTGGAGGGTGGATCCCGATTGTTGAGCAGCTTTATTGATGCCCGATTGTGGGATGAAGCCTATGTAGAGCGATCGGAGATAAAACTCGGCAGGGGCGTAAAAGCACCTGAGATACAAGGTGAAATCATCCAGGTAAAAAATTTCGCAAGTTCGTTGCAGTTTCATTTAAAGAGTAAAATAACTCGAAATTTTCTTTAAATATTCATTTTAATATGGTTAAAGCGAAAAATCTTCCTACTTTTGCAATTACTTAAACCTGGTTTACAATATTTTTTGAAACAAATGATATCAAAATATTTCCCCTTGGCATCGGTGCTCGTCATGACCTTGTTGTTCCTCTCCTCTTGCCTGAATTCATCGACTGACAATGTGGAATATTCACCTGATGCACAGATCTATTCCTTCTCACTCTCCTCAAAAACGGACACGACTGATTTGTTGTCTGCAACCAAATTCACCATCGATCAGATTAATGGGAGGATTTTTAACGACGAGCCACTGCCCTATCTTTTTCATGTAGACAGTGTGGCGCTGGAGATTAGCGGTTCCAACCTTTACAATCCTTTTTCACAGGTAACGCTGACTCTTGATGAGGATAGCACCTACCTCTGGCAAGCGTCTGACTCGGTGGCAATCAATCGGCTCAGCTTGATCACTACAACCGCTCCTGATGGGATTTCGAAAAAAGAATATCGTTTTGAACTGAACATTTACCAGGAAGATCCATACATCCTCACCTGGCAAGAAATGGCCAGTGATTATCTGCCTGCTCCTTTCATCTCACAGCATTCAGTGCTGCTGAACGGTCGGCTAATCACCTACCTTCAGACAAATAACGGAATTGAAGCTGTGATGGCAGAAACAGGTGAGAATCTTGTCTGGAACACCCTCAACCTTGTGGGATTACCTTCCACAATCAATCTCACTACCCTTACCACAACAAACAATGGTGTCATCGGGCTGAATAGCCTGACCAATACGCTCTATCATTCATCGGATGGGATCATCTGGAACAGCCTATTCCCCGACCTGAATGTGCAAGCGATTTATGGCACACTACCTACCATAGAAGGTGACAAGATATTGCTTGCCATAGCACAGGGTGAGAAACTCCATTTTGCAGTAACAACTGATTTCACGGATGTGGTGGTGATGAATAACCTTCCCGAAAATTTCCCGCTGAGTGATTTTTCTGTAACACAGGTGAATGACCCCGCATCCTACTCCATCAAGCACCTCTTGCTCGCAGGAGGAATACCTGCGAACAGCAGTCACAGCAATCTCTTATGGATGCTGCAGCAAAAAGAGGACCAGATCAGTTGGATTTTTTCAAGGGTGCCGGAATCACTCGTGCTGCGGGGTAGCAGTCTGTTCTATTATGACAGCAAGCCCTACCTGATGACAGCCACAGCGGAAGGAAACAGCCTCTACCACTCCAACAATCACGGATTGGATTGGGTCAAAACAGGGGAGAACCAGTCACTTCCGGAAGAATTCACAACGAGGACAAATGCATCGGTATCGACCGATGCGGAAAACTATATATGGATATTCGGCGGAATATCTTTACAGGAATCACAAATTGCCGATGTATGGAGGGGTCGCCTCAATAAATTTTCAGGAATGTAAAAATGCGCTCCTTTTGGATCATCCTCTCCTGCTGGTTCATCTTCTCCATAACACTCCAAGCACAGGAGTACCGTTATGAGATTGGAGGTGCTGCCGGTACTTCGTTTTACATGGGTGATGCCAACAAGAATAGCCTCTTTAAATATCCTGGCATTGCAGGCGGCTTGCTGATGCGTTACAACATCAGCCTTCATTGGGCTGTTAGAGCAAACGTGCTGGCAGGCAGAGTCACCGGCAACACTGCCGGCAGCGGTAACAGTTTTCCTTATGGGGCCGATCATGCCTTCAGCAGGACCTTTGCCGAGACGGGTGCACAGGTAGAATTCAACTTTCTGCCATACAGTGACCGGCAGGGATATCTTCAAACCAGTCGCTACACACCTTATCTGCTGGCCGGCGCAGGTTTGACAGCCGCCTCTGGTGAGCGGTTATTTTCAAGCATGAGTATCCCAATAGGTGCCGGAGTGAAGTATAAAATAAAAAACAGGATGAATATCGGAATTGAATTCTCGATGAGAAAGTTGTTCGGTGATGACTTTGATGTGACACGCAATGGCAAAGAGCCGGATCTGGAATATCCCTACGGCATTCGGGGTTCTCTTTTGAAGAATCAGGACTGGTATTCGATTACAATGATTTTCCTGACATGGGATTTCGGCTTGCGTCGTGATCCCTGTTGTGGCAACTAACAAAACAACCAACAAGAGATGTCGTTGATTGACAAACTGGATCATAACCGACTTCCTGCACATATAGCCATTATCATGGATGGTAACGGACGATGGGCTAGAACCAGGGGTCTGGACAGAAGTGAAGGACACAGGGAGGGAGTTGAGGCGATCAGGAGAGTAGTAGAAGCAGCTTCAGCCGCATCGATTCAATACCTGACGTTATATGCGTTCTCAACTGAGAACTGGCATCGTCCTGCAGAAGAGGTGAGTGGATTGATGGATCTGATGGTCTACGCCTTGACACGTGAGACAGCAGAACTAAAAAAGAACGGTGTACGGATTGTCGCAATCGGTAATCTTGATCGTCTTCCAGAAAATGTCAGAAAGATCCTGCAAGATTGTATTCAGGAAACAGCAGGAGGGAAAAAGCTCACTCTTGTGATTGCCCTGAGCTATTCATCGAAATGGGAGTTGACACAGGCTGTGAGAAAGATCAGTGACGACATTGAGTCAGGGATTCTACACAAGGAGGATATCTGCGAGGATACACTTAACAGCTACCTCACCACCAACGCATTGCCCGATCCGGATCTATTGATTCGCACCGGCGGTGAAAAGCGTATCAGCAATTTCCTTCTGTGGCAGTCGGCCTACGCCGAATTCTATTTCACCGAAACATTCTGGCCAGATTTCAATGATGAGGAGCTTTTCAAAGCGATCCTCGATTACCAGAAAAGGGAGAGACGGTTTGGCAAGATCAGTGAACAAATTGAATCGGAACAATAATAAATCTACACTGCTCCTGCGGGGAGTAATCGAAAAGAATAATCACATCACAATGTTGAAGAGAACATTACCATTATTGATACTAGCCATTGCTCTTTCACAGGCAACATTGCCGGCACAACAGAATGACACCATTACTGAAGGTCAGCCTGCAGAACTGAATGTGAACTACACAGCCCCTCCCAAAAAGTACATCATTGCCGATATCGACATTACTGGTGTGGAGGGAACCATGTATGAAGATCAGAAGTTTGTTCTAGTAGGCTTCTCTGGTCTGGCAAAGGGTCAGGAGATTCAGATTCCCGGAGAGGAGATCACCGGTGCACTGAAGCGTTTTTGGCGGCAAGGGCTCTTCTCCGATGTCAAGATCCTGCAGAACAAAATCGAGGGCGACAGCGTATGGCTTGAAATCCGACTCACCGACCGGCCAAGAGTAGCCAACATTCGCTATTTGGGCATGAAGAAGAGTGAACAGGACGATATAGAGAAGAAGATCGGTTTTGTAAAAGGTAACCAGATCACCCCTCCACAGATTGCACGGGCTGAGACCATCATCAAAAGTTTTTACGATGAAAAGGGGTTTGGTGATGCCGAGGTACGCATTTTTCAACGACCTGATACTACACAACTGAATCAGGTGGTACTGGAGATCAATGTGGACAAGAAAGAAAAGCTGAAGGTCAACAGCATTTTGATAGAGGGCAATGAAGCTCTCAGCGACAACCAGCTCAAATGGGCGATGAAGAAGACCAATGAGAAAGGGAGGTTGCGCAACCTATTCCGTGCGAAGAAATTTGTGGAGGAACTCTATGAAGAGGATAAAAAGAACCTGATTGGCAAGTACCACGAAAAAGGATACCGTGACGCTGAGATAACCCGCGACACTGTTTTTAAACACGACGAGAAAACAGTCAACATCGAGATTGCTCTTGAAGAGGGACCCTTGTATCATATCCGCTCCATCAACTGGGTGGGCAACACACAATATTCCTCCGCGCAGCTGGAGCAGCTGCTCAACATGGCTCCGGGGGATGTATACAACCAGAAGAAATTGCAGGAACGACTGATTGTAGATGAAGATGCAGTGGTCAACCTATACCAGAACAACGGTTACCTGTTCTCCAACATCGACCCTGTAGAGATTAACATTGAGAAGGACTCCGTAGATCTCGAATTGCGGGTGATGGAAGGACCCAAGGCAACCATCAAGCGTGTAATCATCCAGGGCAACGACCGCCTCTATGAGGATGTGATTCGGCGTGAATTACGTACCAAGCCGGGAGCAGTCTTCAGTAAGGAGGACCTTCTTCGTTCGGTTCGTGAGATCGCACAAACAGGCCACTTCGACCCAGAGGCCCTCTCTGCGGACATCTCAGGCGGCATCAATCCCAATCCTGAAGATGGCACGGTAGATATCACCTACCCGCTCACATCGAAAGGCAACGACCAGATTGAGTTCTCCGCCGGATGGGGTGTAACAGGTCTGGTAGGCAAGCTAAGCCTGAAGCTAAACAACTTCTCACTTCAGAACCTGCTCAACCCCTCCATGCACAGAGGTATTATCCCACAAGGTGAGGGACAGACATTGGTGTTGAGTGCCCAAACCAACGGTCGCTACTACCAATCATATCAATTCCAGTTCATGGAGCCATGGTTCGGTGGAAAAAGGCCAAACAACCTCTCCGTAAGTGCATATTACTCGCGATATACCGGCTTAAACAGCGATTATTATTCTCAGAACAGCTACTACAATCCCTACATGTCGGGTTATGGCAGCTATGGCGGGTATCCATATGGCGGATACGGTGGTTATGGCGGATACGGTGGTTATGGTGGTTATGGCGGATACGGTGGTGGATACCAGGATATGGCCCAATATGCCTCTGACCCCAATCAGGTGTTTAGCATGCTGGGAGCCTCACTGGGGTATGGCAAGCGGTTAGACTGGCCTGACGACTACTTCCAGTTCATGGGTGAGTTGGGCTTCCAGCGTTACGGACTGAAAAACTGGGCATGGAATCAGTTCCCCTTTCAGACAGGTGTCAGCAATAGCATCACCCTTGGCTTCACCCTTTCACGTATCTCAACCGACAATCCTATTTATACACGTACCGGGTCTCAATTCACACTAAGTGTAAGTGCTACCCCGCCCTTCTCCCTCTGGGATGGGAAGGATTATGATGCACTGGCCTATAACAATCCGGAGAAATATCGCTGGAACGAATACCACAAATGGAAACTGAAGATACGAACCTTTACCCCACTCACCCCATCCACGGTCACCCGTACACCCGTAATCGCCACCCGGGTAGAGTTTGGTATTCTAGG
Source organism: Proteiniphilum sp. (assembly GCA_036733365.1). Classification (GTDB taxonomy): domain Bacteria; phylum Bacteroidota; class Bacteroidia; order Bacteroidales; family Dysgonomonadaceae; genus Proteiniphilum. Next base: position 63,991 of record DAINAS010000006.1, read on the forward strand.
ACATTATAACAAGAACAAACTTACGCCCTTTGAAACCTTCGACGTGGGTGGAGACGGCATGAGTGGTTACACTTCATCTTTTGCTACAGAGAACATTGCCCTGAGGGGTTATGAAAACAACTCCATCGCACAACAGGCGCGTGCCTACACCCGTCTGGGTCTTGAGTTGCGTTACCCTTTCATTCTTGAGCCCAACTCTACTATCTACGGTGTAGCTTTCCTGGAAGCAGGGAATGCCTGGTATGAGGTGAAAGACCTCAATCCCTTCGATCTGAAACGGTCGGCTGGAGTGGGTGCCCGTATCTTCCTGCCTATGATTGGGTTGATGGGGATCGACTGGGCCTACGGTTTCGACACTGTCTTTGGCACGGGCAATAGGCAACGAGGTGGCAGCCAGTTCCACTTCATCATTGGTCAGGAGTTCTAATAACAAAAGTTGAATTGTCTCATAGAAAATTCACCCCAATGTTGAAACGGCTCCAGAAAGTATTTTAACAATTTTTACACAGGCAGGTCTAAACGTTATACCTTAAAAATCGTCTTTATTAGCAGGATCACTTGTATTAAACACCTAAAAAAGAAAAATATGAAACGAGTATTATTGGTTTTCGGGCTATTGATGATGATTTCTATGGGACACAGTTTTGCACAGAAATATGCACTGATTGACATGGAATATATTCTCAAACGCATTCCCACCTACGAAAGCGCCAACAAGCAGTTGGAAGCCATGTCAGAAGAATGGCAAGCTGAAGTGGACAAAGAGGTGGAGAGCGTAAATGCCATGTACAAGAAATACCAGGCCGACATTGCTTTCCTGGCTGGCAGCGAGAAGACCAAACGGGAAAATGAGATCGTGGCCAAAGAGAATGCCATCCAGGAGCTCCGCAATCAGTACTTCGGGCCGCAGGGAGCACTCTTCGAGCAACAAGAGAGACTCATCAAGCCAATCCAGGATAACATCTACGAGGCAATCAAAGAGCTGTCCACTGAGCAGGGATATGCCCTTGTGGTGGATCGAGCCTCAGCTACTTCGGTGATTTTCGCCTCGCCTTCAATCGATATCAGTGATCTGGTACTCGCCCGGTTAGGCTATTAAAAATAAAAGCTTACCTTTGTAAGCTCTTTGAACACTGCATTATTCATTAAAAATTGAGAAATAAAAACATGTTGAAAAAATTATTGATCTGTATGATTGCACTGGCCCCTCTCGCGGCCGTGGCACAGGATGTGAAAATCGCGTATGTAAACGCACAGGAGATATTCTCCGCCATGCCGGAATTGGCCGGGATCGAAACCCAATTGAGCACAAAACAGGAAGAGATCTCCAAGAACGGTCAGGCTCTGGTAGATGAATTCAACAAGAAAGCGGAGGAGTTTGACAAGAACAAGGCCACATCCGACGCTGTACTTCAGGATCAGCAACGACAACTGGCCCAGATCCAGGAACGCTATCAGGTCTATCTGCAGAACAGCCAGCAGGAGATGCAGCAAATGCAACAACAGTTATTGGAACCGGTGAACAAAAAGATTGCCGATGCAATCAAAGCAGTAGGTGATCAAAACAGTTACACCTTTGTCTTTGATGTCTCCACCATGCAATCTCCCATTGTTTATGTGAGCCCTACAGCAGTAAACATCACACCCCAGGTGAAAAGTAAACTGGGTATACAGTAAAAGCTATAGTAGCTTACAGTACTATAAAAAATGGGCCCCTTACAACGGAGGCCCATTTTTTTATTGCAGCAATCGTTGTTACAACCCCTTTATCACCAGCAAGGGAGTGTCGGAGTGGAACAACATGCGACGTGCAATACCGGGGTTAAACATTCGTGCGAAAATATTCCTCCGGGAGCTTGAAAGAGAGATCATGTCGATCTGATGTTCTTTCACGAACTGCTCAAGTGATTCTTCAAGTCCCATGTTCTGGTCAATCAAGCGATACTCTGTCTCCAAGTGCGGATAGAGCTCAGTAAACCGCTTCTGAATACCTGACAGCTTGATCTCGTTCCACACATCCTCTTTTTTTGCGATGTGTGCCAGGTAAATCTTCACCTGATAGGGTTTGAGAAACTGCATCATGATATCGAACGCCTTAAACTCACGTTCCTGAAAATTAGTCAGGAAGACGATGTGCTTCATCTCTGCCACTCCTTGCACCTGCGTGCCTTCCGGTATGGCGAATACCGGTGTGTGGCATCCATCCATCACTTCAGCGGTAACACTGCCAATCAGATCCATCTCTTTGGCATTTCGTCCCCGGGTGCCCATGACAATTGCTGTAGGCCTGAACTTCTTAGAGTATGAGATGATCTCTTCTTCCGGGAGACCCTCTACAAGGAGAGTCTGGAACGGCACATCCGGTAGAATACCGGTTTCAACCTGGATTCTGATTCTATCAACCAGATGATTCATCTCTTTCTCCGTTTTGCTCTTCACATCCAGATAAATGCTTTTGTCCGCCGGTTGTATGGTGAAAGAGTCACCAAAAGGAACAGATGCGGGATAAAAAGGAGTGAAGAAGGCATTCATCAGCTTCACCTCACATTCGAGGTCGCGTGCCAGTCGAAAGGCAAAAGCACAAGCAGTAAGTGAATAATCAGAGAAATCGACCGGAACAAGAATCTCTTTTTTAGTCTCCTTTTTTATCGCTTTGGGGTCTTCTTCGCTGAAATCGAGTTCTTCAATGATGCGCAGCGCACGCGGCAAGTCGCTCTCATTGATTCTCACCCGCACATTGCCCGGAATCACCGGCTCAATCATCCTGACACCGTGGATCACAGCCGGGATCCCTTCCGACTCAAGAACTGTCTTCAGAATATGGGCTTTTTCATAGGTATGAATGGCCACAGTGACCATTTTCTCTTCGTGATTTTTGTGATCTTTATCCATACTGTAATCAATTGAGACATGTGCAGCCGAGAGCCGCAGATGTCAGTGAGTTGTACAAAAAAACCCAATCACATGTTTTCAATCAAACGGTCATTGGGTTTTATGTGATATTTTACTCTTCCTCTTCTGTCACCTCGGGTTGGTGTTCTGGTTCGGGGTAACTTTCAAGCCCCAGGATCTTGAGGGCCTTGTCGAAAATGGTGGTATCGTCCAGTACAACTATACCACCATTTGGTCCCGGCTCAATATGTATCCCCACACTTTTACCTTCCTTAAAATTGTATCCGCCAAAATAGTTGCGCACGGTTTCGGGTTTCATTTCCAGTTCTGCGGCTATTTGGTGGATACTTCCATCAGGGAGTTTGTCTTTCAGTTCTCTCAGCTCATTAAAGGTAATTGTTCTTGCCATGGCTTTTTATTTTAGTTGATAATTCCGTAACAAATTTATTTGATGCCTTAAACTTACGGAAAAAAAAAGAGATTCCAAACTTTTTCCTCAAAATCTTTGTGAAAAGAGGAGTAAACGGCCGGGCTTAATTTTTCAGTGTGGCAGAGATGCCATCAGGGGGCTGAATAGAGTCAACAGAAAGAGGTAGGCAAGAATGAACATTGCCAGCCAATTGCCCTGTTTTCTGTAGTAAAGTGTGCCGGCTGAAAGATCTTGAGTTGCAGGCAGTCGGCTTAACAGAAGTATCATCAGCCGATAGAGCAGAAAAGCCAGCAATGAACCGGCCAGCATACCCGCCACAATGTCGGAGATGAAGTGTACCCCCAAATAAATTCGGGTGTAGCTGTTGAGTAACGCCCAGCTGAGTGCTGCAAGTGTTACACCACGGTGACGAAAGAGCAGTGAGAGGAAGACGGCCAATCCGAAGCTGTTGGTGGCATGTCCTGAGATGAATCCGTACCTGCCTCCACGATAGCCGTTGACGATGTCCACAAGCTCTTTAAAATCGGGATGATGTGTGGGCCGAAAGCGCTCAAAAAAAGGCTTGCAGAAACCAGATGAGAGTTGATCACTCAGCACGAACACCAGGATGAAGAAGAGGGTGACAAGCAACGCTTGCTTGCGTGGTGTCCTGTAAAAGAAGAGGAATAGAATTGCCAGAAAGAGCGGGATCCAGACAAAACGGCCGCTCACGGTCCACATCCAGTCATCCAGGAAGGAGGAGTCACTTCCGTTCAACAGAAAAAAGAGATCTCTTTCCAGGGGTATTAAATTCTCTATTGCCTCTTTCATACAGTCAGCTATTATTCGGTATTGGACAGATGACAGTTGCCATATTGTCAAATTACCTCCACATTTTTTTGCTCTGTCCAGCCAACGCTGCCGTTGGCAATTTCTACCTCATACCAGTTCCCGTCGCTATTTCTGATGCTCACCTTCGTCCCTTCATGCAGTTCAAACAGACGGTTGCTGTTCATATCGGGAGAAGCATTCACAGCTGCAGCACCCACCATTACGATGGCTTCGTTTCGTTGCGTACGCTCTCTTTTCTGGCTGAAAGAGAAGGAGGTGGTAACAATTATCAGCAGGAGAAACAGAATACCGCTGTAAAATGCGGTTTTTCTTGCCCATAATAAACGTAAGAAAAGGAAGAGGGCAACACAAGAGAGAAACAGCAAATAGAAGATGAGACTTATCACTGCCCAACGGTTGGAGCTGTTAAGGTCTCTCACCGACTTGAACCAATCTTGCAGGAAGAAGATACCGACATGTTCAATACGATCTTCCGTCATGTTTTGTGCAAAACGTAGGTTGTGACGAATGTCGCCATTACCGGGTTCAAGAAGGTAGGCCCGCTCATAATTCAGGATGGCTTTTGCCAATTGGTTATCCCTGAAATAGGCATTCCCAAGGTTGTAGTACAGCGTTGCCGACTCACTGTTCCGGGCAAGTGCCTCTTTCACCAGCAATTCATACTGTTGAATGCTTTTGCGGAAATCTCCTGCCCTGTATGCCTCTGCTGCTTCCTCCACCGCAGAAACAGATCTCTGTTCCATTGCTGTGGCAGCGCTATCAAGCGGTTGCTGTGGTGTGGCAATGTTCTCCTGGGCAGATATCTTGGTCAAGGGTAGACACATCAACAAGAGGCTGAGGCCCATCAAATGAAATAAGTTAAGCCGCATCATTTTGATTTCTTTAATCTGTTTTCCATTTCTCCAATTGCATCCAGTGTATCCTGATAAAGTTTATCCATGGCAGCATCCCCTTCTGAAGGTGCGTAGCGTGCAAATTCACAACTGTCCAGGATTTGCAGGAAGCGGTCTGTAAGCTGCCCGGAGATACCATAACTCCTCAACTCAGTCTCCACATTGTCACGCGAAAGACGTGCCACCGGTATGGAGAGCTTATCACTGAAGTAGCCCCAAAGGGCACGCAGCAATTCTTCATAGAAGTTTTCACGCTTCTGCCCCCTGAGATACTGCTCTGCTTTTTTCAGTCGCTTAAAAGCGATCTTGTTGGCTTTGCGGTTACGCATCAGCACCACATTGGCATTCTCTCGTACCTGTTTGCGATAAATCAGGTACAACGTGATAAGCAGGAGCAGCGGGAGTAGGATCCATAGCCAGTAGCCTGTTGAACCGACAAAGAAGCTGTCTTTCCGCTGGTAGTTGGGGTCACCGGTAATCAGGAAGCGAATATCCTGTTCTACCTTCACATCCTGACGGTTCACGAAAGCTGTCGCAGGAGCAGAACCGGGTTCTCCTTTTGCAATATTCAATTGATATTCAGGAGTGGTCAATCTTTTGTAACTGCCACTTCGGGGATCAAAGTAGGTGAATTCAACAGGGGGGATGTTGTATGTCCCCTCGTAACGTGGAATGACCATATACTCAATCCGACGCATCCCCGTGAGACCGTTCGTGGTTGCGTTAACGATGTTGTCCACCTTTGGGTCGTACTGTTCGAAATTATCAGGGAAAGGGATCTCAGGGTTTCGTATCAGCTTCAAATTACCGGTACCCGATATCTCAAGTTGCAGTGTGATCGCCTCATTTGCCCTGCTTTCTGTTTTACTGAGCACAGGCTTCAGGGTGAAGCTGCCCACAGCATTGGCATAGTTAACCGGTTTAGGCTCCGGCAGCGGTTTCACATCAATGTCAAGCGGATTGGTCCTCAATGCTTTCTTCACATCCACCATCATCTCCTGCGGACCAAAGAAGGAGGACACCTTCTTACCGGAAGGCACCGAGAAGACCATCTCCAGACTGCCTGAGGGAATGGTAATCTTTCCGGGACGTTGTGGAAAAAGTAGTGTCTTGCGCAAATCGGCGGTATAGTAGTTTCTGCCGTTGTATCGTTCCATCTCCAACTGTTTGTTCACCGGCAGATCGATCTCCTCCACCATAAATCCCTCAAACTCCGGAAACTGGATCTTTCCGAAATTGACCACGTTCAGGGTAGTGTACAACCGAAAAGTTACGGTGAAACCCTCCTGTTCATACAGATTGCTCTTAGAAACTATCGCCCTGATAAAGGCATCGCGCTCGGAAACTGTTGCACTTCCGCTGGCTCTCTCCGGTTGGCGATCACCACCCGGTGAAGAATCAGCCACAGTCTCATCAGGCGGCAACACTTTTATTTGCAGGCTGTTCGACTGATAGTTACTGCGATCCACGGTGATAGATGCAGCCGGGATGGTGTAGCTGCCAGCTTTACTCGCCATCAGGATATAGGTGTAGGTCACCGACATCTCAGATGTGCTTTTCCCGTTGATGATGCTTTGGCTGTAACTGGTGGAGGTGCTGGGTCCGAAAAGCAACTCTAATCCCTTTAGTTCGGGCAGTCGCAGATCACGGCCCTCCTTGTTGAGGTGATAACTAAGCCTGAACTGTTCCCCTTCAACCACTGTAGCCGGGGCAGTTGCCTTGAAAGTTACCTGCGCCACACTCAATGGGGCGTTGGAGGCAAGCATTCCCAAAAGTAAGATAAGAATGAACTCTATATTTTTCTTCTGTTTCATCTGTTTTGCAACGCTACCAGTTTCTGTTGTTACGTCTGTTATCTTCCGCTTTCTGCTCTCTCTCCTGAGCCTTGATCTGCTGTACCTTCTCCTGTGTCTGTTGCTCATCCTGCTCGATTGCCTGAAGCAATTGACGGGCATTGTCGCGTGACATTTGTTCCGGTTGCTCGGGTTGTTCCGCCCGCTGTTCCTGTTGATCCTGTGGCTGGCTCTGCGGCTGTTGATCCTCTTGCTGCTCTTGCTGTTGGTCCTGTTGATCCTCACCCTGATCCTGCTGATCATCCTGCTGATCCTGAATCATCTTTTGCACCACCGCCAGGTTGTAACGCGACTCATCGTCTTGTGGATTGAGTCGAAGTGCCATCTTATAGGCTTCCATGGATTGCTGCAGCTCTTTCTTCTGTAACAGCGTATTGCCGATGTTGTGCCACCCCGCTGATGCCTCTTCCGGGTTCTCCTGTTCCAAACCTACAAAATGCTGATACTGTTCTGTAGCTTTGTCCCACTCCTTCTGTCGATAAAAGGTATTGCCCAGGTTGAAGATGGCCTCCTTTGATTCCGGATTCTCCTCTGCCGCCTTCCCATAAAAGCCGGCTGCATCAGAGTACTTCTGCTGTTCATACTGCTTGTTCCCTTTTCGGATGTTTTTCCTGACCTCTTTCTGCGCAAACAGCGAGAAGGGAAGAGATGCCGTTATCAGAAAAAAAAGGGCTTTTATGATTACTGTTCGTCTCATCTGAATAACCTCACGTTTCTGAACAATCTATTTTTCTTGTCGTAAATGAGCACCTCCACCAGGAGGATAATCAACAAAACCCACCCAAGCAAGGGGAATTGCTCGTCATATTCGGAATAGGAAAGCGAAGCGGTGCGTGTCGTTTCCAACTCATCCAAATGTACTTCCAGTGCTCGGATAGCCCTGTTCGAGTTATCGGCGCGAACATAAAGACCTCCACCAAGGCGGGCAATCTCCATCGCCATCTCCTCGTTCAGTCGTGAGACCACAACGTTCCCTTCACTGTCGGCAAGATAATTGCTGTTATTGTCTCCGCCAGGAAGAGGAGAGCCCTCGGGAGAACCAACTCCCAACACGTTGATCATCACTCCCGCCTCGGCAGCCTTGGCAGCTTGTTCAGCAGCGTTACCTTCATGATCCTCTCCGTCGGTGATGATCACCATCGCACGGCTCACCTCTTCATCCGCAGAGAAGGAGGTCATGCCCAGGCTGATGGCTTGCGCAATAGCGGTACCCTGTACCGGTACAAGCGAAGGGTCGATTGTATTGAGAAAGATCTTCGCCGACTGTGTGTCAGAGGTGAGGGGCATCTGGACATATGCCTCCCCCGCGAAGACGATCAGTGCCACCTTGTCGTTCCGGCGCACGTCAATAAGGCGAGAGAGAATCTGGCGTGCCCGGCTCAACCGGTCTGGTGAGAGATCCCTGGCAAGCATCGAATTGGAAACATCAATGGCGATTACCAGCTCGATGCCCTCCTTCTCAACGGTTTCCACTTTGGTACCGAATTGCGGGCGGGCAACCAGTAAAATACCGGTACAGAGGGCTGCGAAAATGAACCAGAATTTCAGGTATGAGCGTTTCAGCGAGAGCTCGGGCATCATCAATCTGAGCGTGTTGAGACTTCCCATCTTCTGCACATCTTTTCGCTTCCTGATGTTCAGATAGAGGTAAACAGCCAGCAACAGAGGCATGGCAGCAAATAGCCACAGATATTCCGGATTTCCGAATCTAAACATTCTATTTACACTTCTCTTGTTTCATTCATACTCAATCATTCCTGCTGCCGTCACTTCAATGGTCACGGTATGCTTCTCAACCAGGTACGTCTCAACAGCAGTTCCAGCAAAATCAATGCCAGGGCAGCCAGTGCCCATGGAAGAAACAGCTCCTGTCGTCTCGTCACATTCTGTACACTGATCAGATACTTCTCCATTTCGTCAATCTCATTGTAGACCTGACGCAGTCCTTCGGTATCCTGTGCACGGAAGTATTGGCCACCGGTCATGGCTGCAATCTCGGTGAGCGTTTCCTCATCGATGTCTACCGGCATGTTCTGCATACGGATGCCATAGGGTGTATTGACCGGTGTTGGGGCCATTCCCTTGGTACCGACACCCACCGTGTAGACCCTTATCCCGTAAGAGCGTGCCAGGTCGGCTGCCGTGAGCGGCGCAATCTGACCGCTGTTATTGGTGCCGTCGGTAAGCAGGATTACCACCTTCGACTGCGACTGGCTATCCTTCAGTCGGTTCACTGAGGTGGCCAGTCCAAGACCGATGGCAGTACCGTCGTCGATCATGCCGAAGTTAATCTCGTTGAGCAGGTTCAGTAACACCTTGTGGTCGGTGGTGAGAGGACATTGTGTGAAACTCTCTCCCGCGAAGATCACCAGTCCGATGTTGTCGTTGCTGCGATCGGTGATGAACTCGGCAGCCACCTTTCTGGCAGCTTGTAGTCGGTCTGGCTGCAAATCCTGCGCCAGCATGGAGCCGGAGACGTCGAGTGCCATCACGATGTCGATTCCCTGTGTTTCTGACTCTTCCCAGCTGCTTACCGACTGGGGACGGGCAATGACCACGATCACCAGCGTTATAGAGAGGAGCCGAAGAACGAAGGGGAAGTGTCGCATGTAGACCCTGAAACCGGGTTTCATGCCTTTGAAAGCATTTGCCGAGGCAAGCCTGAAGGAGGCCTGCGCCTTTGAAAGGCGCACCACGTACCAGGCCGTCAACGGTATTAGCAACAGCAGCAGATAGAGATATTCAGGATGCAAAAATTCCATGTCCATTCACGCTTATTCATTTTCCGAATACGAACTGTCCGCTTTTCCTCCATTCTGTTTAGGATCGGGCAGGAGCTCATCTTCTTTTGTCTGATTCACGAAGAAATAGGCATTCACCATGCTCAGATCGTTCTCATCAGAATAGGGCTTGTATTTTGCAAACTTCACCAGGTCGGCGGTAGTGAGGATCTGCTTCAGGTTGTCGTATATGGAGTCGGTTTCAGCCACCTTGCGTATAGATCGCAGTATCTCCCCTGAAGTCATCTCCATAGCTTGTATCCCTTCCCGCTCCCAAATGTAGGATCTCAGGATATCCGTCAGCCGGCTGTAGAACTCTTTCTCCCGACCCTGCAACCATATCTTCTCCTGTTTGAGCTTGTCGAGCTCTCTCACGGCGCGAACGTGTGCAGGGAGTATCTCGGGCGGCTTGAAGAAATAGCCTTTTCTTTTTTTCCGCAGCACCAGGTATATTGCCAGACCTATCAATGCCAATAAGAGCATTACACCCATCAGGATCCACAGCAGCCAAAGATAATCGGTCCAGACGAAAGGGGCTTTGCGGACTGCCTTTATATCGTTGAGCTGCAACTGATCGAAATCTATGGAGTCAGTCTCACCCTTGTTGATTCGCTCAAGGTAGGCCAGCGTAGAGTCAGAGAGCTGAGGTGAAGTCACCTTCAGACCGAACGAGTTGGAGAGGATGGTATCCTTCCCGTCGAAGATGGGAATATGGGGAACATGATAGAGGGTAGAGTCGAATGAGGTGATCAGGTAGCGGAAATTGAGCGTCATCACGTTGTTCTCGATGGTGGTGTCCGGTGGCAACATGGCAATCACCTCGATTCCGGGAATGATCTCTTTCTCATACACCGGGAAATGGATGGTTTTCTCTTTGGGTGTGATCACTTTCAGATTGATCACCGCCTGCTCCCCGATCAGGATCTCGGAAGGCTGCACGGTGGCATTCACAGATGCACGCTGGGCCTGGAGCCCTCCCCCCAGCAGGAAGGAGAGCGATGCAAGTATCACTTTGAGCACCCATCCATTATATCTCATCTTTGTATCCAAATCTATCTTCTTTGTTGGAGTAGTTGCAACAATGACTTCACATAATCACTCTCGGTAGAAACTGAGACACTGTCCACCCCGCTTTGGCGGGTGGCAGTTATCATCTTCTCCTGTAGCCTTTTCCACCAGTCGCGGTATTGCACTTGTACCCGTTTCGATGAACTGTCGATCCACTGTTCACCGCCTGTCTCAGGATCCCACACCTTCATCAGTCCCACCGGTTGGAGAGCAGTGCTTAGTTGGTCATACACCTGAATGGCCATCAGGTCATGCTTACGGCTGGCAATCTGCATCGCTTTCTGGTAGTCATCTGTATCAATAAAGTCAGAAATCAGAAAGGCAGTGCAACGCTTCTTGATGGCATTGGTCATGTAACGCAACGCCATGTTGAGGTCTGTACCGTTGCTCTCGGGTGTAAAACCCAGGATTTCCCGAATGATGAAGAGGATATGTTTCCTCCCCTTCTGTGGTGGGATAAACTTCTCCACCTTATCGGTGAAGAAGATCACGCCTATCTTGTCGTTATTCTGTATCGCCGAGAAGGCGAGTGTGGCAGCTATCTCCGCCACCATGTCACGTTTAAGTATTGACCGTGACCCGAAGCCAAGACTTTCCGACACATCAATCATCAACATCACTGTTAGCTCACGCTCCTCTTCAAAGATCTTGATGTAGGGACGGTTGTAACGAGCGGTCACGTTCCAGTCGATGTCGCGCATATCGTCGCCGTAACGGTACTCCCTCACCTCTGAAAAAGCCATGCCACGTCCCTTAAAAGCAGAATGGTACTCACCCGCGAAGATGTTTCGCGAGAGACCCCTTGCTTTTATCTCAATGTGACGTACTTTCTTGATCAGGTCGGTTGCTTCCATATAGAATTGCAGTTTCTCCCCGTGGGATGTTACAGCGTTGAGTAAATCATCTCTGTTCTGTCTCTTGCCGATCAGGGTACCTCCACCTTGTTGAGTATCTCGCTGACAATCTCCTCGCTGGTCATGTTGTTGGCTTCTGCTTCATAGGTGAGCCCAATACGATGGCGCAGCACGTCGTGACAAACAGCCCGAATATCTTCGGGAATCACGTAGCCGCGACGCTTGATAAAGGCAAAGGCGCGTGCGGCCAATGCCAGGTTGATCGAAGCACGGGGTGAGGCACCGAAGCCAATCATATCTTTTAGGTGTGCCATACCGAACTGTTCGGGGAAACGTGTTGCGAAAACGATGTCGACGATATACTTGCTAATCTTCTCATCAATATATACCTCTCGCACCACCTTGCGTGCTTCCAGGATCTCCTGGGTGGTAATGACCGGCTTATCGGTGGTCAACGGCTCAAAGATGTTCTGCCGGATGATCTGCTTCTCCTCCTCACGTGAGGGGTAACTGATCACCACTTTCAGCATAAAACGGTCTACCTGTGCCTCCGGCAGCGGGTAGGTTCCCTCCTGCTCGATAGGGTTCTGGGTAGCCATCACCAGAAAGGGACTGGGGAGGGAATAGGTCTCCTCGCCAATGGTCACCTGCCGCTCCTGCATTGCTTCCAGGAGGGCACTCTGCACCTTGGCGGGGGCCCTGTTGATCTCATCGGCCAGCACAAAATTGGCGAAGATGGGACCATGTTTCACCTGGAACTCCTCCTTACGCTGACTGTAAATCATGGTGCCCACCACATCGGCAGGCAAGAGGTCGGGTGTGAACTGAATGCGGCTGTAGTCGGCATCTATCAGCTGCGACAGCGTTTTGATGGCTAACGTTTTGGCGAGACCCGGCACTCCTTCCAGCAGGATATGACCGTCGGAGAGAAGTCCGATCAGCAGTGATTCCACCAGATGCTTCTGCCCCACAATCACCCTGTTCATGCCGGTGACGAGGGTCTGCACGAAAACACTCTTCTGTTCAATTCTATCGTTTAGCTCTTTGATATCGACAACTTGGCTCATTTTGTTGATTGTTAAAAATTGGTTCTCAGGATATGGGATACAAAAATAGAAATGTTAAATCGGTTTTCGGTGGAATCCCCGTTAAAAATGTTTAAGTGACAGGGCTTTCTCAACGCACTCTCAATATCAGATCAGCGTACTGTAAGTTCCATGCCGAACAGCTCCTGGAAAGCATGTTTCATGCCCTCTGAGACCTCTTTAAAATCGACCTCCCGCCCCAGCTCCTTTTGCATGGAGGTGACCCCTCGGTCGGTGAATCCGCAGGGATTGATGAAGTTGAAGTAAGCGAGGTCACTGTTGATGTTGAGTGCCAGGCCGTGCATGGTGACAAAGCGGCTGGCACGAACCCCAATGGCGCAGATCTTCCGTGCCCGCTGAGGATCATCCGGATCGATCCAGACACCCATGGCTTTTTCATCTTTCACACCCCGTATCCCATAGGGTCTCAGCGTCTCTATCACCACATCCTCCAGCAGGTCGATATAACGCTTGATGCCAATACCAAATTCTTCCAGGTCGATAATCGGATATGCCACCAGCTGTCCGGGACCATGATAGGTGATGTCGCCCCCCCGGTCAATCTCATGCAGGTCTATTTGCCTGCTCTCACATACCTGCCGCGTGATCAGCAGGTTCTGCCGGTCACCGCTCTTGCCCAGGGTGTAAACATGTTCATGCTCACAGAAGAGCAGATATTGCTCTTTCTCCTTCTTCTGCTCCTGCTTGGCACGGATCAGTTCTGCGAACAACTTGGCCTGGTAGTCCCACGCCTCCTTGTAACGAATGCGCCCCAGATCTTCAAAAATCACTTTTCTGCTCATCACCCTCACACATGTTTTTCTGCATGATAGGAGGAGCGTACCAGCGGGCCGCTCTCCACGAAACGAAATCCTTTATCGAGTGCCACCTCCCTGTAACGTGCAAACTGCTCCGGTGAGACATATTCCTTCACCGCCAAGTGCCTGCGCGTGGGTTGCAAATACTGTCCCACGGTGAGTACGCTACATCCTACAGCCAGCAGGTCGTCCATCGTCTCGTAAATTTCCTCTTCTGTTTCACCAAGGCCCACCATCACACCCGACTTGGCCCTCACCTTGCCGCTGGCAGCGATGATACCGATGGTTTTGAGGCTCACCTCATACTTTGCACGGCTACGTACCTTGGGGGTCAACCGCCGCACCGTCTCCATGTTATGCGACACGATGTTGGGACCGGCATCAATAACCTTGCGGATCAACTCCTCCTGACCGTTAAAATCGGGTATCAGGGTCTCAATGGTCACCTGAGGACAGCGCTCCTTGATTCGTCTTACAGTACGCGACCAAATCTCGGCTCCCCCGTCCTCCAGATCATCACGATCGACACTGGTGAGCACCACATGTCGTAGGTTCATCTGTTCGATCGTGTCGGCCAGCCGTGCCGGTTCATCCCAGTCCACACCCAGCGGTGTGCCGGTCTTCACATTACAGAAGCGACAGGATCGGGTACAGACCTCTCCCAGGATCATGAAGGTGGCGGTACCTCTTCCCCAGCATTCTGCCATGTTGGGACATTTTCCGCTCACACAGATCGTGTGCAGTTTCTTCCTGGCGATGATCTCCTTCACATCGAGGTATTGTTTGCCCTGCGGCAAAGATATTTTCAGCCATTCAGGCTTGCGTTGCATTGTTTCAGCTTTTTTCTCCATAATGATGATATCTGTGCATGCTGCTACAGCTGTTCAGGGATCATCCCATCATGCATCGGCAGACAGCGTCAAGCTATTTGTAATTGTTTAAAATGTAAAACAGCACAAAAATAGGATTTTCTTCGGGGATATACGAATTTGAGAGCTACATTCGCTTCTTTTACCCCGTAACTATTTTTAAACCGTTACACTACTGTTTATAAAGCCAAAAAATATATCTTTGCGCCTTAAACCGAAGAACAGACACAATTTGGATTTCCAGTTATTACATACCGACCCGAGGTCCGACGCGCGGGCAGGGCTCATCACAACCGACCACGGAACAGTGGAGACTCCTGTCTTCATGCCGGTGGGTACGGTGGGCAGTGTCAAGGCGGTACACATCAGCGAGCTGAAAGAGGACATAGGGGCAGAAATCATCCTGGGCAACACCTATCACCTCTACCTGCGCCCCGGCCTGGAGATCATTCAGGCGGCGGGGGGATTGCACCGTTTCAACAGTTGGAACCGTCCGATACTGACCGACAGCGGGGGGTTCCAGGTATTCTCGCTCACCGAGAACCGGAAGCTGACGGATGAAGGTGCTGTTTTTCAGTCGCACATTGACGGATCCAGACATTTCTTCACCCCCGAGAAGGTGATCGACATACAACGCATCATCGGTGCAGACATCATCATGGCGTTCGATGAGTGCACTCCCGGCGATGCTGACTACGGCTACGCGAAACAGTCGCTGGAGCTGACCGAACGTTGGCTCGACCGCTGCATCACCCGCATGGGTGAGACAGAATGCCCCTACGGACATAGCCAGGCGCTCTTCCCCATCGTGCAGGGATGTGTCTACCCCGATCTGCGGCAGCGTGCCGCTGAAAAAGTGGCATCCCTGGGCGCCGACGGCAACGCCATCGGTGGACTGGCGGTGGGGGAGCCCACTGAGAAGATGTATGAGATGGTGGAGCTGGTGAACGGCATCCTGCCAAAGGATAAACCCCGTTACCTGATGGGCGTGGGCAAACCGGAGAACATCCTGGAGGCGATTGAACGGGGTGTGGACATGTTCGACTGCATCATGCCCACCCGCAACGGCCGCAACGGCCAGATTTTCACCAAGGAGGGAATTATGAACATGCGCAACGAGCGCTGGAAAAATGATTTCTCACCCATCGAGGAGGATGGTGAGTCGTTCGTGGACCGTCTCTACAGCAAGGCATATCTACGGCATCTTGTCAACACGAACGAGATCCTGGGACTGCAGATCGCCTCGATTCACAACCTGGCATTCTATGTCTGGCTGGCAAAGGAGGCACGCAAACATATCATCGCCGGAGATTTCACCCAGTGGAAACCGCAGATGATCGAAAAGGTGACACGAAGATTATGAAAAAGATCCTCTCCATACTGAACCTGAAACGTCTGGACTGGTACATCATCAAGAAGTTCCTGGGGACCTACCTCTTCATGATCGCGTTGATCATCTCCATCGCGGTGGTATTCGACATCAACGAGAAGATTGACAAGTTCATGACCAACAACGCTTCGCTGGAGCAGATCATCTTCGACTATTACCTCAACTTCATCCCCTACTACACAAACCTCTTCAGCCCCCTCTTTGTCTTCCTGGCGGTAATCTTCTTCACCTCCAAGATGGCAAACAACTCGGAGATCATCGCCATCCTCTCCAACGGCATCGGGTTCCGGAGGATGATGAAACCTTATATGGTGGCTGCAATGGTCATCGCCATCTTCACCTTCATCTTTGGTGGTTACATCATCCCCCCTGCCAACGCTACCCGCATCGAGTTTGAACAGACCTACGTGGATCCAAGGAAGAAAAAAACCGGCGATCGTGACATCCAGTTTCGGGTGGGCCCCGGCACCATCGTCTACTTCGGCAACTTCGACATGAAAAGCCAAACCGGTTACAACTTCTCAATCGATCACTTCGACAGCCTACAGCTGGTCTCCCGACTCACGGCCCAATCCATCCGCTACGATTCGGCTTACCAGTGGACCATTCACAACTACCAGGTGAGGGATTTTAACGGCGCCAGGGAAACCATCACCAAAGGCAGTTCTATTGACACCACCCTTCAGATTGTACCTGACGACTTTATCATCGCCAAGACCGACCAGCAAATGATGACATCTCCCCAGCTCCGCCACTATGTGAAGAGCCAGAAGGAGCGGGGGATGGGCAACATACAGGCTTTCCAGATTGAGTATCACT
This sequence comes from Proteiniphilum sp., assembly GCA_036733365.1. GTDB lineage: Bacteria > Bacteroidota > Bacteroidia > Bacteroidales > Dysgonomonadaceae > Proteiniphilum. The sequence continues at coordinate 80,573 of DAINAS010000006.1, forward strand.
CGCGCATCGCCAATGTCTTCTCAGCTTTCATACTCACACTGATTGGTGCTTCCCTCTCGGCGAAAAAAGTTAAGGGAGGCATGGGGCTTAACATTGGTATGGGACTGGGACTGAGTATGGCCTACATTCTTTTCATGACGGTCAGCTCCACCTTCGCGGTAAAAGGGAGTATGAGCCCCTTCATTGCGGCATGGGTACCCAATATCTTCTTCATTCTGATTGCGATATTCCTATACCGGAAGGCCCCAAATTAGGAAGGTCAGCTTTCAGTTAACAGCAATCAACCGGGCATCAACAAATCATCAAAATCAACCGGAAATGAAAAAAACAGCTCTTGCTTTACTTCTGGGCTGTGCAGCGATACTGCAGGCACAAACGAAATATCCTACCATCGTGATTGAGACCAATTATGGCACCATGAAGGCAATGCTCTATGAAGACACACCTCGGCACAGCGATCATTACATGCGGTTGATCCGTCAGGGATATTTCGACGGCACACTTTTTCACCGGGTGGTAAAAAACTTCGTGATTCAGGGTGGGGCTCAGGACTCGCGTAATGCCCCATCCGGGGCACAAATCGGTGGTGGCCGCACCGACATGGAGCTGATGCCGGAGTTCCGGGAACATCATATTCACAAGAAGGGTGCGCTGGCAGCACCACGGAAAGGAGACAACGAGAATCCGCAAAAGAAATCGGATGCTTCACAGTTGTACATCGTACATGGAAAGGTATACACACAAGGGCGCCTCGACAGCACTGAAATGAGTGTGAACATCCCCATCAAGAATGAAATTATCCGCACACACTATTCACCTGTCAAGGAGGAACTGGCACGCCTAAAGGAGAGTGATCCGTGGAAATTCAACGCGCTGCTTGATTCGGTGTTGACCCTGGTGGATTCACTATACCTAGAGGCTCCCGGCAAGTTCTTCTGGCCGGATGGCCTGAAGGAAGCCTACACAACCATCGGCGGCGCCCACCATCTCGACGGTGAGTATACCGTTTTTGGTGAGGTGACCGACGGTCTGGAGGTGATCGACAAGATCGCTGCCCTCGAGGTGGATGGCAATAGCCGCCCCAGCCAGGATGCAAAGATCATCCGCATCTATACCGAGTAACGGGAGGAAATATTCTGTGTAACCCTATTTCAGTGATTGAAAGAGAATACATTGGTAAGACATCGACAGGTATCCCCTCATTATCCCTTCATGATCCCCTCATAAAAGTATGAGGGGATCATGAAGGGATAGTTGCGCATTACTGAATATTGATGCGCACCTCCGTCAAGAAAGCCTTCATTCGTTCAGAGTCTTTGGTTTCGATGATTCCCAGCAACTCCTTCAGTTTCTCACGTATATTGGTCAGCTGCCCCGGGGTATAAGGGTTGAAGAGAATCTCGGTGAGCAGGAAGTCATCTTCCGAAAGCAATCCCTGTGCAATATGCATGTGTTTCTTGAAAGTGGTACCGGGTGCATCCTGGTGCTTCATCACCGAGGCAAACACCAGGGTGGAAGCAAACGGAATGGAGAGCGAATAGGCGATGGTTTCGTCATGCTCCCTGAAAGAGTATTCAAACACATTCAGCTTCAGGTGATGGTACAGATCACGAAAAAAGACTTTGCCCAGGTGTGACGACTCGGCAATAATGATGGCGCTCTGGCTGCTCAGGTCGTTCAGACTGGCAAAGGTGGGTCCAAACATGGGGTGTGTGGATACATAGGGGCGGGTGCGCTCCCGGTAGAACGCCTCCAGCCCGGTCTTCACCGAGGCGATATCGCTCAGGATGCAAGTCTCCGGCAGATAGGGCAGCACCGCCTCAAAAGCAGGGATGGTGTACTTGAGCGTTGCGGCATTGATCACCAGCTCCGGTGCGAAGGCCTCAACCTCCCGCGGATCGGTCATCCGCTGCGTGTTGTAAATGAACCGCAGCTTCTGCGGATCGGTGTCGAGCACAGCCACTTCGTGGTCGAAGCTAAGCACATCGGCAAAGAAGGAACCCATCTTACCGGCTCCAAGGATTAATATTTTCATCGCTTAACTTTCATCAGTTATTTCTTCGCTCTCTCCATCACCACCATCTGCTGACGGACCGACTCGGAGTGGATCGACTCCAGAACCTTCTTCACGAAGTCGCCCGACATCTCCAATCGTTCACCCTGATAGGCACGGTCGGTCAGGATCTGGTCGTAGCGCTGCGTCTGCAGGATTGGCATGTCATGCTCCAGCTTGTACTGGCCAATCTCCCTCGATACACGCATACGCTTAGCCAAAAGCTGCAACAGTTCATTGTCCAGGTCGTCTATCTGGTCACGCAGCACCGACAGATCTTCCGTCGTCTGCACCGTATCACGGATCACGATGGTATCGAGGATCTCCTTGAGTGCAGCCGGAGTGACCTGTTGAGCCTTGTCGCTCCACGCCTCGTCGGGGGAACAATGAGATTCGATGATCAATCCCGCGTAGTTGAGATCCAACGCCTGCTGACTGATTTTGAAGATCAGGTTGCGGTCGCCGCCGATATGGCTTGGGTCGCAGATCATGGGAAGAGTGGGAAAGCGTCGTTTCAGTTCAATGGGAATGTGCCATTGCGGTAAATTGCGGTATATGGTCTTATCGGTAGTGCTGAATCCACGGTGTATCACCCCCAGCTTGCGAATACCAGCGTTGTAAAGTCGCTCCAGAGCTCCGATCCAGAGCTCCAGGTCGGGATTCACCGGGTTTTTGATCAGGATGGGGATATCCACCCCCTTGAGGGTATCCGCAATCTCCTGCACTGCAAAAGGGTTGGCAGCGGTACGCGCTCCAATCCAAAGGATATCGACCCCATATTTCAACGCCTCATAGACATGTTTCTCTGTAGCCACCTCGGTGGCCATGTACATGCCGGTCTCCTTCTCCGCCTGCATCATCCATTTCAGCGCCGGACTACCAATCCCCTCAAAACCGCCTGGCTTCGTACGGGGTTTCCAGACCCCTGCACGGTAGATCTTTACTCCCACTGCCGCCAGCTGGCGCGCGGTGGTCATCACCTGTTCCTCTGTCTCGGCACTGCAGGGTCCCGCAATCACCAGCGGTCTCTTCGCGTCAATGCCCGGCAATAAAATTGATTCGAATTCCATATCTTTTGTTTTTTAATTTTTGTCTCAATTAATATTCACTCCATGATTTACATTCAACACCAAGCTAATCCTCAAAACGACCAATCAGCGATTCCCCATATATTCCTCAATACGCCTGTAAGCCTCCTGCAGCTTCTCAACAGAGGCCCCCAGCGAGATGCGGATAAACCGTTCACCGTTGCTGCCGAAGATAAAGCCAGGGGTAAGAAATACTCTTGCCTTTTCAAGCAAATCATTCACAAGCTTTTCACTACCCGATACCTCTGCCGGCAGCTTACCCCATACAAACAATCCCACCTGCCGGGGATCGAAACTACAGCCAAGCAGCTGCATGATTTTCTCGGCCCAGTCGCGTCGTTCACGATAGATGCGGTTCATCCCGGCATGCCACTCATCACTGTTCGACAGTGCAGCGACCGTTGCCAGCTGCATCGGTTTGAACTGACCGCTGTCGATGTTGCTCTTGGCCTTGAGCACCCACTGCACAAATTGCGCGTTGGATGCCAGCATCCCCATGCGCCATCCCGACATGTTATGCGACTTGCTCAGCGAATTGAGCTCGATGCATATCTCCTTTGCCCCCGGCACTGAGAGGATGCTCATCGGATGGTCGTTCAAGATAAAACTATAGGGGTTGTCGTGACAAATCACGATCTGATGCTTTTTGCCAAAGGCTACCAGCTTCTCAAATAGTTCCACCGATGCATTGGCCCCTGTAGGCATGTTGGGGTAGTTGACCCACATCAGCTTCACCCTGCTCAGGTCTCTTTTCTCCAGAGCCTCGAAGTCGGGCTCCCACCCCTTCTCCTCCAGCAGGTCGTATTCCATCACCTCAGCCCGCAACAGTTGAGATACGGACCGGTATGTGGGATAACCGGGGTTGGGAACCAGTACCGCATCTCCGAAGTTCAGGAAAGTCATCGAGACATGCAGGATCCCCTCCTTCGAGCCTATCAACGGCAATATCTCGGCAGGTGTCAGCGTCACACCATAGAAACGCTCGTACCAATTGGCATATGCTTTTCGCAACTCAGGGATTCCGGTATATGGCTGATAGGCATGCACATCAGGTTGGCGGGCACTATCGCATAGCATCTCAATTGTCTCCTGCGACGGCATCCGGTCGGGTGCTCCCACCGCGAGGCTGATCACGTTTTTACCTTCGGCATTCATACGGGCTACCTCAGCCAGCTTCACCGAGAAATAGTATTCTTCTATCGATTTGATATGTGCTGCGGGTTCAATCTTTTTCATTGCTGTTTTCGTTTCATTCGGTTACTGTTCATCGGCATTCTTCTCCTCCCGGTACTCACCCAACTGCTTCAGCTTACTGATCAGCGGCGTGATGGCATCGATCGACTGTTGGTAGCGCTGATAATCGGTAAAGGTGAGATCAACATAAAACTGGTACTCCCACTCACTACCGATGATGGGCAGCGATTGTATACGGGTCAGGTTGATCCCATAGAAAGAGAGGACCGACAACACCTTCGAGAGTGAACCCTCGTTGTGTGGCAGGACAAATACCAGCGACGACTTGTTGATGTGGTTATCCTTCTGAAGCTCCGGTAGCATCTCCTCACGTGCCAGGATAAAGAAACGAGTGAAATTGCGTTTGTTCGTTTCAATCCCATGGGCCAGGATCTCCAGACCATACATCTCCGCTGCCAGCCTGCTGCAGATGGTGGCCGTGCCCTTCATCTCCCGCTCACGAATCTCTTTCGCCGCGAGAGCGGTATCATCATGCTCTACGATCTTCACCCCGGGTAATCTTTCCAGAAAATCCTCACACTGCATCAAGGCCATGGGGTGCGACATCACCTCACCAATTTCATCGATGGTGGTGCCGGGAAGGGCTGCCAAGGTATGTGTGATTCGAAGTTTATGTTCCCCTGCGATACGGAGATGATATTGTTTCAACAAATCATGATTGGGCAGAAGGCTTCCGGCGATCGTATTCTCAATGGCCATCACCCCTATCAGTTGCGGATCCTTCTCCGCTTCCTTGAAAATATCGCGGAATGTCTGGCAGGGAACAATCTCCAGCTCTTCACCCTTGAAATAATCGCGTGCAGCAATCTCATGATAGGCTCCCGGACCTCCTTGAATAGCAACTCTTTTCATTTCTTTTTGTAATTTGCCATATTGTCATAAAAAAATCCCATCGTGTGATCGACAGGATTTTTTTTATCTGATATGACTTTTAATTTCTTCTCATTTTACATAAAAATCCTGCCTTTACCTGCTAAAATAAAAGTAAAACCAGAAAGAATATGCAAATGTAGAACTGTTCACTTTGTTATCTTTTCATTGTGATAGGGCACAAATGTACAACTTTTTTCGAATACACAAATAAAAATGACAAAAAAAGAGCAATCCTTCTGTTTCATGCCCCTGAAAAGAACTTCTTTTTATGATAATCCACCGCTAATTTCTGTAAAAAATCTCTATATTTGCAGCTTAAATACCGAAAACTAATATTAGTCACTCTAAAATTACAGAGAATGTTTAAAAATCATCCTAAAGGACTGCTCGCCGCATCACTGGCGAACATGGGGGAGCGATTTGGTTTTTACACCATGATGGCGATCCTGACACTCTTCTTAATGACCAAGTTCGGACTGGACGAGACCACCACCGGTATCATCTACTCCATCTTTTATGCATCCATCTACCTGCTGGCTCTCGTGGGTGGGTTGCTGGCCGACAAGACCCGCAATTACAAGGGAATCATCATGACGGGCCTGTTGCTGATGTCAGCGGGTTACGTGATCATTGCCATCCCTACCCCGACACCGGTACCGGCTGACAAGTTCGCCCTGTTCCTTGCAATCAGCTGCTTGGGATTACTGGTGATCGCTTTTGGAAACGGCCTCTTCAAGGGGAACCTCCAGGCGCTTGTGGGGCAGATGTATGACGACCCTAAGTACAGCAAGATGCGCGACTCAGGGTTCCAACTCTTTTATATGTTCATCAATGTGGGAGCTATCTTCGCTCCCTTCCTGGCGGTAGGTGTCCGCAACTGGTGGGTTGAGAAGAATGGTTTTCTCTACAATGCCGACCTGCCGACGCTGGCGCATCAGTACCTGGGCAACACCATCACGGCCGAGGGAAGCGAACGTTTTCAGCGACTGGCCGGAGAAGTGGGTTACAGCGGCAGCGACATGACAGCTTTTGCCGGTGATTATCTCAACGTCTTCACCACCGGCTTCCACTATGCCTTTGCGGTAGCCATTGTTGCGATGCTAATCTCACTAGTGATCTACATGATCAATAAGAACCGTTTCCCCGATCCGGCGAACAAACATGCTGCAGCAGCAGGAGGTACAGCGGTGACAGAGATGGACATCAAAGAGGTGAAGCAACGCCTCTATGCGCTTTTCGCTGTCTTCGCGGTGGTAATATTCTTCTGGTTCTCGTTCCACCAGAACGGGCTCACCCTCACCTTCTTCGCAAAAGATTACACCGACCTGAGCCAGATAAGGCTAGACCTGGGCTTCGCGACACTGGAAGGAGCCGAGATCTTCCAGTCGATTAACCCCTTCTTCGTGGTGTTCCTCACTCCAATCATCGTGGGACTCTTTGGATGGCTTCGCTCCAGAGGCAACGAACCCTCCACACCACGCAAGATCGCGATCGGTATGGGGATTGCCGCCATTGCCTATGCCGTAATGGCACTGGGCTCGATGGGACTTCCACTCAAAGGTGAGCTGGATGCTATGGGCGGACTGCCTGATGCTGCCCGTGTCACCCCCTGGTTGCTGATCGGCACCTATTTTATTCTGACCGTGGCCGAGCTGTTCATCAGCCCCCTGGGCATCTCTTTCGTTTCGAAGGTAGCCCCTCCCAAATACCAGGGAATCATGCAAGGAGCATGGTTGGGTGCCACCGCCGTGGGCAACAGCCTGCTTTTCATTGGTGCCATCTTCTACAAATCGATCTCCATGAGTGCCACCTGGATGATCTTCGTGGTTGCATGTCTCATCTCCATGTTCACCATGCTGGCGATGATCAAATGGCTGGAGAGGATCGCAAAATAGCGGAAGGCACGACATTTCAAACGAACGAATCAAGCCGGAGGAAAACCCTCCGGTTTTTTTTGTGTGGAATCGATTCGCGAATCAAAGAAGCTCTCCCAATGAGAGATAGATTCTATGGTTGATAACTTGTTGCGATAAGCGGAAAAAACTACCCCCTTTTTCAGTATATTTGCCCTATATAACCCACGGCAACAATTCAGAAACATGCATCCATTTGTTCATCTTCACGTCCACTCCCAATATTCGCTGCTCGACGGTCAAGCCAGCATCCAACGGCTGGTAGACAAAGCCATGAGCGACGGCATGCCAGCCATCGCCCTGACCGATCATGGAGCGATGTACGGCATCAAGGAGTTCCTCAACTACTGCAACAAGAAAAACGGGCCACACAAGACGGAGATAGCCAAGCTGAGGAAAGAAATCGACTCACTCGTGAAGGCAGACGATGCAACCGGCAGGAAGGAGGCACTGCAACAACAGTTGAAGGCGGTAGAGCAAAAACTCTTCAAGCCAATCGTGGGGTGCGAATGTTACCTGGCACGGCGCGACCGTTTCTCACAGTCGGAGAAGATCGATGGCAGCGGATGGCACCTGGTAGTGCTGGCCAAGAACCTGACAGGGTACAAGAACCTGGTGAAGCTGGTCTCCAAGAGCTGGACCGAGGGATTCTACTACCGTCCCCGCATCGACAAGGAGCTGCTGGAACAACACAGCGAGGGGCTGATCGTCTCATCCGCCTGCCTGGGAGGCGAGATCTCCCGCAAGGTGGACAGCGGTCAGATCAGCGATGCCGAGGAGGCGGTTCAGTGGTACAAACGGGTGTTCGGCGACGACTACTATCTGGAGCTGCAACGCCACAAGACCAATCGTCCCGATGCCGACCAGACCACCTACCCCAAGCAGGAGCGGGTGAACCAGGAACTGATTCGCATCGCCCGCAAATACGACGTGAAGCTGATTGCCACCAACGATGTGCACTTCGTGAATGAAGAGGATGCCGATGCACACGACCGACTCATCTGTCTGAGTACCGGGAAGGATTTCGATGATCCCGATCGGATGCGCTACACCAAACAGGAGTGGTTGAAGAGCACCGCCGAGATGAACCGGATCTTCGCCGACCTACCGGAGGTTCTCACAAACACACTTGATGTGGCTCACAAAGTGGAGTTTTATTCTATTGACAACCCACCGCTGATGCCTTTTTACCCCATCGATCCCGCTTTCGGTACGGAGGAGGCATACCGCGAAAAGTATCCCGAAGAACTTTTAAAGCAGGAGTTCGGAGAAGCAACCTTTCACCGGTTGGGGGATTACGACAAGGTGATAAGGGTAAAGCTGGAGGCGGACTACCTGGCACATCTCACCTTTCAGGGAGCACGCCGCCGCTATGGGGAGGAGCTGACGGAGGAGATCCGTGAGCGGCTCACCTTTGAGCTGGAGACCATCAAGCACATGGGCTTCCCGGGCTACTTCCTGATAGTACAGGATTTCATTAACGCCGCCAGGGAGATGGAAGTGGCAGTGGGACCGGGACGCGGCTCGGCTGCAGGTTCTGCGGCAGCCTACTGCCTTGGCATCACCGACATCGACCCGTTGAAATATGACCTGCTTTTCGAGCGCTTCCTGAACCCGGATCGTATCTCAATGCCCGATATCGACATCGATTTCGACGATGAGGGACGTGGCAAGGTGTTGCGCTGGGTTACCGAGAAATATGGCAGTGAGAAGGTGGCTCACATCATTACCTATGGCACCATGGCAACAAAATCGTCCATCAAGGATGTGGCACGGGTGCACAAGCTGCCGCTCTCAGAGTCGAACCGCCTGGCCAAACTGGTGCCGGACAGGATACCCAACGTGAAGAAGGTGAACCTGAGGGCCGCCATCGACAATGTGCCGGAGCTCAAAGAGGCGGCCAACAGCAGCGATCAGCTGTTGAGGGACACCCTCAAATATGCAATGATGCTGGAGGGGAACGTGCGCAACACGGGGGTGCATGCCTGCGGTGTGATCATCGGTCAAAGCGATATATCGGACGTGGTACCCATCAGCACAGCCGAAGACAAGGAGACCCGCGAGAAGCTACTGGTCACCCAGTACGAGGGGTCGGTGATCGAGGAGACCGGGCTCATCAAGATGGACTTCCTGGGACTCAAAACCCTCTCCATCATCAAGGATGCACTGGTCACGATTGAGCAGACCAGGGGTGTTAAGATCAACATCGACACCATCGACATGAACGATCCGGTCACCTACAAACTCTACTGTAACGGGCAAACCACCGGTACCTTCCAATTTGAATCGGCAGGCATGCAGAAGTACCTCAAGGAGCTCCAGCCAAGCAAGTTTGAGGATCTGATTGCCATGAATGCCCTCTATCGCCCCGGACCGATGGATTACATCCCTTCCTTCATCGCGCGCAAGCATGGCAGGGAGGAGATCAGCTATGACCTTCCAATAATGGAGAAGTATCTGAGTGAGACCTATGGCATCACCGTCTACCAGGAGCAGGTGATGCTCCTGTCACGGTTGCTGGCAGGCTTCACCCGTGGCCAGTCGGACGAGCTTCGCAAGGCGATGGGCAAGAAGCTGATCGACAAGATGACCGCCCTGAAGGAAAAATTCCTGGCAGGCGGCAAACAAAACGGATACCAGGAGAAGATCCTCAACAAGATATGGGCCGACTGGGAAAAGTTTGCCTCATACGCCTTCAACAAATCGCATGCCACCTGTTACTCCTGGGTTGCCTACCAGACCGCCTGGCTGAAGGCCAACTACCCCTCTGAATACATGGCTGCTGTGCTCTCCAACAACCTGAACAACATCACCGAGATCACCAAGTTCATGGATGAGTGCAAGGCAATGGGCATGAATGTGCTCTGTCCCGATGTAAACGAGTCGTTCCTCAAGTTCTCGGTCAACAGCGAGGGGGATGTCCGGTTCGGGCTGGCTGCCATAAAGAGCGTAGGGCAGGGTGCCGCAAACGACATCATTGCAGAGAGAGAAAAAAACGGTCCCTATGCCGACATCTTCGACTTTGTGGAAAGGGTGAACATCTCCTCCTGCAACAAAAAGACAGTAGAAGCCCTGGCTCTCGCCGGCGCCTTTGACTCGCTGCCAGGCATTCACCGCGAGCAATTCGTCGCCGCCAACAGTAAGGGCGAAGAGTTCCTGGAGACACTGATCCGCTACGGAAGCAAATATCAACAGGACAAGCTGGAGGCGATGACCTCCCTCTTCGGAGACGATTCCTCTTTCCAGATTGCCCGTCCGGAGATACCACAGGCAGCCCGCTGGAGTGATCTGGAAAGGCTCAACAAGGAGCGGGATCTGATAGGGATCTACCTCTCGGCACACCCGCTTGATGACTATGAGTTCATCCTGAAATATGTCTGCAATGCCGACACCCAGCGACTTCAGGACCTAGAGTCGCTCAACGGCCTGGACATCACCTTCGGTGGCATCATCACAGCCGTGCGTGAGGGACAAACCAAGCGAGGATCTCCCTATACCATCTTCAAGATTGAGGATTATGCCGGCAGCTATGAGATCGCACTTTTCAGTGATGACAGTGTCAACTTCGGACGTTATGCCCGCATCGGTCTCTCGGTTTACATTGCAGGTAAAGTACAGTCCAAGCGATACCGTGAAAATGAACTGGAAGTGAAGATCACCTCTATCAGTCTGCTCTCGGAGGTGAAGGATAAACTGGTTTCAAAGATCACCATCCAGATACCACTTACGAAGCTGAATGACACCACGGTTGCCGAATTATCGGCACTGATGAAAAACAATTCAGGAAATTCGTTGTTATATTTCCAGATCATCGGGGAGGAACGGCACATGAACATTCAGTTGTTTTCCCGTCCTGCCAAAATCAGGGTGAACAAGCATCTTATTGACACCCTTCGAGATGAATTGGACATCGATTTCAAAATCAATTAATCATAATCATAACTAAACAGAGAAATATGGCTCTTCAAATTACAGACGCGAACATAGAAGAAGTGTTGCAATCGGACAAACTGGTGGTAATTGACTTCTGGGCAGAGTGGTGTGGTCCCTGCAAGATGGTGGGACCAATCATCGATCAGATCAGTGAAGAATACAAAGACCGCGTGGTGGTAGGGAAACTCGACGTTGACAACAACGATGAAACAACCTCTCGTTACGGCATACGCAACATCCCTACAGTACTCTTCATCAAGAATGGCGAAGTGGTGGACAAGGTGGTGGGTGCAGGTGCTAAAACCCTCTTCACAGAGAAGATTAACAAGCTACTTTGATAACTACGCCAATCTCTTACCTTTTCGTCCGTCATGGGTGTTAAAAGATAAGTTGCAGTAATTGGATCAAAAAAGAGGCTGTCTCAAGATAGAGACAGTCTCTCTTTTTTGTATAAGGTGCCTCATTCTGAAAGAACATAATACCCCTAAGAAAGTGAACCTTTTCCAGTATTATTGGAAGCTACTTCTATATTCTTACGTTATTGTTCCCTTATACCAACATTAATAAATTTGGGAGTGGATATAAGGAGGGTATAAGGAGGATATAAGGGTGCAATAAGGCTAGAGGCACCGAGAACCTGCGAAAGACCGTGTCTCGTCCTGAAACAGGGATACTCTCAAAGTGAATTTAAAAACATAAAAAAGGCCATCTCATACATTATCATGAGATGGCCTCTTTTTATCAGTACGCCAATCAGTATTCGTCTTCGTTAAAAAAGAAGTCCTCCTTACTGGGATAATCCGGCCAGATGTCTTCAATCGATTCAAACACCTCTCCATCCTCTTCAATCTCCTGCAGATTTTCGATGACTTCCAGCGGTGCACCCGAACGCTGGGCATAATCAATCAGCTCATCCTTTGTGGCGGGCCAAGGAGCATCTTCCAATTTGGAAGCCAGTTCTAGTGTCCAATACATTGAAAAATCCTTTCTTTAGTTGTTTGTTTCAAAATTTCCGCAAATGTATGAAAAGTTTTTAAATATCACCCTGTTCCCAAAATATTTCTTCTGCTGTTTTGCTCCCCTCCTTGCGGGCCAGCACGAAAAAGTAGTCGGAGAGACGGTTCAGGAAGATCAACACCTCTTCGGCCACGGGATATGATTCAGCTACGTGATAGACCAATCGTTCCGCTCTGCGCGCCACAGTACGGCAGATATGTGCTCTGGATGCCGGTTCATTGCCGCCGGGCAGTACAAAGCGATTCAGTCGCGGAAGCTGGCTGTCGATGATGTCGATCTGATGCTCAATGCGGGTGATGTCCTTTTCAGCAATGATGCTGGCGGCATGCGGTGCCTTGTTTTCAGTTTCGGTGGCAAGATAGGATCCCAGAGTGAACAGTTTGTGCTGCAGGTATCGCAGGAAAGCATGATCGTCGCTGTCAGTGATCAGGCAGTTGAGCCATCCCACATGGCTGTTCAATTCATCGAGGGTACCGTAAGCTTCCAGTCGCAGATGTGTCTTTGGAACCCTCGTTCCACCCACCAGTGCGGTAGTACCCTTATCTCCTGTTTTTGTATAGATGATACTTTTTTTCATTCTTTTTTCAGTTGTAAGTTATCCGTTATCGGTTATTGGTTGTAAGTTATCGGCACATATTTTCGAAACAGAAATGTTTCAGCCGACGCACAGCACACTGTAAATCTTGATCTACGTACCGGAAACTATATCAGATAATGCTTCTTGCCGTTAATGTGCCGCAAGAAAGTGATCCCGATTTCTTTCATATCGAATGTGGTCCCGATTCGTTCATCATTAACGATATTGCGCCAATATTGTTTGCTCCGTGTGGCATTCACCCGGTCAATTACCCAAAAGGTCTCTTCATGGCTGAGTTGAATCAGTGAATCGAGTGTGGGAAGAGGCTCCACATCCGAATGGAGAAAAATGGCATCGAACCGCTCTTCCCGTGGCAATGCCGGTAAAATGGTGCGCTGGCTCCCCTTTATTGCGGTAAGCTCATTTGCTTCCGTAACCATCTCACTTCTTGCTTCCACACAGGTGCAATGGCTGCGGCTATCGGGGGAGAGCAGATAGAGTGTGTTGACACCGCGGCCCGAATTAATCTCAAGGATCTTCATCGCATTGAAATGGCGTACCAGTCGGAAAGAGAGATGATGAAGGGGTTTGTTGAGGGGAACATGGGGGTGATTGGCGGAGAGATGATCTGCAATTTCATCAAAAGCATAAAAATGTGCGCGGGATGAGAGCACCTTTTGAATCAACTCAAATGCAAAGGGAGAGTGAACACCGTATCCGCGTGATTGCCTGAACCGCTTTAACCAGCTGAAGCATGCCATGAGAGCCTATTTTTTTTCTATCAGCGCCACGGCGTAGGCAGTGATCCCCTCCTCACGGCCCACAAAGCCCATTTTTTCGGAGGTGGTCGCTTTGATTGATACGGCGTCGGGAGTAATACCCATCAGCTCCGACAGTTTTACCTGCATGGCAGGTATGTGAGGGTTTAGCTTGGGCTGCTCCGCACATACAGTAGTATCGATATTCCCTACACGATACCCCTCTTTTTGAAGAAGCGCGATGGTCTCTTTTAACAACTCCTTGCTATCTGCATCTTTAAACGCCGTAGAGGTGTCGGGAAAATGATAGCCAATATCACGCAGGTTGGCAGCACCGAGCAATGCGTCACAGATGGCATGTATCAGCACATCCGCATCAGAATGACCATCCAGCCCCATGCTGTGTTCGAGCAGGATGCCGCCCATCCAGAATGGCCTCCCCTCTTTGAGACGATGCATGTCGTAACCGAATCCTATTCTGATGTTCATATTTATCGCATTAAATTCCGGATTCCCTCCAGGTCAAATCCCAGCGAGATGCGCAGTGTCTGGTCGAGCGGATTGGATTGAGCGGTGGATATCAGGTAAGCCGCATCCACTTGAAATGATTCTGTCCTGAAACCTGCCCCAAAGGATATGTAACGCCGGTTACCCTTGTAGGGATTCTCATTGTAATAACCGCTGCGCAGTGAGAACTGATTCAGGTAGGTGTATTCCATCCCCAATGACCAGCTCACCTCTTTCAGCTCCTCCCCTATTCCGCCGGGTGCATCTGCAAACGAACGGAAGATGCCTGCAACGGAAGAGATGCTGTTGTAGCGATCCACTCGAGCCTGTGCCTCCTCTGTTGTTTCACCATCCTCCTGCAACTGTGGTGTCGGCACCAGCAGTTTGTTCAGGTCAGTGCTGAAAGAGAGCGTATGTTGTTCATTCAGGGGAATGCCCAGGGATGCACCAACCCTCATGTTGGCAGGAAGAAACATGTTACTGTTACCTCCGTCATAAGAAATCTTGGTTCCGATGTTGGAGAATGAAAAGCCAAGACCCAGGAGCATCTCAGATCTGCCAAGGGTGACATATGCCTCATTGTAACCCGCGATATCAGCAGCGAAAGCATTCCCGGGAGTTGTTTCATCACTGCCAGTAGAGAAATCAGCCCGCAAATAACGCAATGTTACGGACCCGGAGAAGGTCTCGGTAAGCTTCCGCGAATAAGCGACATCAAGAGCCAGCTCGTGGGGTGATACCGTTTGCCAGAACTCACCATTCATGTCTCCCACCTCGATGCTACCCAATGTGAAGTACCGGAGGGAAGCGCTCACAGCGTCAGCCGCCTCACTGCGTGGTTTCCAATAACCTGAAGCATAGAGAAGATGAATGTCATTCACCAGGCTGTTCAGCCATGGCGTGTAGGAGAACGACACCCCTGCGTTACCGGTGATATTGGGATACTTGGCTGCATTCCAATGCTGTGAGTAGAGGTCGGGCATGGTCGCAACACCAACGTCACCCATGGCAGCAGCCCTGGCATCAGGAGCGAAGAGCAGTGAGGGCATGGCTACCGGAATGGGATTGTAATCCTGTGCGGATCCATGGATAGCGGTAAAAAACAACAAAGTGGCAATGATGGCCGGAAGTAATCTTCTCATGTGCGTTCAGTATGATGTTCAGGGATGCTCATTTCACCCGGAAATCCAGCAGTTTTCTATCTTCAATATATCCCTGCAGATGATCATTGATCTTCACAGGACCAACACCTGCAGGAGTACCTGTAAATATCAGGTCGCCGATTTTCAGGGTAAAAAAGCGACTGATAAATGCAATGATCCGGTCTACCGGATAAATCATATCACGGCTGTTGCCCGACTGCACTGTCTCACCATTGATGTCGAGCCGGAAATTGAGATCCTGTAAGGCCGTCACCGACTCAATGGGAATAAAGGTACCAACAGCCGCAGAGTGATCAAACCCCTTGGCTATCTCCCAGGGTAGCCCCAGCTCCTTCTGTTTTGTTTGCAGGTCACGGGCTGTGAAGTCGATGCCCACGGTAACCTGGTCATAATAACGATGAGCAAACCGCTCCGCGATGTTCTTACCCAGCCGGCTCACCCTGACGACCAACTCAGTCTCGTACTGGACATCTTCTGAGAAATCGGGCAGGAAAAAGGGCTTCCCATCTTTCAGCAAAGCAGTATCGGGTTTCATGAACAACACCGGTTCACTGCTTTCAAACGTACGCTTCATCTCTTTATTGTGCGAAGCATAGTTAAGTCCTACTGCGAAAATTTTCATGACAACAAACGGTTAAACATGACCGCCAGATGAGCATAGAGCGAAGTATTCTGCAATACAACACCGTCAGGTACACGGATGCGGAAAGGTGTGAAGTTCCATATCCCCTTTATGCCGCCACTGATCATGTAGTTTGACACCTCCTGAGCAATCCCCGGCGGTACGGTCAGGATGCCGATCTCAGCAGAGATGACACTATTTTTTTCGATGAACTGATCAGAGTGATATACCGGGATAGCATGAATCTTTTTGTTCACCACCGACTCTTTCACATCGAAGCCGGCGATGATCTTTAGACCAAACTGTTCCAGCCCTGAGTCGGAGAGCAATGCTGCACCGAGGCTACCCACGCCAAAGACTACCGCCTTGTGCGTTTTGGTGAAACCCAGGAAGGTTTCCAGGACATGAATCAGATCGTCAATCTCATAACCGACCCTTGTTTTTCCACGAATATCCACGTAGGAGAGATCCTTGGCAATCTGTGAGGGTGAGACATCTATTTTCCTGGCGATCTGGGTAGAGGATACGATTGTTTCTCCCTGATTCTTGAGTAACTTCACATATGAAAGGTACCAGGGTAACCTTCTGAGTGCCGGCTCCGGTATTTTACCAAAATGATTCTGATCATCCATACCTTCTCTAATCATTGTTGAATCACAAAGATAGGTTCTTTTCGGCTATTTATGGATAACTGAGCAGCATATTTGCTGATTTTTTTCTTTAATTGTCCCGCCAAATGATTCAGATCCAGTACCGGGAATCAGTGCCTTTGACCTGACACATCTTTGAGTACCGCCCGCACCACACCCATCTTGAGGTGGGTATCTATCACAACCGGTATGCGGTTCTCATCGTTGGTGATGGACGCTTTCAATGCCTCTTTCTGGTTGGTGAAAGCATCATCCTGAATTGTCATGGAGATATTAATCACGTCGTAACGTTTACCGTTGTTTGCTTTGACCGATGAAGTGCCCAGGTAATTGACATACATCTGTACCGGTCGCCTCCCGGAGATAAACTGGATAAAGTGACTGTCCCCCGGATTCATGCCGGTGTAGTCTATGTTGCGCACATAAGAGAGCACTGACAGGTAATCGTAGGTACAACTCCCTGTGCTAACCGTTTCATCGAACCGCTCTTCACCGTTCCAGGTTCTGACAGCACGAATGGTAATTTGGTTGTTCTGATAGCTGTATGCCTGACGCTCCACCGAATAATCCTTACCTTCCGCAGCTTCCTTGGTAAAGAGCAAGGGTCTCAGGTCCTTGTCGACGTAGGAGGTGAGGGTATCGTTCACGGTGTAGATATTGCCTGCCAATCCGGAAGTGTTGAGTGTCATCACCGTTTTATAGGCATTGACACCACGGTAATTGGCCTCGGTGACCGAGAGTGAACCCTTTCCAGCACGTGCATTGATGATGCCGTAGTTGAAATAGAGGTCGTAAGCAATCTTCTCTCCGCTGGCGAATGCGTTGTTTGGCACCCTGCACTGACCGTTTGTTGCCGTGAAGATGAAGAGAAAGGAGATAAGAAGGAATATTAATTTGCAATGGTTGTTCCTGTTCATTTTATCAAATGTTTTTAATTGCTCCGCTTAGTCGCGGATCTATCGTTGCTGCATGCCGCCCGGCCTGCTGAGCCCCCCTGCTCCGGAGAATGGAGAGCTTCGTTGTTGTTGTTGCTGCTGCCCTCTTTCTCTTTCGAGATTGGGATCTCTCCTTTTTTTCTCCTCCGGTTTGTTCTTTGTAATCTCCAACGGTTTCTGACTGATTACCGGAACACCTTCAATGTTCCAGTCCTCGAGGTGATCTGCATAAGCTCTGACCACAAGCTTCCCGGGATAGTAGAAAACCTGTTCCGGTTGGCGGAGCACTTCATAGTTACCGGTGGTCCATAAACCGTCACCATCCTCATCGATTACCAGCCGTGCAAAAATTTCACCGGGTGGGAGATCCTGAAAACGGGCGCTGTTCTCTTTGACGAAACTTTTCCGAAAAGGTTTATCACTCTTGTCGAGCAGCTCTACAAATGAACTGCTACTGTCAGGTAAACCGGTGATCACCATCTCCAGGTTGCCATACTGATCCAAATCCTTCACGGTGAAAGCCTGTTCATACTTGTTGTTCCAGTGCCCATAGTGACTGATAATGGCCGCAGAATCAACAGCCAGTTTATATTTTCCTCCCGGTATCCAGGAGGGACGCAGAATAAACTTACGGGGATTAATCGTGTCCCGCTCAAAACGAAAGGGGACGGGATAAAAAAGTGTGTCTTGCTGATGAAGCAGATGCACATAGGAAGAATCGAACGCTATCACTGGCTCACCAAATTCAATCCTAACAGGGTTAAAAAGCTCAAAAGTATTCTGTACATTGGTTTTCATCTCAAGGAAAGTGATTACCGTGTCTGCTGCAACATCACCTTCCTCCTCTTTCTCCTTCTCTTCTTGCAAAGCTTTTTCTTCTGCTTCAGCGCGCCTACGTGCTGCACCGCGAACCGTAAAAGTGAGCGTATCGGTGTCAATATAGTCCTGATCGAGAGAGTCGGTACGGAGATAATCGACTTTCATCATGATTGAATCCTCCCGGAAAACAACAGAATCGGTTATCCACAAGAGCAGAGAGTCGTTGCCGCTATTCCTTTCAAGGATATACCAATCTTCTGCGGCCGGTTGCGGATGCATCAACGTGAGTGAAGGCATTGGTGCCGGAGCTGCAAACTGCAGCTGTAGCCGGTGTGCATCAGGACGTTCGTGCTGTTGCATGTATTTCCGCTGGAAGTCACTCTGAAAGGAACGAAGCAGCAAGTCATCAGGAAGAAACCGGGTATAATGAACCGTTTTGATTGTGTCAATGGTGAGGCTGTCTAAAAAGATGGTATCCTGTCGTACGGCCGGCATAGTAGAGGGTACAATGATTGAATCGAGGAAGGCGATTGGTTCCTGAGGATTGTCATATTTATAGTCTCTGTTCAGGTCACCAAGTGCAAAAACCTTGTATTCACCGGGTGCCATCCCCCTGACAACAAACCGACCACGAGAATCGGTACGGGAGATCCGTTCGAAGGGTACGTGGGTGAAGACGGTATCGTCGAAGTTTGAATGGATGCCGACATACATGCCGGTAACCGGTTCCAGGTCGGATGCTGAAAGTACCTTTCCGGAAATCGACAGGGTATCGAGCCGGTCACCGGTAGAGAAAGAATAAACAAAGTTCTCCAGGGGGTTCTCCTCGTTGTTGTCCACGATGGCATCGGTGAAATCGATTGTATAGGTGGTATTGGGCAGCAGTTCATCTTTTAGCTCCACCACCGCTTTTTTACCGATGGAACGTATCACCGGCATGTTCTGCTGAGGAGGTGTGATGATTACCTTCTCATTGGGTGTCTTGATCTTGATGTTCTCGTCAAACTCAATTTCAATCTTTCCGGGGGTGCTGTTAAGCTCATTAAAGTCGGGCGTAGCCCTTTGCACCACCGGCGGGTCCACATCATAAGCGCCCCCCGTGGGTGAGGCAATATTGGCGCAGGAATAGAGTATGACGACAGCTGTCAGCGTCAGGAAAAGAAACGAGAGAAATGAGAAAATTTTATTCAACATTGTACCGCGTTCATGAGAGTTTGGCAATTATCGGACAAAAATACAATCATTTACCCGTTTTATTCAATATGAATTCAGAAAATTCGTGAAAATGAGTTTCAATGGCCAGTACCGGGAGCTGTGAGAAGAGAATGTCCAATGCGACAATAGAGGCATTTTTTCCGGTCGCAATACTCTTTTCTGAGCTGGATGAGTGCTTGACTGTCGGAAGCATTGGCAGGTTGGATTCCCAATTCACGGAAGGTTTCTACAATTGCATTTCTTTCCGGTTTCAAAAAGTGAAGCAACTGAAATCCTCTGTCGCAAAACTGCTCCCGGTCAGTTTGTTTCCCATAGGTAAAAAGGATAGGAGCAACGGTGTTGATGAGCAAGATCTCAAGTGATGCAGCTCCGAGTGATTTGTTTGTTTTGGGTGACTCCTTTCCGAAGGTGTAATGTGTGGCCCAGTATTCAGAGGGTTCATAACGAAAAAGCTCAGTCATTCGAACCGGGTTCTCCGTTTCTAAAACGGTTGAGAAGAGACGACCTGCATGCTGCAGCAGTGAGGCCAGTTGAGCAATACGGACATGGGGGAAGGAATAAGGACGAATTCTCATCTTACTGAACAGAAAACCTTCCAGGCATCTTAGCCCGTACTTGTTACTGAGAAAACGATAATCCGACTGCAGCCGCCGGTAGTAAGAATCCTTTACCCCGGAATCCTCCAGCAGACCGGCCTGACCGAACAGCAGTGCTTCCACCATCTGCAGGTCATCATTGTGCCGCAGGATATAATTCAACGGCAGAGATAGAGCCAGTGACTCAAACGGGGGACTGTTGAGACCAAATCCGAAGTTACGGGTGAGAATCACATAAAAGACCTCATCCCACGAGTGGTTAAAACGATTTAGATGATTGTATATCTCATCGCATTTGCGTTCCAGCCGCTCAAGAGATAGATCATCCAACCAAGAGCGGACCAATCGCTGATCCATTCCGGCAATGAAATCACGACAGGGAAGAGGATGATCACTGTGCAACAGGTAATCAGCGTTATTGCGCACCTTCTCGGTGAGTGGCAGGACAGTTTGAGGAACACTCTCTCCTTTTTGGTTCACCACCTCCCTGTTCACACGACCTGAAAGATGCAGGACCACCGAATTGTAAACCGGATCGAGATGATGACCATGCAGATACCAATCGGCTGATGAATCATGTATCTCCACGTTTCCGGCCCACATCACCTCTCCAATTCTTACTTTCGCATTGAAAAAATCAGGGCCGGCATGAGGGTTCTGTTCTCCCGGATCAATCACCTCCACCCGGCAGCCATCCGTGGTCACCAGTGCATCGCGGGGATACAACCGGTATTTCCACACGTAGTGCAATAACTGCTCCTGACTGTTCATCGCACAAAGGATTAACACCCAAAGGTAGAACCAATTGTCGAAAAATGCAAACGTTTTATTGAAAAAGCAGACTTCCCTCAAATTGAGATTGTGAAGAATTATGACTACTTTTGCATCGTTTCAAAATTACCCCATTCTGTTTATGCTCACATCAGAAAAGAGAACATCCATCCGGAAGCTAATGCAACAAGAGATTGTGCCTGCCATCGGCTGTACCGAACCTATCTCCGTAGCACTCTGCACCGCCGGGGCATGTGGTGTGTTGCAACAAAAAGCCGAGCGGATCGATGCCTATCTGAGTGCCAACGTAATCAAGAACGCCATGGGGGTGGGAATTCCCGGCACCGGGATGACCGGTCTTCCCATCGCAATTGCATTGGGAGCATTAAAAGGAAAGAAAGAAGATGGTCTCGAATTGTTGAAAGGGATTACTGCGGAGGATGAAGAACTGGGGAAGCAGTTTATCCGGGAGAATCGTATTGCCATTCACCTCTGCCATGATACGGAGGAGAAGCTCTA
This sequence comes from Proteiniphilum sp., assembly GCA_036733365.1. Lineage (GTDB taxonomy): Bacteria > Bacteroidota > Bacteroidia > Bacteroidales > Dysgonomonadaceae > Proteiniphilum. The sequence goes on from DAINAS010000006.1 coordinate 101,836, forward strand.
TATCGAGGTGCGATGCAGCGCGGGTGATCAAACCTCACGGGCCATCATCCGTGGAGCCCACACCCGCTTCACGCACATCGGGCTGAACGGAAATGCCCTGCTGGAGGTAAAGGAAGAGATGGTGGATGAGGATCATGTTGACTCATCCCCCACGCTCACTTTCCGGACCATCTATGAATATGCCACCGAATCGCCCCTGGAAGAACTCTCCTTCATCCTGGAGGGTGCCCGGATGAACAGGCTGGTGGCAGAAGAGGCGATGACCGGAGCGTACGGGCACAACGTTGCAGGAAGCCTGATGCAGAGAAAAGGTCGGGCCATCTTCGGTGACAACCTGCACAGCCGCATGGTGATTGCCACGGCGGGTGCCTGTGATGTCCGGATGGACGGTGCCATGATGCCGGTGATGAGTAACTCGGGCAGTGGAAACCAGGGCATCGCAGCAACTGTTCCGGTCATGACCTTTGCGGAAGAGGAGGGGTGCTCCGAAGAGCAACTCATCCGTGCTTTGACACTCAGCAGCCTGCTGATCATCTATATCAAACAGCACCTGGGCAAACTCTCCGCTCTCTGTGGCTGTGTGGTCGCCTCCACGGGATCAGCCTGCGGCATCACCTGGCTGATGGGGGGCAGCTACACCCAGATCATCTTTGCCGCCAAGAACATGATCGCCAACATCACCGGAATGATCTGCGACGGCGCAAAGCCGAGCTGTGCCCTGAAGATTGCCAGTGGCGTATCCACCGCGACCCTCTCGGCGGTGATGGCGATGGAAAATGAGGGGGTAACAGCCCTGGAGGGAATCATCGATGAAGATATCGACCAGACCATCCGCAACCTGGCACTGATTGGCAATCAGGGCATGATGGAAACCGACAGGCTGGTATTGGAAATTATGACAACGAAATAGGTTATTAGATTATTTGATTTTGCATACAGACAAGGAACTTGCTTTCCGCACCAAGAAAATTAGCAAGCTGATCTGGGACTATGCCTTACCGGGCATCGTAGGGACCGTGGTCACCGCGCTCTACAACGTGGTCGACCGGATCTTCATCGGACAAGTGGAGGGAGCCATCGCCATCTCGGGGCTGGCCATCACCTTCCCGGTGATGGCACTTGTCTCCTCACTTGGAATGTTGGTGGGTTCAGGAGCAGCGGCCCGCATCTCCATTAGCCTGGGCAAGAGAGATCATCACACGGCGGAGCAGATCCTGGGCAACTCACTGTTGTTGACGGTGATCCTGAACGCTGTTTTCATCACAATTTTTTACATTCTACTGGAACCGATCCTGATGGCCTTCGGTGCCAGCAGCCTCACCTATCCCTACGCCAGCAGCTACCTGGAGATCGTGCTGCTGGGTAACGTGTTTGTCAGCCTCTGTTACAACTTCAACGCCATGATGCGTGCTTCGGGGTACCCCACCAAAGCAATGGTCACCATGCTGATAGGAGCCGTACTCAACGTGATCCTCAGTCCCCTTTTCCTATTCGTATTCAAACTTGGGATCAGGGGAGTGGCTTGGGCAACCGTGATCTCGATGTTTATCGGGATGCTCTTTGTGATGCATCATTTCACCCGGCGCAACAGCGTGATTCGCCTCAGGTGGAGAAACATACGCCTTAACAGATCGATTATCCTTTCCATCCTCTCTATCGGGCTCTCTCCTTTCAGCATGCAGGTTGCCGCCTCGGGTGTAGCATTGCTGATGAACACCTCTCTGCTCCGTCATGGAGGTGATCTCGCGGTAGGGGCTTATGGCATCATCAACTCCATCCTGATGCTCATCCTGATGGTGGTGCTGGGGCTCAACCAGGGCACACAGCCGATCATCGGTTACAATTATGGTGCAGGTAACTATCGGAGGGTGCGGGAGACACTCTTCTATGCCCTCAGGATGGCGACACTTTTCACCACCGTCGGCTTCCTGTTGGGTCAATTCTTTCCTCAATTGCTGGCTTCCGCCTTCACCACCGACAAAGAACTACTGGAAATCAGTAGTACAGGATTGCGTATCGCAATGCTGGCCTTGCCGCTGGTGGGCTTTCAAATTGTCAGCTCCAACTTCTTCCAGAGCATCGGTTTCGCAGCCAAATCGATCATCCAGAGCCTGAGCCGCCAGCTCATCTTCATGGTGCCGGGCATCATTCTACTGCCCCGTATCTGGGGACTCAAAGGGCTTTGGATCGCCATCCCGGTCTCCGACACACTGGCAGCGCTGCTGTCACTCTACCTGTTGGTGATTCAGTTGCGACACCTGCGGCAGTTGGAACGGGGAGAGGAAAGAAATGAACAGTTACCTGCCTGAAGACGTTCTTTTTTCAGCATAAAGGCTAAAAAAGAACACGAAATTGTGTAGTTTTGTACACCAAAACGATCAACAAATTTTTCACACATAAAAAAGCAGATATGAAGAAAGTAGTCTTGATTCGCCATGGCGAAAGTGCCTGGAACAAGGAGAACCGTTTCACCGGTTGGACCGATGTAGATCTCACAGAGAAAGGTATCGAAGAAGCTCATAAGGCAGGACAATACCTGAAAAAAGAGGGCTTCAGTTTTGAAAAAGCATATACCTCTTACCTCAAGAGAGCTGTAAAAACACTTAACGTGGTGCTCGACGAAATGGATCTCGACTGGATCCCGGTTGAGAAGACATGGCGCCTGAACGAAAAACATTATGGCATGTTGCAGGGACTCAACAAAGCTGAGACAGCTGCCAAGTATGGAGATGAACAGGTACTGGTATGGCGTCGCAGCTACGATGTCCCGCCGTTGCCACTGGAAAAGGATGATGAGCGTTCACCCTTTCAGGATCCTCGTTACAGGGGTGTGGATGAGAAGGACCTCCCGCTGACTGAAGCACTGAAAGATACGGTAGAGCGTATCCTTCCCTACTGGAACGACACCATTGTTCCTGAGATGAAGCAGTTCAACGAAGTAATCGTAGCGGCCCATGGCAACAGCCTGAGAGGGATTATCAAACATCTGAAGAACATCTCCGACGAGGAGATCGTGAGTCTCAACCTTCCTACCGCCGTTCCCTATGTCTTCGAGTTCGATGATGAGATGAACCTGCAGAAGGATTATTTCCTGGGAGATCCTGAGGAGATCAAAAAGCTGATGGATGCCGTGGCAAACCAGGGTAAGTCAAAGTAAAAAACATCCACTCTTACTGTCATTACCGGAGATAATGACTCCGGAAGATTTGAATATTCGTTATGTCGGCTATTGCCGACATAACTTTTTCCTGACTTGTCCCTTTTAGTGCGGTGGAAATAATTTTTGTATTATCTCT
>DAINAS010000007.1:0-104326 GCA_036733365.1 Proteiniphilum sp.
GTGGCGTATCGGTGGAAATAGGACTCCGGGTTGCGGAAAGCAGTCTGTTGCAGCTTCTTGAACCGTTCGAGGTACCATTCACGAAGGTCGCGCTCGCTGGCATCCACATAGATGGAGAAGTCGAAGAAATCGGAGACGAACACCCTCCGCTTTGGTTTCTTGGCCGTGTTCACCTGCAGCACATTGATGCCTTCCACAATCAGGATATCCGGTCGCTCGATGGTCTGTATCTCTTCCTCCAGCACATCATAGTAGAGGTGCGAATAGAGTGGCACCTCCAGGAGCTCCTTGCCCGATTTCACGCTAGCCAGGAAGGCCAGCAGTCGTTTGGCATCATAGCTCTCGGGAAAGCCCTTCCGGTTGAGAATTCCCCGACGTTCCAGCTCTGCGTTCGAAAAAAGGAAACCATCAGTGGTGATCAGTTCAACTTTTGGTGCACCGGGGGTCATGGAAAGCAGCTTCTGTAATACCCTCGCCGTAGTGCTCTTCCCCGCAGCCACGCTGCCAGCGATGCCGATGATGTAAGGTATGGGCTGGCTGGTGTTGTGGAAGAACTGATCGCGCTCGTTGTGCAGGTTGCGGTAGTGGGTGAGGTGGATTTGCAACAGGCGGATCATCGGGATGTAGATCTCCTCCACCTCTTCGGCGGTGAGCGGTTCGTTGAGGGCCTGCAGCTGTGTGAGATCGATATCGGAAACGGGAAACATGGGATGTTCATCCAGCATGCTCCACTCTTTGCGCGTGAAGGCACGAAATGGAGAGTAGGTAACCTCGTAGGTTTTGTTCATCTCTGTTGGTAGCTTTTCTTGCTGCAAATATACGGAAAAAGTATAAAAAAGGGAATCCCATTTTCGGTGATCCCCTTTTTCCTGCAATTATCTCTGTTGTTGTGCGGTTCAGATCATTTCGAAGCTCCGTTTCACGAAGCTGTTCAGCGCTTCACCCTTCAGCAGACCACCTGCCAGCAATGCCAGGTCGACCATCTGTTTCAGTTTCGCTTCTGTCGTGACTGTTGCTTTCAACTCTTCCTTTTCGCCTGTCTCACTTTGCTCGATCAGCTCCTTGATATATGGGTGATCGGCGTTGAGCACCAGCTGGTAGCTGTCAGGCATCTCACCATAGAACGCTATCTGTTGCTGCATGGCAGCCATCTCTTTCATGCGGCGGGAGAATTCGTTTTGTGTGATCTGTACTGGCTTAGAGCTCTCACCCAATGCCTTGAAATCAACCGAAAACTCGGTTTTCTCGATCACAGGCAGCTGTGATTTCACCACCTCGATAAGCGTTTCCTTCTGCTTTTCACTCATCTCCAGAGTGCTCTTCTCCTCCTTCTCGATGATATGCTCGATGATGTCGCTGTCCACCCGCACGAAGCGTGTTTTCTCCAACTTCTGCTCCAACAGCCCCATCCAATGTACATCGAGCTGTCCATCCATCAGCAACACATCATATCCCTTCTCACGGGCGGCCTCGATGGGAGCATACTGCTCCTGATGGTTGCTGGCATAGAGCCAGATAAGGTCGCCGTTCTTGTCGGTCTGTGCTCCTTTCGTCAGTTCCTTGTATTCTTCAAGCGTGTAGGACTGCTGCTCGCTATTCTTTAACAGCACGAACTTGGCGGCACGATCGTAGAATTTCTCTTCCGAGAGCATCCCATACTCGATGAAGAGTTTCAGGCTCTCCCATTTCTCCTCGAACCTGGGACGCTCTTTCTTGAAGAGCTCCTCCAGCTTGTCGGCTACCTTCTTGGTGATGTGATTGGAGATCTTCTTCACGTTCTGGTCGCTCTGCAGGTAGGAGCGGGAGACATTCAATGGGATGTCGGGTGAGTCAATCACTCCGTGCAGTAGTGTGAGGAATTCCGGTACAATCCCCTCTACCGAGTCGGTGACGTAGACCTGGTTGCTGTAGAGTTGTATCTTGTTGCGTTGCAGGTCGAGGTTGCTCTTGATCTTCGGGAAGTAGAGGATGCCGGTCAGGTTGAAGGGGTAGTCCACGTTGAGGTGGATCCAGAAGAGTGGTTCGTCGGTGAACGACATGGGATAGAGGGTGCGGTAGAACTGGAGGTAATCCTCATCCTTGAGCTCTGTCGGTTTTTGTTTCCAGAGCGGGTTCACCTCATTTACCACGTTGTCTTCTTCGGTGTCCACATATTTGCCATCCTTCCACTCCTGCTTTTTGCCGAACACCACCGGTATGGGCAGAAACTTGCAGTACTTCTTCAGAAGTGATTCAATCTTCTCTTTCTCCAGGAACTCCTTGTTCTCCTCATCAATGTGGAGGATGATGTCGGTACCGCGATCCTCTTTTTTCACCTCCTCCATGGTGTACTCAGGTGAGCCGTCGCACGACCACTTCACTGCGGGTGCTTCCTGGTTGTGTGATTGTGTGACGATCTCCACTTTCTTCGCCACCATGAAGGTGGAGTAGAAGCCTAGTCCGAAGTGACCGATGATGGCATTACTGTTCTCCTTGTACTTGTCGAGGAAGTCGTTTGCCGAAGAGAGGGCTATCTGGTTGATGTACTTGTCTAGTTCCTCAGCGCTCATACCGATACCCCGGTCGGAGACGGTTAGGGTTTTCTTCTTCTTGTCAATCGTGACCCTTACCGAAAGATCACCCATCTCACCTTTGAACTCGCCCACATCGGCAAGTGTCTTGAGCTTCTGCGTGGCATCGACCGCGTTGGAGACGATCTCACGCAGGAAGATCTCATGATCACTGTAAAGAAACTTTTTAATGATGGGGAAGATGTTGTCGGTGGTGACACCGATCTGTCCTTTTTGTGCCATATATCTTTTTTTTTATTGGGTTATTGCAACGCTGATAAATTTGCAAATAGTGTGCCATAGTTTCGCTTTGCGAATTGGGCCAGGAGGGACCTTTAATCGCTAAACTTTATACCCTCTCTTGTTATATTGATATTATTTATCGTATATTGATGAACTTCTTCCGCCTGAATATTCCCAATATCCCATGTGGGAATCAATGGAATATCACTTTTTATTTCACAATTAACAATCATTAATCGTTTTTCGTTCCACAAACACTCTTTCTTTTGAATAGTTATTTTTATATTTGCAAGGACAACGGTCATTTAACACAATAAAAAGTCATCGCTTATGAAGACAAAGAAATCTTTCGAGAAACAGTTGTTGAGTCTGCAGGATAATATGTTCAATTTTGCACTTACGCTGACTGCCGACCGGGAAGAAGCAAAGGATCTGTTGCAGGAGACTACGCTCCGGGTTTTGGATAACAGGGAGAAATATTATGAGAACGTAAACTTCAAGGGCTGGGTGTTCACCATCATGCACAACATCTTTGTGAACAACTACCGCAAGATTGTGAGAAGCCAGACCATCATCGACAAAACAGAAAACCTCTATCACCTCAATCTCCCGCAGGACTCCGGTTTCGATACCCCTGACGGAGCCTACACCATCAAGGAGATCAACAAGGCGATTAACAGCTTCACAGAGGAGTACAAGGTGCCCTTCTCGATGCATGTCTCCGGATTCAAATATGAGGAGATTGCCCGTCACCTCTCGTTGCCCATCGGTACGGTGAAGAGCAGGATCTTTTTTGCCCGCAAAAGATTGCAGGAGATGCTGAAGGATTTCCGCTACTACTCAGAATAATCAACAGACAACGATAAATTGTTTTAAACCTCTTTCATTGAAAGAGGTTTTTTCATTTCCGACAAATGCGGTATCTTTGCAACTGAAAAATTGATTGTTCAGGAATAGGTTTTATAAATAGAATATATGGAAATTGTCTGGTTGTTGCTTTCACTCGTGATTCTTTATTTCGGTGCCGAAGGGCTGGTGTCGGGCGCTGCCTCGCTGGCCAAACGGATTGGTATCAGTCCCCTGGTGATCGGGCTTACCATCGTTTCGGTGGGAACCAGTGCACCGGAGCTGCTGGTGAGCGTGAAGGCAGCCCTCAACGGTCAGGGTGCCCTCTCGGTAGGGAACGTACTGGGGTCTAACTTTTTCAACGTGGGGCTCATCCTGGGCATTTCTGCCATTATTTACCCGCTGGCGGTGAAGCGACAACTGCTCAAGCTCGACGTGCCGGTGATGATACTCTCCTCGCTGCTCTTCTTTTTCTTTTTCCTCGATTTTACCATCTCCCGACTTGAGGCATTGGTCTTTGTGTTGATCCTGATTACCTATATCACCTATATGTTGATCACTTCGAAAAAAGAGAAGCCTGCACAGAAAGGGGATGAGGAGGATGAGATCAAGATGAGCAAGCACTGGCTGCTCGACATCCTTTTCATCGGGGTGGGACTGGCCGCACTGGTCTACGGTTCCGACCTGCTGGTGGTGAATGCGGTGATCATCGCCGGATGGCTGGGTATGTCGGAGGCACTGATTGGCCTCACCATAGTGGCGGCAGGCACCAGCATGCCGGAAATGGCCACCTCAGTGGTGGCAGCGCTCAAGAAACGTTCCGACATCGCCATCGGCAACGTGGTGGGGTCGAATATCTTCAATATATTCCTGATCCTGGGTGTTACGGGCCTGATAACTCCTCTGCATACCAGTGACATCAACTATGTGGATGGTCTCTTCAACCTGGGCATCGGTGTGCTAATCTGGCTTTTCATGAAACGGAGTTCCCGCATCAAGCGGGCACAGGGAGCTATCTTCCTGCTGTTCTACCTGGTCTACTTTGCCTACAAGCTGTTTCTTATTTAGCAACAGCCAGATTCTTCGCATTGGCCACTTTCTCGGGTAGCAGAGCTGCGTCAAGCACCTCCTTCACGTCACTCACATAGTGGAAGGTGAGTCCTTTCACGTAGTCAGCTTTGATCTCCTCAATATCTTTTTGGTTCTCCTTGCAAAGAATGATATCGCTGATGCCGGCCCGTTTGGCTGCCAGGATCTTTTCGCGGATGCCACCTACCGGCAACACCTTACCCCGCAGGGTGATTTCACCGGTCATGGCCACGTTCGCACGTACCTTGCGTTGTGTGTAGACCGATGCCAGTGAAGTGATCATGGTGATACCCGCCGAGGGTCCATCCTTGGGAATGGCTCCTTCGGGCACATGGATGTGTGTGTTCCAGTTGTCGAACAGCTCCGGATCGATTTCCAATTCCTCCGCGTGGGAGTGGATGTACTCCATGGCCAACATGGCCGACTCCTTCATTACATCTCCCAGGTTGCCGGTGAGGGTCAGCTTGGCACCCTTGCCACGGCTGAGTGAGCTCTCCACGAAAAGAATCTCTCCTCCTACGGCAGTCCAGGCCAGGCCGGTCACCACGCCGGCGTATTCGTTGCCCTGGTATCGGTCGCGACTGTATTGCTCCACACCCAGGTATTCACGGAGATCCTGCACTTTCAGCGAGCGGGGGTAGGGCTCCTCAGCCGCCACACGACGGGCCACGCGGCGCATGATCTTGGCGATCTTCTTGTTCAGCTCTCTCACGCCCGACTCGCGCGTGTAGTTTTCGATGATGCGTTGCAGTGTGGGCTTGGGGATGTTGAATGCTCCCTTTTCGATGCCGTGGTTCAACAGCTCCTTGGGCACCAGGTGACGGTGGGCGATTTCTATCTTCTCCTCGGTGATGTATCCCCCCACGTTGATCAGCTCCATGCGGTCGAGCAGTGGTTGCGGGATGCTGTTCAGGTTGTTGGCCGTTGCGATGAAGAGTACCTTCGAGAGGTCGTAATCGATGGAGAGGTAGTTGTCGTGGAATGCCATGTTCTGTTCCGGGTCGAGCACCTCCAGCAGTGCCGAGGAGGGATCACCGCGGAAGTCGTTGCCGATCTTGTCCACTTCGTCGAGTACGAACACCGGGTTGGAGGTGCCTGACTTCTGTATGTTCTGGATGATACGCCCCGGAATGGCTCCAATATAGGTGCGGCGATGACCGCGGATCTCCGCCTCATCGTGCAGTCCCCCCAGCGATACCCGTACGTACTTGCGATTCAACGCCTCGGCGATTGACTTGCCCAGAGAGGTCTTGCCCACCCCCGGGGGGCCGTAAAGACAGAGGATGGGCGATTTGAGATCGCCCTTCAACTTGAGCACCGCCAGGTGCTCAATGATACGCTCCTTCACCTTCTCCATGCCAAAGTGGTCGCGATCCAGAATCTTCTGCGCATGCTTGAGGTTGAAATTGTCTTTCGTATATTCGTTCCAGGGCAACTCCAGGATGGTCTGCAGGTAACCGTATTGCACCGAGTAGTCGGGCGACTGCGGGTTGAGCCGCTCCAACTTCTGCACCTCTTTCTCAAAGGTCTCGGCAACAGCCGTGCTCCACTTCTTCCCGTGTCCCTTTTTACGGAACTCATCAATCTCGATCTGCTGGGTGTTGCCTCCCAGCTCCTCCTGGATGGTTCTGATCTGCTGTTGCAGGAAGTACTCCTTCTGCTGTTGATTGAGATCCTCCCTTGTCTTCATCTGGATGTTCATCTTCAGCTCCAGGATCTGTGACTCCCGGTTGAGGATCATCAACAGACGGTAGGCCTGCTCCTTTTCGTCGCGGATACTCAGTAGCTCCTGCTTCTCCCGGCTGTCGATCGGTAGGTTGGTGCCGCAGTATCCAATCAGCATGTCGGAGAAGGCTTCGCTCAGGATGGTTTGAATCAGCTCCTTGGGTGGCTCTCCCAACATCTGCAGCATGTGAACCATTGACTCACGGATGGAGTCGAGAATTGCTTTGTATTCCTTGTCATCTTTTGGTGCCTTGATGGTCTCCATCAGGTGGTAGGTGCCCTTCATGAAGGGCGTTTTTTGGGTGAGTTCCTGCCACTCGAACCGTTTCTTTGCCTGTACGATGATGCTCATGTTATCGTCAGCAAGCTCGATCACGCGGATCACCTCTGCCAACACCCCCAGACGATAGAGGTCTTCGGCTTCGGGATCTTCCACGCTGGCATCCTTCTGGCATACCAGTCCGATGTAGCGTTGTTTCTTACCCAGTGCCTTTATCAGTGCAAGCGACTTTTTTCTTCCAACCGAAATGGGAAGCGTGCTGCCGGGAAAGACGATGGTGTTGCGCAGTGGCAGCAACGGCAGTGTCTCTTTCAGTCCAGATTCGTCTATATCAGTATTGCCATCAATAAAGTCGCTGGCGATAAATGAGATCACGTTCGATTCACTCTCCTCGGTATGTATGCTGTTTTTTTTGAATGGATTCATATTCATTGTTTATCTCTGTTGTCAGAACAGAAAATTGGCTATATTTGTTTTCCTGTAACAGATGATTAAACAAATTCCGTGCCAAAGCGGCACGAAGAAGAGATCGAAATGTCGAACCCCTTTTTTAAGTTTAAACAATTCACCGTTTATCACGACCGTTGCGCCATGAAGGTGGGTACTGACGGTGTCCTGCTCGGCGCATGGGCTTCTGTGGATGGGTGTACCCATCTGTTGGATGTGGGTACCGGCTCTGGTTTGATCGCGTTGATGCTTGCACAGCGGTGCAGGAATGCTTTTGTCACAGCGATTGATCCCGATGAGGATGCCATAAAGCAGGCTGAAGAAAATGTGAAGGCATCTCCCTTTGCAGACAGAATTACTGTTGTGGGCAAACGTTTCCAGGATTTCACAATCAAAACATCAAGACGTTTCGACCTGATTGTCTGCAATCCCCCGTTTTTTGCCCGGTCATTGCTGCCACCGGATGCTGGAAGAGCCAATGCACGACATTCCGTCAGCCTCTCACTTGAAGAGCTGATGCAAGGTGCTCACCGCTGCCTCTCACCGGAGGGACATCTGGCCCTTATTCTCCCTGCCGAAAGGCTCGTTGAAATGGCAGCGTTGTCTGCTCATTTCGGGTTCCAGTTGCGACGGCTGACACATGTGGTCCCTTCCTCCGGGAAGCCGGTTCGCAGAATACTGGCTGAGTTTTCACGCTCTCCCGGCGAGCCGGTGGAAACTGAGCTACTGCTGGAGGTGTCTCGCCATCACTATTCACCCGCTTATATCGAGCTGGTTCGTGACTTCTATCTCAACCTCTGAACGTGGAGAAAGGATAAGGCAGAGCAATATAGAAAATGTTTAATATATAAGCCAAAATATATTATCTTTGTTGCATAGCAATCCCAAGAATATGAAAAAAATTATTTTAATCGCATTGACAATGGTAATGGCTCTTCTCTCAGTTGAGGGAGCAGATACCCTTCGGGTGAAGCAGACCCGAATTCCGATACTGATTGACCGGGAAGACAATGTCCTGTTCTACATTCGTCTGGAAGCATCGGAAAGTAAACAATTGGATGAGATAGCTCTCCGTTTCGCTCAAGAGACAGATATGAAGGCGGTGAAGGCTGTCAAACTCTGGTATGGCGGCACCGAAGCACCGCAGCACAGGAATACGCTTCGCTATGCCCCCGTGCAATATGTTTCAAGTCACGACCGTGGCAGGACAAGGGTGGCCAATCCCTCCTATTCACTGGAGGTGCAGGAAATCGCAACACCCGAGAGGGAGGTGCTTTTCAAGCCTGCCTATCCCCTTTTTCCAGGCATCAATTACTTTTGGGTGAGCCTGGAGATGCATCCGGATGCATCGCTACTCACCACAGTGGATGTGGAGATGGTCTCTGCCGAGCTCGACGGTGTAATGGCGCCCCTGTTGTTCGCAAACGAAGCTGTTACCCACCGCATGGGAATTGGCGTACGTCACGCCGGTGATGACAATGTGGCAGCTTACCGCATCCCCGGATTGGTGACTACAAACAAAGGAACATTACTGGGTGTGTATGATGTGCGTTACAACAGCAGTGTTGATCTGCAGGAATATGTGGATGTGGGGCTGAGTAGAAGTACTGATAAGGGACAGAGTTGGGAGAAGATGCGTTTGCCTCTCAGTTTCGGGGAATATGGAGGACTGCCCAAGGCGCAAAATGGCGTGGGTGATCCTGCCATCTTAGTGGATGAGCATACAGGTACCATCTGGATAGCTGCGCTCTGGACACATGGTATGGGTAACGGTCGTGCATGGGTCAATTCAATGGACGGTAATGAAATTCACAGCACGGGACAGTTGGTGCTCACAAAAAGTTGTGACGACGGCAAGAGCTGGTCGGAGCCGATCAACATCACCCCACAAGTGAAAGATCCCTCCTGGAACCTTCTGCTCCAGGGACCCGGGATGGGGATCACCATGCAGGACGGCACACTGGTATTTCCGATACAATATATTGATTCCACCAGGGTTCCCAATGCCGGAATCATGTATAGCAAAGATAACGGTGAGAGTTGGACCATCCATAACCACGCCCGCACCAACACCACTGAGGCTCAGGTGGCAGAGGTGGAACCGGGAGTGTTGATGCTTAACATGCGGGATAACCGTGGCGGTAGCAGGGCGGTATCCATCACCCGCGATCTTGGAAAAACATGGGTAGAGCATCCCTCTTCGCGGAGCGTGCTGCAGGAGCCTGTCTGCATGGCGAGTCTGATCAACGTCCCCGCATCGGAGAACCTGCTGGGTCGCGACATCCTTCTATTCGCCAATCCCAATTCCACACAACACCGCAATCAAATCACCATCAAGGCCAGTCTCGACGGAGGGTTGACCTTCCCGGAGGAGCATCAGCTGCTGCTTGATGAGGATTTTGGCTGGGGTTACTCCTGCCTGACCATGATTGATGAAGAGACGGTAGGAATACTCTACGAGAGCAGCGTAGCACACATGACTTTTCAGGCGGTGAAGCTGACAGATATCGTGAAAACCATATTTTAGGTAAAAAAGCGTCGAACCTCACTCATAAGTCACAAAATTGTAGTAATTTTGGCGTTTTAAATTCCAGAATCGTGAAAGAAGTAATCACAATCAAAGACAGAGACTTTGAGTTGTTCATTGAGCAAGAGGTAGTTGAACAGGGGATAAAACGCATCGCCGGTAAGATGAACGCCGACCTGGAGGGAAAGAACCCAATATTTGTGGCTGTACTTAACGGTGCTTTCATGTTTGCCGGAGAGCTCATGAAAGAGGTGAACATCGCGAGTGAGATCACCTTCGTGCGTCTAGCCTCTTACCATGGAACGACCACCACCAACGATGTGAAGGAGGTGCTCGGCCTCAACGAAAGCATTGAGGGGCGGTGCGTGGTGATTGTTGAAGACATCGTGGATAGCGGCAACACTATGGTTTCTCTTCTGGAACAGATGAAAGCACTTCGTCCCAGTGAGGTTCGGATTGCCACCCTCCTATTTAAACCCGCGGCATTGAAGCAAAAACTACAGCTCGATTACGTTGCATTGGAGATACCAAACGATTTTATTGTGGGGTATGGTCTTGATTATGATGGGTACGGCCGCAACCTGAAGGATATTTACAAGGTGAAATAAACAACCTTACACCATGCGTGACAACGAATGTGAAATTTCCTGCAAATAAGACGCACAACCATTAATAAATCTATTTTTCCTAATTTTATAGGCGAAAAAGGAGTTGGTTTAAAAAAAATGCCTATTTTTGCATTAGCAGCAGACTTGTAACAAACTGAAGTAGATAAAAAATTTTCAAAATGGACAAAGATGAAGTAAAAAAATCGCCAAAAGCGAATTTGGAAGTACATCGGAACACCTTTATCCTGATGGGATTAGTGGTGGGTCTGTCACTTCTTTTCTTCGCTTTTGAATGGTCCACACAAACTAGAAAACTGGACGAGACTGTCCTCGTTCAGGATGTGTTGGCCGAAGAAGAAATTGAGATTACTCGTCGTGAGCCCACTCCTCCTCCTCCCCCTCCACCACCGGAACCGGAAACACCCGAGATTATTGAAGTGGTAGAGGAGAAGGTGGAAACGAAGCTGGAGATCAAGACCGAGGATGACCAGTCGCAACGACAGATGCAAACTTACGTTCCGCCACCACCTCCCAAGCCAAAGCAGGAAGAGGTGACTGAAGAGATCTTCGTGGTGGTAGAGGATCAGCCTCTCTTTCCGGGTGGGAATGCAGCCATGATGAAGTTCCTCAGTGACAACATCAAGTATCCGGTGATTGCCCAGGAGAACGGTATTCAGGGACGTGTGATCTGTAACTTCGTTGTTGAAAAGGATGGCAGCATTACCGACGTACAGGTTGTGCGTGGTGTGGACCCCTCGCTCGATAAAGAAGCGGTCAGGGTGATTCAGCAGATGCCTCGCTGGAAGCCCGGCAAGCAGCGTGGACAGGCAGTACGTGTCCGTTTCACCCTTCCGGTGGTATTCCGCCTCCAGAACTGATTTAGAAATATTGTATTGCGAAAAGCTGCTTTTGTGAACCAGAAGCAGCTTTTTTGCTCATTTGTACCTTTCATCCATACCGACTGTTATGAATCAGAAGATATCACTTTTTGAGAAGAAGATCGGTGACGCCATCGGAGAGGTGTTGCTCCGTGAGAAGCCTGAATCGTTGTTCGACCCAGTCCGCTACATCCTATCCATCGGCGGAAAGCGTTTGCGTCCCCTGCTCACCCTACTGGCTGCCGATATGTTTGGGGCTGACCCGGAAGTAGCATTAGAGCCTGCTTTGGCGGTGGAGATCTTCCACAACTTTTCACTGCTTCATGATGACCTGATGGATCAGGCTGATATTCGACGGGGCATGCCTACCGTACATCGGAAGTGGAATGCCAACAGTGCCATCCTCTCGGGCGATGCCATGATGATTGAATCATACCGCCATGTGGCAAATGTTGCTCCCCACTTGCTCCCGAAAGTGCTCGACATCTTTTCTAACATGGCTATGGATGTTTGTAAGGGACAGCAGTACGACATGGATTTTGAATCACGGCTCAACGTGCAGGAGGATGAATATCTTGAGATGATTCGCCTCAAGACAGCGGTGCTGCTGGGCAGTGCGCTCAAGATAGGAGCAATTCTGGCTGAGGCTCCACCGAAAGATGCTGATCTGCTTTATCGCTACGGGGTTCACATAGGCATTGCTTTTCAATTGAAGGATGATCTTTTGGATGTATATGGTGACCCTGTCACCTTCGGGAAGAAGATAGGTGGAGACATCCTTGCAAACAAAAAGACCTACCTGCTGATCAAGGCTCTTCATAATGCCGATAAAACCCAACGAGCCGCACTTGAACAATGGATTGCCGCTACCAATTATGTTGCAGAGGAAAAAATCGCTTTTGTTAAAAATCTTTACGATCAATTAAATTTGAAACAGCAGGCTGAGAATCTCATTGAAAAGTATTACCTTGCATCTTTAGATCTGCTCTCCTCAATCAGGGTAGCAGAAGATCGGAAAATGGATTTACTCCGGTTGTCGGAAAAGCTGATGTACCGCGAGAAATAAAAAAGATCTACCCTATAAAATGCCCTATCGCAGACTACCCAATACCGACAATGCACGCATCAAAGCCCTGAGGTCCGCAATCGAGAAGGCCGCTGAGACCGATTACCAACAGTTGCCACTCTCACCTGGTCACATCACCGAAGCCCAAAAGGTGCTGGCCAGGCTGGAACGTTTGACGGAGCGGTACCAACAGATGTACGCCGTACAGGTGAAAGCCAACAAGCAGATTATATTGAAGGTGAAAAATGTACGGATGTATCTTTCTCACTTTGTGCAGGTGTTGTATTTCTCGGTGATGCGTGCTGAAATTAAAGAGGATCAGCTCTCCTACTACGGATTGGAAGGTGAGAAGTTGGTGGTACCAGACTTAACCACTCACGAACAAATACTATCATGGGGAGAGAAGATTATAGAGGGTGAGAACAACCGAATTTCCCGTGGTGGCGTCCCCATATACAACCCCTCCATCGCCAAGGTGAAGGTTATGTTTGCACTCTTTCGTGAAGCTTACCAGAACCAATTGTTGCACAAGAAAGCCACCAACCGCGTGTTGGGTGAAATTGCAGAATATCGTGTGACGGCTGACAATTTAATTTGCCGTATTTGGGATGAGGTGGAGAATAGCCATCTGGATCTGCCGGCTGATAAGCGTCTTGAAATTAACCGTGAATATGGCATCGTCTATTATTACAGGAAAGGAGAGACGGTGGAATGACATTGATCGATACCCATGCACATCTATTCACCGATGAGTTTCGGCCTGATCTGGATGAGGTGGTGAAACGGGCTCAGGTTGCCGGTGTGGAGGTGATACTTCTTCCCAACATTGATGAAACTACCATCTCTGATCTAAAAAACGCAGCTGCAAAACATCCGGCTCATCTACTTCCGATGATGGGACTTCATCCCACCAGTGTGACAAAGGAGTGGAAGCAACAACTGGAGGTAATTGGTCGCGAACTCAATCAGAAATGTTACGTAGCGGTGGGCGAGATTGGTGTCGACCTATACTGGGATCAATCACTGCGTGAGGAGCAGCTCTGCGCCTTTGAGGAGCAGCTCAGATGGAGCATCGAAAAGGATCTGCCGGTCTCCATCCATTTCAGGAATGCGCTCAACGAGGTGATTCAATGCATCGAAAGGGTAGGTCCTGAACGCTTGCGGGGAGTCTTTCACAGCTTCGGTGGCTCAAAAGAGGATCTACAGCAGATCCTTTCGCTGAAGAACTTCATGGTGGGTGTCAATGGTGTAACCACCTTCAAGAATGCCGGCGTGGCAGAAACGCTTGCCATTTGTCCACACGAGAAGTTGATCCTGGAGACCGATTCCCCCTATCTGACACCGGTGCCTTTTAGGGGCAAAAGAAACGAATCATCATACATCACCTTTATTGCCCGACGAGTGGCTTCTATATGGCAGATCAGCGAAGAGGAGGTGGCGGCTATCACCACCCGCAATGCATCTCATCTTTTCAGACGGATAGGGGAGGGTGTGCAACCATCTGCGGGAAATAAACAGTGAAAGAATGTTTTATTTAAATTAATCCTGATCGGAGTAGTATATGTAGGATAAATTCAGTATTTTTGCCCTCCAAATGGGATGCAAATAAAATATTTTTTGTAATTTGCACCCGTTTTTGGAAACAACTCATAGGGAGAGGTGCTCGAGTGGTTGAAGAGGCACGCCTGGAAAGCGTGTATACGCCAAAAGTGTATCGCGGGTTCGAATCCCGCTCTCTCCGCAAGTTTTTATGTAGAAAAGAGATAGATTTATTCATCTGACTGTTGCACAGAAAACCCAACAAAACAACACGTAATACAACAAAAAACAACTAAAGATCATTAATCAAAAATTTGAACACACAATGAAAAAGTTATTTGCAATTTTAGCAATCTTCGGAATGATGTCTGTAGGATTGTCATCGGTTCTTTTGGCGCAAGAAACCACCCCGGCTGAACAAACAGAAGAAGTTGTTACTGCGCCAGTTGAAACAGCTTCCGCAGCAGTTGAGGAAACCGCCAACGGTGGATTTCATCAAGCGCTGAAGACAAAATTCATTGAAGGTGGTGCCAGCTTTATGAGCTTGATCATGATCGCTTTGATCCTTGGTCTTGCGTTCAGCCTGGAAAGAATTATCTATCTCAGTCTGGCTGATGTGGATCCTGATTCCTTGCTCGATAAAGTGGGAGACGCATTAGACAGAGGTGACGTAGAAGCCGCCAAGGACATCGCCCGCAATACAAGAGGACCTGTTGCATCAATCGTATACCAGGGACTGCTTCGTTTGGACCAGGGTGCTGATGTGGTTGAACGCTCCATCGTTTCATACGGCGGCGTACAGTCCGGTCTGCTGGAGAGAAATCTTTCATGGATCACCCTCTTCATCGCTATTGCTCCCTCTCTCGGATTCTTGGGTACAGTAGTAGGTATGGTACAGGCTTTCGACGATATTCAGAGAGCAGGTGACATGAGCCCGACGATTGTGGCCGGCGGTATGAAAGTGGCCCTGATCACAACCGTAGGTGGTTTGATCGTAGCACTGATTCTGCAGGTGATCTATAACTTTATCCTCAGCAAGATGGAAGGCATCCTCAACAAGATGGAAGATGCTTCAATCAAATTCCTGGATCAGGTGATCAAATACAACGTTAAATACAAAAACTTGTAAGAAATATGGCTGTTACAAAAATACACAGAACCTCCAAGACTACCCTCATCATAGGTGTCCTGATATCTATTGCGGTGATGGCGTTGTTCTACCTGGGAGGTCAGGTTCCGGCGTACGAGAAGATCGCCGCTGATATGAGTCAGCCAAAGTTTACTGACTTGGTTTTATACTGGGCCTATATCCTCTTTGCAATCACCATCGTGGTATTGTTACTTTTTGCGGTATTCTCCTTTTTCAAGAAATTGAAAGAGAGTCCCAAGAAAGCAATGGGCGGTCTGCTTGCACTGGTGGGCATCGGAGCACTTCTGCTCGTGACCTATTCAATTGGTGACGGCACCCTGCTGAATATTCCCGGTTATGACGGTCCAGACAACAAACCCGCAACGTTGAAGCTGACGGATATGTGGCTCTACAGTGGCTATATCCTGTTGGTGATTACATTTCTTGCAATTTTGGTATTGCCCCTTTTCAAGAAAAAAGGCTAAACGGCAGCCAGTACATTAAAGAAAAAGAAAGGTTAATTTTATGGCAAAAACAACTAGAAAAGTTCCGGCACTCAACGCAAGTTCCATGGCGGACATTTCTTTCCTGTTGCTGACCTTCTTCCTGCTGGTATCCAATATGGACGTCGATTCCGGATTGGCTCGCCGTCTACCACCACCACCACAGACCGAGGAGCAGACCACGGTCGACGTGCAACGCAGAAACCTGCTTGTGGTACTGGTGAACGCTCAAAACGAGACAATGGTCCAGAATCAGCAAGGAAGTGAATGGTACTCCAATTCAGACGAATTGAAGGGTACCGGGAGTAAGGTTGCGCTCAAGGATAAGGTGAAGGAGTTCGTTCTGAACACCTCAAACAGTGAACAGCTTCCGGAATTGACTGAAGAAGATTTTGGTCCCCCCATCGGTATAGTACCGGTTACGGATCAGCATGTAATCTCCATTCAGAACGATGCCACCACCAGCTATAAGACCTATATCGCCGTTCAAAACGAGGTGGTAAGGGCTTACAACGAGCTGAGGGAGGAAGGTGCCCGGAAATATTTCAATACCTCATACGATGAGCTGACGGATGATCAGCAGAAACAGATCAACGATCTCTACCCGCAACGTATATCTGAGGCAGAACCTAAAAACTACGGAGGACAATAACTATGGGAAAATTTAATAAGGGTGGCAAGAAAGAGATGCCTGCATTGAACTCTTCGTCGATGCCCGATATTGTATTCGCCATTCTGTTCTTCTTCATGGTGACCACCACCATGCGTTCAGAGACGCTGATGGTGCGGATGAAACTGCCCACAGCTTCCGAAGTACAGAAACTGGAGAAAAAGTCACTGGTGACTTACATCAACATCGGTCCCCCGATGGAAACGCGACTGGGTACAGGTACCCAGATGCAACTGAACGACCGGTTCGCACAGGTTTCGGAAATTCAGGATTACATTGCCCAGGAAAAGGCAAGTATGAACGAAGCTGACCAACCGCTGATGACTGTGTCGATCAAAGCAGATGAAGAGACCCGTATGCAGTACATCACTGATGTGAAGCAGGCACTAAGACAGGCTTATGCATTGAAGATCAGCTATTCTGCCCGTCAGGGACAGAACAAGTAGTCACTCACAACCAAAATAAAAAACCGAATCACAACTGTGGTTCGGTTTTTTTGTGCGTATAATGAAGGAACCTAGCGTGATGCCTGCCTGAAACGTGCCCATTCCATCACGTTGGCTGGTGGACGTCCCGCTAGCAGCTCCTGTTTCATGAAATCCATATAGGGAGCCACATGGTTGTAATAGCGGTAGTAACCGCTACAGAGGTAGTTGAGACCCTTGTTGCCATACTTGTCACGGATGAACCGGTTCTTGGGACACTCACCGTAGCAGGTGAAGAGCATGTCGCACTCACGGCACTGCTGTGGTAGGGTGTCATACTTGTCATTCCCGAAAGAGAGCTGTTGCTCTGAGTACATCAGTGAAGCGAGCGGTTTATCATATATATTACCCAACCGATATTCGGGAAAAACGAAGTGATCGCACGAGTAGACATCGCCGTTGAACTCCATGGCTCCGGCATGGCCGCATGTCTTGGCCATGGTACAAACACCAGGCTGTTCACCCACCCAATTAGCGAGTGTGGAGTCGAAAATCTGAATATAAGTCTTCCCCACATCCTCTTTGATCCATTCATCAAACAGATCACAGAGGAACTTGCCCCACTTCTCAGCAGGCACGGTAAAAGGTGCCAGCTCCACATCCTCCTCTTCGTCTGCAGCAGTGGCCAGTTTCAAGGATGAATTGTTGTTTTTACGGATTCGTTCCACAATGGGGGTGAACTGAATGTAACGGCAATTAATCTCCTTGAAGAAACGGTAAAATTCTAGCGGGTAGTCCACATTGTAGTCGTTTACCACTGCCAGGCAGTTGAATTCCACGCCGTGCTTCTTCAGCAATTCAATGCCACGCATCACACGCTTGAAAGAGGGACGCCCCATCTTGTCACGTCGATATTCATCGTGGAACTCCTGGGGTCCGTCAATTGAGATACCTACAAGGAAATTGTTCTCCTTGAAGAAGGCACACCATTCATCGTTCAGCAACGTTCCGTTGGTTTGTATGGAGTTGTCTATCTGACGTCCTCCAGCATATTTCTTTTGTAGCTCCACCGCTTTTCTGTAGAATGAGAGGGGACGCATCAGTGTTTCTCCTCCATGCCATGTGAACATCACCTGCGGCTGTGTCTGAGATTCGATGTATTGTTTCGTGAACCGTTCGAGGAGCTCTTCGCTCATCACCTGGTTGTTTTTTTTCGGAAAGAGGTTCGCTTTCTCCAGATAGTAACAGTATTCACAGTCGAGGTTGCACTTGGAACCTACCGGCTTCAACATTACGTACATCGGTTTGGCGAAAGGGGCAAAAGTAGACATATCGATTTTATTGATGTTGCAAAGATAAACAAAACGGTCTACCTATCGGTTTAGAGCGTGACAATATTGAATAATTACATAACAAGAAAATAGAAAATGAGAAAGAAAGAAGATTTGTTACATCTGGGATGGTTGATTTTGAGAGCGGGTATTGGTATTTCCATCATGTTGCACGGTATACCCAAGTTGATGGGTGGAGTGGAAACATGGACATATATTGGCGGAAGCATGTCGATTTTCGGTATCACCTTTGCCCCTGCGTTCTGGGGATTCATGGCAGCCGTTGCTGAAGCCGTAGGAGGTGCTCTTTTTGCACTAGGCCTGCTTTTCCGTCCCGCTGCCCTGATGCTGACAGGTACCATGGTCGTGGCGCTCGCTACTCATCTTGCCGCAGGCGATGATTTCATGGTGTTCGGTCATGCGCTCGATTTGCTGATCGTCTTTGTCGGAGCGATTCTGATCGGTGCCGGTAAGTACTCGCTCGATGCAAAGCTGTTGCCAAAACTGGCATAATCGGACGAGAAAGAGCCAAAAACAAAAACCCCTTCAACCAATACAGGTGAAGGGGTTTTTTGTTATGCATAAAAAAGGGTAAGCGATCTATATCGCGCCGCTACAACCAAATACCCTTGCTTCGATCAAGACCTGGGGGATTCAATGGGAGCTGGCCGTATAGGACTTACCCTTGTGCAAAGATACATCTTTTTATTTAGATACAAAAGGATGAATTTGATTTTTCCTATTCACTCTCTTTTTTTATCTTTGTAGGAAGATCAACACTTAAACAAAGAAAAAATCAGTTCAAGAAATCATCATGAATATAGTAGACCGTTTTATCAAGTATGCCCGCATCGATACACAGTCGGATGAGAACAGTACCCAGACCCCAAGTACCCAAAAGCAGTTCAACCTTGCAAAAGAGGTGGAGAAGGAAGCATTGGAGATGGGGCTAACAGATGTGAGCCTCGATAACAACTGTTACCTGATGGCTACCCTCCCGGCAAATACGAAAAAGGATGTGCCGGTGATTGGTTTCATCGCTCACTTTGATACCAGTCCTGACATGAGCGGTGAAAAGGTAACTCCACGCATCGTTAAAGCTTACGATGGCAAGGATATTCTGCTCAATGAGTCGAGCGGTGTGGTGCTTTCACCCACGGACTTCCCAGAGCTATTGTATCATGTAGGAGAAGATCTGATCGTCACTGACGGGAACACACTTCTAGGGGCGGACGACAAGGCTGGTATTGCTGAGATCATGAATGCCATGCAATACCTGATTGAGCATCCCGAGATTGAACATGGCAAGATCCGCATTGCCTTCACACCCGATGAAGAGATTGGTCGTGGGGCGGACAAGTTTGATGTGGCGAAGTTTGGTGCTCATTGGGCCTACACCATGGATGGCAGCGAGGTGGGTGAGCTGGAGTATGAGAATTTCAATGCTGCATCGGCAAAGATAGAGATACAGGGTCGCAACGTCCATCCCGGATATGCAAAGGGGAAGATGATAAATGCCCTGCATGTGGCCAACGAGCTGGTAGCGATCTTGCCCGAAGGGGAGCGACCGGAGCACACCGAGGGTTATGAAGGGTTCTTTCACCTGATTGGCATCAATGGTACGGTGGATGAAGCGAAGGTCTCCTTTATTATCCGTGACCACGACAGGCTGAAGTTCGAAGCACGTAAGCGATTGATGAGCGAAGTGGTGGAGCGTCTCAACAAACGTTATGACAACCGTCTCACACTGGAGATGAGGGATCAGTACTACAACATGAAGGAGAAGGTTGAACCGGTGATGCATGTCATCGACTACGCTTTCCGTGCCATGGAGGCGGTGGGTGTGAAACCAAACATCAAACCAATTCGCGGTGGTACCGACGGTGCGCGCCTCTCGTTCATGGGGCTTCCCTGTCCCAACATCTTTGCCGGCGGTATGAACTTCCATGGCAGGTATGAGTTTCTGCCCATCCCGTCGCTGCGAAAAGCATCCGACGTAATTGTGAAGATTGCTGAACTGGTAGCACGAGGCTGAGTTACTGCTCTAATCCAAATCATAATATGAAAACAACACCATTTATCGATCAGCACATTGCTCTGGGAGCAAAGATGCATGAGTTTGCAGGCTATAACATGCCCATTGAGTACAGCGGAATAATCGATGAACATCTCACGGTGGTGAATGCCGTGGGGGTATTCGACGTGTCGCACATGGGGGAGTTCTGGGTGAAAGGACCAAAAGCGCTATCCTTTCTGCAGCAGATTGCCAGCAATGATGCAGCCCGGCTGCAGCCGGGCAAGGCTCAGTACAGTTGTTTTGTGAACGAACAGGGTGGCATCGTGGATGATTTTATCCTCTACCAGTACGATGAGGAAAAATACATGTTGGTTGTGAATGCCGCCAACATTGAAAAAGACTGGGAGTGGTGTCAAAGGCACAACAGCATGGGCGCTGAGCTTGAGAACGCTTCAGAACATATGGCTTTGTTGGCTGTACAGGGTCCCCGTGCAATGGAGACGATGCAGAAACTTACCACCGCCGATCTCTCGGCCATCCCCTACTATTCATTTGTGACTGCTCGTTTTGCAGGCGTGGAGAACGTCATTATCTCCAACACCGGATACACCGGTGCCGGTGGCTTCGAGCTCTATTTTTATCCCGAAGAGGGCCGTAAGATATGGGATGCGCTTTTTGAAGCCGGTGATGCCTATGGTATTAAACCGGTAGGCTTGGGTGCACGCGATACGCTCCGTCTGGAGATGGGCTTCTGCCTCTACGGAAACGACCTTGATGACAGCACCACCCCTCTGCAGGCGGGATTGGGCTGGATCACCCGCTTCACCCCGGAGAAATTGTTCATTGGCCGTGAGGTTCTTGAAAAAGAAAAAGCAGAAGGTGTCTCTCGTAAGCTCTGTTGTTTTGAGTTGACAGAGAAGGGGATTCCACGGCATGGTTATAAAATAACGAACGCGGATGATCACGCCATCGGTGTAGTTACGTCGGGTACGATCTCACCGGTTCTGAAAACAGGAATTGGCATGGGATACCTCAAACCGGAATATGCCACCCCCGGCACAGAAATATTCATCAGCGTGCGCAACAGAAAGCTGAAAGCCGTGGTGGTTAAACCCCCTTTCCGGAAATAATTTGCTGGTTCTTACCATTATTTCACGAATTAACCCTATTTTTGTGGCCTGATGCTGCGCGTATCGGGCCATTGTTGTTTAGAGCCAACCCTTTATGGCAAAAAAAGCGAAGATTGCTCAAAATATTTTTTTTCTGCTCGGTGCTCTGGCGCTGGGCTTTATGATATACAAGACAGGGATCGACAATATCATGCGCGATATCAGGCAGACCGGCTGGTGGTTTGTCCCTATCATCGGGCTTTGGGTAGTGGTCTACCTGATCAATACCTACTCCTTTTATCTGATCCTGCGTGATGGTAGTGAGGAGACGAAAAAGGTCGGTTTCCTGCGGTTGTTCAAGTTGGTGATCAGTGGCTTTGCCATCAACTATATCACTCCCTTCGGACTGATGGGAGGTGAACCCTATAAGATCATCGAGCTACAATCCACCCTGGGCATACAGAAAGCCACCTCCTCTGTACTGCTCTCCACCATGATGCACTTTGTCTCTCATTTCATCTTTTGGATGGTGTCCATCCCGCTGCTGCTATTCCTGGTACCGGTGCTCTCCGATGCGGTGGAACTGGGTATGATCTTCTCCACGGCAACCTCTTTCCTTTTGTTGTTGTGGGCTTACAGGGTTTATACCCGGGGTGGGGTAGACAGGGCTTTGATGCTGGGCGGCAGGCTTCCTTTTATCGGGAAAAGCCTGAGAGCATACCGCAGGAACAACCAGGAGAAAATTAACCAGATGGACACCCTGATTGCCGACCTTTACCGCAACCGCAAGAAAGATTTTGTTGCATCCCTCTCTCTGGAAATATTTTCCCGTTTTTTTCTTTGCCTGGAAGTGATCCTGATGATGCGTGCAGTGGGTATGCCTATCTCTTATGGGAAGAGTGTGCTGATCGAATCGATCCAGTCGCTGATAGGGAACATTCTTTTCTTTATGCCGATGCAGATGGGCTCCCGTGAGGGAGGAATCGTGATCGTATTCGGCATCCTCTCGCTGCCACTCTCGTATGGTGTCTTTGTGAGTCTTTGCAAGCGGATTAGGGAGATCTTCTGGACAGTGGTAGGCATCCTGCTGATCAAGGTAAAAAAATATTGAGAGGAAGCGTCAGACGTAAATCATTTTCTTGGTCATCCCCCCATCCACGGTGAAGTTTTGTCCTGTGATGAAGCTGTTCTCCGGGTTCATCAGGAAGAGGACCATGCGGGCGATATCCATCGCATTGCCCACACGGCCGGCAGGATGCTGAAGGTGATCTTCCTCCGTAATCTTCACCTGTTTCGCCAGCGATTTTTTCTTCAATGCCGAAACATCAATCCAGCCCGGACTGATGCTGTTGACCCGTACGTGGGGACCCAGGCTCATTGCCATGGCATGGGTGAGTGCGCAGATGCCTCCCTTGCTGGCCGAATAGGATTCAGTGTGGGGCTCTGACTGAAAAGCACGTGTGGAGCAAATGTTGACAATCGACCCCTTGGTCTCCCGGAGTGAAGATGCCAGATGTTTGCTGCAGAGGAAGGTGCCGGTGAGATTGGTGGCGAGAGCCCTGTTCCACTCCTCCAGGGTAAGTTCTTCCATAGGTTTGAACAGTTCATATACCGCATTGTTGACCAGTCCGTAGACGGGGCCGTACTGCTTCAGGGCGGCTCGTATGGAGGATCGGACGCTCACCTCGTTCGACACGTCGGTGATGTGGAAGGAGACGCTGCGCCTGCGGAACGATGGTTTCAACTCTTCCATCGCTTCACTGTCGATGTCGAATACCGATACACTGTATCCCTCCTCCAGCAAGAGTTGCATCACCACCCGGCCGATGCCTTGGGCACCGCCGGTGACTATGACATGAGGTTTTGCTTTTTTCATGGGGTGTATCGAATTGGGGAATCTATCCCGACAGATGATTATGCGTATATTGACTTCTTGCCTGCCAGCAGGGTGTTGCGCATCAGCGAGACGATGGTCATCGGTCCTACACCACCCGGTACGGGAGTGATCCGGGAGCACTTGGGTGCCACCTCATCGAATGCCACGTCGCCCGTCAGCTTGAAGCCCGATTTGGTCTTGTTGCTCGGCACCCGTGTGGTGCCCACATCGATCACCACCGCGCCCTCTTTCACCATATCTCCCTTCAGGAATTCCGGTACGCCCAGTGCGGCGATGATGATGTCGGCCTGCAGGCAGATCTCTTTGATGTTTTTGGTACGACTGTGGCAGACGGTCACCGTACAATCTCCCGGGATTCCCTTCTGCATCATCAGCATCGATACCGGTTTACCCACGATGTTGCTTCGTCCCAACACCACGCAGTGCTTTCCGGTAGTCTCAATATTGTAGCGCTTGAGCAGCTCCACGATGCCCGCCGGTGTTGCAGAGAGGAAGCAGGGCAGCCCGAGAGCCATGCGACCCACATTCACCGGATGAAATCCATCCACATCCTTGCGATAGTCGATTGCCTCGGTAATACGTTCTTCCCGGATATGTTTCGGCAACGGCAGCTGTACGATGAAGCCGTCGATGTCGGGGTCGTTGTTGAGCCGTTCCACACAGGCGAGCAGCTCCTCTTCGGTCACATCTTCCTCATAACGGATCAGGGTGGAGTGAAAGCCCACCTCTTCACAACTGCGAACCTTGTTGGCCACATAGGTCTCGCTCCCGCCGTCGTGGCCTACCAGTACCGCTGCCAGGTGAGGTGTCTTCCCTCCGTTGGCCTTGATCTGTGCAGCCTCTTCGGCGATCTCCTTTTTTATCTCAGTTGCTGTTGCCTTTCCGTCGATCAGTTTCATCGTCTTCTTAAATTACGCATGGCCTGTTTGCCTCCACCTGAAGTCATCATCCGCATCATTTTACGGGTCTCATCGAACTGCTTGATCAGTTTGTTCACCTCCTGCACATTGGTGCCGCTCCCCTTGGCGATGCGGGCTCGGCGGCTACCGTTCAATATCTCCGGGTTGGAGCGTTCTGCCGGTGTCATGGAGCGAATAATCGCCTCGATCCCCTTAAAGGCATCGTCGTCGATATCCAGGTCCTTGATCTGCTTACCCACACCGGGAATCATAGATGCCAGGTCTTTCAGGTTACCCATCTTCTTGATTTGCTGAATCTGGGCGATGAAGTCGTTGAAGTCGAACTGATTCTTGGCAATCTTCTTCTGCAGGCGGCGTGCTTCCTCTTCGTCGTACTGTTCCTGTGCCTTCTCCACGAGTGAGACGATGTCGCCCATCCCAAGAATACGGTCGGCCATACGTTCCGGGTGGAAGACATCGATGGCGTCGAGTTTCTCTCCGGTACCGACGAACTTGATCGGCTTGTCGACCACCGAGCGGATGGAAAGCGCCGCACCGCCGCGGGTATCACCATCAAGCTTGGTGAGCACCATCCCGTTGAAGTCGAGTCGTTGGTTGAACTCCTTGGCAGTGTTCACCGCATCCTGACCGGTCATGGCATCCACCACGAAGAGGATCTCCTGCGGGTTGACTGCCTTCTTGATCGACTCGATCTCCTGCATCATCTGCTCATCGATGGCCAGACGACCGGCCGTGTCGATGATCACCAGGTCCTTGCCATGCTGGCGGGCATACTGGATGGCATTCTGCGCAATCTTCACCGGGTTCTTGTTCTCCTCCTCTGCGTAGACCGAGACGCCGATCTGTTCACCCAACACCTTGAGCTGCTCGATGGCGGCGGGTCGGTAGACGTCACCGGCCACCAGCAAGGGTTGCTTCCCCTTTTTGCTCTTGAGCATGTTGGCCAGCTTACCGGAGAAGGTGGTCTTACCCGATCCCTGCAAACCGGACATCAGAATCACCGCCGGGGTGCCCTTGATGTTGATGTCGACTGCCGTCCCACCCATAAGGGTGGCCAGCTCGTCGTGCACGATCTTCACCATCATCTGCTCCGGCTTCACCGCATTGAGCACATCTTGTCCCAGTGCCTTCTGCTTCACTGTCTCGGTAAACTCTTTCGCAGTTTTGTAGTTTACGTCTGCGTCGAGCAGTGCACGACGTACCTCCTTCAGGGTCTCGGCCACATTGATCTCGGTGATCTTGCCTTCCCCTTTCAGTATCTTAAACGACCTCTCCAGTCTGTCACTTAAATTTTCAAACATAGTCCTTTATGCAGTTTTTATACGGATACAAAGATAATGAAAAAAGCCAAATCATACGGACTCCCCAAAGACGAAATCGTGAGGTCTCGTATGGGGGTTGTGATGTTGGTGCAATTTATTACAGCAATAGGGAATAGCTGTTGGGAAGAATTGATTAATTTTGTCGGATGATCTGCCTGTCATCACAAAAGGTGCGAATGATACTTTCTATCTGTTGTTAGATGATTTGATGTGAAGGTAGATAAATTTTATATCGATGAATAGAAGATCTCTCAACAAATATCTCTATCTCTCTATTGCTGCCGCGATAGTGACCATACTGCTGAAATTTTATGCTTTTCATGTCACCGGCTCAATGGGATTGCTCTCCGATGCACTGGAGTCGTTCGTCAACCTGTTCGCCGCGCTCTTCGCGTTGCTGATGCTTCATCTCTCGCGTAAGCCGGCCGATCAGGAGCATGAGTTTGGGCACGGCAAGGCGGAGTACTTTTCCAGCGCCGTGGAGGGGGCACTGATCCTGATTGCTGCCTTCACCATCATCCGCTCGGCCCTGCCCCGGATCATTGATCCCCTGCCACTGGAGAACATCAGTACCGGATTGCTCTTCTCCTTGCTGGCCTCACTTGTGAACCTGCTGGTAGGACTGGTTTTGATCAACAACGGCAAAAAGAAAAAGTCTCTGCTGGTGGAAGCTGACGGCAGGCACCTGATGACCGATGTCTATACCAGTGTGGGGGTCATCCTGGGGATCATCCTGGTGGAGCTTACGGGCTGGCTGATCATCGACCCGATCATTGCCATCCTAGTAGGCCTCAACATCATCTATTCCGGTTACAAGCTTCTCCACCGGTCGGCCCGAGAGCTGATGGATGCCTCCATCCCGGAGGATGAACTGGAAAGGGTAACCGCTTATCTCGATTCACTCGGTGATAGAGAAATTGAATACCACTCTCTGCTGACACGCATGTCCGGACCACGCCGCTTCATCTCGATGCACCTGCTGGTGCCGGGCGACTGGAGCGTGAAGCGGGGGCACGACTGTGCCGACGAGGTGGAGGAGACCATCATCGCCATGTTCCGTGAGCCGGTCACCGTCTCCACCCATATTGAGCCGGTAGAGGATCCCGCCTCGATGAAGGATATCGGCATCGATCGCATTGAGATCGAGGGTGATTGATCTCTTTCGCTGGTCAGAAATAAAATAGAGGCTGTTCCTTTGTGGGAGCAGCCTCTATGCATTTGGTTGTTGACTCGTTCAGGCTACGGCGGTACCGATCAGGAAGACACCTGCCAGTGATACGATGGCGTATAGCTCGGGGAACACCGAGAGGATCAGGGTGTTGCCGAAGACGTCATGTCCCTGGCCGATGGCAGCGATACCGTTGGCACATACCTGTCCCTGACGGATGGAGGAGAAGAGCCCTACCAGCCCCAGTGCGATGCCACCTGCCAGTACGGCCGCCGCCTGGATGGAGGTGATCTCCGGTGTCAGCACGTTGAAGATGCTCTGGAACATAAAGTATCCGGCAAAGCCGTAGAGTCCCTGTGTTCCCGGCATGGCGGTAAGAACGAGGAAGTTGCCAAACTTCGTGCTGTCTTTCTTGAGTGCGCCGATAGCTGCATTTCCGGCAATGGTAACGCCGTAGGCGCTGCCGATACCAGAGAGAGCAATCATGATTCCGATGCCAATATAGGCAATTAATAAGTTGATGTCCATGTTGTGAATTGTTATTTGTTGTGGTTGAAATGATGTACTTTATCTGAGTTCATTGTTTTCTTTTCTCTGCCAATCAGATGTTGCCGTTATGGCCTGTTATTTCCTGAAAGGGTTGTATCTTTTCCCTCCGCCGGCAAACTCCGCATTCTTGTAAAACTCCACGAAGGTGAGGCGCATGGGGTG
Organism: Proteiniphilum sp.; assembly: GCA_036733365.1. Classification (GTDB taxonomy): domain Bacteria; phylum Bacteroidota; class Bacteroidia; order Bacteroidales; family Dysgonomonadaceae; genus Proteiniphilum. The sequence goes on from DAINAS010000007.1 coordinate 27,000, forward strand.
CACGATGGCACCCAGCACGGTCATGAAGATGTTCATCGCATGTCCGAAGAGGAAGATGAGCAGGAAGACGAGCGACCCGCCAATCAGGTTGTCCGGCTTCAGACCCAGTGCCAGGCTGTTGAAAACGCTGGCCAGGATCCCTCCCGAGAGGCCCAGTGCGAAGAGGCGTACATAGGAGAGCACGTCGCCCAGCAACCCGGTGGCCATGTTATAGGTGTCGTAGAGGCCCAGGCCGATATTGAGCAGCGGGTTCTTTCCCGGGGAGTTGAATAAGAAGATCAGGATGGCAGCTGCCCCCATCAATATCAAGTGGAGGGTGCCTCCCATTGCCAGCAGCGCCGGGAAGAGGAATGCCACGATCACGCTCATCAGCAGGATCACCCATCCGATGGTGGAGAGGGCGTGCATGAAGCCGAACTGCTTGATACGGTTGAAGATCTTCAGTATCAGGCCAAACATGATCTGTATCACACCCAGCACCAGCGAGAGGTTGAACATCTGCTGGTTATCGAAGTAGACCTGATCCTTCATATTCTGAAAGAAGGGGATATGGGTCTCGTAGATGTTGAAGCCGAAGAAGCCACCGGTGAGCAGTCCGCAAATGGTGGCGGAGGCACCCAGTATCTGTACCAGTCTGAGGATACCTATCATCGCCTTGCCCAGCTTCTTTTTCATGAAGATGGAGGCGAAGGTGGCACCTGCAAAGAGAAAGACGCCATAACCGATATCCCCGAGCGCCAATCCGAAGAAGATCATAAAGAAGGGTGCGAAGAAGGGTGTGAGGTCGATCTCGTTGTATTTCGGTAGCATGTAGAGCTCCGCGATTGGCTCGAAGAGACGCGTGAAGCGGTTGTTGGCAAACATGATGGGGACATCATCCTCCGGTTGTGGCTCTGCCGTCTCATAGTAGGCCTCCTGTGCTTCCAGGTAGGCTGTGATCTCTTGCTCCTTGGCGGCGGGTGCCCACCCCTGAAGCAGAAGCAGTTTCTCATCGGCTACACGGGTGGCACTGTGAGCCACGCGGGTAAAGAAGATACGGGTGTTCAGCTCTTTTATTGCTGCCTCCAGTGAAGGCAGATCGGTTGTCAACTGCCTGAGAGCTTCCTCTTTCTCACTGATTCGCTTTTTCAGCGCAACAATCAGTTTGTCGAGCTCCAGCAGCGACAACTCGGGATGCTTCATCTCCTCCAGGTTGAGCTGGTCGGCCAGACCGGTTTCTTTGGTGATGGTGACGAAATAACTTTTCGATCCTTCACGGTGGATGATCATGGCGTTGTAGCGCTCCTCCCACTCCGGATCGTATGCTTTATCCGGCACGACGAGGAGGTTGACACGATATCCCGCCTCCTCCAGCCGTTCAATGTTTTCAGGGTCAAAGTTGCCCCAGGGACGCAGTGACTCACGTTCCCGCAGACTCACCTGCAATTGTTGTGCGAGTGTTGATTTTTCGTTCTCGATCTCGGCAATTCGATCGGGAAGAAGCATTCCTTCTTCTATGCTGGCAACGTTGGGGGGCAGCAGTGACTTCTTGTCAGTCACCTTCTCCAGCATCTTCTTGGCTTCGTTCAGTCGGCGTGTCTCTGCCATGAACCGTTGCAGCTCCTCACTGTCGAGTGCCTTGCGTTCCTGTTCCACCACATGGATCATCCCCAGCTCCCGCAGCTCATGCAGGAAGGTATTGTAGTCGCTGTGGAAGACCAGGAAACTGAATTTCTTCATTCTTGCTACCATATGCTTCCCTCCTCCTCTTTTCTTTTCTCCTGGTGACTACGCATGATCTTCTGCGACGATTTGGAGAGGTTCTCCTCATCTTCCAGGTAGCGCTTGATCTTCAGGATTGCCTCCTGATAACCGGGAATCTGTACCTTCTCAAAGAGATTCACCTTCTGGGTGGTCTTCTTACGGGCATATTCGAGCCTTTTCAGTTTGATCTCATTGAAGTCTCTGCGGATACCGATCTCCGCCAGCTCCTCCACGGTTTTCACCCCATCGAGAAACCATTTGGGCCGGTTGAAGAGGCTGAATGGTTTGGTCTCGAACAGCACTTTCTCGAGGATGGGGAGGACCACGCCGGCAATCTTTTTCCTGCTGAGCTCCACATCTTTCACCGCTATCAGTGTAGGGTCGAACTCACTCCAGAGGGCTACCATCTTGTCGTAAGAGTGGATTCTCTTTTCCAGTTCCTCATCCAGCAGTTCGATCTCCTTTTTGGCTTTCTTCACCTCCATACGCAGCGCCGTCTCCTTGTTCTGCAGGGTGGGGAGCGCACGTATCCTCACCTTCAGCTGTTTTTCCAGCTGCTGGCGGGAAGTTTTGTTATATTGAAACCTGATTGCCATCAATGCCAGTATTTATCCACCAATTCCTTCTTCATATTCACTTCACTTGGTTTGAAGTGGGTTGACAGGAGCTTCCAGGTCTTATCGAGCATCTCCTCCGTGTCGAGGTTTACATCGATGGCCAGAATGAATTCGGAGTAATCTTTCGCGAATGAAAGGGTGCGCTCATCGTAATCGGTCAGATCGAAACCGTTCTCCTGTTTTGTTTTGGCGTTGGCCGCATCGGAGTAGAGACGTACCGCCGCGTTCATCACCTGCGGATGATCCTCTCGTGTCTTCTTACCCTGTACCAGCTGTTTGAGTCGCGACAGCGAGCGGAACGGGTCTACGACCACCTTGCCCACGTCGCTGTCACGCCGCAGGAAGAGCTGCCCCTCGGTGATGTAACCGGTGTTGTCGGGTACCGCGTGGGTAATGTCGCCTCCCGAGAGGGTGGTGACCGCCACGATGGTGATAGATCCTCCGGTGGGGAACTGTGCCGCCTTCTCGTAGATCTTCGCCAGGTCGGAGTATAGCGATCCCGGCATCGAATCCTTCGATGGAATCTGGTCCATACGGTTGGAGACGATTGAGAGCGCATCGGCATAGGAGGTCATGTCGGTGAGCAGCACCAGCACCTTTTCATGCTTCTCCACCGCGAAATACTCGGCGGCGGTAAGTGCCATGTCGGGCACCAGCAATCGCTCTACTGCCGGGTCTTCGGTGGTGTTCATAAAGGAGATGATGCGGTCGAGGGCACCGGCGTTGCTGAAGACGTTCTTGAAGAAGAGGTAATCGTCGTTGGTCATCCCCATCCCCCCCAGGATGATCTTGTCTGCCTTGGCGCGCAGCGCCACGGTGGCCATCACCTGGTTAAAAGGTTGGTCCGGGTCGGCAAAGAAGGGTATCTTCTGTCCCGACACCAGCGTGTTGTTGAGGTCGATGCCGGCGATGCCTGTGGCAATCAGCTCGGAGGGCTGTTTTCTTCTCACCGGGTTCACCGATGGGCCCCCGATGGGCCGTTCCTCACCTTCCGGCACGGGACCGCCGTCGATGGGATCGCCGTAGGCGTTGAAGAAGCGTCCTGAGAGTTGTTCTCCCACCTTCAGTGAGGGGGCCTTGCCCATGAAGATCACCTCCGCGTTGGTGGGGATCCCCTCGGTACCCTGAAAGATCTGGAGGGTCACCTCATCGCCGATGATCTTCACCACCTGTGCCAGCTTGCCATTCACCGTTGCCAGTTCATCATACCCTACGTTGGTTGCCTTCACCGAGCAGGTTGCCTTGGTGATCTGGGTGATTTTGGTGTATATTTTCTGAAATGCTTTTGCCATTTTATCTTAATTTGTTGATTGGCTCATAGGTTATATCGCCACTGCTTTATCCGTTGCTTTTTCGGATACCAGCTCTTTCATCTGCCTGTGATAATCGTTGAACGACTCCGACTGGAACTCGGCATAGTTCATCTGTTTGCCGATGTTGATCAGTTCCTTGAAGAAATCGGCCACCTGGTTGAAATGATCGAACTGGAACTCGGTACGGCAGATATCCGTCACCAGGTCCAGGATATGCTTCTGCCGCTCGATGGGGGTGACCGCATCAATCTCGTCGAAGGCATCCTGCTGGAGCACGATGAAGTCGATCAGTTCCGCTTTCCAGAAGGTGGTGTGGTATTCCACCGGTACGCCGTCGTCGCCCAGGATATTGATTTGTTCGGCAATCTCCTTGCCCCTGAGCAACCTTGTTTTGGCCTCGTTCACCTTCTCCGTCCAGTCGGCAGAGATGTGTTCTGCGATAAATTCTTCAAATTCAGGATATTCGATATACTTGGAGTAGGATTCAATCGGGTTGATGGCCGGGTAGCGTTTCTTGTCGGCACGATCCTGCTCCAGGGCATAGAAGCAGCGGGCCACCTTCTTGGTGTTTTCCGTCACCGGTTCCTTCAGGTTACCCCCTGCCGGTGAGACGGTGCCGATGAAGGTGATGGATCCCTCCTGACCGTTGTTGAGGGTGACATGTCCTGCGCGGCCGTAGAAGTTGGAGATGATGGCCGAGAGGTCCATCGGGAAGGCGTCAGGTCCGGGCAGCTCTTCCAGACGGTTGCTCATCTCGCGCAGAGCCTGTGCCCAGCGTGAAGTGGAATCAGCCATCAGCAACACCTTGAGTCCCATGGAGCGGTAGTACTCACCGATGGTCATAGCCGTATAGACCGAAGCCTCGCGTGCCGCCACCGGCATGTTGGAGGTGTTTGCCACGATGATGGTACGTTCCATCAGCTTGCGTCCCGTGTGGGGGTCTATCAATTCGGGGAACTCGGTGAAGATCTCCACCACCTCGTTGGCGCGCTCACCACAGGCAGCGATGATCACGATATCGGCTTCCGCCTGTTTCGAGATGGCATGCTGCAACACCGTCTTGCCAGTGCCGAAAGCTCCCGGAATGAATCCGGTACCCCCCTCTACGATCGGGTTGAGCGTGTCGATGGAACGGACGCCGGTCTCCAGTAGCTTATAGGGGCGTGGTTTCTCTCTGTAAGCGGTGAGGGGTATCTTCACCGGCCAGCGCTGCACCATGGTGATGTCATGTTCCCGGCCCTCCTGGTCGGTCACCACCGCAATGGTTTTATGGATGTTATAGGTGCCCTCCTCCACGATGCTCTTGAGGGTGTATTCCTCTTTCATCACGAAAGGAACCATGATCTTGTGCGGCTGGAAGTTTTCATCCACTTCACCCAGCCAGGATCCGCCGGTCACCTTGTCGCCGGGTGCTGCCAGCGGTTTGAACGACCACTCTTTCTCCTCGTCGAGCGGGAAGGTATACTCACCACGTTTCAGGAAGACTCCTTCCATCTTGTCGAGGTCGTTCTCCAAACCGTCCAGGTTGCGTTCCAGCAACCCCGGTCCGAGCACCACCTCCAGCATGTGTCCCTGAAACTCCACCCGGCTGTTGACACGCAGTCCGCGGGTGCTCTCGAACACTTGCACATAGACATTCTTTCCCACCACCTTGATCACCTCCGACATGAGGCGGGTACCGTCGAGATCAATGTAGGCGATCTCGTTTTGGGCTACCGGTCCGTCCACTTCGACGATGACCAGGTTGGCAATGATTCCTTTTACAGTTCCTTTTGTTAACATATATGGTTGTTGTTGTTTGTCGTTGTCAGATATCATCCGGCATCTCCACCCCGTTTTTCAGGCTGTCGATCAACTTGCGGAATACCTTTTCTCCCTCTTCGGCGTTCAGTTCCACCCATCGCTCCAGAATCTCCAGCTTGCAGAGGTAGGCAAAAAGATACTCTATGTTGAAATAATCGAGTGCCGTATGTTCTTCAAGCCAGTCCCAGCGGAACTTATCTAGCTTGCGTTCCCGCTCGAAGAGATCGTTCTCCTCAGAAAGCCGCAGGACGTTGTCGAAGTAGTCCAACTCTTGACCGATACCGAAATCACGGGCGTTGGCATTTTCCCTGATGATGATTGCCAGCGGATTATTTCCCACGACGACCTTATGGATGTCGATCTCATACTTGCGGGCATAGATGGCCGAGAGGATGTTGCCAATGTTGAGGTTCAGTTCAAACCAGTCAGCAATTAGGCTGTTACGGGCTTCCAACCCGTAGTCCATATGGAATGAAGCAATCAGGTCTTCCAGTGTGCGCGCCTCTCCTACTACCTCCTCATTGAGCCATGCCCTGAGGAATGTTTCATAGTAGGGCGGTGCCAGCTCGTGATCAATGGGATCTCCCTCTTTCACCTTCCCGATGATCTCTTCCATCTCGTCTCGTGAGAAGTTCCCTTCTCGGTGCCAGTCACCCTCCTTCCTGTTCAGTATGTGGAAGAGATTGAGGTTGTCGTAGCGAAGGAAGTATCTGCTTAACAGCTTGCTGTCCTCCGGCTTGAGGGCCTCATTGAGCATCTCCCTGAAGGTCTCAACGGTGAATGGCAGCTTGGTGCTGTCGAACGAGAAGTCGGGCAGCCCGGAGATGAAATAGTAATACTGGTTTGTAAAAAGCATAGGTATAAACGAAAAAGGTGGAGGAGAAAAAAAACCTCCTTTTTTAAAAGAGCAGTTGCCGGATCTGTGGACGCAGGAACTCCTTGAAATAATCGATGAACTCCTCTTCACCAAATCGCATCTTGTACGATCCGTCAGCGGGAGAGAGTGTGAATCCGGTCTTGATGCCGTTCACCGCTTCAATCTTCAATCCTTTGTCAAGAATCTGTTTCAGATTGGAGGCGATATAGGACTCCAGCTCATCAGGGTGCTCCACACCCACCGTCAGGGTTTCGTTTTCGGACCAGTGGGTTACCAGCTCGCCGATCAGTTTCTGCATGAACCCCTTATCCTCCATCGCTGCCTTCACATTCATGGTGGCAAGCTTGTCGGTCAGCAGGTTGATGATCTCTGTCTTGAGTGCTTCTGCCGACTGGGATGCATAGAGTTTCAATTCCGCTTCGGTGTGCTTTTTCAGCTCAGCCTGTTCTTTCTGAGCAGCCGCGATCAGCTGATTTGCTTTTTCCTCAGCCTCTTCCAAAATATTTTTTTCTTTGGCTTTGGCTTCTGCAATGATTCGCTCTGCTTCATCCCTGCCTTTTTCCACCCCTTCGGTATACAGTTTTGAGGTGAGTTCCTGAATTTTATCCATATGGTAGTTCCTAAATGTTTTTTTCTCTTTTGACCTGTTTTCTGTCGTAGATACCCCGCAGTGAGAGTCTGGTTAAAGAAGCCGTCACCGAGGTGTGATTGTTTGTTGTTAAGGAGTAAACAAAGTTACAAAAAAATGGTCAATCTCCTCTTTCTCCCCCCAAAAAATGGAACTTTTCACCTCGCTAGAATGTTAATTCTCTTTTATGGCTGTTTTTAATCAAATTTTCGGTTATTATTTATTTCATCCATGGACAGGAAAATATTCAGACTGGCACTACCCAACATCATCACCAATATCACCGTACCCCTGCTGGGGATGATTGACATGGCGGTGGCCGGCCGGCTGGGGTCGGCTGTTTACATTGGTGCAATAGCGCTGGGAGCCAATGTCTTCAATATGATCTACTGGAATTTTGGCTTCCTGCGGATGAGCTCCAGCGGTTTCGCCTCCCAGGCGTACGGCGCCCGTGATCTGGCGGAGGTGATGCACGTGCTGATCCGCACACTGCTCATCGGCCTGGGCATAGGCGGCGTGATCGTGCTGCTGCAATACCCCCTGGGTAGATTTGCATTTGGTCTGATAAAGTCGGGACCGGAAACGGTGCATCATGTGGAGAGTTATTTCCGTATCGTGGTATGGGGCGCACCCGCAGTGCTGGGGATGTATGCCTTTAAAGGATGGTTCATCGGAATGCAGAATGCCCGCATCCCCATGTTCATCGCCATCTTCAACAACGTGCTGAACATCTTGCTGAGCGTTTTCTTTGTCTTCGGCCTGGGGATGAAGATTGAAGGGATTGCCCTGGGTACGCTGCTCTCGCAGCTCATCTCTTTTCTGGTGGCTGCTGGTTTCTGGTGGCGCTATTACCGACGGCTACGTGTTTATGTGAGGAAAGAGCATCTATGGGAGAGAGGGACCATCAGGCTCTATTTCCGGGTGAATGCCGATGTGTTCGTCCGTACTTTCCTGCTCACCCTGGTCACCACCTTCTTTACCTTTGCCTCCTCGGGTATGGGGGAGACTATCCTGGCGGTCAATGCCTTGCTGATGCAGTTCTTTATGCTTTTCTCCTATTTCATGGATGGCTTTGCTTATGCGGGAGAGGCACTTACCGGCCGCTTCGTGGGAGCGGGAAACAAACATGCACTGAAGCATATGCTGCGTCGCATCTTTTTCTGGGGTGGGGTGGTGAGCATCACCGCGATGGGAATCTATACCCTCTTCCCGGAACAGATACTGCAGATTCTTACCAACGACCGTACCATCATCGAGGGGGCAGGCGACTATCTCTTCTGGATACTGTTGATCCCGCTGACCGGCTTCGCTGCCTTCCTCTGGGACGGAATTTACATTGGTGCAACCGCCTCCGCACAGATGCGCAACGCGATGACCATCTCCTCTCTTCTGTTTTTTGCCATTTATTTCCTGATGACACCGCTCTGGGGAAACAACGGGCTCTGGCTGGCTTTCATCCTCTACCTGCTTTCACGTGGCCTTACCCAAACATTATGGGCGAAGAGGGCGTTGAAATTGTAAGATGTTTTCATTTTTGACAACCTTCAGATATGCAACAATTTGACAACCTTTCCGAACTGAAATCGTTCCTCAACCGGACAACCGTGGAGGAGATCGCGGTGCAAGCGCTCGACCTGACCAAGATTGAGGAGCAGCTGTTTGCCGTTCGTTTTTCCAAATGCCTCTTTCTGGGCTGTAACCTGTCGGAGAGACTGCTGCATCATCTGCAACCGGACAATTTTATCTTCCCGCTGCTGGATGTGCCTTTTCTAACCTATCCCAGCAGGCTCTACAACAAAGATTCATTGTACAACGGATTTGATCCCTCTCTCCCTGAATCATATCTGGGTACCCTCGACAAGGTGGTGTATGACTACTACCGCCGGTCGCGTGAGAAGCAATCGATCAGGGATACGCTGGCACAACGCCTGCACGATCACTCCATCACCGATTCGCTGCACGACTATATTTCCAGGTTTGACGAGCGCAAGCTGGTGGCGGTGATGGGAGGCCACAGCATCCTGAGGAGTGATGCGATTTATCTGCAGGTAGTGCGTCTCTCGAAGATGCTAACCGAGGAGGGATATCTGATGCTCTCCGGGGGTGGTCCCGGAGCGATGGAGGCTACCCACGTGGGTGCCTGGCTGGCGGGGCGGAATGAATCGGACATTGAGGAAGCAATGAGGTTGCTCTCTGTTGCGCCGGCCTATGCCGATGAGGAATGGCTGGCGTCGGCGTTCCGGGTGATGGAACGATTTCCCGATCCTCTGTACGAGAGTCTGGGGATCCCTACCTGGCATTACGGGCATGAACTGCCCACTCCATTTGCGACACACATTGCCAAATACTTCGAGAACAGTGTGCGGGAGGAAGGATTGCTGGCCTTTGCCAAGGGAGGGGTGATCTTTACCCCCGGTAGCGCGGGAACGATGCAGGAGGTTTTTCAGGATCTCGCGCAGAACCACTATGAGTCGTATGGTTATGCCAGTCCGATGATTTTTCTGAACAGTGCGTTCTGGACCGAACAACGCCCCATCTTCCCCATCATCCGTGAGATGGCGGAGCGGGGAGATCTGATGAACCTGAACCTGGGGCTGTACGACCGGAACGAGGAGGTGGTGGCACATCTCAATCGTTTCGTATAAAGAGATCAGATCGTTGCTTAAGGATCTCAACCCTCTAAGGGGTGAGATATTCGTCTACTCTGCCGCTGATCTGCAGCAGGGATATCTCGTAGAGCTTGGTGTTGTATTGGGCTGTCAACAACCGCTGCTCCGCTTCCAACAGGCTGTTTTGTGCTTCCCGCAACTCCAGTCCCGATAGGTCTCCAATGCGGTAGCGTTCCATGGCAATCTCATAGTTCAGCCGCGCGTTCTCCAAGCTCTCCATCTCCAGTTGCGTCAACTCAATGTTGTTCTGATAGGCCATCCACATGTTGGCGAAATCGCTCTCCAGTGCCAACCTGCTTTGTTCCAGTGCTAACTGGCGGTTTTCAACCGAGATCCGCGCATTTTTCTGTTCCCTTCGGCGATTGAAACCATCAAAGAGGGTGTAACCAAGCGTCACCCCCACCGTGGGGCCCCAGTTGCGTTGCCGGTCGAGGGTGCCGCTGTTGTAGTTGTAGTGGGTAAACCCGTAGCCGGTATTGAGCCGCAGGTAGGGATAATTCTGACTCTGCCGGTTTTTTAGTTCCAACTCGCTGAGTGTTTTGTTCTTTTCAGCCAGTAACAGCAGGGTGTTGTGCTGCAATGCATCTGTCAAGAGTTCTTCTTTTTGCAGAAGTCCGTTACAGTTGATTGTGGTGTCGACAGCTGAAAATGAATGATTCACATCGCCACCCATCATCTCGTTGAGTCGTATGCGGGAGCTGTGCAGAATCTCGTACTGTTGAATGAGCAGGGAGCTGTCGGCATTGAAATATACTCTAGCCTGTTGCAGGTCGAGACGGGAGAGTGAACCCACCTGATAACGCGCCTCCACGATGCGGAGCCTTTCCTTGGAGAGGGCCACCGCATATTTGAGGTTTCCCAGTCTGATCTGCTGTTGCACATAATTGTAATATTCCGCCGTGAGGTTGGCGATGAAGTTCTCCACGGTCAGCCGGGTGTTGAGTTCTCCCATCGTCTTCAGTTCCTGCAAACGTTTGTAGTTTGTCTGAACAGAGAATCCTTCAAACAGCGTCCAATTGAGGTTCACTCCTGCATCGAGGGTGCCTGTGGAGGCATTGCGCTGTTGTTGAGCAGCATCCTCCCCGACAGGGTACTGGTCACTGTTGTTGCTGCGCAGGTTGTACCCTGAGTTGAAGGTTACCGAGGGCAGGAATCCGGCGTTGCCCAACGTGAGGTTGTTGTGGGAGATCTGCTCTTCGTTGCGCACGATCTGCAGATCGTAATTCTTTTGTAATCCTGTTTGAAGGCATTCCTGCAGGTTCATCTCCTCCTGTGCCAAGGTGATCGATGGCATCATCAGGAAAAAAATAATCAGGCCAATGGGATATCGTTTATACATCACTTGTACGTTCTTGATTCTTCTTAATTTTCTGGGCTTCGCGGTCGGTGGAGAGGTAGATATACATCACCGGAATCACAAACAGGGTGAGCAGGGTTGAGATCAGCAGGCCACCCACCACTGCCGTTCCCATGGCAATACGGCCATTGGCGCCTTCACCGGTGGCTAACATCAGTGGCAGCAAACCCAGCATGGTGGAGATGCTTGTCATCAGGATGGGGCGCAACCGCTGTACGGCTGCTTCGATGATCGCCTTATGCTTGTTTAGTCCCGCCTGCTGTCGCTGGTTGGCGAATTCCACGATCAGGATACCGTTCTTAGCCACCAGGCCAATCAGCATGATGATGCCAATCTGGCTGTAGATGTTCATCGTCACACCCGAGATCCACATGAAGAGAAGTGCCCCAAAGAGTGCCATGGGCACGGAGAACATGATGACAAACGGGTCCTTGAAGCTTTCGAACTGAGCCGCCATCACCAGGAAGATCAGCAGGATGGCCAGTCCGAAGGCGAAGAGCAGGCTGGAGGAACTCTCCCTGAAGTTTCTTGATTCCCCTTCCAATGCGGTGCGGAAGCTGTCGTCCAATACATCAGCCGCGATACGGTCCATCTCTTCCAACCCTTCACCCAGTGAGTAGCCGGGAGCCAATCCCGCGGAGATGGTTGCCGAGTTGAAGCGGTTGTAACGAAATAACTGAGGGGGTGCCACCGACTCTTCCAGTTTCACCAGGTTGTCCATCTGGATCATCTCTCCCGCATTGTTCTTGATATAGATGGTCTTCAGGTCGATCGGTGTATTGCGTTGTTGGCGGTTGATCTCCCCCAGGATCTGATATTGCTTGCCATTCATGTAGAAGTAACCCATTCGTTGTCCGCTGAGTGCATACTGCAGGGTCTGGCCGATGTCGCGGGTACTCACCCCCAGCATCGCTGCCTTGTCGCGGTCGATCAGGATGCGGGTCTCCGGCTTGGTGAACTTGAGGTCCACGTCGGCCATCTGAAAGTAGGGGCTGTTGCTTACCCGTTCCATGATGGGGGGGATGAATTCCTGTAGTTTCTCGATATTGGGAGCCTGTAGGACATACTGAATCGGCATTCCTGCACGCCGACCGCCGAAGGTGGACTGTTGCTGGACAAAGGCTCGTGCTGCATTCTCGTTGCGTATCGCAGCCGACAGCTCACCGGCGATTTCCATCTGGCTGCGTTCCCGTTCATTCATGTCGGGCAACACCATGCGCACCATGCTGAAACCGCTGCGGGTGAAGACGATGTTTGATTCTCTCTCCGGAGCGATTGAGTCGGCGATCTCTGAGATGCGATCGGTGAAATCTCTGACATATTCGAAGGTTGCCCCTTCGGGTGCCGAGCTGCGTATCATGATCTGTGAGCGGTCTTCCAGGGGTGCCATCTCAGCCGGAACAATGTTCCAGAACAGAATGATCAGGAGTGTGGAGAGGATCAGGATGGGCAGCACCAGCCATTTACGGTGGAGGAAAGTGCGCAACATCCGGTCGTAAAAGCGATTCATCCCGACGAAGAAGACCTCTGTTTTGTCGTAGAGGGGGTTGTGTTTCTGTTTCTTCTTCAGTAGCTTGGAGGAGAGCATCGGCACAAATGAGAGTGCCACGAAGGAGGAAATGATCACCGCACCGGAAATGACGATGCTGAACTCCCTGAAGAGGCGTCCCGTCATTCCCTCCAGGAAGACGATCGGAAAGAAGATGGCCACCAGGGTGATGGTGGTGGAGATGACTGCGAAGAAGATCTCTTTGGAGCCTGCGATGGCAGCCTCCTGTGGGTTCATACCTGCCTCTACCTTCTGGAAGATGTTCTCCGTCACTACGATTGCGTCGTCCACCACCAGTCCCACTGCCAGCACCACCGCCAGCATGGAGAGTACGTTGATGGAGAAGCCGGCCAGGTACATTACGAAGAAGATGCCGATCAGCGAGATGGGGATTACCACCGCCGGGATCAGCGTCACCCGCCAGTTGCGCAGGAAGGCAAAGATGATGAGCACCACCAGGATGAAGGCGATAATCACCGTGTTCTGTACTTCTGATATGGATGCCCTGATAAACATGGTATTGTCGAATGCCACATCGAGGATTACATCTTCCGGCAGGTCCTTTTTCATCTGGTCCATGCGGTTGCGCACTTCATCGGCAATCTCAATATGGTTTGCCCCCGGTTGCGGGATGATGACGCAGCTGACCATGGGCACGCCGTTACGGCGGAGGATGGTCTGCCGGTCGGCGGCATCCAGCTCGGCATAACCCACATCCCGGAAACGAACGATACGGAAGTCATTTTCCATCAGGATCAGGTTGTTGAACTCCTCCGGTGTCTGCATCAGGCCCATGGTGCGAATCGACTGTGAGATGTGATCTCCTTCGATGTTACCGGCGGGCAGTTCCACATTCTCCCGGTCGAGTGCACTCTTGACATCCATGGGGGTGATGTTGTAGGCTGCCATGCGGATGGGATCGAGCCAGAGACGCATGGAGTAACGATACTCACCCCATATTTCAACGGCACTCACGTTGGAGATTGTCTGCAGCCGTTCCTTCACCGTGAGTTCGGCTATCTCAGAGAGCTCCAGCAGGGAGCGGGTGGGACTTTGTATGGTGATCTGCATGATCGGGTCGGAGTCGGCATCTGCTTTCGAAACGGTGGGAGGATCGGCATCGCGGGGCAGGTAGCGTTGTGCAACGGAGACTTTGTCGCGCACGTCGTTGGCTGCCGTCTCCATGTCAACACTCAGTTCGAACTCCACGGTGATGCGGGAGCTGCCCTGACTGCTGCGACTCACCAGCGAACGGATGCCCGGGATGCCGTTGATGTTTTGCTCCAGCGGCTCGGTGATCTGGTTTTCAATCACCTCAGCATTTGCTCCCGGGTAGGAGACATGGACGGTGATGATGGGGTTGTCCACGCTGGGGTACTCACGTACCGCTAGGTTGGTATAGCCGATGATGCCGAAGATGATGATGATCAGTACCATCACGGTGGCAAGAACCGGTCGTTTGATGCTTAGTTCTGAAAAGTTCATAGGTCAGCCTGTCTCCTTGCTCGTTTCATTCTTATTCTGCGCTGTTTGGTACCATCTGTGTAATTCGCACCGGCATGCCGGTGCGAAGCTGCATCACACCCGTCGTGAGGAGGGTATCACCCACCGAGAGACCGCTGGTCACCTCTACCGAGGAAGCGGTACGCATGCCCGTGGTGATCTCCACTTCTTTGGCCTTACCATTTTCGTATATATAGGTGATGTCGCGACCAATTTCCTTCACCGTGGAGATGCTGGGAATCACGATGGCATTGTCAATCTGATCCAGCTTGATGCTGATGCTGGCCGACTGTCCCGGTTTCATCTTCAGGTCGCTGTTGGGATATCGTGCCCGTGCGAAGAGGCTGAGGGTCTGGACGTCGAGGCGTGACTCCACCGCATAGACCGATGCTTGATACTCCTGCAGGTCGTTTTCAACCGTGAAGTCAATCTCTGTTCCCGGTTTAATCTGGTTTACAAAATTTTGCGTGAGAGAGAATTCGATCTTCAGTGGTGAGATCTTGGTAAGATTGGCGACCACCACTGAAGGAGAGGCGTAGGCACCTTCGCTCACCTGCCGCAGCCCGATCATCCCGCTGAAGGGTGCGCGCATCTCTGTCTGCCGGATGCGGGCCTTCACCAGCTCGATCTCTGCCTTCAGTGTTTCCAACTGGGTGGAGACCGACTGATAGGTCTCCTGGCTAATGGCATCCTTCTCCAAAAGGGTCTGTTGACGATAGAGACGATCCTCGGCCAGCGGCAGCTGGGCCTCCAGTTTCCTCAACTCAGCCTGCAGGGGGGCATCGTTCACCTTTGCGAGTAGCACTCCCTTTTGTACAAAGCTCCCCTCCCTGAATTTTATTTCGGTGATTTTGCCAGATGTCTCAAAGGTGAGATCCACCTCTTCATCGGGAAGCAGGATCCCGGTGATGCGGAAGATGTTTTCCAGCACTTGTGGTTGCAATACGGTGGCGTTGACCGCCAGCTGTTGTCTGCCACCGACGGGTCCCACAGGCGATCTGGCTTCCGTTTGTTGTTCGGAAGTGAAGACCTTCCTGATCTTCGGGTAGAATGCCATCCCTAGTATCAGCAAAACGATTGCTGCAAAGAGGATGATCTTTGTTTTCCTGTTCATGTTGTATCGAAATCTTTTCCTGTTGGAAGTTGGAATACCGCTGTGAATTATTTAAAGGTATGAACACTCCGCTCATCACCCAGTTATAGAACACATCGGATATTTTCCTTCAAAATTACCCATTTCACTGCTATATCATGTTGCCAGAGGAGTCATTTTTTGTTTTTTTAGCGCTTTATCGACCAACCAGCCAAATTTATCGATGAAACGGTTGACAGGTACGCAAAGAATAACTATTTTTGACACTCCATCATGACCCTATATAAGTTAATCTGTCACATAAAATGAAACATCTGAACAAATTACTCTTGCTGTTGATAACGATGAATGCCATAGCTTTATCAATCACAGCCCAGGATTGGGCCAACCTGAACCGTTTCAGGGAGGATAACGCCAAACTTGCTGCTCCCCTCACCTGCGATGATCGGGTCGTCTTCATGGGTAACTCCATCACCCAGGGGTGGATAGACATGGTGCCGGAGTTCTTTGCCGGTCGTCACTACATCAACCGTGGCATTGGCGGACAAACAACACCGCAGATGCTGATCCGCTTTCGTCAGGATGTGATCCACCTGCAGCCCAAGGTGGTTGTGATCCTTGCCGGTATCAACGACATCGCGGGCAACACGGGGCCTTCCAGCCTGGAGATGATTGAAGATAACCTGCATTCGATGACCGAGCTGGCCCAGGCCAACGGCATCCAGGTGGTACTCTGTTCGGTGTTGCCGGCATTCGAATTCCCCTGGCGTCCGGGAATGGAGCCTGCCGATAAGGTGGTGGAGTTGAATAAAAGAATTAAGGCATATGCCACTTTGAAGGGAGCGGTCTATTGCGACTACTTCACAGCGATGGTTGACGAACGTAACGGTTTGCCTGAAGAGCTCTCGGGTGATGGCGTGCATCCCAACGTAGCGGGTTACGCGATCATGGCTCCTATTGTGGAGAAGGCGATAGCCCGTGCCCTGCTGATGTGGAAAGGCAACTGATGGAAAGACAGAAGAGCCCCGTATAAAGGGGCCCTTTCTGATTCATATGATACCGGCCAAACTTCAGCCTTCCTATCTGCAATTTTATTCTACAAATTGATAATCATCTGCATTTCTCATTCCCGGAACACCGTAGTATGATACAAAGTCTCCTTTGATCATAACCTGTTTGTCTATGTTTAAGGGATTGTCGCATATGTTCAGAGCATCCTTTACTGTTGTTGTACCGAAGTTAATCGGCATCATAAGTGTAGAAATCGTTTCACCCGGGTTGTCCGCCAGGGCCACATTTGTCCTGACCTCCCATGTGTTATCGGTCACGAAATTTGAGGTGGTGAGGTAAAATGCACCCACGATATAACCTTTTACCCAGACATCATCTTTTCCCTGGCGATTGATGGCCTGTGCAACGCTATAAGGATATTCCTTTGAACCTTTGAGTTGCGGTGGGGTATCTGTCGAACGCTCAGCAGTGAAAGACACAGAAGGCGGCGTAATCCATGGGGTTATTTCGGTCGAGTCAGTTTCCACCCTTACTTTGTCTGTGTATAGCATTGCATTGAATGTGTATTGTGTCGATTCGGATAAGGGACCTGAATTGAACAGCGTATTTAGCGATACTTTATAGGCTTCCAATCCATCCTCGATTAGAAACCAGAGGTCGCTGCCCGAGAGATCTGTTCCAGGCATTAGAATTGCCTCAGCCAGGGTACAGTCATCGTTCACACAACAAACAATGTCGGTTTTTGCTGAATCAACCGTCAGACTTCCGTTGGTCAGATTAAATGAGCCGACAGTGGGTACTCCTGTGATGATCACCGAGAAATCACTTTGTTCGATTACCCGATAATGCTCCACTTGAAACACGATCCTGGAAAGCTTATGGGAGAAACGCATGGTTATCTGGCTTTCTGTCTGGCTCACGTTCTTCACATTATCGGCATACATCAGGTCGATCGCTGATTGATTGGATTGAGACGTCAGGTCGATTGGGAAGGTGAATACTGAGATATCCTCCCGGTAGGGATAATACCCGATAAAATCAACGGCAGCACCATTTGTAGGGAAGTAGATAATTTCATTCTCACTCATTGGTTCAAAGCGACCTGTTTCCTCATTGTAGATGTATTTTACATTTTTTTTCGGTGCAGAAACATTCAACTCCTCATCGTTCATCTTCATGAATACCCCGATGGCATCGTCCTGATTCCAGGTGGAACCGGAAAGACGCGTTTTCATGCCTTCAATTTCTGCAGTCATACGGACAGCAGTTTTCGTTCCTAATGGATTGATCTTTTCTCCTTCACAAGCGATAAGAAGAACGCCGATCATCAGCGTTAAAAATAAATTTTTCATAATACAGAATTTAAAAGAATAGAATATTTTGGATTATAAAGAACATTGCATTGCTGGAGGACCTAAGATTGGTGAGAGGTTGCAATTTTGTGATATCCTTTTAGATAGCGTTGAAAATTAACATAAATAACTTTAACAAATCTGAACGA
Source organism: Proteiniphilum sp. (assembly GCA_036733365.1). Taxonomy (GTDB): domain Bacteria; phylum Bacteroidota; class Bacteroidia; order Bacteroidales; family Dysgonomonadaceae; genus Proteiniphilum. The sequence goes on from DAINAS010000007.1 coordinate 44,664, forward strand.
AAATTCAATTTATATTTAGACTAAATATAAATAAGCTCTGATGTTTTGTGGAAGGGTGAAGACAGAAATGTGGGTTGTTATGGAAAAATTTATTTGATTCTGCCGGTATTGCGGTATTCCATGGGGGTGGTGCCCACTTTTTTCTTGAAAAAAGATAGAAAGTACTCGTAAGAGTTGAAGTTGAGTTCAAATGCTACCTCCTTGATGGAGTGATTTGTTTCAGTTAGCATCTCCTTCGCTTTTCTCAACTTCAGCTCCTGGAAATATTGTGCGGGTGAGTAACCGGTATACTCCTTAAAGACTTTGCGGAAGAGTGAATAACTGATCCCCAGGTTTTGTGCCAGCTCTTTTATCTCCAGGTTTTTAAGAATGTTTTCGCACATTATCACCTTTGCTCTTTCAATCTTTTGTGCTGAGTCATTTGTTTCGAAGTTCTTGTTCTGAGCCAAGGAAAGGATGGTCCCCAAGATGTTGAATACTATTCCTGCAAGGTTTTGTTGTGCTGCGGTTTTATCTTCCTTGGCAATCTTGATTGCAGAGGAGAATAGGTTGACAAGATCTTCATTTACTCCCACATCGAGGATTTGGTTTTCCTGTGAAAAAAATCCCTGTGAGACAATATTGTCAATGATCATTCCTTCAAAGCCGATGTAATACTCGTTCCAGCCGGTATCTTTCTGTGGTGAATAGGTGTGCCATTGTCCCGGGAAGAGCACCATTGCCTGCCCTTTGGTGATGCTGGTACGTCGGGTTGACTTGGAGGAAAAGCTCCCTTTACCTTTACTGATGTATACAATTTGATATTCGGATAGTATTCTTCCTTTGCCCGGGTGGAAATAATAGTTTTTCGGATGTTCTGTGGAGGGATAGAGTGAATGGGGAGGAATGGGTTGAAAGCCGACTGTATTGACAGTGAGCCCAAACTTCTTATCCCTCTCGTTGACCAACAGGTATTTGAAGTCGATGCCTAAGTCATTGAATCTCATCTTTTCTGTTTTTCAGCGGCACTGTTTTTGTGTGCTTTCCCATTTTTACCGGCGGTAAATATACAAAAAAATTAGCAATGCGGTATCACGTAGTTTGTATTTTACGTCATACCGCATTGAGCCAAAAGAATCCACTGTCTTTCAAACCTGTTTTGCAGGATCAGAATAGATTGGGGATGATTAATGAGAAGATCAGGATAGCCATTCCGATGGCGAGGAAGGTGACAGCTTTGTTGCCGGCTCCCTTCCATTCCTTCAGAATGATGCCCCACACGTTGCTAAATATCACGTTGAGTGACATTAGGATGCTCCAGGAAAAAGCCATCATCACACTGTTGGCCTCAAAGAAGCTTTGTCCCATACCAAGGCCGAAGAACTGTGAGTACCAGAGCAATCCTGCCAGGGCACAGAAGAGCAGGTTATTGACTAATACAGCCTTCGACGAGCGGGCAATTTCCCCACCAGTTTTGTTTTTCCGGTTCATGTAGAGACAATAAACCAGGTTTGTCAGAAATCCACCGAATGTAACCAGCAGGGTCACTGGGTTCTGTGCAAACAAATCGGAGGCGCCGGCAGCCATAGCCGCCTCTTTCACCGGAATTCCTGCACTCAGACCAAGGCTGAAACAGGCACTCATCACACCTGAGAGCAGGGCGATGAGCAATCCTTTTTTCAGTGCGAAGTCTTTGATGGCTTTTCGTCGCTCCTCTTCCGTCATGTTTCGAGAACGGAGGCTACCTGCATAACCCACCAGGGTGATGCCCACCAGTGTAACCGCTACGGCGAGCAACAGGATCAATCCTTTGGGTGAGAGAAGATCAGTTCCGGTCAGCATTGCAGGGATAAGGGTGCCGAAGGCTGCACAGGTGCCCAGTGCAACTGACTGTCCCAGTGCAATGCCGAGGTAGCGCATGCTGAGGCCGAAGGTAAGTCCCCCCACTCCCCAGAGTACACCATATCCAATTGCCTGCAAAGTAGCAGCGCCGGTAGAACCGTAAATCGAGAACAACTCCGGTAAAGAATTGGCCATAAAAGCTCCCAACAAGGGAAACACAAGCCAGGCAAAAACACCCTGAACCAGCCAGAAGTTTTCCCATGACCATTCCTTGATTTTGTTGATGGGGACATAGGAGCTTGACTGGCCCATGCTGCCCACCGCGATAATTAGCAGACCGAAGATGGTATTCATCGCTTAGTTTCTTTTGGAGGTAATCTCCGATTCATATGCCTGGATCTCCTTGATGTAAGCATCACCCACAGGTACACCCTGCTTGTTGCAGTAATAGTTGTAGAGTATGTTCCAGGGCATTCCTTTCAGCTCTTCGAGGTAGGCCATCCGCTCGAAATTCTTATCTTGTTTCTCGTACTCCCGCAACTTTTCGGTCGGTTCCAGAAGGGCTTGAAGCATCGCTTTTTGAGCCGAACGGATTCCCACCACATAAGCCCCGATGCGGTTGATTGAAGCATCGAAATAGTCCAGGCCCATGTGTATCCGGTCCATGTGACCGGAGCGTACGATCTCCTGTGAGATGGCAAGCAGCTCGTCGGTGAGGATCACCACATGGTCGCTGTCCCAACGCTCCGGACGACTCACATGCAGGGTAATTTCAGGAACGAACAGCAACATTGATGAGAGCTTGTCGGAGATTACTTCTGTGGGGTGGAAGTGACCGGCATCGAGGGTGAGGAGCATGTTGTTCTTCACTGCATATCCCATATAAAACTCATGTGATCCCACCACATAGCTCTCGCTGCCTATGCCGAAGAGTTTACATTCCACACAATCTTTCAGATAATCTGTGCTGATCTTTTCAGCCAGTACCTCGTCGAGTGACTCCTGCAATAATCGTCTGTGTTGGTATCGGGAAACCGTTTTGTCTTTCTCCCCATCTGGAATCCAGATGTTGTGGATACAGGCATCACCCTGTTGTCTGCCTATCTCCGCTGCAATCTTCCTGCACTGACGTAGATGGTCTTTCCAGAAGCGTCTGATTTCGGGGTCGAAATCGGAAAGGGTATAGCCACTGCCTGCTTTGTCGTGTGAGAAGAAAGTGGAGTTAAAGTCGAGCATCACGTTTTTCTCTTTGGCCCAGTCAATCCAACTCTGAAAATGTTTCGGTTCTACCTTGTCGCGATCCACAAACTCACCCCCGAAATCGCCATAGGTGGCATGCAGACTGATGCGATGTTTCCCCGGAATCAGTGAGATCACTTTTTCCAAGTCATTTCTGAGCTCTTCAATGGAGCGTGCTTTGCCCGGGAAGTTGCCGGTGGTTTGTATCCCGCCCGTCAATTCACCCTCCGGGTTCTCAAATCCCGAGACATCATCTGCCTGCCAGCAGTGAATGGAGATGGAGAGCTGGTCTAACTTTGCAATGGCTTGATCAATGTCAACACCCAATGCAGCATATTGTGCTTTTGCATCCTCATAAGCTCTTTGTAACTGTTCTTCTTTCATGCGATTTTAGTTTAGTTGTATGTTTTATAGTTGTTTAGAGATTTTTAGTTGTACAGACAATTCAAGGTGAGCAATATTGTTTGCTCTTGGCCATCTATCCATCACTCATCGAGGTATACACTGAGATATTGCTCGTATTGCTGATTCCATTCATCTCTGTTAACTGGTTCAAAAGTCTCCAGCTCACTGGAATTTCTAACGATGCGACGTATTTCATTTTTGCTTTGTACCGCTCCAGCAGCTTTTGCTTGAAGTAGAATGTTACCCATTGCGGTGGCTTCGGAAGGACCGGCAACAACCGGTATGCCTATGGCATTGGCGGTGAATGCGTTTAACATTTGGTTCTTTGATCCTCCGCCAATGATGTGAAGGGTTTCGATGGGAAAGGAGGCCAGCCTTTGTAGGTTTCCCAGTACCTGCCTGTAGCGCAAGGCCAGGCTTTCATATATAGATCGGGCAATCTCCCCCACGGTGACCGGTACGTACTGGTTAGTTTTACGGCAGTACTCCTGGATAGCCCCAATCATAGATGTAGGATTGGCAAAACAGGAGGCATCAGGATTGATGAAACATTGAAAAGGTTTGCTTTGTAGTGCTGCCGCCACTATCTCTTCGTAGGTGTGTGGATGATCCTGATCCCATTCTTTTTTGCAACGCTCAATGAGCCACATGCCGCAAATATTTTTCAGGAGACGTATGGTCCCGTCGGCACCTCCCTCGTTGGTGAAGTTCAGCGAATAGGTCTCTTCGTTGATCACTGGTTGCTCAGACTCAATACCCATCAGTGACCAGGTTCCTGAGCTCAGATAGGCAAAATTCTCACCGATAACCGGAACCGACAATACAGCAGAAGCAGTGTCGTGTCCGGCCACTGCTACTACCGAGAGCTCCTTTATGCCGGTGAGGCGTTGTACTGTTTCACTGATGTTCCCAATTACTTCTCCGGAAAAAACTACTGGCGCAAAATGATTGGGTGTAAGTCCAATCGCCTCCAGCAGAGTTGGATCCATTTCCTTGGTATAGGGGTTGATTATCTGGGAAGTGGATGCGATGGTGTATTCTGTTACCATCTTTCCGGTCAGCATATAGGAGAGAGCATCAGGCATAAAGAGTATCTTGTCGGTGATGCTGTTGATTCCGTTCTTTTCATTCTGTTGGGTATCCAGTTGGAAAATCGTATTGAAATCCATGATTTGGATGCCTGTCCTTTGGTAGAGTTCCTTTTTTGATATTTTGTCAAAGAAACGATCAGCTGCTCCGTTCGTACGCTTGTCTCTATAACTGTATGGCATCCGCAGAGGCTCTCCATCTTTGGTGAAACAGACATAATCTACACCCCAGGTGTCAATCCCGACTGAAGTAACTGTTTGTGTGAGTTGCCTGACCTCTTTAAGGGATTCGATCACTTGCTGGTAAAGGAAAAAAAGATCCCAATACTGATGGTTGTTCACTTCAATAATTGGATTCGGAAACCGCCTTATCTCTTTCATTGACAACTGATCGTTATGAATAGTTCCGAGGATTGCTCTACCACTGCTTGCTCCCAGGTCGATTGCTAAAAATGAGTTAAACTTTCTTTCACTCATGATGAGGTTAAATAATAGGTTTTTGAAAGATTGTTTGCAAATCTACGGCTTATAAAAGTGAACACAATGAAAAAAATGATTTAAAAACTGTAGTTTTTGATATTCTTACTGCTTGTTATGTCCCGATCTTATTTTTTGTGATCCTCTGGGTTAATTATGTCAAAAAACATAGCTAAAAAATCAATTATTACAACTGTTATACTCACTATTTGAATACATTTGTGGGCAAATAATGGGATTGATGCTGGGGTATCCTGACAGTTTATGCTGTCACTTTTTTTTGATATCTTTGTAACAAATCCTATCTGTTCAACTTTTTGAGAAACGCTTAAATCATAGATATAAAATGGCAGAGGTAGTAATCATGCCCAAGCAAGGGCAATCGGTAGAGAGTTGTATCATCACCGAATTAAAGAAGAAACCAGGTGATTCCGTTCAAAAGGGAGATGTGCTCTTTACCTATGAAACAGATAAAGCTTCCTTTGAGGAGGTGTCACCTGTCGATGGTGTCCTGTTAACTTGTTTGTATTCAGAAGGTGATGAGGTTCCCGTACTGGAAAATATGATGGTAATCGGCACTCCGGGTGAAGATATTACTTCTTTGTTGGGTGATGCATATAAGAGAGATCCGCAAGCGAAAGATGAGCAAGCTGTATCCGAAAAGATTGAACCCGATTCAAAGGAGAACAAGGGGCCTGATGCGATACAAGTTGCAGGACTACCCACTTCTCCCGTGGCCGATGAGCTTTTCATCTCACCCCGCGCCAGAAAATTGGCAGAGAAAGAAGCGGTCGATTTCGCCCTGATAGCTGGCACCGGTCCACAAGGGCGTATTATTGAAAGAGATGTGGAGTCATACCTGCAGGAGCGTCCACGGATGACCCCCCTGGCAAAGAAGTTGGCTGTTCAGGAAGGTATGCAACCCCAGTCGATGGGAACAGGACTGGCCGGTACAGCCAGATCTTCTGATCTTGCTGCTCCCCTTAACGACGTGTATGGCAAGGATTACGAAGAACGGAACATATCCAATATCCGCAAACTGATAGCCCGTTCCATGCATGCTTCCCTTCAAAATTCAGCACAGCTTACCCACCATCTGGGTGCTGATGCACGACGCATCCTCGAATTGCGTAAAAAAGTAAAAGCGGCCCAGGAAGCGGGAACAATATCCGTCAATATCACCCTGAACGATATGGTTTGCTTTGCAGTAGTCAAAGCATTGAAAAAGTTCCCCAACGTAAACACTCATTTCTTGGGTGAAAAGACACGCTTCTTCCATAAGGTACATCTAGGTCTCGCTGTGGATACCGATCGTGGGTTAATGGTTCCTGTTGTACGCAATGCCGATGATCTTTCCATTACCGGTCTGGCTGCACAGTTGAAAGAAATTGCTGCCGCCTGTAGGAATGGAAGCGTAAATCCTGACATTCTCTCGCCTGAAGCCGGTTCCTTTACGGTGTCAAACCTGGGCAACTACGGAGTTGAGATGTTCACCCCGGTGATCAACCTCCCGCAGTCGGCCATTCTGGGGGTGAATACAATCGTTCCGCGTCCCAAGGATCTGGGTGACGGGGTTTATGCTTTTGTTCCCTATATCGGTCTGAGTCTCACCTACGACCATAGGTCGCTCGACGGTGGTGAAGCAACCCGCTTCCTGAAACAGATCGCCATTGAGATCGAAACGTTAGAGATCGATGTGCTGATTTGAGGATGTCATGGCAGACTCATTCGATGATTTGTTTACAGATTGAATGTATGCTGAAAGCTATAATTTAAAAGTAAGATACGAATAACTAAAATTTCACAGCTATGATAGATTTACTGATTGTCGGCGGTGGCCCCGCCGGATATGTCGCGGCAGAGAGAGCCGGTCACAACGGTTTGAACGTGGTGCTTTTCGAGAAGAAAGCAATGGGAGGTGTTTGTCTGAACGAAGGTTGTATCCCGACCAAGACGCTGCTTTATGGGGCCAAAATCTATGAAAATGCCCTCCATGGGGATAAGTATGGTGTTTTTGGAGATAACATCCGCTTCGACTATGAAAAGATGATTTCCCGCAAGAAGAAAGTAGTCCGAAAATTAGTCTCCGGTGTAGAGAGTAAGATGAAAGCCAACAAGGTGACCGTTGTAAAGGGGGATGCGATGATTGAAGGTCGTTCTGCCGTAGGTATTGAAGTCAGCTGTAACGGTGAAAAGTATACAGGTAAGAACCTACTGATATGTACCGGCTCTGAGGCTTCCGTGCCACCCATACCCGGATTGAAAGAGGCAGGTGATGTAGTTCTTACAAACCGGGAGATTCTGGAGATGACCCAACGGCCTGCGTCACTGGTTGTGATAGGTGGTGGTGTGATCGGGATGGAGTTTGCAAGCTTTTTCAACAGCCTGGGGACGAAGGTGACGGTGATAGAGATGCTGCCGGAGATTCTGGGGGGGCTTGATATCGAGATCTCTGCCATGCTTCGAGGCATCTATGCCAAAAAAGGGATCGAGTTTAACCTTAATGCCAAGGTTATACAGGTTGAAGGCAACAATGTGATTTTTGAGAAAGATGGTGAAACACATAAGGTTGAGGGTGATAAGATATTGCTGAGCGTAGGTCGCCGACCTGTTACACAGGGCATCGGATTGGAGAAGCTGGGAGTGGAGCTGTTCCGAAACGGCATCAAGGTGGATGAGAAGATGCGGACCAACGTGCCCGGCGTCTTCGCCGCAGGAGATGTCACCGGCTTTTCTTTGCTTGCCCACACTGCCAGCCGCGAAGGGGAGGTAGTGGTCAACAACCTCACCGGTAGAAATGACATGATGCGTTACAATGCCATTCCCGGAGTGGTTTACACCAACCCTGAGGTGGCCGGTGTGGGAGAAACCGAGGAGTCGGCCAAAGAAAAAAAAATTGCCTACAAGGTGGCCAAGCTTCCCATGGCCTACGCAGGCCGATTCGTCGCCGAGAACGAGGGTGGCAGCGGCCTTTGCAAGGTGCTGGTGGGAGAAAAGCATGGAGAGGTGATTGGCGTGCATATGCTCGGCAATCCCTCCAGTGAGATCATTTACGGTGCCTGTATGGCCATTGAACAGGAAATGACCCTGAAAGAGATGCAGGAGGTGGTTTTCCCGCACCCCACCGTGAGTGAAATATTTAAAGAGACTGTGTTCAGTTTTTAATTGGTTGCCTGAAGTGAAAATTTACACATAAGCTAATCAGCACAACAACAAATTAATATAGTATGCCTAAAGTACAAATCATCGATCCGCAAGAGGTTCGAAAACCGGGATTCGTAGAATTTAGTCCCATTCCCGTAAACCAGTATCAGAAGAGTGTGAAGGATGAAAGAGCGCACTTTTCGGATGAGGAGTTCAAAACCATATACCATGACATGGTACTGATTCGTGAGTTCGAAACCATGTTGAACCTGATAAAGACCAAGGGTGAGTATAACGGTACGCCCTATAACCACCCCGGTCCTGCTCACCTTTCCATCGGGCAGGAATCTGCAGCTGTTGGTATGGCCTGGACATTGACGGTCGATGATTTTATTTTCGGCAGCCACCGCTCACATGGTGAAATTCTTGCAAAGGGAATGTCTGCCATTCACAAGCTAGAGGATGAGGAGCTCACTGCGATCATGGAATCTTTCTTCGACGGTGCGGTTTATGAGATTGTGAAAAAAGATTTCAACGGTTCGGTCAAAGAGCTGGCGAAACGATTTCTGGTATATGGAACGCTGGCTGAGATCTTTGCCCGCAAGACCGGTTTCAACAGGGGATTGGGTGGATCCATGCATGCTTTCTTCACCCCGTTTGGCGTCTACCCAAACAACGCCATCGTGGGCGGATCGGGTGACATTGCCGTAGGTGCGGCACTTTATAAGAAGGTGAACCGAAAACCGGGACTGGTAGTGGCCAACATCGGCGATGCCTCCCTTGCCTGCGGTCCGGTATGGGAAGGGATCTCCTTCGCCTCTATGGACCAGTTCCGTGAGCTTTGGGAAGGTGAGATGCAAGGCGGCCTGCCGGTGATCATCAACATCATGAACAACCAGTACGGCATGGGAGGACAAACCGCCGGTGAGACAATGGGTTATGGCATTGCCGCACGTATTGGCGCGGGGGTAAACGATGACCAGATGCACGCGGAGCGGGTGGACGGTTATAACCCCCTGGCGGTGATCGATGCCTACAAACGGAAGCGGAAGATCATTGAAGAGAAGAGAGGTCCCGTGCTGCTCGACGTGCTTACCTATCGCTACAGCGGACACTCACCTTCCGACGCCTCCTCTTATCGTACCAAAGAGGAGGTTGAGGCCTGGGAAGCCCAGGATTGCATCCGCAGCTACGGCGATCAGTTGCTTGAAGCCGGGGTTGCTACCAAGGAGGCGCTCGACCAGGTATCAGACGAGATCAGGAAACTGATCTATGAGATGTTTCTTAAGTCGATCGACGATGACCTCTCACCCCGTATGGACAATGCCGATGTGATTGGAGAGATGATGTTCTCAAATGGATCGGTCGACTCTTTCTCCGATGCGAAACCCGACGTGCTGATCCCAATGGGAGAGAACCCGCGCGTGAAGAAGATTGCCAACAAAGAGCGTTTTGCGTTCGATGCAGAGGGCAAGCCTTTTAGCAAGATGAAGCAGTACCAGCTGCGCGACGGCATCTTCGAAGCAATCATCGATCGCTTTTACAAGGATGCTTCGCTCATCGCCTACGGTGAAGAGAACCGTGACTGGGGAGGGGCTTTTGCCGTTTATGGAGGTCTCACCGAAGCGTTGCCCTACCATCGACTCTTCAACTCACCCATCGCTGAGGCCTCCATCGTGGGTACTGCCATCGGCTATGCCATGTGCGGCGGACGGGTGATTCCGGAGATCATGTATTGCGACTTCATTGGCCGTGCCGGAGATGAGATCTTCAACCAGCTACCCAAATGGCAGGCTATGAGCGGTAACGTGCTCAAGATGCCGGTAGTAGTCCGCGTTTCGGTAGGTTCTAAATATGGTGCACAGCACTCACAGGACTGGACCTCACTTGTGGCTCATATCCCGGGAATCAAGGTCTGCTTCCCGGTAACACCCTACGATGCCAAGGGTTTGATGAACGCAGCCCTGCAAGGTACCGACCCGGTAATCTTCTTCGAGAGCCAGCGCATCTACGACATCGGTGAACAGTTTCACGAAGGAGGGGTGCCCCAGGGGTATTATGAGATCCCGATTGGTGAACCCGATGTGAAAAAGGAGGGTAGTGATGTCACCTTCCTGACCGTGGGGCATACCCTCTATCCGGCTTTAAAGGCAGCCAAAGAGCTCGAAGAGAAATATGGTATGAGTGCCGAGGTAATCGATGCCCGCTCACTGGTGCCCTTCAACTATGAGAAGGTAATTGCTTCGGTGAAGAAGACCGGTAAGATCATCGTGGCCGGCGATGCCACTGCCCGGGGCTCATTTCTGAACGATCTGGCTGCCAACATTGGTCAGCTGGCGTTCGATTATCTTGATGCCCCTGTATGCGTGCTCGGTTCTCGTAACTGGATCACCCCGGCACATGAACTGGAGGAGGCGTTCTTCCCACAAGCGGGCTGGTTCCTTGATATGATTCATGAGCGGATACAACCCCTCAATGGATATATCCCCGGTGAGAACTTTACCGGAGGTGAGATGATCAAAAGAGCTAAAAAAGGAATCTAAAGAGTTACCCATCATGAATAGAATTGCTGGGCATGACCTACCGGATGTCAATGCCCATTTGCATACACCTTACTCCTTTAGTGCCTTTCGTGACATAGACGAAGCGCTTGACATGGCTGTTGAGGAGGGAGTAAAAGTAGTAGGTATCAACGATTTTTACACCACAAAGGGATATGATGAGTGGGCGGACGGTTGTAATAAAAGGGGATTGGTACCGCTTTTCGGTATCGAATTTATTAGCCTGAACGAAACCGATCAAAAAGCCGGCTTGCGTGTTAATGATCCTGCCAACCCGGGTCGTACCTACCTCAGCGGGAAGGGACTTTCACATCCTTTACATTTGGAAAAACCCTATGCATCACAATTGTCGGCGGTACAGTTTGAATCAAACCGACAGGTGGAGAGGATGTATGAGAAGTTGAATGAACTTCTGCAAAAAAAACAGATGGGTTTCCTACTTGATTTGGATCAAATCAAACAGGAGCTGACTCGTGGTTCACTGCGTGAACGGCACTTGGCAAGGGCTCTCCGGATGAAAATCTACGAACATTGCAACGACAGTGAATCGGTTATCAAAGTGATGATCGAAACACTTTTTAGCGGTAAGCAATTGCAGTCAGCTACCGATGACCATGCAGGTGTGGAAAACGAGATTCGTGCCAACCTGCTGAAAGCGGGAGGTACAGCCTTTGTGCCGGAAGAACCTGCTGCTTTTCTGCCGATGGAGACTGTTTGCCGTATCATACGTGCTGCCGGTGGAATTCCCACTTACCCATTTCTCGCTGATGATTCCAGAGGAGGATATACCGACTTTGAAAATGATCTGGAGAAGGTGGCAATAGAACTAACTGAACGTGGTTTTCACTCCGTAGAGTTTATCACCACCCGCAACGAGCAACAGCTTTTGGAAAAGTATGCGTCATACCTGTATGAGCAGGGCTTTGTAGTGACATTCGGAAGTGAACATAACTCTCCACTTCTGGAACCGATACGGTTGACTTCACGTGGAGGGTTTCCCCTGTCCGATCGTTTAAGGGAAATCAACTATGCGGGAACCTGTGTGATTGCAGCACACCAGCATCTGGTTGCACAGGGGTTACAGGGTTACCTCAATGAAGAAGGGGTGGCTGACCGTTCCCGGCGTGAGGAGTACATTTCGTTAGGGGCAGAATTGATTGAAAAGAAGAGAACAGAAAAAGAAACTTATGAATCCGATTGAAGAATTGATCAACATTTCCCAATACTACGGTGCCGATAGCCGTTTTGTGATTGCCGGCGGGGGAAACACCTCCTATAAAAACAATGATTTCATATGGGTAAAAGCCAGTGGCTCCTCACTGGCAACCATTGGGGAGGAAGGGTTTGCACAACTCGACCGCTCTTTGCTCAACCGGATGACCGACAAGGAGTATAGTCAAGATACGACGAAAAGGGAAGAAGAGGTGAAGAATGACCTCGCTGAAGCAACCCTCACCAAAGAAAGACGTCCATCAGTGGAGACTTCGATGCACAACGTGATTGGATATGCCTATGTGGTACATCTCCACCCCACTATTGTCAATGGTTTGATGTGTGCTTCGGAATCGGAGAAGGAGCTGATCAGGTTGTTTGGTGAGAAAGCTCTTTTTGTGGAATACACAGATCCCGGATATCTGCTTTTCAAGAAAGTAGCAGGTAAGATCGGTGATTACCGATCCCGTTATGGTGAAGAGCCACAGGTGATTTGGTTACAGAACCATGGTATATTTGTTGCAGCTGACAGTACGGAGGAGATCAAAAAGATCTATGCAGTTATTCTCAATAAGATTCAAGAGAACCTGGACAAACCGATTCCTGAGGGAGAAATGTCCATTCCGTCAGTTGTGGTAGAAATAATTCCTGCACTCAGAATGATCCTCTCACGCAATGGTATGAGAACATTGCGACTGCGCTACAACGCGTTGATTCACTCATTTGCTGAGAATCAATTTAAACAGCAGGAGATTGCACATCCGTTCACCCCGGATGCCATTGTATACTGTAAGTCCAACTATCTCTTCCTTAACGAAGAGGAGTCAGAATCTTTGTTGCTTGAAGCCGAAAAAGCATTAGTCTCTTTTGAGCAGATGTATGGATACCTGCCAAAGATAATTCTTATCAAAGGAATAGGGCTCGTGGCTGTCGGTGATAATGCCGATCAGTGTGATATCATCCTTGATGTATTTGAAGATGCCATGAAAGTGGCAACCATCTCTCATGCCTTTGGTGGTCCGCATCCCATGACAGCCGAGCAGATAGATTTTATCGATCACTGGGAAGTCGAAAATTACCGCAGGAAGGTGACATCCGTTGCCTCCTCCGGGAGAGTTGGCAACAGAACCATCGTGGTGACCGGTGCTGCTCAGGGTTTTGGTGAAGGAATCAGTCGGTGCCTTTTGTACGAAGGGGCCAACATCGTGGTAGCGGATCTCAACGATGAAGCAGGGAGTGCCACCGCAACTCACTTCAATGGTTTGGTGAAAGGTAACCAAGCTCGTTTCGCCCGGACCAATGTGGCGGATATTACAAGCCTGGAGCAACTGGTGAAAGAGACCATATGCAACTTCGGTGGAATAGACTGTTTCATCAGTAATGCAGGGGTGCTGCGTGCCGGGGGACTGGAAGAGATGACAACCGAGGACTTCGAGTTTGTCACCAAAATAAACTACAGTGCCTTCTTTTATGTAACCAAGGTGGTGAGCAGGGTCATGAAGCTGCAAACTGAATTTGCTACTGAATCCTATTATGCCGATATCATTCAGATTAACTCCAAGTCAGGACTGGAAGGAAGCAAAGCCAACTTTGCCTATGCCGGTGGTAAATTCGGCGGTATAGGCCTCACGCAATCCTTCGCACTTGAGTTGGCGCCATTTCGTATCAAGGTGAATGCTGTCTGTCCCGGTAACTTCTACGAGGGGCCATTGTGGAGTGATCCCGATAATGGCCTCTTTGTACAGTACCTGAATGCCGGCAAAGTCCCCGGAGCGAAAACCATTGCGGACGTGAAAGCGTTTTATCTCTCTAAGGTTCCGATGCGTAAAGGATGTACCCCGGAAGATGTCACAAAGGGAGTGCTATATCTGATGGAACAGTGCGGTGAAACAGGACAGGCCCTCCCAATCACCGGAGGACAGGTGATGTTGAATTAAAAACATAACAATAGAAATGAAAACAAGAGCTGTACGATTATACGGTAAGAAAGATCTCCGATTGGAGGAATTTGAACTACCCCCGATCAAAGAGGATGAAATCCTTGCAAAAGTAGTATCAGATTCCATCTGCATGTCCTCCTATAAGGCATCTTCACAGGGTACCGATCACAAACGAATCCCGGATAATGTGGCGGCTAACCCGATTATCATTGGACATGAATTTGCCGGTGAGTTACTGGAGGTGGGAGCCAAGTGGGGCGACAAATTCAAGGCGGGTGACAAATTTTCCATACAGCCTGCATTATATTACGAAAATGGTCCGGTGGGAATTTTAAGTGCTCCCGGATACAGTTACAAATATATCGGCGGTGATGCCACTTACGTGGTGATTCCAAACGAAGTAATGGAACAGGATTGTCTGTTACCCTACCATGGTGAAGGCTACTATCCCGCATCGCTGGCAGAACCACTCTCCTGCGTGATTGGTGCCATGCATGCCAACTACCATACCACCCCGGGAAGTTATCAGCACAAGATGGAGATCGTGGAGGGTGGCAATATGGCCATCCTGGCAGGGGTAGGTCCCATGGGACTTGCAGCCATTAACTACGTGCTCAACAGAGAAGATCGCAAACCTTCACTACTGGTGGTGACCGATGTAGATCAGGCTCGGCTGGACCGAGCAGCATCCATCTATACAGTGGCTTTTGCCGCTGCGAGAGGAATTGACCTGCGCTATGTAAATACCGGAAAGATGGCAGATCCGGTAAAGGAGTTGAAATTGATCAGTGGTGATCATGGTTATGATGATGTTTTTGTCTTTGCACCCGTGAAGCCTGTGGTGGAGCAGGGGGATGCCATTCTGGCGTTCGACGGCTGTCTCAACTTCTTCGCCGGTCCCGGTGATCCCAACTTCAGCGCCATGCTCAACTTCTACAATGTGCATTACGCCTACACCCATATCGTAGGTACCAGTGGCGGTAACAATGATGACATGAAGGAGGCACTGGAGATCATGGGCAGTGGCCTTGATCCTGCGGGACTGGTGACCCATATCGGGGGACTCGATGCGGTGATTGATACCACTAACCGATTGCCTGAGATCCCCGGAGGGAAGAAGCTTATTTACACCCATATCAACATGCCGTTGACTCCCATCGCCGATTTTGAGAAGCTGGGAGAAGAGAGTGACTTGTTCCGTCAATTGGCTGACATCTGCAACCGGAACAATGGTCTCTGGAGCGTGGAGGCTGAATCCTACTTGCTCAACTTTTTTGAAAAGAACTAAAGTAACTTTCAGCTGTCAGCAGTGAGCTGACAGCTGAATTCTATAAACTATAAACTATAAACAATGAAACAATTAGATATAACACTGATGCATCCGGTGGAACAGATTAATGTGATCATCGGAAGGATATACAAAAGCGGGATGACTACCACCTCGGGTGGCAATATCTCCATCAGAGACAAGAACGGTGATATTTGGATCACCCCCTCGGGTGTGGACAAGGGGTCGCTTACGGTGAAGGACATCATGCAGGTGAAGCAGGATGGAACCATCATCGGTCTCCACAAGCCCTCTTCCGAGCTGCCCTTTCACAAAGCGATATACGAAGCACGTCCTGAACTTACCGCCATCATCCATGCGCACCCGCCGGCACTGGTGGCTTTCAGCATCACGGGCATTGTTCCCGACACAAAGATCGTTCCCCAGGCGCATAACATCTGCGGTGATATTGGCTTTGCACCCTATGGTACCCCCGGTAGTGAGGATTTGGGTGAGAAGATTGCTTTCGAGTTTCAGGATAAACGGTACAAGGCGGTGATCATGGAAAATCATGGTGTAGTACTGGGTGGTACCGACATGATGGATGCCTATCAGCGGTTTGAAACACTTGAGTTCTGCTGTCGTACCATTATCAATGCCAAACGGTTGGGCAGTGTCAATTACCTCTCAGACAATCAGGTATTGCAATATGTGAATCACCTCCCCTCCAATGTTTCTCATTTTATGGATATCGATCATCCATCTGAAGAGCGTGCTCTCCGCTCCGAAATGGTGAATATCATCCGCAGGGCTTGCAACCAGGGATTGATGATCTCAACCTACGGTACGGTGTCGGTACGATGGAAAGAAAATGATTTCCTGATCACTCCCAGCAATATTGCACGATGGGACATTGTCCCCAATGATATCGTGCAAATCAAAAACGGCATGGCAGAAGCAGGCAAAATACCCAGTAGATCTGTTGCGCTGCACCAGCGTATCTACCAGCTGAACCCGCACATCAACTCCATCATCTGTACTCAGCCTGTGAACCTGATGGCCCATGCAGTGAGCGGCAGCAAGTTCGATGTGCGCACCATTCCGGAGAGTTGGATCTTCCTGCAGGATGTGCCCTCTATCCCTTTTGGACTGATCTATAATGATGTGGACAGTGTAGCGAAGATGTTCGCCAACAACCGGGTGATCCTGGTAGAAAACGACAGCGTCTTCGTGACCGGTGACAAGTTGCTCAACACCTTCGATTACCTGGAGGTGGCAGAATTTTCAGCCAATTCACTGGTGATGGCTTCTTCCATTGGTCCGTTACAACCAATCGGGGAGGAGGAGATTGACGACTTGCGAGTGGCTTTCAACGTGAAGTAAGCATTCATCGGGCGAAATCCCATTGAAACGTTGGAATAGGGAGCTCATTCTCGCCTTTAAGATTTGCCCGGGGAGGTGTGTTGCGCCATGCGTACCGCACACTCACCGGGTTATTTATATCTGAGCAGGTGATGTACAGCTTGTTTGCTTTTGCGAAAGCCTCCGCATTCCTATATTGTTTGCCATCTTCCGATAATTCAACATCGTACACCTTCCCTTCGGAATCTCCCATCACAGTGTCAGTAAAAGTGAGGACCACTTTGTTGCCCGATACCTCACCACTCACAAGTCGCGGTGTAACTTTAACAGGCTGACTGTAAACCTTGCTCCTGATTTCAATAGAAGCACGTTCGGCCATCTCCTTTTTGCGCAGGGGATGAATGTCGTTCCATTCTCCCAGTCCAAGACCTACAACCAGCTCGGCATTGGGATCATTGAGGGTTGCCCTGCGCTGAGACTCACGCAATCTCACCCATCCGCTTTCGGAGGGATTCTCACTGGGGGGCATATAGTCCGGGAGTTGCACAATGAAGAAGGGGAGCGAAGGTTCGTTCCAAATCTTACGCCAGTTGTCCATCAGATCGCCCAGTAATCCTTCATATTCCTCTGCACGGCCGGTGTTCGACTCTCCCTGGTACCACAAGACACCCGCCACGGGGAAGTTACGAAGGGGCCAGATCATGCTGTTGTAGCAGGCCGTGGCGATGTTCTGCAAACCTATTCCCTGTACCCGTTGCTGTGGCATGTAAGCACCATGTCTGAATTTCCATCGAGGAGACAACGGTTGTTCCTCTCCGTTGTCGTATACAATTTTGTAGGGTTTATCCTTTACAAACGATGCGTTGCTGCCTCCAATCAACCGGAGGGTAATCTGGTTCTTTCCCGCCTTCAGGAGACCGGCAGGTATGCGGTATTTGCGGGGTGGATACTGATAGCCTGTTGTGCCGACCAGTACTCCGTTTAGGTAGGTGGAATCGGCATCCACCAGACAGCCTACTCTCAGTAGCGCCGCTTCACCTGCATGTGATGCATCCACCTCAATCTCCTGCCTGAACCAGTAAGAACCGTTATGCGGACCATGGTCCGTGCGGGTCCAATTACGTGAATCGTACTGGTTTACCGTTTGCCACTTCCGGTCATCGTAGTCGGTGGCATACCATTTTTCCTGCACCCCTGGGTCGAGCCTGTACAACAATTCGTTCCATGCACGACCTGCAATATGTGCTGCCCTGTTCACCTGCGACACATAATCATTGTTGCGTACAAGCAGCAACTCGTTGTAATAATGGGGATATTTTTTTACATCTGTTTCACTGATCCATGCCTGAATGGGTGTGCCTCCCCAACTGGTGGCAATCACCCCTTGCGGGATACCTGTCTTCTCGTAAAGGTCGTTGGCCAGAAAATAGGAAAGTGCTGAGAAATCGGATACATTTTCAGGTGCCAGTATCCGCCAGCGGGTATCGGCGAGGTTTTCCTCCGGGCCCTTTACCTGGGTGTTGTTGGCTACTTTCAGCAAACGTACCTTCTCTTTTTTCAAGGTGTCAGTAAGCTCTTTGTAGAGGTCCTCAACACGATAAATCGGGAGATCGATGTTTGACTGCCCCGAAACGATCCAGACATCACCCACCATGATGTTGTTCACGATGATCTCGTTGATTTGCATGCTATAGGGACCGCCGGCTGCTAGGGGGGGTAAAAACAGTGACCAACTGCCTTGCTTGTCGGCTACCGTTGCATATTTTTTTCCTTGAAAGAGAACTGTCACTGCTTCATCTGAATCGGCAGTGCCCCAGAGATGAATCTCCTTTTCTCTCTGTATGATCATATTGTCAGAAATGAGTGGGGGGAGTTTTACAGAACCCTGCAACGATGGTATCAGCAGAGAAAAAGCAATGGTTATGAGAATCCTGGAAAAGAATGTGTGTATCAACAGTTTCATTGGTAATAAAGAGATTTGTAGAAGGTGGGTAGGACATGGAAAGCAGATACAAACAGTGCGGTTTGAAAATGCTATCGAAAAGAAAAAAAAGATCAATCGGTCCGTTGAGGACCGATGATCTTTTTGTTTAGTAATAACTTAAATGTACATATTGACAATCGCTTCGTAGAGCTCTTGTTTGCCGCTGATCTGTGCAGGTTCTTTCCCTAAAGAAAGAGCGTACTGACGCACTTCTTCCAGCGTGAGTTTACCTTCCTCAAATGCTTTTCCCTTACCCTCATCGAATGATGCATAACGCTCATTGAGCATTGAGAGATAGGGTGATTCTTCAAGGATGGCAGCTGCCGTCTCCAGGGCACGGGCGAAGGCGTCCATGCCGGCGATGTGAGCGATGAAGATGTCTTCCAGGTCGGTGGAGTTGCGGCGTGTTTTGGCATCGAAATTGGTGCCTCCACCCTGCAAACCTCCTCCACGGAGGATTACCATCATTGCCTGTGTCAGTTCGTATAGGTCGATGGGGAACTGGTCGGTATCCCACCCGTTCTGATAGTCACCTCTGTTGGCGTCGATAGAGCCCAGTAGTCCCGCATCCACGGCGCACTGTAGTTCATGCTCGAAGGTATGACCGGCTAGCGTGGCATGATTCACCTCAACGTTTAGTTTGAAGTCCTTGTCCAGCCCATGGGCGCGAAGGAATCCGATTACTGTCTCTGCATCCACGTCATATTGATGCTTGGTCGGTTCCATCGGCTTTGGTTCGATGAAGAAGGTGCCCATGAAACCCTTTGAACGGGCATAGTCGCGGGCCATCTTCAGCATGGTGGCCAGGTGTTCCTTCTCCCGCTTCATATCGGTGTTGAGCAGGGTCATATATCCTTCACGGCCGCCCCAGAAGACATAGTTCTCACCTCCGAGCTCGATTGTGGCATCAAGTGCATTCTTGATTTGCGTAGCAGCATATGCCACACTGTCGAAGTTGGGGTTGGTGGCTGCACCATTCATGTAACGTTTGTTGCCGAAAACGTTGGCGGTTCCCCACAACAGTTTGATGCCTGTATCGTTCATCTTCTCCTTCACATAGGAAACGATGCTTTTCAGGTTTGCTTCATACTCTTCCAGAGAGTTGCCTTCTTCCACCAGGTCTACATCGTGGAAACAGAAATATTCCAAACCAATCTTCTGCATGAATTCGAAGCCGGCATCTACCTTCTTTTTGGCTCGCTCAAGAATGGCATCACCGTTGTTCCATTCAAAGTCCTTGGTTTCTTCACCAAACGGGTCGTTCGACTCAGCGCAGAGCGTGTGCCAGTAGGCCATTGAGAATTTGAACCAATCTTTCATCTTACGGCCGTAGACCACTTTTTCGGGGTCATAATAACGAAAAGCCATCGGATTGCGGCTCTCTTTGCCTTCAAATTTGATCTTCCCGATTCCGGGAAAATATTCATTCACTTTTTTTTCACTTTCCATACAATTGTTGAATTTTAAAATTGAACTTATTTTGATTTTAAATAAATTTTTTCCATTGTGCGTATGCATCCTGATATCTGTCGCTGTTTCTGGTGTCTGGCTCTACCGTCATGATCTTCCGTAGTGAGCCAAAAGCTTCCTGCGGCGAAGCATAGATTCCGGCACCTATGCCTGCACCCTTGGCGGCACCTGCTGCTCCGTCAGTGTCGTAGAGTTCAATCACTGCACCGCTCACTGAGGCGAGTGTGTCGCGGAAAATGGGACTGAGGAACATGTTTGCATTTCCAGCCCGGATTACCTTGATATCCATGCCGATTGCCTGCATCACCTCCATGCCATACTGGAAGGAGAAGACGATGCCTTCTTGTGATGCCCGTAAAAGGTCTGAGAGGGAGTGGATGTTGAAATTGATGCCATGGAAAGAGCTGCCCGGATCCCTGTTTTCCAATACCCGTTCGGCACCGTTTCCAAAGGGTACCACCGAAATGCCCCTGGCACCGATGGTCGATTGTGCGGCCATTTGGTTCATCTCGTTGTATCCCAGATCAGCCGGCACCATGTTTTTCTTGATCCATGAGTTGAGGATACCGGTACCGTTGATGCAGAGCAATACTCCCAGACGGGTCTGTTCCGGCAGGTGATTCACATGGGCGAAGATGTTCACCCTGGAGAGGGGGTCATATTTCACCTGATCGAGTACTCCATAAACCACTCCGGAGGTGCCGGCGGTGGAGGCGATTTCACCAGGATTGAAGACATTGAGCGACAGGGCGTTGTTGGGCTGATCTCCCGCACGGTAGCTGACGGGTGTGCCGGGATGTAGTCCCAGTTCCTTGGCCACTGCTTCAGTCACTTTTCCCTGGATGCCAAATACCGGTGTGAGTGAGGGGATCATCTCCTTGTCAAAGCCAAAGTAGTTCATCACATCCTCTGAAAGACGGTTCTCCTTGAAGTCCCAGAAAATACCCTCTGACAGACCCTCTACGGTGACGCCGATCTCATCAGTAAGCTTCATGGCGATGTAATCGCCTGGCAGCATGATACGGTAGATCCGTTCGTATAGTTCTGGTTCATTCTCTTTCACCCAGGCCAGCTTGGCTGCTGTGAAGTTGCCTGGTGAATTGAGCAGGTGGGAAAGAGCTTTCTCTTCACCGATGGCCTTGAATGCCTTTTCCCCATATGGCACCGCACGGCTGTCGCACCATATGATGGAGGGCCGCAGCAGCTTGCGATCTTTGTCAATCATCACCAGCCCGTGCATCTGCCATGAGATACCTATTGCCTTAATGTCGGCCGGGTTAACACCCGATTGTTGCAATACAGATGCGTTGGCTAGCTTCAGGTTGTTCCACCACATTTCCGGATCTTGTTCCGCCCAGCCTGCCTGAATGGCCTGTATGCTCATTTCTGTTTTCGGGAAAAAATCCGAAGCCACAGTTTTCCCTGTTACTGCATCAACCAGAGCAGCTTTCACCGATGAGCTGCCAATGTCATATCCAAGTAGGTACATCTTTTGTTGTTTTATCAATTGTTCTAATTCTGTTCTGTTCTATATCTATTGCAACGGGATGTATGTCCCGCCAAAGAATCTGAGATTGACTGGATCACATGGCGAATGCGTTGAATCCACCATCCACCGTGATGGTGCTGCCGGTAACAAAGGATGAGGCATCACTCACCAGGTAATGGATGGTGCCACACAGCTCTTCAGGTTTGCCCATCCTTTTGAAGGGTGTCTGACGAATCACATCCTTTCCGCGCTGTGTGTATGAACCGTCCGGGTTGGTTAGCAATTCCCTGTTCTGTTCGGTAAGGAAGAATCCGGGAGCTACGGCATTAACCCTGATCCCTTCGCCAAATTTCGTTGCTACCTCCGTGGCCAGAAATTGGGTGAAGTTGGTAACTCCCGCTTTTGCCGCGGCGTAACCCACGACCCGTGTCATCGGACGAAAGGCCGCCATGGATGAGAAGTTGAGTATTACTCCCTTTTTTTGTTCGGCCATCGGTTGCAGGAAGATCTGCGTGGGGAGCACACTCCCGGTGAGGTTGAGCCGTACCACCTGGTCGAACTGCTCCATGTCTAGGTCGAAAAAGGTCTTATCGGGTACGATATTGGCTCCAGCCATGTTGCCACCGGCACCATTGAGGAGAGCATCAATGCGTCCATAGCGTGTCAGAATCTCTTCACGATTTTGGGTCAGTTTCTCCGCATCCAATACATCTGTTTCTAGGAAAAGTGCTTCACCTCCCTTGTCTCTGATCTCTTTTACCAATGCATCACCCGCCTCTTTACGCCGGCCAAGGATCACAACACTGGCCCCTTCACCTGCCAGATAGGTGGCAATCACACTACCCAGTACGCCGGTTCCGCCAGTAATTACAATTACTTTTCCGTTAATATTGAATAAATCTCTCATTGTTATCCGATCTATCTTGATCTTTTTTCATTAATTTCATTTCTCACAACTGCCATCATCCCCTCCACCTGAGCCAGGGCAAACATCCTCCCGTAGAAGGTGTATCCCGGATTGTGAGTAATTTCACTGTCGCCGGGCAACACCCTGCCATGGTCCACTCGCATCGGGATGTCGGATACGCATTCTTCAAGTATACGGATTACCTCAATCAACCTTCCGTTTCCATCCAGATGGGATGCTTCCATGAAATTGCCTTCGGGCAACAGCGCCGTGCTGCGCAGGTGGGCGAAACCGATTCGTTTTGCGAAACGTTTTGCCATACGAGGAACATCATTCTCTGCGATGGCACTAAGCGATCCGGCACAAAATGTGATGCCGTTGCTGTGGTTGTTGACCGCTCCGATGATCCATTCCAGATCCTCTTCCCGACTCACAATGCGGGGTAGCCCGAATACCGGAAAGGGTGGGTCGTCGGGATGGATGCAGAGCATGATGCCATGCGCCTCGGCCACCGGTATCACTCTGTTAAGGAAATAGGTGAGATTCTCCCGCAATCCATCTCTGTCTATATCTTTGTAGTGTTGGAGCAGCTTTTTAAATTCTGTAACCGGATCGGCTCCCTCCTTCATCTTGCGGTGGATAAATCCCTGCGTCTTGACGATGATGGTGTCAATCAGTTCCTCCTTTTCATCTTTGGTGAGGGTTTGGTCGAGGAGTTCAATTTTTCTCAGCTCTTCCACACTGTAATCGGCCTCAGCCCCCTCCCGTTGCAGGATCCTGCAATCGAAGTAGGCATACCGCATCCGGTCGAAATAGAGGGTGGTGGTCCCGTCCGGCAATTGTCGGTTAAGATCGGTCCTTACCCAGTCGATGGCCGGCATAAAGTTGTAACAGATGGTTTTGATGCCTGCCCTGCCCAGGTTCATCAGGCTCGTGTTGTAATTTTGGATCAGCTTGTCGCGAGTGGGAGCGGCATATTTGATCTCCTCCGCTACGGGAAGACTTTCCGCAACGGACCAGACAAGACCTGCCCCTTCAATGGTTTGTTTCATATCTTCAATTGCTTCCAGACTCCATACCTCACCCGGTGGCAAGTCATAGAGTGCCGTCACAATTCCCTCCACGCCAATCTGCCGCAGCATCTCCAGCGTGATGGGGTCTTTCTTGCCAAACCATCTCCAGGTTTTGATCATTTAGAATTACATTTAGCTTTCAGTATTCAGCGCTCAGCTTCAATCTTCAGACCTCACAACCACACATCAATTATGGTGCTTGAGATCCAATTTAATCTGTTTCAATTCTTCCAGTTCATGTACCGGCCGCTCAATGTCGTAGGGGATGGGCATGCCTGAGAACGTCTGGAAGTAAAGCAGACAGGCATCTTTCCACCAGACGGCGTCACGCGACTGGATTCTGAGGCGGGACTGTACATGGCGGAACCTTTCGCTGTCGACATACGGTTCCATTCGGTCCCACAATTTTTGAAAGTCACGTACCTGCTGCACACCCCCATCATAACGGTAAGAGAGTTCATCCCAAAGCGTACGTCCGTTTTTCATCCGATGATCCCAGGGAACATGGTGGAACCAGAGCAGCAACTCTTCTGGGCAGGTTTCCAGGTTGTTGTATGTTTCGCTCAATGGGGAGCAGTATTGCGACACCGCATTGCTGCCTGAAGTGGTACGATCAAATCCAATACCCTCTTCACCGGCATTGTGGTAATAGGGTGGGAGCCAGTCGGGCCGGGCACCGGGTATATCACACCAGGGTTCGGGTCCATAATGGTGTTCCCACGCAAAGATATGATGCAGTCCCAGCGGCATCATGTAGTTGACCGCACTCTCCCATGAGCTTAGCATCATCTCCTGTACTGGTTCCAGAAATGCCCGCTCATCCGTAAAAGTCATTTTGAGCCACTCCTCTGCGATCTCTTCCGCCGTGAGGGTGTGATCCCATGCCAGTCGTCCGAAGGCATACCAGTTGGCCTGGGCAAAGTGATGTCCGCTCCAGTTGTCATCCAGCCCGATGTTGGCTACACCCGCAATGGCGGTGTGTGGATGTGAGAGAAGCGTGCCATCAGTGCACTTTGCAACTGTTGATTCATCTCCCATGCAATGGGTGTCGCTCTCTAGAAACTCTTTCCACTGAGTGGCGAGGTAGACCAGGTGATTGGAGAAACCTAAATATTCCTGCGTGATCTGCAATTCCGGCATCAGGGCTGTCTGCTGCATTGCACCGAACAGGGGACTGAAAGGCTCACGCGGCTGGAAGTCGACCGGTCCGTTCTTCACCTGGATGATCACGTTGTCGCGGAACTGTCCGTCGAGCGGCATGAACTCATTGAATGCCTGTTTGGCACGATCCTCTTCGGTGGGGTTATAGACAAACGCACGCCACATCACGATGCCGTCGTGTGGCTTAAGGGCATCGGCCAGCATGTTGGCCCCCTCGGCATGAGTGCGTCCGTAATCCTGTGGTCCCGGCAACCCCTCCGAGTTGGCTTTCACCAGGAACCCTCCGAAATCGGGTATGATTTGGTAGATTTCATCCGCTTTCTTCTTCCACCATCGTGCAACCATTGGATTGAGCGGGTCAGAGTTTTCCAGACCACCCAGTTCCGCAGGGGAGGAAAAATTGATGGAGAGATAGACCTTGATATGGTAGGGACGCAGCTCATCGGCAATCAGCTTCACCTTTTCAAGATATTCCTTGGTAAGAATATCAGGGGTGGCATTCACATTGTTCAGTACCGTGGCGTTGATGCCGATGGACGCGTTTGCACGTGCATATTCCCTGTAGAGGGGTGAGATCTCTCCGGGCAACTTGTCCCACTGCCAGATGGAATAACCGGCATAACCACGTTCCACCGTGCCGTTGAGGTTGTCCCAATGATTCAGGATGCGGAGGTCGTAGCGTGGTTGTTCGGTGATTTCTACCTTATTGCTGAAGTGACCTGTTTGGATATGCCGTACAAGGTGGTACACACCGTAAAGGAGACCTGCCTCCCCGGCAGAAGCCACCACCGTAGTACGGCGGTTGCCCTGTTCCACTGTACGAATGATATAACCTTCTATCCCGGGTTCCTGCAATTCTTTACTTTTTATTAACTTGCGTACCTCTCTGTTTTTCAAAGTGCCGATCAACAGGGTGTGCGTACGATCACTTCCGTTCTCAGGGAGGCTGCTGCCGCTCATTTCCTGCCAGGCATGCTGAAACTCCTTGAGTGCGACCGATGAGGCATCCCCCCGGAGTCGGGTAAAGGGTGGAAGAGTGCTCTTCTCCTGCGGTTGGAAACGCAACCAGAGCCTGCTGCCATCCTCAGCAGCAAGCTGTCCGATAGCGGCAATACAAAAGCTGATGACCAGCAAGAGTCTTCTTATTTTCATTATTCAGCAGTTCCTTTTATTGGTTGGATGGTGCCGTCGGGGTTGTATGTCAGTTCCGTCACTTTGAGGCTCCTGAGCCATGTCTTACCTTCCGAAGGTACGCAGTCGTGGTGGAACAAATACCATTTCCCTTTATATTCTACGATGGAGTGGTGTGTGGTCCATCCCACTACGGGTGTGAGGATGACCCCCTGATAGGTGAATGGGCCATAGGGGTTGTCGCCCATGGCATAGCAAATCAGGTGGGTGTCACCGGTGGAGTAGGTGAAGTAATATTTTCCATTGTAACAATGCATCCAGGAGGCCTCGAAGAAGCGACGTTCGGAATCACCGGCTGTCAGGGGTTTCCCATTCTCATCAAGGATCACCAGGTCGCGGGGTTCCTCGCCAAACTCCAGCATATCCTCTCTCAGACGCACTACCTTGGGACAGAGGGCCTGCTCATCACCTTCCGGTAATATTGCACATTCCAGCGCTTTGTTGTTGCGATAGCGCTGCAGTTGTCCACCCCACAAACCACCGAAGTACATGTAATAATTACCGTCACGGTCGGGCCAGATACAAGGGTCGATACTGTAACTGCCCTTCATCGGGTTTTCCTGTGGAATGAACGGACCTTCCGGTTTGTCGCTGATAGCAACACCGATGCGGAAGATATCGTTTTGATCTTTCAACGGGAAGTACATGTAGTATTTACCGTTCCGAAAGGCTACATCACTGTCCCACAACTGACGCCCGGCCCAAGGGATATCCTCGGTGCGAAGCACCACTCCATGGTCGGTCACCTCTCCATTTTCCACCTCATCCATTGAGAAGACATGGTAATCTTTCATGTTGAAATGGTCACCGTTGTCGTTTTCCGGGATACCACTCTCCCAGTCGTGGGAGGGGTAGATATATAGTTTGCCGTTAAAAACGTGTACTGCCGGGTCGGCCATGTAATCACCCGGTACGAGATATCTGGGTTCTTTCATCGTGCTATATTTTTTTTATTGTTATTCTTTTGTTAGCTCTATAATTTGCTGTACCACCGGTTTAGGTTGGTAGTTGCGGTCGAAAAGCAGCGGGTAGTCGGTCCTTCCCGGTATTGGCCAGTCGTTGCGCCAGGTGTCTCCGTCGGTCAAACCCCAAAGGGTTACGCGGCTGATCTTATCCTGATGTTTCAGAAAGAGAGCGAAAAAGTCGCTATAGCGCTTGTTGAAAGCTGTTTCCACCTCTTCGGGAAGTCCGGCTGCATAGGGATTCATCTGTTCCTGGTATTCCGCTGTGAGTGACACCTCAGCTGTCTCGCCGGCAGGGAAGGGGAGCAGTGTGATGTCCATTTCTGTGATCATCACCTTTACACCTAGGGCTGCAAATGCTTCGATGCTTTTCTCAAACTCGTTGATATCAGGGTAATCCATTCCCATATGACCCTGCATCCCGATGCCATCAATTTTAATCCCCTCTTCCTTTAGCTTTTTCACCATTTCAACCACACTGTTGCGTCTGCCTTCCTGTGACATGCCATAGTCATTGTAATAGAGTTCCGCATCGGGATCTGCTTCATGGGCAAATTGGAATGCCAGTTTGATGTACTCTTCACCAATGATCTCGTAGAACTTAGTGTTGCGCCACGAACCGTCGTCAACTATTGCTTCGTTCACTACATCCCAGCCGTCGACACGCCCTTTGTAGCGCCCTACAACGGTATGAATATGGCTGCGCATTCGTTCAATCATCACCTCGCGCGATACATTTTCTCCGTTCTCGTCGGTGAAGAACCAATCGGGAGCCTGTGAATGCCAGATGAGTGTGTGGCCTACGATATGCATGTTGTTGGCTTCACCGAATTCAATGAATTTATCTGCTTCCTCAAAGAAGAATACTCCCTCGGTGGGTTGCAGATGCATGCTCTTCATGCAGTTTTCCGCAACGATGGAGTTGAATTGGTCTTGAATCACCTGGATGCCCAACGTATCTCTTCCATAGTTGTGATTTGCATTCAGGGCTGTTCCAATCAGAAATTTACCTTCATACGCCTCTTTGAGAGAGGGTCCTTGCTCACTTTGCGATGTGGTGCAGCCCGTTAGTATGAAGGCCATGATGAGCATTGCAATCTGCATCGGATGGAAACTTTTTTTTGTTGTCATAACAGATCATTTTTGTTTGATGTTATTGATTCTCTTGTCTTGCTTCAATCTCCAGATTGAGCCTGTCGATCACATCATCTTCCAGTTCATAGCGAGAGATGATGAACATGGCCAATATGAGTAACAATGCCGGTATCACTGCTACCAGCCAAAGAATTCCCTGTTCCACAAACGGGCTCTGAGTGATGGCATTCTTCTCGTCAAATCCCACGAAGGCCAGTACGAAACCGGGTACCACACCTCCCAGCGCCATACCTGCCTTGAAGAAAATGCCGGTGAGGGCATTGACGATACCGGAGATGCGGCGGCCGGTTTTGTGCTCTCCGTAGGAGATTACCTCCGGTACCAGTGCCCACATATATCCTGTTGCAACGATCACACCGGTGGACTTCACAAACTGTGCCACCAGTACCAACCAGACCAGATTCTTCAGGGCAGGGATGACGGAGATAGCATAGAGGAGACCCATGCCGAAAATGGCTATCGAAAGAAAGACATAGAACATCTGTTTTTTGCCAATGGCTCGTTTGATTGCAGGTACCATGGGCATGAAGATAAATGCCGGAATGGAGCCGAGTGCCATGAAATAGGGCACCATGTCGGGTGCATGTACGTTGTAGATCATGTAATAGGAGCCGGCCGAGTTGCCGATCGCCATCATGGCAAAAGCTGTGATGAAGAAGAATGCCAGCACCCGCAGAGGACGGTTGCGGACGAACTCTGTCCAGAGGTCGGAGACCTTCACATCATGGGTGTCCTTCTCATCCATCACCACCCGCTCCTTGGTCTGGGTATAACAGAATATCAGAAGTGCCAGCCCCACCAGTGCATAGATGGTCATGGTGATGAACCAGGCATTGCCCGACTCGGCAGAGTTGATTCGTCCGTCCGGGGAGAGGGTTTTTACAATGATGGGTATACCGTATGCAACGGCCAGTCCCCCCAGGTTCGCAAGGAACATACGGGTGGCAGTGAGCTTGGTGATCTCATCGGTATCACGGGTGAGCGATGCATTCAATGCACCGTAGGGTACGTTCACCAGTGTGTAGGCCATCGACATCCCTACATAGGTGATGTAGGCGTAGAAGAGTGATCCGGAAAAGCCGTTCCAGAAACAGAGGATGGCGAATCCAGTCAGCGGTATGCCACCCAGTATCAACCAGGAACGATATTTTCCCATCTTTGGGTTTCGTTTGTCCACAAAGGCACCCACAATGGGATCCCATACCACGTCGATGAGTCGCACAATGAGGAACATCACGGCAGCTGTTGCAGCCGGCAATCCGAAAACGTTGGTGTAAAAGATCAAAAGGTACATTGATACCGTCTGATAGATGAGGTTTTGTGCCAGGTCTCCGGAACCGAAACCGATGCGTTGTACCGGTGACAGCTTGTAGAAGCCGCGTGTCTCTCGCTTAGTTACTGACAGATCTTCCATTTTTTGTCTGTTTGTTTTTGTTTGGTATAAGTTGTTGTATTGATTCAATGTGTTGTTACGGGATCATTTCTTTCCTCATTTGCTTTCAACGCCTGTTTTTGGGTTGTGCACGTGCACAATCTAACACACAAAAAAACTCATCAATTAGGCAAAAAAGTTGGGCGCCCGTTGAAAATAGTGAAAACGGTCTTACATTAATTCCTACAAAAGTAAGCTTATTTTTTGCAAATAATCGGCTGTGAGAGGAAAAGATCCATCAATATTAAGCATATAGAATATAGACACAGTATATAACATCGTTTTCTCTGCTGAGGTTTCTGATGTTGAAATTGGGATAAAAGGGTGCCTCCGCCATCTCCCATTTGAACAAATTGATTCCTTTTCGTTCTAATCTCGTTCTAATCTCGTTCTAATCTCGTTCTAATCTCGTTCTAATATGGTTCTAATATGGTTCTAATAGATTCGAATCAATTTAGAGTCAGATACGAGGAATATATGTTGAATATTAAAATCAAATGAAGCGATTATTCGGAGCAACGGCATCACATGATAAACTGATATTCTGGCTTTAAGCATCTGTGATAAAAAAACAATCATCTCCTTCGCAAGAAGGAGATGATTGCAATTCATAGGTTCTGTCTATCTGATTAATAACCGGGGTTCTGATAGGCCGCTTTTTCCTCTTCACTCATGGTCATCCCGTCGATCTGACCCTGTGGGATGGGACGCAGATAATGATGTTTCTCGATGGTACGGGTGTAGACCACCGGGGTATGGTCACCGGCAGCCGAACCACAAATGGTATAGGATGCTGCTAGTTCCGCCCATTTCTGGGTGCGGACCAGGTCATACCAGCGATGACCTTCACCAAATAGTTCACGGCTGCGTTCCGCCAGAATGTAGTTGATGTCAATGGTGGCAGGGGTGGCTGCAGTCATGGCTGCACTGCGGTCAGCCACCAATTCATAGTTGCCGTTGTTTTTCCAGCGCCATTTGCCGGCACGTGCCCTGAGCACGTTGACCAGCTGACGGGCGGTCATTGATCCGGTGGCACCCTTCACGGCTGCCTCGGCAGCAATCAGGTAGAACTCGGAGAACTTGGCAATGTTCCACGGGCGGGTGAGTGCTCCGTTGGGTTGTCCCAGGCCGGTACCATTGTCAGTGCGATAGGTCCCCAGCTTCCAGAGCCCGGGGTAGTAGATGCGGCTGATGCCACTCGGGGCGATTACCCAGTCGGCTCTGCCCGGCAGTGTGCCGGCTCCCACGTTGCTGGATCCTGCGCCGGTGGGATAGGTGACCGGTACAAGAGGCTCTTCTTCCAGAAAGGTCAATATCGGTTCGCCATTCTTCACTGGCAGTCCGTTGGCATTGAAGAGCGTTTCCTCAGAGCGTCCAGCCTCCTTCCAGTTTCCATAATAGACGCTGGCGAATGTTCCGTCGAAGCGGCTGTCATTCTCTTTGTCGTCGAATGTTTCGGTATAGGCTTCGATGGTGGGAGCCATACGGGTCCAGGGACGTCCGCCCCATTGTATGGCATGACGATTCACAGAGGATATGTTGTAATTGGTTCCATCGGCAGAACTGCGAATGTTCCCATAGTTGGAGGTAACATACCAAACAGCGTAATTTTCCGGTGCACTGCCGTTTGACCATGAAAGGCTGGCCTGGTTGTAGTATTCATCTTCCATGTGGTCGGAGAAGAGCACGATCTCCTTGTTGCGGTCGTTGCTTCCCAGGTGCACATCATAAAAGTGATCCAGCAGGCCGAAGGGGCCGGGGTTGTTGATCCCTTCCAGAGAGACGTTGTAGGCTTCCTGGTAGTACCAGGCTGCATCATGACCGTCGGGATCGGTGCGGGGTGTCTCGGGGTAGGTGGGAATGTTGTTTGGGTTCTCCAGCCACCAGGCATAAGTGAGGTAAGCTTTAGCCAGGAAGAGACGAGCAGCAGTTTTTGTGACGCCACCGGTTACACGACCGGTCTCCGGCAAGTTGGCAACTGCCGTTTTCAGGTCAGGGAAGACTGCTTTGGTGTAGACCTCCGGTACCGTGTTGCGCACAGAGGTGCGTGAGGGAGATGTGTTGAACATCAGTTCTCCCGATCCCAGGTCGAGGGGTACCCCACCAAAGGTTTGTACCAGCAGGAAGTAGTCGTATGCTCTCCAGAAACGTGCTTCGGAGATCATTGCCTCGGAGAGACCCACATCAGCTGCGTTCTCGATGATACCGCTGGCAGTGTTGATATTGGAGTATACTGCACCCCAGAGGACATCGGAGCGGCTGCTGGAAGGATTCAGAGAACCCACTCCCGACATATCGGTGTCCTTGAAGTTGTTGTCGGCACTCTGGGCATAGGTGTACTCATCGGTGCCGTTTTGCGCGGCTGCGTAGAAGTACTGACCCAGGAAGTAGCGAGTGTGCGAGTAGAGCGAGGTGAGCCCGTACTGGATACCCTGTTCGGTTTTGAAGAATCCAGGCTCATAGATGGCGCGGGGTTTTTCCTCCAGGATATCGTTGGAACAACCGAAAGTGATGAATGCCACTACGATCATTGCCAATATATGCTTAAACTTTAAATTTTTCATATCCATTGTTGTCATTTAGATAATTGTGCATGATTGTTAGAATGTCAGGTTGATTCCAACCAGGAAGTTTCGTGTCTGGGGTGTGTTGGTTCCCACCGTCAGCATCGTGCTTGCGTTGTAGGGCAGACTACCGGTGACCGCAGCATTTTGATTGCCATAGGAGTTGGTTACCGGGTCCAGTCCAGATTCCTTGTGGAAGGGGGAGAAGAGTACCAAAGCATTCTGGACGGTGAAGTAGAGACGTGCATTGGTGATACCAGAATTGCGGAACCAATCGGCTTTCGAGTCAAAGTTATACCCCAGCGTAATCTGACCCACCTTGAAGTAGGAAGCATCAAAATAACCGAGTGTGCTGCCATATTTCGGGTTGTCACCACTCTGAAGGCCACCCGGCTTGGGATATTTTGCATCAGTATTGTCGGGAGTCCAGTAGTCGACCTTCACATTTCCACGACGGCCGGAGAGCATGTTCAAATAACCGTTGGCGGCATGCAATGAGCTCACCAGGATACCACCGTGCTGGTAGGTGCCTATCACGTTGAGGTCCCAGTTGTTGTAGGCCACACGTGTATTGAACCCTCCCTGCCAGTCGGGGTCTGCGCTCATAATCTGTCGGTCGTCTGCACCAATCTGACGTACCGGTTCTCCGTTTGCATTGTATTCACCTGCATATTTTACTTTGATCATTCCCACATTTCCACCCGGTTCCAGGATGTCAAGGTAAGGATCTCCCTCCTGCCAGAGACCAATTTTTTCAAAATCGAAAATGGAGTTGATGGGGTAACCTTCAAACCAGGAGTTGATAATGTCACGCTCAGGCTCTTTGTTGCCTTCAACATCCCGTCCCGAAACCAGTTCGACTATCTTATTACGGTTGGCGTAGAAGTTGAGACCTGCATCCCAGCTCCAGCCATTCTTGTCATCGATGAGGGTGCCGGAGAGTGCCAGTTCAAGACCTCTGTTCTGTGATTTGCCGATATTGGCCCAGTAGCTGCCTACACCAGCGGTGGAAGGCAGGTTTACCTTCATCAACAGGTCGTTGGTGTTGACAACATAGTAGTCGGCAGAACCACGCAGACGGTTGTTCAACAATGAGAAGTCAACACCGATATTGTAGGTGCTTGAAAATTCCCATCCCAGTTCAGTGTTGGGTACTTCCGATACATATGCTCCGGTGGTGGTAGTGCTCCCGAAGTTGTAAGGCCGCAGAGAGAGACGTCCCAGTGTGGCGTAGGGTGAGATGGCCTGGTTGGAGGTTTGCCCCCATCCGAGACGCAGCTTCAGGTTGTTCACCACATCCACATTCTCCATGAAGTGCTCACGCGCGATATTCCAACCGGCAGAGATAGAGGGGTAGGTATGCCATTTGTAACCCGGTGAGAGACGGGAAGAACCGTCGGAACGCAATGCCACGGAGAGCATGTAACGACTGTCGAAGTCATACATGAAACGTCCCATCCAGGATTTGAGTCCCCACTCTTCAAAGTGCTGGTTGTTGGGGTCATAGGTCACATCATCCTTCGATGCCTGTCCCAGGTTCCAGTACTGAAAGTGGTCGGAGGGGATATTGAGTGCACTGACCAGTGAACGATCGTAATGAGTTGCTTCCTCTGAATAGAGTCCTGTGAAATTGATGTGGTGCTTGTTGAAATACTTGTCGTAGGTGACGATGTTCTCCACCACCCACTGGTAGGTAAGTGATTTCTCAAGTGAACCGGTGGAAGCAGCGGTAGGAGTATCGCTGAAAACACCCATGCCCTGGTATTGTCCCCTGTTAAATCCCCTGAGATTCAGACCCAGGTTGATGCGGTAGCTCAATCCTTCGATTCCGGGTATTTTCACCTCACCGTAGAGTGAGTTGTAGGATCCGTAACCTTTGCGGTTGTCGGCATAGCTATCCCCCAGATTCAGTCTCCTTTCACGGGTATTGGTCCAGTAGTTGTCGGCAATTGAATGCACGATCGGTTTGAGTGTGCCATCTTCGGCAAATGGGTCGATCAACGGAGAGGTAGCCAATACATTGTACATGCCAATGTTTGCACCATTGGTTACATTGTAGTTGTTGTTGGTGGTAAGTCCGAAGCGTAGATAGTTACCGATGCTCTGATCGATGTTGGCCCGCAGACTGATGCGGTTATAGTCCTGACCTGGCATCAGTGAGGTATCTTCATAGTAACCGGCACCAAAAGTGTAGCTGCCACCTGATGTGCCACCGGAAACACTAATGTCATGACTCATCACCATGCCCGATTCGAACATCAGATCCTGCCAGTCGGTGTTGACACCCTCCACTTCATCGGAACCCATCGTGGGACGGCTGTTGCCTCCACCCAGGTCTTCCATGTAAATACCAGCGACATGACGTAACTCATACAGTTCATCCCCACTCATCATGGGATAACGATTGAACAGGGTTTTGGTGCCGTAATAGCCATTGTAGCTGACCCTTGCTTTTTAACCGGCCAACCCCTTGAAGGTGGTGATCATGATCACACCGTTGGCACCTCTCGAGCCATAGATAGCGGTAGAGGAGGCATCCTTCAGGATATCAATACTCTTGATGTCGTTGGGGTTGATGTCAGCCAGCGTTCCGGCGAAGGGGATGCCATCGAGCACCACCAGCGGGTCATTGTCGGCATTCAGCGAGCGGGTACCACGGATGCGAATCTGCATATCGGCTCCCGGCTTGGAACTGCTTTGTTGCATCTGAACACCCGGCAGACGTCCCTGGAGTGCTGTGGTCACATTCCCGGTAGGGACATCACGCAGTACATCTCCCTGCATGGAGGATACTGACCCGGTTACAGCTTCACGGCGCATGGTGCCATATCCGACTACCACCACTTCATCAAGCAGTTCGGTGTCTTCTGCCATTACTACCTGCAGGCTGTTTCTTCCATTCAAGGAAATAACCTGGGGGCGCATTCCCACGTAAGTAATTTCCAGGATGGCATCCGGTGGTACATTCAAAAGGGTGAAATTCCCCTCTACATCGGTCACCGTTCCCAAAGTCGTACCCTGTACCTGCACGGTTACCCCAATCAGTGGTTCTCCTGCTGCATCAGCTACAGTGCCCCTCAGGGTCACGTTCTGAGCAAACAGAAAGAGAGAAAATGTGCTCAGCAGTGCGAGACAGATTCCTCTCTGAAAAATTGAAACCTTTCTTTTCATTCTCTGGTTTGTTTAGATTAATAAATAGTAAAAAAGTGATCTCCTTTAATTGTTATTTTTCTTTTTGTGATGGTATAGTATACTTTCACCTGATTGTTCGAGTTTGCGCATTGTGTACGTCCACATTGTACTCAAAACATCCTATTAAAAGACTAAATGACGGCTCAAGTTGTTTTGTTTTAATTGAACATAAATCCCCTAACCAAACGAGCAGATAAGATCAGAGCATTGTTGGCTTATTTTTGCGTGTGGACGTACACACACGCTTTAAAAAAATATACAAAACTTCGACAATTGCCAACGATGTCAACTTTGTTGCTGTATATCATTGAGTTGTGCCCAAAATATGCTTTTGGCTGATCTTATTTCAATGAACGACGGCACAAAAATATATGATAAATAAGCAAAATAGTGCAAGAAAATTGTTAAAAATAGACATCGATTAATCATATAAAAGACATAGACGAAGTAAATAACAACGCCTTTGTGTTGATTGTCTGGGGTTAATGCCGGCTGATATCGGTTCCGAGATGCAACGAACCGGCTCAGACATGATCTGCATTATCGGTTATTTCACCATTGAATCCATTTTTCGTAATTCACCTCCTGGTAGGGATGGATTTCAACTTTTGTATTAACTGTTTCATTTCCCAGCAGGAACTTCTCTATAAATGCTTCCACCTCCGGACGTTGCACCTCGGGCAGCATGCAGTGACCATGATCTGCCACGATGGAGAATCCGAATCGATCTGATATTCCAAATGTTTCCCAGACCTGTTGAGCGGCTTTGCAGGAGACGTATCCTGATTCATCGGCCAACCATTCATAATCGGGGTTTCCCAGGATAAGCAGGGCACGCGGGGCGATCATCGCCATCAACTCATGGTGGTCGAACGGCAGTTTGCCCACTGCATCAGAGAATTGGAACATCTCCTCCATAAACCATACATGGCTCGTTCTGGCGAGGGTCTCCACCTCGCCCAGTGTCTCCGAAACCCGCCAGGCAGCCGCACCGCCACCACCTGACTCCTGCGCGATGGTCAACGCGATCCGTTCATCAAATGCAGCGGCGTAGAGCGCCATCTTACCCGCAAAAGAACAGCCGGTGATGGTCAGTCGGTGCAGGTTGATGGGCAGTTGATCCTGTACCAGCTCCAATCCGTCGATCAGACGGCTCACTCCCCAGGACCAGGCACTGTAAGCACCCATGTGGATCAGATCAGGATAGAGCTGGTTGATTGGTTCTTCTCCTCTTATTTGTTGCCAGGCCATCACCTCCGTGAAGTTGAAGCTGATCTGTGCAATGTCGCGGGAGGCGAAGAGATCGGGCGGCAGACTTCCGGAGCCTCTACCGATGCCGATTACAGCGGGAAAGGGTCCCTCTCCTTCCGGCAGAATCACACTTGAGGTGAGGGTCAGCGTCTTCCCATTCACTGTAATATGCACTGTCAGCGTATCGTTACAGTATTCGGCAGTGATCGAATCGGGCCGTTCCGGCTTTTTACCAATCTCATAGTGCTGAATCTCTGCGCCAATTTCCATTCGCCTGCTGCCCCAGTCCGCAAAACGGGTGGAGCGCCCGCTACCGTCCGACCAGGCAAAGGGATCGGGCAGTGTTTCATTCACGGGCAGCTCCTCTAACGAAGGCAGGGAAACCTCAAAAGGGGCAACCGAATTCTCGGCATCATAGACCAGGGGTATCACCTGGGCATTCACTTGCATCAGATTGAAACTTACGATGCAAAGCATAAGGGTTACGAAGGTGTGATAAATTGTTCTCATAGGATTAAAGATATCAGTAAAATGGGAAGTTCAATTTTCAGGTGTAAAAGTAATCTTTTTTTTCTGGTCACAATGAAATACCGCTATTGCAACATTATTCAGATAACAGCTTAATCTTGCTCTCTTTCAATCCCGGAGAGGCAGCCCTGATGGTAATGCTTCCGGGATCACCGGCTTTTCCTTTTACAATGGCGAGGCACATCCCGCTAAAAGTTGCCCTGTCGGGTGAATGGAAGGGAGTCATGTCGGCCGGATTGCCGTTGTCGGTAGCCACTATCTCACCAGCTCCCTCAATGGTGAAATGGATGGGCAGGACCGCATCCGGCACCGGGCGTCCCTTCCGGTCGGTCACCGTGAGGGTGACAAAAGCGAGATCCTTCCCGTCAGCGGTAATCCTGCTTCTGTCTGCCACCAGCTGCAATGAGACAGGCTCCTCAGTAGTTGTGATCATCGCTTCCGCCCATTTCTCCCCGTTTTTGTAGGCAATCGCCTTCAGTTCTCCCGGCTCATAGCGCACATCATCCCAACGGAGCCGGTATTCAAATTCACCCTTTTCCTTTCGACCGAGCGACCGGCCATTCAGGAAAAGTTCAGCCTCATCACCGGAGGTAAAGAGATGGACCGGGGTGATCTCACCCTCTCTACCGGGCCAGTTCCAATGGGGCAGGATATGCACCATCGGCTGCTCAGGTCGCCAGCGAGACTGGTAGAGATAGAACCGGTCTTTTTTGAAACCGGCCAGGTCGATGATGCCGCAATAGGAGCTGCGGGAGGAGTAGTAGGGGGTGGGTTCTCCCAAGTGGTCCCAGCCGGTCCATACGAACCCTCCTGCCACAAAGGGATGCTGATCCTGCATCCGGAACACCTTGTCGGGTGATGAGCCGAAGTCCACCGCATAAAGCTCATAGCTGCTCACCTGTGCCCTCTTCGAGTCACCCCCTCTGCCCTCTCTCACGGGGGAGGTGCTCTCACCGGTAACCGGAAAGAGGTAGATGCCACGGCTGCTGAACGAGGAGGCTACTTCGCTGCCAAAAATCATCTTTTCCGGGTAAGCGGCATGGAAGTGGTCATACTGCGGTACTGTTCGAATCCGGTCGGTACCCTCAAATTCAGGTTCCTGGCGAATACCCTCACCCTGGTAGTTCAGACCGATCTGATCGGCCACACGCGGGAAGGGCATATCCGGTTTGGCATAGTTCATTGAGAGTGTGGTGGGTCGTGTTGGATCCTCCTCCTTGACGATCCTGTTCAGACGTTCTGCAAGTGCTGCTCCCTCTTCAGCCGTGTACTGTTCACCCACTTCGTTGCCGTAGCTCCACATGATCACTGACGGGTGGTTTCTGTCGCGCCGCACGAACGAGCGGGTATCTGCTTCGGCCCACTCCGGGAAGATTAGGTGAAAGTCGTGGGGTGTTTTTTTCCTTTCCCACGAGTCGAAGATTTCGTTCACCACCAGGAATCCCATCCTGTCGGTCAGCTCCAGTAACTCCGGTGATGGCGGGTTGTGTGCCATGCGGATGGCGTTGCAGCCCATCTCCTGCAACAACTCAAGCTGCCGCTCGGCGGCATGTCGGTTGAAGGCCGCACCCAGCGCACCGAGGTCGTGGTGTTGGTTGACTCCCTGCAGCTTGATCACCTGACCGTTTACCAACAGTCCCTGTTCCGGATCAAACTGCAGCTCACGGATGCCGAAGGTGGTTTCGTAACGGTCCAACATCCTGCCATTTTGTTTCAAGGTGGTGATGGCCCGGTATAGGTGAGGTGTCTGGGTAGGCTTTGGACCCCACAGCTTTGGGTTCTTCATCACGGTGGAGAGTTTCTCTTTACCGCTTTCACCCGCTTCCAGCGTGATTTCAATATCATGGAAGGAGGTAGCCGGTTTATCCCCTTTCATCCCGAGGCTGTCCAGCTCGTAGATGTCAGTTTCTATCACGAGAGAAGCTACTGACTCTGAATCGTTGTCGACCGTCACCTCCAGGTCGACCATCGCTGAGGAGGGGGAGACTTCTTTCGTGGTCACATAGGTCCCCCATTGAGCAATGTGTACCTGGTGAGTTTTGATCAGCCATACGTTTCTGTATATCCCAGCTCCCGGATACCAGCGGGAGGAGTGGTTGGGATTGTCGAGACGGATGGCCAGCTGGTTCTCTTCTCCATAACGTAGATGGGGCGTGAGATCGAGCTGCCAGGAATTGTAGCCGTAGGGCCAGCCGCCCACCAGCGTTCCGTTGAGCCAGACCATGGCGTAGGACATGGCACCCTCCACCTCCAGAAAGATCGATTTGCCTCTCTCTTCAGAAGAGATATCGAGTTTTTTCCGATACCAGGCCACTCCCTGCACCGGCAACCGACCCATGCCGCCGCCCACAATCGGTTCATCCCCTTCGTAAAAAGGCCCCTCAATGGCCCAGTCGTGCGGAAGATTCACGATCTCCCAGCGGGAGTCGTCAAAATCGGGTTGCACAAAAGGGAAATTCTTACCGGGTGATTCCCCTTCAGGCCTGGTGTACCGGTCAGCGGGTTCTGCAATAAAAGGGTTGGCCGTTGGCAGGATCCACGATTTCAATATCTCTGCGGAACTTCCAACCTCCACTGCTTCCGTCGGTTTGGCATCGGCAACTAGATACTCACCTGCTTCTGAGATATCGGGGCGGAGATCATATATCAGTGCGTCCGTATCAGCAGCATCCTCATAACGGAAGAATTGCCAGTGATCATTCAGGGAGATGACCTCCCGCGAGGCTGTTTCCGTTTTGGCATCGCGTATGCATGAGGGAAGAAGGATCAAAGCGGTCAAACCCGTGAAAATGGTCCGTACAAAGGTCGTTCGCTTAAGATATCTCAGGGAGATGTTGATGATTGGGTACATGTCTTCGATTAATGGTGAACGGTTTCTCAATTATTTTACCTGAATCCTCACGGAAATAATGCTGTTTCCCGCAATATTGACAGTCGCACTATGTTTGTCCGCCCCGTCATTGGCATTTGTCTCCCTATCTTCCACAACCCTCGGTTCATTTGGTACAGCATCATCTGACTGTTTAGTGTAGAGAGGGTTGAACTCGATGGTTCCCATTTTTTACAGATGACAAAAACTGATTGAGTGAATCCAAACTGATCCGATAAGAGCTCAATTTTTCAGAAGTGACAGCATCTGATCGGCGTAGCGTTCACCCAGCATCCTGTAACCCTCGGCCGAGAAGTGAAGATTGTCCGGTCCGTCTTTACAACCGGTAGAAGAGATGACATAGCTGTTGGGAATTACCTCAGGAAGCGTCTGTATGATCTCATTCATCGATGCACAGATGCCCCCCTGGTCGGCATGTACCACTTCACCAGCCAGCAGTGGAACGGAGTTGGGTGCCAGACCCACATCTTTGAGCAGGCTGTCATACACTTTTTTCACCTTTAGCGGCCAATCCATCTCACCGGTGTTTGATTCTCCCTGATGAAGCAGGATTCCTTTGATTACACCACCGTTTTGGCGGGCAACAAGAGCCATGTCCACAAGGCGCTGGTATGGATTACCGTCATACTCCGTGACCATGTTCTTCAGCCAACCCGGAGAGGTGGCTACATACTCCTGGTAGTTCTCCTTGTCAAACAGTTCTATCTTGCATCCACCTACAGCTACGTTGACGACTCCCACCTTGATGTGGGAGGGCAATTCAGCCGCCATCTTGCGTCCGAAAAAATCAACCGGTCCCAAACCTGTATGGCAACGTACCAAAGGAGGGTTGGCTTTATACCACTCTCCTTTTACCCGACCCAGATCAGGACAATCAACTGTCTGCAACACCCTGAAACGATCATCGATACCAATGGTATCCTCCGGTTTGAACCGTACATGTCCTTCCATGTTCGATTGACCAAGACAGAGGTAGACATGCATCTCTTCCTTTTGTGTCTCAAACCGGATCTGGTAGGTTTTGACCACACCATTGAAGTCAAATTCAACCTTCGCAACACCTGTTGGTGAGTCGGCCTGAATCACGTTCACCTTCACCTTCTTGTTATCAGCTGAGGCCGAGACAGTAGGCGTTGTTGAACCTGCGGGAAGCATACAGGTGGTTTCATAGAGGTTA
This sequence comes from Proteiniphilum sp., assembly GCA_036733365.1. Taxonomy (GTDB): domain Bacteria; phylum Bacteroidota; class Bacteroidia; order Bacteroidales; family Dysgonomonadaceae; genus Proteiniphilum. The sequence continues at coordinate 85,606 of DAINAS010000007.1, forward strand.
TATCCCACAATACCGTTTTTATTGGTCGATCTGACAGGATGCTCAGGAATTTCTATTTCATTTCCGTTGACGGCAATGGTTACTGTTGGAACTACCGGAGGAGCGATTTTCTTCTTTTTTGAGCTGAATCCGAGTCCGATCAAATCGAAGAGTTCCGTTGAATTCTCACCTTCAGCTACCAGAAAGATCGCATGTTTCTTGTCAAGGTGATCCACGTACTTGGCTACATCGATGGTAAACTGTGTCATTTCCTGTGCAGAGTTGGCCGGAATAACAATCTCACCGATCTTCGTGCCTCTCCAGGTTTCATTCTCCCAGGGACCGTCGAGCCAAACATTCACCTTGAAAGATTTCGATGTTCTGGGTGTCAGGAACAGGTTGAATGCGGTTTTGTTTCTTTTTTTGGTTCCCTTGAATGCTTTCAGCCCTTTGGTCTCTTTTTTCAGTCCGCCAAAGCCGAAGTACTTGTAACCGATCACATGACCATCCTTCACATTGCCGATGGGCATGTGGCTGTTCCAGATATCCCATGCATCCTGCTGGATGCTGATATCAGAAAGGTAGCAAGCATAGCCGGCGGAATAGTATTGATAGGGATCGAGACCGTAGATGTGGAACCCTTCGGAGGTGACTTCCGCACCTTTGTACTCTCTCCCTTTGCCGTCTTTGGCGCTCCATAATTTGTCATCGCCGTAGGGATCGTATGCCCTGATTGTCACCATACCCCCTTCCGACACCGGCTTCTCATCCCATTCCACCTTGATGGGAGCCACCATCGGCTGGCGTGCAAAACCGAAGCTGCGCGGCGGCCTGTGGTAAAAGACGTACCATTGGTCGTTGATCAGTTCGATACTGCCATGTGTGTTGTGTCCGGCATAGGAGGTCTCGATGGCCGATCCATCGCGATTCAGTACCGGAGCCCTGGAGTCTACCAGTACTCCTCCACTTCTCCAGGGACCCAGTGGTGAGTCGCCCACGGCATAACGCAGTGTGGAGTTGGAGCTGCTTACTCCATACTCGGGACCTGAATAACCACTGAAAACCGTAACATACTTGTTCCCCACTTTGCGTATGGAGGATGCTTCAAAGAAGTTGAATGTTTTTAAATCCTGATCCGGATAAATCTGTGGGTAATGAGTGCCCTCCGGATCGCGGATCATGCCGTAACGGGCACTGGCAGGAAGGAAGTAGCTGATTACCTCGGTTCCCGGTCTGAGGGAGTACATGGTCTTCTGATCCAACTGTGCAGCCAGCGATCGCTGGAATCCCCAGTAACCGTATGCCCTGAAGCCTATCTCATAATCGGGATCGGCAGGATCGGTAACATATTCAATATAGACAGCCGGGTCGAAACCCAGGATGCTTCCGGGAATGGTACTTCTGCCATCTTCGGTCAGGTTGATCGGGGTAAAAGGCCCGTCGGGGCGGCTACTTTTGGCTACCATCGCCTCTCTGCGGGGACCACGGCTGTGCGGATAGAGATAATACTCTTTCGTGCCATCCTTTTTCCTGACCTCTACCAGGTCGGGGGCATACATCACATCCCACTGACCATCTATCTGATAAGTAAAGATGGGACCTTCATCTCTCCAACTGGAGAGATCCTCCACGGGAGCCGACCACATCCTGATATCAGGACCACAGTAGCTGGTAACGCGCAGGTCATGCGAGCCGATGATGTAAGCGCGGTATTTTCCCGGATTGTCAGGATCTTCAAATACGCGGGGTTCCCCATCAGGCAAGTGTTCCCAGAGTGGCAAATAGGGATTACCGGCTCCCTGGTGGACGAATTTTTCTTTAGGGCTATAGGGTGGGGTAGGGTTCTGTTGCCCCTTCACCAGGAATGAAGCTAAGAGAAAAAATGCCATGCAGAGCATTGTCAGTTTCTCTTTTTTTGCAGTGAATCGTAAATTTTTCATCAATGTTCAGTTATTAAGTGTTACAATATTATCTGTTCTGATCTCCGATCTTATTTCTTCAAATTCGCAGTACTCTTGCGCCTGCTTTCCGGGGGTCCCAGGTAGCTTGGGTTCAACCCACCTGTATCGATTACGATCTTTTGCAATACGATTCCCGGATCCAATACGCGGCAGCGAAGGGTGTGGATGCCCGGTTCAGTGATGGTATGTCGGGTACCCGACCGGATGATATGCTCTGCCTGCCACCTACCCAGTTCTCCGCGATAATGACCGTTGAAGTTGACTTGCTGTGGCGTTTCTTCGTCGAAAGATATCACATACCGCAATCCTTTGTTGTCGTTGAAGTTGAGTGTGGGGGCCAACAACAGTTGCACTTCAAATTCTCCTGTTGATTCAAAGAGGATGTCATACTCCAGGTAAATATCCTCCTCCGGTGAGGGATATTCATTTTGTGGCAAGGTGGTGACACCCGACAGGGTTTTTCCGAAGTGGGGAATCACTGTCCAATGGATGGTACCGCTCTCTTGGCGACGGGCAAAATTTTCTGCTTCAATGGACACATATCCGTTTTGCTCAATGAAAATCTTTTCTTTTGCTGCCTCCTCCGGTGTGATGTAGGTGACACGGGGTATGATGTTGCGAGGGGGTTGCTGCCAGGAGGTGTAGCCGATACGGGGCTGGTCCATCATATGTGCCCATTTGCCATCGGCAATGACCTCGTTGTATTCCACCTGCAACAATGAGTCGCGCGTAAAACACTCTTTCACCTGGTCGGCATATTGGTTGGCACGCAGATCTTTTTTTTCCGCCAGATGGCGGTTCATTGCCACGGCGTAGTACATCTCATAGAGGTTGCTGCTGGCATTTACCGGATAGAGCACCAGCTGATAGTAAGCATCCCACAGCTTTGCCGGCAGTTGTGCATAGAGACGAAAAGCATCAAGTGCCAGAGCGCGGTACTCGTTCACCACTCTTTCAAACTCACCGTAGTGTGCCAGGCTGTAGGTCTTTTCGTTCAGCATTTCCGGGGTGACCCTTCTGTTGTATTTCGCATAGAGGGTGAGGATACGGGCAATCTCCTCTGCGTGGGTTGCACCAAACTGTTGTGCAGCCCACTCTCTGGTATGTTCCACCAGGTTTTGCGGATTAAATTGTGCGGGATCCCAGGCCATATCGAGAAAGAAACTGATGGGGTACTCCATCGGTTTGAGGTCTCCTACGTTGACGATCCAGATCTTTTCCACCCCATGCTCATAGGCAAGGTTCATCTGTTCCCATACCCGCTGAATGGGATTGATGTTGATCCATTTGGAATTGCGCGGAGCTCCCACATAATCGAAATGGTAATAGATGCCGTAACCCCCTTTTCTGGGTTTGGCATCCATGCCGGGCAGCTTACGGATGTTCCCCCAGTTGTCGTCGCACAGGAGGAGCGTCACATCATCCGGCACCCGCATCCCGTGGTCATAGTAATCCTGTACCTCTTTGTACAATGCCCATACCTGTGGTGTCTGTTCCGCTTTTTTGCCGGTCACCTCGCTGATGATCTTTCGCTGATCCGCCACGATCTTTTCCAAAAGAGCGATGTTCACACCCTCTTCCATCGCTTCGTCGCCATCACCCCGCATGCCCACGGTCACCACCTTCTCCCAGTCGCGACTTCGTTCGATGCCATATCGCCACGATTGTTGCAGTGCATCGGCGTTTTTGTTGTAGTCCCAGATATCGGGGAGGTTGTTTCGCTGCACATACCGGTGCCAGTCGGTCTGTGCCATCGCCATCGGCTCGTGGTGTGAGGTGCCCATGATGATTCCCATCTCGTTCGCCAAAACACCGTTTCGAGGATCATCATCGTAAAAGGCACTGCCCCACATTGCCGGCCAGAGATAGTTGCCTCTCAGGCGTAGGATCAATTCGAATACCTTCTCATAGAAGGCACTGTTGAACCCTCCGAAGGTAGCGTTGGCCCATCCACTCAGTGCCGGTGCTTCATCGTTGAGGAAGATGCCGCGGTAGGTCACTGCCGGTTCGCCGTCGCTATAACTTCCTTTTTGAAAATAGAGCGCCTCTTTTCTCTCTACCGGCACATCGGCCCAGTAGTACCAGGGTGAGACCCCTATCTGTTTCGAGAGCTCGTAGATGCCATAAATGGTTCCTCTCTTATCGCTGCCGGCAATCACGATGGCTTCCGCAACACCCTCACAGGGGTTGGATAGTGACTCAATGAGATACATCTCATGCTTCCCCTTAAGTTTCGTTGCATCAAGCTTCTTTTGCTTTATGAGGGCGTCAATGGCAGAACCTGTTCCCAGGGTGCCGATGATGATTAACGGCATTTCGGTAGGGGTGAACGTTATCTGGAGGCCGGGGAGATGCCCGGTGACCTTTTCAAAATCAGCTTGCAGGTCGGAGACTGCACGTTCGATTCCTTTATCTGCGCCCGGGAAAAGCAGGATCTCCGCTCTCCTGTCGCCATTAAAAAGCACCAGGCTGTTCTCCTGCTGCTGTCTGGTGATGAAACGCTCCGCTGCATTCAGACCAGAGGTGATGAAGACGATGTCCGAAATCAGGATGAGAATAATTACTCTTTGTTTCATATGCATCTAACTATTTACAACACGTTTTGAGGAAATATAATCCGGTAGTTGACACTAAGGTGCATATAGGCAAAAAGTTGCAACAAACCATCATAATAGGCATCGAAATAGCCGTCGTCGTAAGGCTCATGCCGGCTCTTCCAGAGATGATCCACAAACTCCAGCCTCCCCTCGATCTCATGCTGTTTGTAACCCATCTCGGCAAGAAGGTTTCGGTACTTACCGGTTTCAAAAGCACCTTTGTTCCAGGGTTCAAGTGCGGCGGATGTGCAGTTGGTCCGTTGCATGCAACATATAAAATAGAATAACAATAACAATCTGTTTTTCATACAATTGGACGGTGTGCTTGATCTTGATTATGCGAATGGATTCATGGATCGATTATCTTTCAGTGATATGTGCATCGATTCTGTAGTAATCGAAATCGGTATATCCCCCGGTCTCTTGTGTGGCATAGTATATCAGTCCAAAGCGGTAACCCATGAAATGGGGCAGGGTATAGGCCATCTGCAGGGTGATGCCGATGGGCTCCCAGCTCACACCGTCGAGACTATAAAAGCAGGTTGCCTTGTCGGTACGATCTCTGAAATCACATTCAATCTTCAGATGTACGCCGTTTTGGTTCAGTGGTATGGATGCCACCTCCACCGGCTCTTCTCCTTCACCGTTGATCATCACCACCGTATAACGTTCGTTCTCCTTTTTCACACCCACAAAGGCATATCTCCTTTGCAGGGCAATCATGCCCGCATAATCACCATTCTTCATCTGGGTGACCTCTATGAAGGTGGAGGCAGCGCTCTCCGGCCCGAAGGTGCGTTGTGTCAGTGTGTTTCTGGCCTGCAGAGGGGAGCTGTCGACTCTCCCGCTGGTGAATCGGAGATAACCCGGTAAATCGGTGAGCGACCAGTAACGGTTGTCGGGATTGTGGTTCCACTGCCAGCAAAGGGGCAACGGATCATCGCCCGGCATTCGGTTGAACTCATCAGAGGCCACGATGCCCCACACCCCCAGATTTTCCGATGCCGGAATATCAAGCGTGTCGGGTACAGCACCCTCTATCCCCAGAACCGGCCAATCATTTTCCCATGTCATTGGCATCAGATAGGGAATTCGGCCCACTGCTCCGTAATCGCGGAACATATAGGCAAACCATTCTCCTTCCGGAGTATCGATGATGCTCCCCTGCGCGATACCTCTGTCCCTGAGCAGAAGCTTGCCTTCGTAGGGACCTTCGATGTTTTTTGCCCTGTGCACAATTACCGTCCGCATGTCGTTGGGTGGCCAGGTGATGTTAAAGAGGTAGTAGAATCCATTGTGCCTGACCATCTGTGATCCTTCAGCCGGAAGTCCTACCTTTTCTGAGGCTACCTCGCTGGCATTGGGTATAATCACCTGGTGTATGCCACCCTCCTTGAGTCCTGACAGCTCCGGGGTGAGTTCTGCTATGCGGATGTCTCCCGCGCCGTAGATCATGTATACCTTGCCATCTTCATCAAAAAAGAGAGTGTGGTCATGCAGTACCGGTTTAAAACTTTTTTCTTTCCACTCTCCTTTTTCGATGTTGTCGGTGGTGAAAACATGTGTTTTACCCGATGTCGCTGAAAAGGTGGAGACATAGTAAAGCCCCTTGTGAAAACGAATACTGCTGGCCCATGAGCCTGCACCATAGGCGTTGTTCCCGTTTTCCAGGCGGAGCTTTTCGTTGTCGGCAAGGGTGTCATAGGCGTAGCTGACCAGCTTCCAGTTCACCAGATCCTTCGATTTCATGATTGGCAATCCGGGGCTCATGTGCATGGTGGTGCTACTCATGTAGTAGGTGTCACCCACCCTTATCATGGCCACGTCGGGTACATCGGCCCAAATGATCGGATTGGTTGCCTTTCTTATGTCACCTTCTGACGCTGTGCTGGTAGAGAGTGAGAATAGGCAGAGTAGCAAAATAGATGTTGCAAAAAAACGTTTCATATCTTGAATTTGTTAGGATGTTTTATCTGTAAGATATACATTTTTGATGACAATCGGACTGTTTCCTCTCGACCAGAATCCGATGATGTAATGGCGCCGATCTATTAACTATTGAGTAAAATGTATCGAGTTGCGATGTGCTCCTTCGCCCTGTTGTCAGGGTCGGTCAGTACCCTGTAGCTTGATTCAATGTGGGGGATGAAATAGTTGACATCCTTTTCGGGTATTTCAATTCCACTGTCCCATTTGCCCATACCGAAAACTGGCTTGTTATTCGGGACGGAAACGCTCACGCCATCAATAATTATCTGATAGTAATGGAAACCCACTACTTCCGGTAAGAAGGGGAGATGGCTTTTTGTCCATCTCCCCTCACAAAAGTATAGGTGTGATCAGATCATGCTACTCATTCTTCCTCCTCTTCTTCCGGATAGGCATTTACATAGTCGTCACCGGTGAAATCCTCGCTGATGTCGCGTCCCGCTAAACCGTCTGCGAAGCCTTTATAAGCATGCTTGCGATTGTAGTCCTTATCGAACAGGTTGGGCGATTCATCCGGCAACCAGAATTCATGCTCCCTCGGGTGGTCGGTGAGGGTCCAGATGGTGATGCCCGAACGCTGTGCCTCCGGTACGTGCTGGATGTATGACTCGGCGATATGACGGTAGGTCTTTGCCTGCATCTCCAGCTGTCCTGCACTGGGTGAAGCGGTACCCAGTCGCACATCGAGCTCGGTGACGCGAACGATCTTGCCGGTTGCCGCCATCTTCTTGAACATGTTGTCTATTTTTTCATTGAAGGTGGCCGTGGTGTCAGCGCTCACGTGCATCTGTGTGCCGATGCCGTCTACCGTCTGGCCGTTCTGCTCGATGTAACCGACAAAGTCGATCAGTGCATCCAGCTTGGCCGGGTTGCTCTCCAGGTTGTAGTCGTTGACGAAGAGTACCGTTCCTTCCGGCGCATACTGACGTGCATATTCAAATGCCTTCACGGCGTACTCCTTGCCGATATAGTAGCCCCAGTAGAAGTGATCTTCAGCCCAGTTGAGCTCCAGACCCTCCTCTTCCACCGGATGGGAGTCATCGTTCATGAAGTTGCCACCGATGCCGCGCCACTGACCGTTGTCGTCGATCGGTTCGTTGATCACATCCCAGCCATAGATTCTGTCACCGGTATGCTCGGTGATCCCCTTGATCCACTCTTCCAGGGCACCCAGCAGGGCTGCCTTCTTCTCCTCAGCGGTTTTGTAGACGTAGGTGATGCCGCCGGCACGGGTTGACATTGGCGCCGAAGCGGGTGTTGCCGGTTCTTCAATCGTTACCTTCACATCGTCGATGAAATAGGTCACATCGGGCAGGTAGCCAAAATCGAAGTTGCCTTTCCATACGGCAGCTCCCTCCTCAAAGTCGACACCGAAATCCTGGAGCACTACGCTGATCTCTTGCCAGCCGGTTCCCACCTCGAACGCTTCTGACCAGCCGCTCTGCGATCCGGTCCAGTCCATCCAGGGGTAGCCGTTGGTGAGTCCGCTGAAGGAGATACGACCCTGTCCCGCCTGGTCGGCCTTCACGAAGAAGGAGAGACGTACCTTCTCACCCGGGAAGGTGGGGATGTCGGGTGAAGTGAGCTGCAGATCCCAGGCATTGGAAGAGCTGGCCGATGCGGTCATCTTCACCGCGTGGCTGCCTGCCGGTGCATCATCCAGCTCCACCACCTCGATGCCGGCACCGGGGTTGTTGGCACTCCAGCCCTCCAGCCCGTTTTCAAACGAACCGTTGAGCATATGGTTGACCGGTCCGGTTTTCTTCTTGCCGAACTTGAAGTCGTCGATATAGTAGTCACCTGCACCAGCGCCAAAGTCGATGGTGATATGTGTCATGGGCAGGTTTACCAACGCTTCGGTCATCATGATCTCTGCCTCAAAGTAATACCACTGCTTGGCCGGCACGCTCTGTGCCGTGTAACCGCCGCCGCTGTAAGTGGTGCGGTTCTGCAATTGTATCTGGAAGTTGTCATTGCCCTCTTCCGAGTAGACATAGAAGGAGACGATGTAGGGCTCGTCCACCTCCCAGGTGGTGGCGGGGAGGGTGTAGTAGGCCTGTGCCGAGTAGTTGGCACCCTCTTCCGGATTGTTCAACAGCATCGCATACTCACTGTTGTACCCCTTGCCGGGACCGGCGATCTGCTGTGAGGCGCCGGCACTGGACCAGGCACCCCATCCGGTGGTGTTGCCCTCCTCGAAATCGGAGTTGAGGATAATGTTTTCCAGCTTATCGTCCGGATCGGTCTCGATGATCACCTCCGGTGCAATCAACGACTTGAGGTATGCCTGCCGTTGCTGGGTATGCCAGAGCAACGTGTGACCCAGCACCTTCATATCGGCAGGGATTGCATCCATGAAAGCATCGATGGTGGTGAAGTCGAGCGAACCATTGTTGCGGACCACCGATGAGTGCTTCATTGCATTGCCGGTGGTGATCATCTGGAAGTTGTCGTCAACCACCTTTTTGTAAGCAGGGTCGCTGATGTAGAGATCGGCACCCGCTCCGATTCCGACGATCATGCCGGCGGGTACATAGGTCTTGATAAAGTCGTAGTTGGCAATTTTCTCAGCCAGGTTAAGGGGGATCTCAGAGGATTTGATCGGGTTATGATCCTCCGGTGTGCCCCATTCCATCTTTTCGTCGTAACAACCGTGGAGCAGCAAAGCACCAACAATTGCAAAAAGAATGATTTTATATTTTTTCATTTTGTTTCTGTTTATTTGTTTGTCATGTCCAGTTGCTCTGTCACTCTTCATCGTCATAATCGGAGACGGTTACCGTCTTTACGGGAACCACCCGCCAGTTGTCCACATAAATCTCCTGGTTGAACAGGGTGGAGATCACCTCTACATCCTGGTAGGTGAAGTCGGTGTTGACGATGCCCATGCCGAAGTTCTGATAGGTGGCGGCCAGTCTGTCCTCCACCACGTTTTTGAAGGTGGGGGGAGTGGCTTCGTCATCTTCCAGCATATTGGCGTAATAGCCGAACTCGCTGAAGGGTATCGTAACGGTTTCCCATCCTTCGGTCTGGTAGGGCACCATGACACCATCCTGGATATAGGGGATGTAGAATGCGGTACGCTGACCGTCGTCATCCGATCCCACACCGGTGAAGTTGAAGTTGTTGTAGAGCACCACCTGGATCTGTCCCGTGTTGCTCCATGGATCGGGCACATAGATGTCGAACTGGAAGGCCACCTCGTTGAGGGGTGTGGTCTCCGGGATGTAGGCATACATCCGGCTCCAGTCATCCATCGGGTTGTCAGTGCCGGCTGTCCACACCTCCGTGGCACGTGCTTTGCCGGCCACGACACCGCCGTTGGCACCATTCAGTATCCGCTCGGGGATCAATGGTACGCAGTTGCCGCGACCCGAGTTAAGGGGATCGCTCACCAGATCGCTCTGTTGGTCATCGCTGTCCTGGATACCGATCATCGATCCGCCTTCACTCCATGACCAGGCACCGCCTTCACCGTTGCCATCCCAGTCGAGGAGGATACCCTCAGTGAAGTTGAAGTAGGCAGGTGTGGCAGCCTTGCCGTTGGCACCCTCCGAAAAGAGAGAGCCGCTGGCGGTCACCCCGTCGGGCATGGTGAAGGTGAACCATTCTCCCTCTTCATCGGAGACGATATTGGTCACCTCGACACCACCGGGGAGGGTCACCTTGCTGGTCTCATGCAGGTTCTCGCCATAAGCGGTCACCAGGTCACCGGGTTGCGGCAGGGTGTTGCTCAGGCGTGTGATGGTGGGAGAGGCAGCCATGATGGTGAAAGTGTAGGTGATATCGGTACCCTCTTTCACCAGTTGAATGGTGTTGCGCACCTCCTCCTCTGCATCCACAACGGGTGTATTTCGGTGGATGGATATCAACATGGAGTTGTCGGTGACATAGGCCACGTTGAAGTAGGTGTCGTATCCGTTGATGAAGACCTTCTTCATCCCCAGGAAACCACTCCCTTCGATGCGGATCATCTGCCCCAGGCGGGCAAACTCCACCGGGCGGTCCGGCACGGAAGACTCATGATCTTCCAGGTAGATTTTTGTCACCTGGATCGGTGTGCTCCCCAGGTTGTCGCTCTCTTCACATGAAAGGAAAGTGATTCCGATCAGTGTGAGCAGGGTGAGATATAGGATATGTATCTTTTTCATTGTTTGTCAGATTAATGATTAATAGAGATCGGTGATTTTTTCTTCCGTGAATTCATAGGCTTCAGGTGTGCCCTCGAGGTAAGGGTTCTTCCCTTTGTCCACATCCGAAACAGGCAGGGTGAGGTGTTTCACTTCGGCTGTGGCCACACCTTCACCATCGCTAGTCTTTACATACTCAACATCTTCGGTCTCATCGTATTCGTAACCTGCATTGCGCTCCTGGTTGTTCATGTAGTTGACCACCTCCTGCTGTTGGTAGTAGCCGCGCCGTACCAGGTCATACCAATATTGTCCCTCCATGGCCAGCTCAATGCGTCGTTCGTAATGGAGATCCTCGTAGGTGATGCTGCTCAGGGTGGGCATGTCGGCCCGTTCACGAACCATATTGAAGTAGGTGAGTGCCATGGCATCGGAGGTGGAGGCGTTGTTGCCCAGGATCGCTTCTGCCAGGTTGAGGTACACCTCAGCCAGGCGCAGCATATGGGTGTTGAGACCATTGCTCTGTTTGTAGCTGACGCCGTTGTCGTCGATGGTACCGATCACATATTTCTTGATGTTACAACGATCTTCGTATCCCTCTTCGGTGACACCATAGGTGTAACCACCCCCCTTTTTGTAGAGCTCAGGATAGTAGGCGCCATATGTGGCAATGGTATTGTGGCGGCGGATACGATCCTGCGGGTCGTAAGTGCGCACCAGATCCCATGAGGTGTAAGTTGCGTTACCCCAGTTGGTGCCGTCGGCGACCAGCGTGGACCATCCGAAGAAAGCCTGGATGGGCTGGTTGGCACCCCAGCCGATGGCATCGGTGGAGCCGGTGAGCCACTGCAGTTGGAACATAGCCTCCTTGCAGTTGTTGTTCTCATAGGTGAAGAGGTCACCGTAGTTCTCCATCAGGGCATAGGGTGATTCGTTGACCACCTTCATGGCAGCCTTACGGGCCATGTCGAGGTAGTAGCTGTTGCGTGTACCCCGGTTGAAATCGGTGGCAATGTTCTGTCCGTTGTATGCTCCTTCGGAGGTCAGTCCGGCCATGGAGAGGTAGATGCGTGACAGCATGCCGAAAGCGCTGTAGCGGGTAACCCTTCCTTTTGTGGCGACAGTGGCAGGCAGATATTTCGCTGCGAACTCCAGGTCGCGAATGGCGAACTCCATCACATCTGTCACCCTGTGTGGCGGGATGGCTGAGTTGTTCACCAGGTCGGAGGTGCGCTCGTAGATGATCGCTTTGCCCCAGAGTGAACCCAGGTACCAGTATGCGGTACCGCGCATGAATCGTGCTTCGGCGATGGCAGTCTGCCTGGCCTCTTCCGTGACTGTGGGGCCCGCAAACTCCTGGATGTTGTTGATCACGTTGTTGGACTGAGCCACTACTGAGTAGAGTGATCCCCAGGCATCTTCCAGACCGATGCTCAATGCTGTCTCGGTCAGGTTGGTATAGGGATAGATGTAGTCAGACCAGCGGGCGGTGATGTTGTTCGCCCTGCCGTCGCCCATACCGTAGTAGAACTTCTCGTTGAAGGTATACCAAACATAGTTGTAGAGAGGAGAGGTGGCTGCTTCAACCGCCTGATCGCTGTCGAAGAAGGTCTCCTGGTTTGGATTGGTATTGTTGGTCTGGGTGAGGAAGTCCTCACAACCTGTCCAGAGGAGCAGGCTGACCAATGCTGCGATGATGAGTATTTTATTTTTCATAGGATATTTTTTTTCTTGTTCCATGGGTGACGTTAGAATGAGAGATTGATCCCGAAGGTATAGATCCTTGGTGAGGGATAGCGACCGTAGTCGAGTCCGCTCATCAGTGCATCACCATACATATACCCGATTTCCGGGTCATAGCCTCTGTACTTGGTCCAGGTGTATACATTCTGCAGGTTGGTGTAGAGCCGTACATTGTCAAGCGCCAGCTTGCTGACCCATCTCTTGGACAGGGTATAGCCGAATGAGATGTTCTGGATGCGGAGGAATGATCCGTCTTCAATATAGAGGTCGCTCACACGGTTGTTCCCGTTTGAGGTTGATGCGGATAAACGGGGTATTCTTCGGTCACCACCCACCAGATGCAGGTTACGGAAGTCATCCGGTCCGTTGGGATCGATCCTGTCAACCTTTGCATAGTCGAGAACTGTTTTGAGCAGGTTGTTGTTGGCCCGCGGGTCTTCGATAAAACGGCGGTTATAGTTGAGCACGTCGTTGCCGTAAGATCCTGCCAGGAAGATGTTCAGATCGAACCCTTTCCAGGAGAAGCTGTTACCGATGCCGTATGAGAACTTGGGCTCGGGGTTACCGATAAAGGTGGCGTCGTTGTTGTCGATCTTACCGTCCTTATTGAGGTCTTCGAAGATATAGTCACCGATATAGGAACCATTCTCGCCGATGGAAACACCTTCGGGGAGCGCCACCTGTTGTACGTTGCCGTTTGCATCCTTGTAGTAGAAATCTTCTGCTTTTTCGAAGCGACCGATCACCCTGTATCCCCAGAACTGTCCGATGGGCTGATCGACGGTAGTGCGGGTCACGATGTTGGTTTCCGATCCTACGCGGTACACCTTTTCGATGGATGAGTTATCGGTGTCGAGGCTCAGCACCTTGTTGCGATTGAGCGAGAAGACGAAGTTGGAACGCCACTGAAATCCGCTGTTGTCGATGTTGACGGTGTTAAGGGTCATCTCGATCCCTTTGTTTTCCAGTTCACCCACATTCGCCCATGGGTTGGAGGCAGCACCCTGTCCCGATGATCCCAGGTAGGCGGGAAGCGGCAGCTGTAGCAAGAGGTCTGTGGTCTTCTTATAATAGACATCGGCAATAAACTCGACTCTGTTCTGCCAGAGGTTGAGGTCGAGCCCCAGGTTGGTGGAGTAGGTGGTCTCCCAGCGCAGGTCGGGGTTGGCGGTGTTGCCCGTGAGCACACCGGTACCCCAGGGTGTGGTCCTGGGTGAAAGGAGAGCCATGTATGCCCAGTTCTCCACGTTCTGGTTACCGGTACCTCCCCATCCGAAGCGGAACTTCATGGTGTCGATCACCTCATGGTCTTTAAGGAAGTTTTCGCCGGTGACCCTCCAGGCGGCAGCCAGTGAAGGGAACCATCCCCAACGGTTACCGGGTGCGAATTTCGATGATCCGTCACGGCGCAGTGTGGCGGTGAGCAGGTAACGGTCGTCGAACGAATAGAAGATGCGTCCGAAGAATGATGAGATGGAGCTGGCGCCGCTGCTGCCGGTACCGCTCGATTTGCTGGCATCACCCGCACTCAGGTCGTGCGTGGTGTTGGAGAGGAAACCGGTGGCTGATCCTACCAGGTTTTCCCATTGTGATTCTGACATCTCCTGTCCCAGCATTGCATTCACGTTGTGTTGGTCAGCCAGTACCTTGTTATAGGTGAGGAAGTTCCTCCAGGACCAGTATTTGGTGTCGTTCTTTGTACGACGGGAGGTACGGGTGTTGTTGGTCAGTACGCCGAAGCGGTAGGAGGGTTCGAAGTAGTAAAAGCTACCCTGGTTGTAATCGGTAGAGAGTTCCGTTTTGAAAGTGAGCCCGTCGGCCAGCGTGGCATCGAGGTAGGTGTTGAAACGGAAGTTATGTCGTTTGTTGTAGTTTTCACGGATGGATGCCATACCCACCGGGTTGACCGGCATCCAGACATCCTCCGGTCCATCGAAGGTTCCGTCGGGGCCGTAGACAGCCACCATGGGTTGCTGACGTAACGCATTCATGATGATATCATTGTCGGCACCCACCTCCTGTTTCGAGTCTGAGAGCGAGAAGTTGATACCGGCTTTCAACCAGCTCTTCACCTGGTTGTCCATGCTGCCGCGCAACGAAAGACGGCGGAAGCCCGATCCCAGTGCGATCCCTTCCTGATCGAGGAAGCCGGCACTGATGGCGTAGGTAGTCTTCTCATTACCTCCTGTGATGGAGAGGTTGTGACTGGTCATCAGTGCCTTCTGATAAAGCTCTTCCTGCCAGTCGGTGCCCGGTCCCAGCATGTCGGGCCGTACGAAGGCGCTGCTCTTCTCGACGATGCTGAAGTCGGACCGGTCGTTGTGGTGACGGGCATACTCCTGCAGGTTCATCATCTCCAGGTGCTTTGGCATGCTCTGCGTGCCGATATAACCATCATAACTGATTAACGCTTCTCCACTTTGTCCACGGCGGGTGGTGATCATGATCACTCCGTTTGATGCCCGTGCACCGTAGATGGCGGTGGCGGAAGCATCTTTCAGTACGTCCATCGAGACGATGTCGGAGGGGTTGATGCTGGATAGCGGGTTGCTGCTCTCACTGTCGGTGGAGGAATCCACAATCACCCCGTCAATCACAAAGATAGGCTGACTGGTAGCATTCAGCGAGTTGATACCCCTGATGCGGATAGCTGAGCTGGCACCCGGTGTTCCGGAGTTGGCCTGGATCTGCACACCGGCCGCCCGTCCCTGCAGTACCTGATCAATTGAGGTGGGGATCGACTTCTTAATTGCATCTTCCGATACGGAGACCACCGATCCGGTCAGGTCGCTGCGGCGCATCTGGCCGTAACCCACCACCACCAGTTCTTCCAGTAGCTCAGTATCTTCTTCCAGAACCACGCGAAGGAGACTACGCCCGTTGAGTGGAATGGTTTGCGTACGCATCCCAACATAGGAGATTTCCACCGTTGCATCCAATGGAACATTTGGCAACGAGAAGTTGCCATCCATGTCGGTTACCGTACCAGTGGAGGTGCCCTGTATCTGCACAGTTACGCCGATTAGCGGCTCTCCCCTGTTATCAGATACCGTTCCGGTGACGGTCACGTTCTGTGCGAACATGGTCAAGGATATTGTTCCCAATAAAACGAGACAAAATCCTCTCAATAAATTCGAAATTTTCCTTTTCATTCTCTGATTCGTTTTAGATAATTAAAGTGTTCTCATAACTGTCCCTGAATAACAGGGAGGATAAAGAGTGTGAATTGTTAACCCTTTTGGTCACATTGTTTGTAAATAAATATTAGTATAGGCCGGTGTTTCTTCATTATTAATTCAAATTGTGCACGTGCACAAAATTCTTGAAAAATATAATTCATCTTGTAACATACTCATTTTAAATTAGATGATAGTGAACTTCGCACCAAAAATATTTGTCCACCCAGAATAGTGGTTAAAAACTGCTGTTTTACGACAGGCAATTAACATACATAAACACAAATGTATGCAATTATCTTCTAAGTAGTCAAGAAAATTAAGATAAAAAAAGATAAATAATATATATATCTAAAATAGACAATATAGATACTGCTGTTTAGAGTTGATAGAAATTACCAAAACAGCAGTATCTTACAGATTTACATGGATTACAATTTCACGTTCAATTGCGCACGCATCAGATCCTTATCTGATGAGCTTCCACCATAATACAAGGTGTAGCTTCCACCCTTCGCAGCAAGTCCTGCTTCTGTTTCATCGTAGAAGAGAAATGCATCGGGATGAACGGTCAATTCCACCTGCATGGTTTCACCCGGTTCTATATAGAGACGTTTGAAGGCACGGAGAGATTTCACCGGAGCCATCGGATCGTTGTTCCTGCTCACATAAAGTTGAACAACCTCTTCACCACCACGCTCCGAGTCGTTGGTGACAGGAATAACCACCCTGAGACCCTCCTTTGCCTCCACCTCTGTGCTACTGAGTGTTGCTTCTCCATAGCTGAAACGGGAATAACTCAATCCGTGTCCGAAGGGATAGAGTGGTTCCTCCTGCATGTAGCGGTATGTACGCCCTTCCATGTTGTAGTTCTGGAAACCCTGATGATCGGGGTTGGCGGCCGGTTTGAGCGCATTGTCAAGCTGTGCGGTTGATCTATAGAAGGTGACGGGAAGCCTGCCTGCGGGGTTATAGTCGCCGAACAGTACATCGGCCACGGCAGTGCCGGCAGCCTGTCCGCCATACCATGCAGCCAGCAGTGCGTCATAATGCTTCTCATCCTGTTCCAAGGCTATCGCACTGCCTGAGTTGAGCACAAATACGACCGGTTTGCCCGTTTTCCTCAAGCTCTCCAGCATGCGCCTTTGTACCTCGGGTAATTCTATCCACTCACGGTCACCACCCTTGAATCCTTCTGCATTCACCGGCATCTCCTCACCTTCAAGGAGTGGTGAGAGTCCCCCGGCATAAATGATGACATCAACCTCTTTGAGTCTCTCAGTTAATTCATTGAATTGTGCAAGCTCTTTTTTGAATACCGAGAAATCGATGCTCACACGTCGACCGGTCTGTGCATGCTCCAATTTCACATCATATATCTTTCCCATTTGAGTCTGTAATACAAATTCAGAGGGGATATAAGCCTCGCGACCGCTGCGTGACATCACTTCTTTGCCATCTACGTAGAGTGTGTAGCCATCGGAGGTGCTGACTGAGAAAACTACTTCCCCACTGTAAGGAGCCTTGAAAGAACCGGTAATGCGTGTAGATGTGTTTTCCATGTTCACACCCTGAGCCAGTGCCGTACCACCAGAATTGTTATAGCGGATTCCTTCACTATTCACTTCCTGGACGACCGGATTCCCTTCGAATTGGTTGTTGTTGTAGAAAGCCACTTGCATCCCTGGGTTCTTTTCATCGCCATTGAAGAAGTATTGGTATAATGAGCTACGCACCCAGGGATCAACCAAGTCAGAACCTCTTTCATATATGATTTCGGCATCAGGGAGTTTTGTACGGATACCCTCGAGGATGGTTACAGTGGAGGAGGGGAATCCGTTATAGTTCCCCCAGAGCATCACACTGTCGGCAGCATTGGCTCCAATAACCGCAACTTTCTTTAGATTTTTGCTTAAGGGCAATAGTCCATTGTTGTTCTTCAGCAGGGTCATCGATTCCCTTGCCACACGGAGAGCCATCTCACGGTGGGTATCGGAGTCAATAATATCGGGTGAAAGGTTACTCCAGGGCACTCTTTCCACCGGATCCAGCATCCCCAACTCAAACCATCCTCTCAGGATGCGGCGGAGCGACTGGTCAATCTGATCCTCCGTGATCAGACCCTCTTCCACAGCCTTTACAAGTTCTTCATAGGTACTGCCACATTCCAGGTCGGTTGAGTGAATTACTGCATCGGCAGCCGCCGACTGGGGGTCTGGATGGGTGCCATGATTCTCAGGTATGAAGAAGTCATTGATTGCCCAGCAATCGGAGACCACCATGCCATCGTAACCCCATTCTCCACGAAGGATGTCCAGCATCAGCCTGCTGCTACCGCAACAGGGTTCACCTTCAAAGGCATTGTAGGCACACATCACCTGCTTCACATTGCCCTCATCAATCAATGCCTTGAACGCAGGAAGGTAGGTCTCCCAGAGGTCTCGTCCCGACACGGAGGCATCGTAGGAGTGGCGATTCCACTCGGGGCCGCTGTGCACAGCAAAATGTTTGGCACAGGCATATGTTTTGAAATAGTCTGGGTCATCCCCTTGCAGGCCTTTTACCGCAGCAACTCCCAGTCTTGCAGTTAGGAACGGATCCTCCCCATAAGTCTCCTGACCCCGTCCCCAACGTGGATCACGAAAAATGTTGATGTTGGGAGTCCAGTGGCTGAGGCCGTAATATCTGCCACGATTGTCATTCCGTATAGCCTCATTATGCTTGGCCCTGGTTTCGTCAGAGATGATGTTGAATGCCTCCAGATGGCCCGACTCGTTCCAGGTGGCAGCCATTCCAATTGCCTGTGGAAATACGGTTGCGAGTCCGGCACGCCCCAAACCATGCAATGCTTCATTCCACCAGTCGTAGGCCGGTATACCCAGTCTTGGTACTGGTTTGGAGGCGTTCACCATCATCCCGGCCTTCTCTTCCAGTGTAAGCAGACTGATCAGGTTGTCAACCCGCTCCTCCACTGTCAGGTCGGGATTTTGAAATGGATGGGCATATTTTTGCTTGCAGCCAGACATGCTAATGATCCCTACAATAAATAGGATCCAGATAATTTGTTTGTTCATTCCTGTTATAATTTGGTATTTAAGTTATTAAAGATATTTTTTTGTTTTGCTTAATTTCTCTTTCAGTTTTCT
>DAINAS010000008.1:0-98406 GCA_036733365.1 Proteiniphilum sp.
AGCTGCAACAGACTGCTTTCCGCAACCCGGAGTCCTATTTCCACCGATACGCCACTTACTCGGAAGCAGAGTTGATGAAGTTTGCCAACGAAGTGTGGGATGAGATCAACCTGGTGAACCTGCAGCAGAACATCCTCCCCACCCGCTTCCGGGCCGACCTGATTCTGGAGAAGGGAGAGTGCCATTTTGTCAGGGGCGTCCGTATCCGGAAAATCTGACTACACTCAACAAAAAAGAGGCTGTCTCATGATATAAAATGAGATAGCCTTTTTTTGTTTATAGGTTACAGTTTGAGTAGCCCTATTTGAGGAAGAAACAGCCTACCTTCTTCGCTACAGGTTCTAATCTCGTTCTAATATGGTTCTAATATGGTTCTAATCTCGTTCTAATAGATTAGAACCATATTAGAGTCAGATACGACTGAATTGATACGCAGTAAAAAGCCAACTAAGGCGAATCTTAGTGGGTGGAATAAAAAAAAGCCATCTCATTTGTAAATTGAGACAGCCTCTTCGTCTGTTTTCTCCTTGTGCTCTGCAGCACAAAACTTCACGCATCAAATGCGGCTTCTATCCGCAACGCAATCTGCTGAAACTCCTCATCGGTCAATTCTACTCTCTTGCGGGCAAGATTCATGTCTCCCTCCTGCTGAATCGGGATCAGATGAATGTGTGCATGGGGAACCTCAAGTCCAATTACCATCACTCCCACGCGGCGGCACTCCACCGCTTTTTCAATCGCCATTGCCACTCTTTTGGCAAAAAGCATCATGTCGGCCAAGAGTGCATCATCTAAATCGAACAGGTAATCGGTCTCCTGTTTGGGCACCACCAGGGTATGCCCAGCCTGCATCGGCTTGATGTCGAGAAAAGCAAAAAAACGATCATCTTCGGCCACCCGGTAAGATGGAATCTCCCCTTTGATGATCCGGCTGAAAATGGTTGCCATTTTTTTCAGATTGATATTTCCACTATTTCAAATGTCATCGTACCAGATGGGACCTTGATCTCAGCCACGTCACCCACCTTCTTGCCCATCAGTCCCTGTGCAATGGGAGTGCTGACCGCTATCTTGCCGCTCTTCAGGTCGGCTTCGCTCTCCGACACAAGTGTGTAAGTCATCGACTTCTTTGTCTGCAGGTTGCGAATGGTCACCTTGTTCATGATCTGCACCTCATCGGTGCCGATGCTGCTTTCATCAATGAGCCTGGCACTTGCAATCAGCGTTTTCAACTGTGCAATCTTGGCCTCCAACATACCTTGTGCCTCCTTGGCGGCATCATACTCTGCATTCTCCGACAGATCACCTTTGTCACGTGCCTCTGCAATCTGACGTGAGATCTCAGGCCGTTGCACTGACTCCAGCTCTATCAGTTCTTCTTTCAATTTCCGAAGTCCCTCTTCGGTCATGTAGGTTACTGCCATAACGTGTAAATTTCTTTGTTTTGATAATTACTTTAAACAACACAAAGAAAAAGAATTCCGGCCTTTTTCAACAAGACCGGAACTCCCTTTTTCCATGATGTAATTACCACAAAGATAAAAACTTTATTCCAAAACAACAAAATTTGGGGAAAAAGTTTCAGAGCAACTTTTTCAGTTCCTCCTCAAGGCTGGCATAAGATTCGATACGCACCACCGGATCACCGTCCCGATTCATGATAAAGGCTGTGGGCAGCTCTCTCACGTTGTAGAGCGGGAGCAGGCGGCTGTTGACCGACTGGGGATCACGCACGGCGATCCAGGGCAGGTTGCTTGCCGCCGTCTTCCAGAAATGCTCATCCGAGTCGAACGAGATCTGGTAGATCTCCAGCCCACTCTCGCGGTAACGTTCGTAGAGCGCATTCAAGTCGATGTTGTGCCGGGGAGAGAAGTCGGATCCATACACCGTGAAATCGAGCAGCACCACCTTCCCTTGCAGGGAGGAGAGACTCACTTTCTCACCACTCACCACCGGGAGCACGATGTCGGGCAATCCCGTACCGGTCTCCGGCACTGCGTTCTCAAGCAGTTCAGCCTGTTGCTCCTGTTGACGTCGCACCTTCAGGGCGTTCATGGTGAACTCGTAGAGGTGGCGGGTACGATCGCTCTCCGGGTAAAAACGATTCCAGGAGGTGGCTACCGCCCCGAACATGGGATAATCTTGCCTGTCATAGGGGTCAAAGATCAGGAAGTTGTTGATCTTTTGGAACAGGGCATAGTAAGCGGCTGCACCGGAGGGATTGCCCAGAATCAGTTTCGTGATTTCTCCCTTATAATTGAGCAGGGCAGTGTCTAGTTTGTTGATGAAAGCCATGTCATCGATCAATCCAGCCTTGTGTTCTCCCTCCAGTCGTTTTATCTCCTCCGCGGTTTTCCCCACCATCCTGTCCACCTGCCGAAGCTGATCATTGGTGGGCGAATCCATCACCTTGAAAGAGCGATAGAGATCCGAACCGTCAGCTGTCACACGGAGTGTCTCAGACGAGTCCACCGCGAAGGCTGCCATCAGGCCACCCAGACGGAGTTGATAAAACTCAGGATTGTCCGGCGCCGGCTGCCGGAAACGAAACGCACCCTCCTTGTCAAGTACCACCGAGTCGAGCAGCTCCACACCGGCAAGTGCCCGCTGTTCCAGGTAGAGTGTATCACCTTCGGCAGCAACAATATTTCCTTCCACCGTGAACCGGTCGCCTTGCGCACATCCGGTGATCATGAGAACCCCGAGCAGGAGTATAAAAACAATGAATCCCTGTTTCTTCATATCATTTCATTTAAGGGTGCAAACTTACTCTTTTTTTGGAAAACAAAAAAGTTGGAATGATTGTTAAATCCTATATATATGTGATTGTTTCGTGAATCATTCACCTTTTAGCTGCACCTGATATGAGAAAATTTATCTTTACAATCCTCCTCGGGCTTTGCATCATCGCCATCCGGGCACAGGAACGCCCCTTCACACACTGGTCGGCAGGCATCAACGGCGGCCTCTATGGCGTAGGCCTGCAGGCAGCCACCAACCTCTCTCCACACTTCTCACTGCGTGCCGGATTCGACTATCTTGGTTACAGCCGTCAGGATGTTGCTTCGTTTGAAGCGGAGATCGAAGGCTACGAGGAATATGGCATCACTCCCACGGTGGAGGCGGAAATCACCGAGGCCTCCATCACCTTCCCCAATTTTAAACTGATGCTCGACTATTACCCGGTGCGCAACGGCATCTTCAGTCTGACCGGAGGTTTCTACTTCGGCACCAACAGCGTTGATGGGAAGGGACTGATACACGACTACGAAACAATCTCCGCTGCAATGGGCGAGGAACCCTCCCTCACCTACGAGGATATCGTCTTTCAACCCAACAGCGACGGCAGCTTTGACGCCCTGCTGACCATGGGGAACAGCTTGAAACCCTATATTGGTCTGGCCCTGGGCAGAACCATCCCGAAGAACCGGGTGGGCGTCAGGTTTGAGCTGGGTGCGGTCTACCAGGGCAAATACCGCCTGGATAGCGATAACCTCAACGAGGCCGGACGCGAATGGGTGAACCGCATGGCCGAGGAGCTCGAACTACCGGTATCGCAGGAGACGCTCAACTGGTGGCCCATGCTCAATCTCTCCCTCACAGTGCGTATCAATTAGGAGTGAGCGGTTCACCAGATTTTATTCCACCTGTTTACAAGCATAATTTTAAGCACTTCTTTTGTCATTCTCAAAATAAGTGCTAATATTGCATGTGAAAAATGCTGTTACTTTTGTGCTAACTGAAAACAGTCGTGAACAAACTAACAATCTATCTACCTGACAACATGGGTGTCTCGATGCCTGTGATGCTCATCATCCTACTGCTTGCAGCAATTGCAATCACCTTGTCTATCCTGCTGGTACAACGCACCCGTGCTCTGTCCCGAATGCAGCAAAGCGAGCAGATGCGTACGCGTTTCTTGCGGGGATTGGTACATGAATTTCGCTCCCCCCTTACCATCATTCAGGGACTGAGCCGGCACCTCAGGGAGGGGAATCAAACGGGCAACAACAACCACACCTACCTGGGAACCATTGAGCGGCAAGGCAGGATACTGAACGACCTTGCCAACCGAATGCAGGTGGTGACCGGTTATGAGACCGCAGATGCACCCGATGCCTGGAAGCATGGAAACGTAGTGGCATTCCTGGAGATGGTTGCCGAATCATACCTGCTTGTGACCCGCAAGAAAGGTGTTGAGCTGGTCTTTTTCAGTGAAGAGACGCAAATTGAAACCGACTATCACCCCGCTCATCTCGAACAGATACTGCACCTACTGCTCAACAAGGCGTTGGAAAGCAGCCGTGAGGGCTCCAGGATCTTTCTCATCGTGGAGCGACAACGGGGGAATCATAAGAATTACGCCATCAAGGTGGTGGACCATGGCAAAGGCATCAGCAAGAAAGAGCTGCCATATCTGTTTGAGCCTTGTTATCACGAAGGCATCAACGGGGAGCCGGTTGAAACAGAAACAGCACTGATGCTCAGCAAACAGCTGGTGACAAGATTGAAAGGATGTATCAGGGTGAACAGCAATGAGGGCAAAGGTACAACCTTCACGCTTCAACTCCCCATCCGGAACGACAAGTCAGTCGCTCTTTCAGACAAGACTCCTCAGCTGATTTCATTTAAGCCTACTAAAGAGGAGAATGAGACTGAATTGGTGTTTGCCAACAATTCCCTCAATTCCACCATTCATGCAAATGATCCCCGCGATCTGATTCTCCTTGTAGAGGAGAATAACGATATGGCACGTTACCTCCACACTTTGTTCCATTC
The DNA here is from genome assembly GCA_036733365.1 of Proteiniphilum sp. Classification (GTDB taxonomy): domain Bacteria; phylum Bacteroidota; class Bacteroidia; order Bacteroidales; family Dysgonomonadaceae; genus Proteiniphilum. The sequence goes on from DAINAS010000008.1 coordinate 4,780, forward strand.
CAACCAATACAACCTCCTCATTGTTCCCGGTGTATCTATGGCTCATGAATTGGCTCAGAAACACATCCCCGACGTTGTGATTGCAGACATCAACATATCACAAAAAAACGGGCTGGATTTGTGTCGATCGTTTCGCTCATCCCCATTGTTGAACCATATCCCGGTCATTATTCTCTCTGCCAGCAACAGTATTGACGACAGGCTGGAGGCACTTCAATGCGGCGCCGATGCGTACCTAAGCAAGCCATTCCGTGCCGAGGAGTTGCAGTTGAGGGTGGAGAAACTGCTGGAATCAAGGAACCTGTTACGGGAGAAATACCAACGAGCACAACCGGTCAACGAGATGAAAGATGAACCGGAGAGTCAGCAGCTGGAGTTTTTGAGGCAGGTGACCGACATCATCCACCGTGAGATCAGGAACCAGGAGTTTTCACCCAAGATGCTTGCAGATGAGCTTGCAATCAGTCTCTCGCAACTGAACAGACGATTGAACAGCATTGCCGGCAAACCATCTTCAACCTACATTCTGCAGGTAAAAATGACACATGCCAGGAAAATCCTCGCCTCACAACAAAAAGCTATCGGTGAAGTAGCCGCTGAATGTGGCATTTACGACGTCAATTATTTTTCACGAATTTTTAAAAAGCATACAGGTGTTACACCTACTCAATACCAGCGACTTCCCAGCCTCAATGAAGGATGAATTGAAAAATATCGGGGAAGGCACTCCATATTTTATTAAACTTTTTTTGTTTTCAACAACAAAGTTGTATATTTGTAAAAAATTTTTTCGCTGTTGCCCTCACCCGTACGGTAGCGGAGCAGCGGAGTTTTTTGAAAAAGAGACAATTAAACCAGGAGTAAAATCCCACAAAAAAAAGAGTTATAAATTAACGACAGTGACAAGAATGAGATCAAAACCGGGTAACAGCACAGGTATTAACCTATTTGCATGCATTTTAGCATTTGTCTTTGCGCAAAATGTACTAAGATAATAAAATGTTAAAGCGTAGTTTATCCTACAATTTTGGTCATAAATCCTAACTTAAAGCAATAGAAAAGCGTATGTTTGCCACCATTAAAAAGTGGCGGTGATAAGAAGAGATAAAAATCTCCAAGCGGTCGGAGCCAAAAAAACAGGCACGGTAAGCGACAAACGACAAACGGTCAGAGCAAAGTTTTTAAACGCTCAGCAATTTTGTTACAAACGGATGAGGGACGAAAACAACAGAAGCAAATAAATCACGAAGAGTCGTAAAGCCGCAAATGCAGTGGAGAAAATATTAACCACATACGTCTATGAAGTATAAACTGATTCAAAAAGCCAATCCGCTCGAACCGGGCACACAGCGAAAGTGGTACGCCAGTCCGGTCAAGGCGGGGACCATCAACAATTACCAGTTGAGCAAGGGAATCGCAGGCAAGTCCTCCCTCTCACGCGGTGATGTGATGAACGTGATCGAGAACATGGTGGATGAGATCCCCCGATACCTTACTGAGGGCTACAGCGTAAACCTGAACAATTTCGGCACGCTGCGTCTCTCTTTATCGAGCGAAGGGGTGGATGATCCGGAGAGTTTCACTGCCGGTCACATCAAGAATATGCGGGTGGTGTTCACACCCTCGCCTGAGTTTAAGGAGACATTGCAAAAAATGCATTTTGAAAAAACAGAATAGTCAATCACATGCGTAAAGAAAGGAGGAGTATTAGGTAACAGTTTATGAAAAAAAGAACGATCGAAGAAACAAGACAACAAAACAAAACTCCGCCCGACACTTGCGGGGTTGACGTTTGAACAACCAACGAAAAAACTTTAAAAATCAAATAGGGAACAGAAAAGTGCAATATCTTAATTTATTATTATTAAATTTTTTAGTGTATGAAAAAAAAGTTATTATTTAAGTTATTCATCTTTGCAGTAATTGGCGCTTTTGTGACAGTTACATCTTGTAAAGATTATGATGATGACATCAGCAAGCTCAACACCGAGTTGAATGCTATTAAATCGGAATTGGTGAAGAATTCTGATTTGCAAGCGTTAAAAACGGAGTTGGAGGGCAAGATTACCGCCCTTCAAACTGAACTAAACGCGTTGAAAAATTCTGCCATCACTCAAGCGCAACTTGATGATGCTATGGAAACCGTTGTGAAGCTTGAAACTTACAACACGTTTAAAACATGGGTTGAAGGTGAAATAACCACGTTGAAGGCAGATGTGGCGAAAGCCGCTACAAAAGAAGAATTGGATGCCCTAAAAGTGCTTCTGCAAGGGGAAATCAGCCAAGTTAAAACCGATTTGGCTGCTCACATTGCCAATTTTGAAGCTTTACAAGCCATTGTTAATGGCCATTCAACGGCTATAGAGGGACTTGAAACTCAGTTGGCCGACCAATTAGCACTTATTGAAGCCAATGAGGCAGAAATAGCTGAAGTGAAAGCGGACTTGCAAAACAAGTACAACGAGCTTACAGGCGAGATTAATGCCTTGAAAACCAGAATGACCAGTCTCGAAGGAGATGTGGCTCAGCTACAAGAGGACTTAAGTGCGCTGGATGGCAAAGTTGAACGCTACAAAGAGGAAATTGATGAAGAAATCGCAATCATCAAGGACCGTCTCGATGATCTTAACGAGTTGATAATAAATGTGTACAGGAGTCTTGACAATCGTGTTTACACATTGACTTATATTCCCGACTATACCTCAGAGGACGGAACGCCGCAGATTGTGGTAAGGGGTATTACCGAATGGAAATACAACAAACCGGCAAATGAGGGTTACTACACCCCAGGCTGGGAGGATTCGGACTGGGATGAAAACTGGTCGGTTTTGCAAAAGGGCAAAATCTACAAGGGCATCACTATCCTTCGCTACAACGTAAGCCCGTCTAACGTTAAATTGAGCGATTTTGAAATCCATGCGCTTCTGCACAAAACTTCTTTGGTAAGGTCCGCTGATAGCAAATCGGCTCCTATCGTATTGGCCGGTCAGGCAACATTGGCTAACGGCGTATTAAGCGTTCCGGTAATGGTTGAAGAGAGCGACTACGATTATGAAGACGGAAGTTGGTGGTGGGATCGCATGAGCTCTCGGACAACTTCAATCAATGATAACGATAAATGGGGTTCTAACGTAAGCGTTGCACTTCAGGTGAAGAACATCAATGTGGAAATGGATGACGACGTGAACCGTTACGTCACATCGACCGAATACGTGAAAGCCAACTTCGATCTTTCGGAAGGACGTATCGCATTGAACGAAAAATCATTGAAACCTGACGGAACCATACTGCCTGTTGGAGTTGAGTATGATGTTATAGCTGCAGCCGCTTACGCCTCAGATATCGAGCTGTGGAACGGCAAGTCCCAGAGTGGGAGCATGACCGATGTGCTTAACCACACCATCAATCTGAACGATTACATTTATGGTGTGTTCGATGACTACTACAGCGACTGGGAAAAGATGACCGAATTTGGGTTCAACAACCACACTTTCAAATTCAAACGCGTTTATCTTGAAAGCGAAGGCGTTGATCAGACCAACGATTATGTCACGTTAAACGAAACGACCGGTGTCATCGGTGTCAAACCTGACGGACAAGAAGTAAACCAAGCCGCCGTAGGCCGTACTCCGATTATCGAAGTAACCGCTTTGGTTAATGGCAAAGTACATGCGGTGGGTTATATCAAAATCATTGTTACCGACAATTTTGATAATTCGCCTGTTGAGTTCGAATTCAATTTGGAAGATTACGTATTGGGTTGCAACAGCACATACAGACTGACCGACGTTGACATCGCCGAAATCGACTTCGACCAGGTGTTCAACCACCCGCGCATCCAGTTGGGTAAAGACGCATTCTTTGCCGAGTACAAACAAGGTAATTTGACAGCTGCGCAAGTAATTAAATTATCTCCAACGCCTTCAGCAGCTACGGTTGGTGTAGATGCCACTAAACATGTATGGTTCCAGTATGCAATTGACCCACAAACCCAGAGCGTGAATCTGTATAACTACCTGGAAGGAAATATCCGCAACGATGCTCCTGTCGGCACATACAAAGTGAAGACCATCCTGAAATCGAATGGGTTCCGTCCCGATGTGATAATTACCTGGAACTTCAAGGTAGTGCTCCCGACCGGAATCTCACTGACGGCAAATACCATTTATTACAAGAACGGTGGTATCATAGTGAATCCGACAATTATGGAACAGGGCGCCCTTACGTCCACCGCATACGAAGCATTGCTGAACAATTCATTCATGCACGAAAGCAACAGTTTTGTATACACCGGACTCACAGAAGCATGCCAGGAATACCTCACTCCGTACTTTGTATTTACGGAAGTTCCCACCGGATTTACCATCTCCAACGATAAAAAATCCGTATGGAAAGGCAGCATGAAAGCTGCGGAAATCGTACAGAATGGCGCAGCATTCTACCTCCGCCTGGAAACGATCGGCAGTAATCCTCCGTCCGGACCGTGGGGTAACCATCCGCCTTTCACCGATGCGGCCAAACAATTGGTAGGAAAGACGGTGAAAGTACAGCCTCGGGCTCATATCAACAGCCAGCCGTTGAATGTGATTAACCTGTTTGATCCGTTCACCGCACATTTCACCTATCCGTTGACGCTTCAATTCCCCGATGATGCCGAAGTGTTCGATCAAGCCAATGATGGCGTGAAAAACAGCTATACGTTGAATTTGTACGATCCAACCGTGATCAAAGACTGGAATGGAAAGCTTATCAGTGTGCTTACCCCGGAAGGACGAGACCTGATTGCCCACTACGAAATAGACTTTGAACGCGAATGGATTTCGGGAAGCTGGTGGGTGCCGGGAACAGCTGTTTACTACAGCCCGTTCGTGTTGGGAGAACCTCAAATCAACCTGAACCCCGACGGCACCATCGGTGATACGTACCATCCGATCCCGCAGGGTACCGGTATGAAGATTGTGATCAGCCAGGTGGAAGGAGATACCTATACTAACCCATTTTATCATTGGTTTAATACCCCGGCATCCATTACGTTGACATGGGACAACAGCGCTACGGGAGCTGTACAAAACGAATTTAAGGTACGTATTCCCGTATCTGTAAAACACAAATGGAGCCCTGAAGCCGAACCGTTGAGAAACTACCTGCATATTACGGTGAAACCGGGTAACGGTAATTAAACTTGTAGGAAATGAAAAGTAATCGTCTGACTGACAGAAATGCTTTTCGGAATAACCAATAAAAAGGCGCCCATTGCGGGCGCCTTTTTTCAAAAAGTTATATTTTTAGTTGAAACCATAAAACAGATCACCAATGAAGAAAACGATACTCTACCTTCTTGTTCTCGCCTGTTTCCCCTTATTGAGCAAGGCTCAGGAACTGCGAATCAAGGAAGAAGGCAAAACGCTTTTCAACAAACATGCTTACCTGCAACTGCAAGGCGGCGCCGCTTACACCCTCGGAGAGGCTGAATTCAAAGACCTGATCTCCCCGGCGGCCGCGCTGCAACTGGGATACAAGTTCAGCCCCGTTTTCGGGATGCGTGCCGGCGTCACCGGCTGGCAGGCAAAAGGCGCCTGGGTAGCCCCTGCACAGACCTACAAATTCAATTATGTGGAAGGAAATGTGGACGTTGTGTTTGATATGGCCTCCCTCTTTGGCGGATTCAATCCCGGACGCACGGTTTCCCCCTACCTCTTCCTCGGCGGCGGAGGTGCTTACGGCTTTGGCAACGACGAAGCCAACAAGCTGAATACCGGCGGATACGTGCTCGAATACCTCTGGAAAGACAGCAAACTGTTCTGGGCCGCCCGCGGGGGCCTGGGATTCGACTTCCGCCTGAGCGACGCGGTGAGCCTCCTGCTCGAAGGGAACGTGAACATGCTGCCCGACCGGTTCAATTCCAAAAACGCCAATCATCCCGACTGGCAGTTCAACGCCTTAGCCGGTATCAAGATCAACCTGGGTAAAACCTACAAGAGGACCGAACCGGTGTACTACGAACCGCAACCGGCGCCCGCACCGCCACCACCGGCGCCCGCACCCAAACCGGAACCGAAACCCGCGCCGGCGCCCGTAGTAAAGGAATTCCCTGCACTGCCGCCCGTACACTTTGCATTCGACAGCGATGTGGTGGATACCCAGAAATATGCAACTGAATTGGCCACGATCGTTTCCGTACTGAAAGAATTCAGCGACACGGACGTGGAAATTACCGGTTACACCGACCACAGGGGATCCAACGCGTACAACGACGGGCTTTCGCTCAGAAGGGCCGAAGCCGTGAAGAAGTATCTCGTGGAGCAAGGAATCAACGCCGCAAGGCTTGCTACTTCAGGAGCGGGAAAAGATCCCAAAACTTCGGGACAGGAAGCACTTACGATACAAGCCCGCAGGGTGGAAGTATCGGGAAAATAAAAGAAAAGCGACGGAAAAGAATTGAGCATTTTTTACAATAACTCAGTCAAGGGTAGCCACGGACAAAGAATTGAATTTTTACAATAACTCGATCATCGTTTATATTACAAAAAGTAATCAATTTATATTCTTTTTCCGGAAAAGCAGGAATGTCATTTTAATGACATTCCTGTCTTTTTTCCAAACCTATTCTTCTCCCTTTTAGTCACTGCATTTTTAGGTCGAACCCACTTCAAACAAATTCTATAAAGAATAACCGTGCTTGCTTTAGTTGCTCACCATACGTTGATTTTCGCTTCGGCTTCCGTTACCGCCAGTTTGGGAGGCTTATTATTAGGTATCAGTATTCCGCCGGATACAAAGTGGAAGAATTTATATATTTCCCGCGCATACCTGGCGCTGGCTTGTTTTATATTGTCCGGATTCAATTTTTTGATTTTTTTTAGCCGGACTTATGCCTATAGTTCTTCCATCCAGAATATGCTTATTGTAACCATCGCCTCTTACCAGGCATTACTGTTTACCATGACCCTGCTTACATTTATCCAGCCGCTCTATGTACGCAAAGAGCGTGTTATACCTCAGTTTGCCATTATTGTGGCTGTGACTTTGCTGCTGTTCCTGACCATGTTCTTCTGGAAAACCGCCTTCCCGTTTGTTTTTTATGCCGCCGTGGCGGGTTACCTTTTTCAGCTGACATATTATACCACCCTGTTCCGGAAAAAATATACCTTGTGCCTGAGACAACTGGAGGAATATTACGATGAAGATGAAGACCACCGCCTCCAATGGGTACGGTCGGGTTTTTATACCGCCCTGTCCATCGGGGTGATGGCCCTGTGCGCCCTGTTCAACGAATGGTTATGCGATGCTTTCATCGTTATCTATACCCTTTTTTACATATATATGATAAGCCACTTCCTGAACTACAGGATCAACGAGATGAAGTTCGTTCTTCCCGCCGTAACCCGCGAGAGCGGCCGCGCGGAAAAGGAAAAACCACAGGGCTGGAAAACACTGAAACCGCGACAGATGACCAACAGAGAGCAGAAATTCAAGGTAGCCCTTGAAAAATGGATAGAACAGAGAAAATTTTTCGAAAAAGATGTGGGTGTAGAAGAGATCGCCCGGTCATTGGGGGCCAACTCTTCATTTCTCCGCTATTATTTCAGAACCCATATGCAAAACGATTTCCGGACATGGCGATCGGAATTACGCATCCGGGAAGCCCAACGGATAATGGATAAAAATCCCAAGTTATCGATCTCGCGAATTTGCGAAGAAGTGGGATTCAACGATAAAGGGAACTTCCACCGCCAGTTTCAGAAAATTACAGGAACAACCCCCGCCAACTACCGGCAAAGTTGTTGCGAAAGAATAAATATAGAGCGGAAAGATCCCGTTGCTCGACGGACCTAATGAGGCCAATACACCGGCTTTGAAGTATGGTGCTGATTTGACAGGTTATGAATTCTCGAAGATTACTGCACTTCCACCTGCTGGTCCTCGTGTAGATCTTAACAATACACCTGCACTCCAGGATGGTAGAACATTCCAAGTTACTGGTGTAAGAGTCTTGACTGGTGCTAACTTTGATGTGGCAAACGAATACTTCGTACCCGCAATCAGTGGTACAGCATTTGACTTCACTGCAGTAATCACTTCCACACCTGCCGGTCCTGTACCGACAAAACTGGAAGTAGAATTGACCGATAACTTCGGACATGCTTGTACCTTCGTAGTACCGAAAGTATTCAACATGACACTGAACTAATCATTCAATACCTCTTGTAAAAGAGACGTCCTACGGGGCGTCTCTTTTTTTTGTGGATTCTCTTAACAAAATGTGGGCAGAAATAAACATTTGTCGGGTATTTTTGTTAATATTGTAAAGAAAATCTTAACTGCATAAGCGCACGCATTACAATCTATTGTATTACAATAATTTAAAACAAAAGTCTATGAAAAAGTTTTTTATGTACCTGATCGCATTCGCCCTCATCCCGATGGTGACGTTTGCACAGGAGAGAGAAATCAAGGAGGAAGGTAAGACCTTCTTTAAGCCCCACTTCTTTACGCAGTGGCAGGCAGGTGCAGCCCACACGTTGGGTGAAGCGGCCTTCAAGGATCTGATCTCACCCGCGGGAGCAGTCAACCTGGGCTACCAGTTCAGTCCCCTCTTCGGCATGCGCCTTGGCGCCTCCGGCTGGCAAGGTAAAGGGGGCTGGGTGGCTCCCGCACAGGTGTACGACTTCCAGTTCGTGCAGGGCAACCTCGACCTGCTGTTCGACCTGGGTACGCTCTTCGGAGGGTTCAAGCCGGAACGGGCAGTGAGCCCCTATCTCTTTGCCGGCGGCGGATATGCCTACGGCTTTGAGAATGGTGCCACGGGACTTAACACCGGCGACTATGACCTGGAGTACCTCTGGACAGAGAACCGCGGTTTCCTGGCCGGCCGTGTGGGCCTTGGCGTCAACTTCCGCATCAGCGATGCAGTGGCTTTCACCCTTGAAGGGGGTGCCAACATCCTGGATGATCACTTCAACTCGAAACGGGCCGATAACCCCGACTGGCAGTTTAACGCCCTCGCAGGCTTCAAGATCAACCTGGGCAAGAGCTACGGACGTACCGAACCGGTCTACTACGATCCAAAACCGGTACCACCGCCCGCTCCGGAACCGGCACCCGAACCCAAGCCTGAGCCCAAGCCTGAACCTGCACCGGTAGTGGTGAAGGAATTCCCGGCATTGCCATCGATTCACTTTGCCTTCGACAGTGATGTAGTGGATACTGAGAAGTATGCATCCGAACTGAGTACTATCGTCACCGTACTGAAGGAATTCAGCGACACGGAGGTGAACATCATCGGCTATACCGACCACAGGGGACCCAATGCCTACAACGACGCTCTCTCGCTGAGAAGAGCCGAAGCGGTAAAGAACTACCTCGTAGGCCAGGGTATAAGCGCCTCCCGCCTGACAACAATGGGTAAAGGGGAAGATCCCAAAACTTCCGGTCAGGAAGCCCTCACCATCCAGGCTCGCCGCGTGGAGGTATCGGAAAAAGACTGACAATTATCACATCTGATTAGAGGAGTTTCCTATGAAGGAGACTCCTCTCTTTTTTAATCACCCAAACCAACCAAGTTGTTGCAGTCACCAAATGATGACAAGCAGATGCGTAAAAGTGATTTGGTTTTGTTACACTATTTTAGATAACCGAATGCAGCAAGAAAACAAAACTTTATGTACCTTTGTCTCAATTTTTATTTAGAAGATTACAACAGAAATTTATGATGAATCCAATTGTTAAGCGGATCGAGCTGTCAGACGGACGTACGATCACGCTCGAAACGGGGAAGCTGGCAAAACAGGCAGACGGCTCCGTGACCCTTCGTATGGGCAACACGATGCTGCTGGCCACTGTTTGTGCAGCCAAAGATGCCACCCCGGGTACCGACTTCATGCCGCTGTCGGTTGAATACCGCGAGAAATTTGCCTCTTCGGGGCGCTTCCCTGGAGGCTTCCTGAAAAGAGAAGGAAGACCTTCCGACTCTGAGATATTGACAAGCCGTTTGATCGACCGTGCGCTGAGACCTCTCTTCCCGGACGATTACCACGCTGAAGTATTCGTGAATGTGATCCTCTTCTCTGCCGATGCAGAGAACATGCCCGACGCACTGGCCGGTCTGGCTGCCTCGGCGGCACTGGCGGTCTCCGACATCCCTTTTAACGGGCCTATCTCTGAAGCACGTGTCGCTCGCATCAACGGCGAGTTCGTGATCAACCCTACCATCCAGCAGCTGGCCCAGGCCGACATGGACATCATGGTGGGTGCTACCCTCGACAACATCATGATGGTGGAGGGCGAGATGAACGAGGTATCGGAAGCTGAGATGCTTGAGGCCATCAAGTTCGCCCACGAGGAGATCAAAAAGCATTGCCGCGTCCAGATGGAACTGACCGAAGCGGTGGGCAAAACAGAAAAACGTGCCTACTCGCACGAAGAGAACGACGAGGAACTGCGCAAGCTGGTATGGGACAAGTGCTACGCACCTGCCTATACGGTGGCTTCCGCACAGAACCCCAACAAACATGAACGCATAGAAGCGTTTGAAGCAGTGCTTACCCAGTTCCTGGAATCACTGCCCGAAGAGGAACGTGATGCCAAAGCAGCCCTCGCCGGTAAATATTACCACGACGTGGAGAAAGAGGCGATGCGCCGCTCCATTCTCGACGAGGGCAAGCGTCTCGACGGCCGCAAGACCACCGAGATCAGACCTATCTGGAGCGAAGTGGACTTCGTACCCGGCCCCCACGGCTCGGCGCTCTTCACCCGTGGCGAAACACAGTCGCTCACCACGGTGACCCTCGGCACCAAGCTCGATGAGAAAATCATCGACAATGTCATGGAACATGGCACCGAACGCTTTCTGCTGCACTACAACTTCCCTCCCTTCTCCACCGGCGAAGCCCGTCCGCAACGCGGTACCGGTCGTCGTGAGATCGGTCACGGCAACCTGGCACACCGCGCCCTCAAAAAGATGATCCCTCAGGGTTATCCTTATGTTGTTCGCGTGGTTTCCGATATCCTGGAGTCGAACGGTTCCTCTTCAATGGCCACCGTCTGCGCGGGTACCCTCGCCATGATGGATGCCGGTGTCACACTGAAGAAACCGGTGAGCGGCATTGCCATGGGTCTCATCTCCGAGAACAAGGGGCAGAACTACGCCATCCTCTCCGATATCCTGGGCGACGAAGATCACCTGGGCGACATGGACTTCAAGGTGTGCGGTACCAGAGACGGTATCACCGCCACCCAGATGGACATCAAGGTTGACGGACTCTCCTATGAGATCCTCGAGAAGGCACTGGCACAGGCCAAGGCTGGTCGCGAGCACATCATGGGCAAGATGATGGAGACACTCTCCGAACCGCGTACCGACCTGAAGCCGCACGCTCCCCGCATCGAGGTGATCGAGATTCCGAAAGACTACATCGGTGCCGTGATTGGACCGGGTGGAAAGATCATCCAGGGCATGCAGGAAGAGACCGGTGCCACCATCACCATCGAAGAGATCAACAACCGCGGCCGCGTGGAGATCTCAGCAACCAACAAGGCATCCATCGATGCCGCCATGCTCAAGATCAAGGGCATCGTGGCTGTTCCCGAAGTGGGTGAGGAGTATGAAGCCACCGTACGGTCGGTGATGCCTTACGGTGCCTTCTGCGAGTTCCTCCCCGGCAAGGACGGCCTGCTTCACATCTCCGAGATCGACTGGAAACGCCTGGAGAAGGTGGAAGATGCCGGCATCAAGGAGGGTGACAAGATCCGCGTGAAGCTGATCGATGTGGATCCCCGCACCGGCAAGTTCAAGCTTTCCCGCAAGGTGTTGATGCCCCGTCCGGAAAGAAACGAAAATTAAACGGTGTCGACAGGGAGCAGGGAAGCAACCCTTTCTGACGCTCCAGAAGCTTGACATCTACTATATTGGAGACTGCCTCATTGATTGAGGCAGTTTTTTTTGTCTTCATACAGAACTCTAATTCGCAACAAATGGACGGGTACCGGGCTTATGCCCCTCCGAAGCCTCTCCAAAACCTCTCCAAAGCCTCTCCCATAAATTTTGGAGTGGCAGACGCCCATTCCTTGCGCATTATAGACCCATTTGTTCTGAAAAACGAGTCGTTATCTGGAAACATTCTAATTATGATATTCTGTAATCTGAAGCAGATATTTTTTGTACTTTTGCAACTTATCGCAATCTTTTAATTTCATTCCGGTTTTAAGTGACGGACGATCGGACAACAACCACATTCACAACTTTGACCGGTGAGACAGAGCATATGGAGAAAAAACTGTTACTGGGGGCAGAAGCGGTGGCACAGGGAGCAATCGACGCGGGCATATCGGGTGTCTACGCCTACCCCGGCACTCCCTCCACCGAAATCACCGAATACATCCAACGCGCAACAGAGGGCAATCAGCCCAGCGTGCACTCCCGCTGGGCAACCAACGAGAAGACGGCCTTCGAGGCGGCACTGGGTGTCTCCTACTCGGGCAGGCGAAGCCTGGTATGCATGAAGCATGTGGGTCTCAACGTGGCGGCCGATGCCTTTATGAACGCTGCCATCACGGGGGTGCACGGCGGACTGGTGCTGGTGGTGGCCGACGACCCCTCGATGCACTCCTCACAAAACGAGCAGGACAGCCGCTACTACGGCCGGTTTGCCATGATTCCCATCCTGGAACCCTCCAACCAGCAGGAGGCCTACGAGATGGTCCGCTACGGCTTCGATCTCTCGGAAGAGATGAGGCTGCCGGTGATGCTGCGCATCACCACGCGGTTGTCGCACTCGCGGGCGGTTGTCACTCCCGCTGAGCCACTCGCACAAAACAATCTCAATCCCGACTGTGAGAGGAACAGGTGGATCCTGTTACCTGCAAACGCCCGGAAGAACTACCACCGGTTACTCGACAAGCAGGATGCATTGCGACAAGTCTCAGAAGAGTCGCCCTACAACCGTATGATATCAGGCAGCGGCGAGCGGGCGGTGATCGCCTTCGGCATCGCCGTCAACTACGCCATGGAGGTGATCACCACCCACAACCTGGAAATCCCGCTGTTGAAAATATCGCAATACCCGCTGCCGGAGAAGAAGGTGAAACAGTTCACGGCACAGTACAGCGAGATCCTCATCGCCGAGGAGGGATACCCGCTCCAGGAGGAGCTGCTGCGTGGTTTCGCCGGGGACGATCGCTTCCGCGGACGACTCGACGGCACACTCCCCCGCACGGGAGAGTTATCACCTGCCCAGTTGGAGAAGGCGCTCCTCGGGTTTTCAGAACAACAGGAAGCAACCCGGCATGGGCAGACCCGTGCGGCTACCCATGAACCGAGGGAAGCCTATCCGCTGGTGGCACCACGACCTCCCATGCTCTGCAAGGGATGCAGCCACCGCGACCTGTTCGAAGCAATCAACCGGGTGATGAACGATTATCCTGAAAAGCATGTCTTCGGTGACATCGGATGCTACACGCTGGGGGCGCTGACCCCCTACAGCACCATCAGCAGCTGCGTGGACATGGGGGCTGCCATCACCATGGCCAAGGGTGCCGCCGATGCGGGGCTCCGTCCCGCCCTCTGCGTGATTGGCGATTCCACCTTCACCCACTCCGGCATCACGGGACTGCTCGACGCGGTGAACGACCGCTCCCCCCTCACGGTGATCATCTCTGACAACGGCACCACCGCCATGACCGGGGGACAGGATTCAGCCGGCACCGGAAGGTTCTATGACATCTGCAAAGGTATCGGTGTGGATGAAGCACATATCCGCACCTTCGTGCCACTGCAGAAAAACCTGGAGGAGAACATCGCAATCATCCGTGAAGAGCTGGAACACGAAGGTGTCTCGGTCATCATCGCGCAACGGGAGTGCATCCACATCCGTAAGAGCAAAAAAGTGACAACTGACAACTGATCCCAAATCATATGCAAAAAGATATCATCATCGCCGGCGTGGGCGGCCAGGGAATCCTCACCATCGCCGCCATCATCGACCTGGCAGCAATGGAGCTGGGACTGCAGGTGAAGCAGGCTGAGGTACACGGCATGAGCCAGCGCGGCGGTGCCGTGGAGTCGCACCTGCGCATCTCATCCGAAGCGATCTGGTCAGATCTGATCCCGTTGGGCAATGCAGATCTGATCCTCTCACTGGAACCGATGGAGGCGCTCCGCCATCTCCCCTTTCTCTCTCCGAAGGGTCTCATCATCACCGCCACGGAGCCGCAGGGTGAAATTGTCGGTTACCCATCGGTTGATGCATTGCAAACAGCCATCGCCGCCACGGGGTCACACCTGCTTATCGATGCCACTACGCTGGCCAAGGATGCCGGCAGCAGCAAAAGCTCCAACCTGGTGATGCTGGGAGCGGCAGCACCCTATCTGGGTATTGGAAACAAGGTGCTGGAGAAGGCCATCACCACCTATTTTGCAAAGAAAGGAGAGACCATTGTCGCAACCAATCTGCGAGCTTTCAGATTGGGTGCTGAACTAACCGATTGAAACAAACAGCAAGATGATCTGGAACCCACAACGAGAGTGTGCCGACAGGCAACAGATGCAGGAGCTGCAGGCGAGCGCCCTGCAGGCAATGATCCGGCGGATCTACAACCACGTGCCCTTCTACCGCAACCGGCTGATGGCACTCGGCATCGAACCGGGCGACATCAGGAGCGTAGAGCAGCTGAAGCTGCTCCCCTTCACCACCAAGGGGGACCTGCGCGACAACTACCCCTTCGGGCTATTCACCCTGCCCCAAAGCGAGGTGGTGCGCATACACGCCTCCAGCGGCACCACCGGCAAGCCCACCGTGGTGGGTTACAGTCGTGCCGACATTGAGCTATGGGCGGAGGTGGTGGCCCGCAGCCTCACAATGGCCGGCATCCACAGTGGTGACACCATCCAGATAGCCTATGGTTACGGTCCCTTTACAGGGGGACTGGGACTGCACTACGGTGCCGAGAAGATCGGCGCCACCGTGATCCCCATCTCTACAGGCAACACCAAGAAACAACTGCAGTTCATGACCGACTTCCGGGCATCAGTGCTGGCCTGCACCCCCTCCTATGCGGCACACCTGGGGGAAAGCATCCTCAAAGAGGGAATCTCGCCCGACGATGTGCGCCTTCGCATCGGGGTGTTTGGGGCGGAACCCTGGACCGGAGAGATGCGTCGTGAGATTGAGAAGCTCCTGCACATCAAAGCCTACGACATCTACGGGCTGAGCGAAGTAATCGGTCCCGGCGTTTCGATGGAGTGTGAATGTCAATGCGGCAACCATGTCTTCGAAGATCACTTCATCCCGGAGATCATCGATCCTGAAACATTGGAGGTGCTGCCTGACGGGGAGTTGGGCGAGCTGGTCTTCACCACCGTGAGCAAGGAGGCGATGCCGCTGCTGCGCTACCGCACACGCGACCTGACACGGTTGCACCGCACGAAATGCGACTGCGGGCGTACGTTGGTGCGAATGGAGAAGTGCCTGGGTCGTACCGACGACATGCTGATCATCCGCGGCGTCAACGTCTTCCCCTCACAGGTGGAGTCGGTGCTGATGGAGATGGCAGAGACCACTCCCCACTACCAGCTCATCGTGCGGCGGGAGCACAACCTCGACACGCTCGAGATACGGGTGGAGGTGGATCAGCAGAACTGGTCCGACAGCATCCGCGAACTGGAGGGCATCCGCCGGCGCATCGACCACAACATCCGCAGCCTCCTGGGTATCAGCGCCACCATCCGCCTGGTGGAACCCTACAGCATCGCACGCTCAGAAGGCAAGGCTCAGCGGATCATCGACGAACGTCACTTATAACCTGTGAAAACGATTTTACAAACCGCTGAAAGCAAAAACATTATGCTGATCAAACAATTATCCGTATTTCTGGAGGACCGGTCGGGGCGACTTACAGAGCTGACCCGCATCCTGGCAGAGAACGACGTCAACATCACTGCCCTCACCGTGGCTGAGACTGCCGATTACGGCATGGTACGCATGGTGGTGGGACGACCGGAGAGGGCCAAGGAAGCACTCGAGGAAGCCGGCTTCACGGTGGGCCTCACCGAGGTGGTATGTGCGAAGATGCCCGACCGGGCCGGATCTCTCCACCGGATCCTGCAGATCCTTACTGAAGAACAGATCAACGTGGACTACATGTACGCCTTTTCCAACAGCAACGTGGCCCTGGCGGTGATCCGCAGTGCTGACATCAGTCGTGTGGCCGGCGTACTACAGCAACACAAGCTGGAGTTACTCTCCGGCAGCGATCTTTATCAAATATGAACGCGACAGATATGAACAGACTAACTCATCCCAATTCCGGGGAAAGCGTGCAGCCTCGCTTCGCGCAAAGCAGCGCAGCACTCAGCTCTTCCGAGATACGGGACCTGATGAGCCTCGCCTCCGCACCAGACATCATCTCCTTCGCCGGAGGGATGCCGGGCAACGAACTCTTCCCGCTCGACGAGATGGATCGCATCTACAACAGCCTCACCAAAAGTGAGAAGCAAACCGCCTTGCAGTACGGTCCCACGAGCGGACTCCCCTCACTGCTCGAGTCACTCTCAGGCTACCTGGAAACAAAGGGACTGCCGGTGAAGGAAAACCGGTTGCTGATCACCACCGGATCGCTGCAGGCGATTCATATCCTGGCGAGGGCATTCATTGACCCGGGGGACCGGGTAGTGGTGGAGAACCCCTCCTTTATCGGGGCACTTTCTGCCTTTCGCGCTTGTCAGGCGGAGCTGCAAGCCATCCCGCTTAGGGGCGACGGGATGGATATATCATTGCTGGCAAAGGAGCTGAACAGTGATGCTCCGCTGCCCAAGTTCCTCTATTTTGCACCCAACTTCCACAACCCGGCGGGCATCATCTACTCGATGGAGGTGAAGCAACAGATGATCGCGCTGTTGCAAGGAAGGAACATACCGGTGATCGAAGATGATGTGTACAGCGACATCTGGTTTCACGAGGAGGATCTGCCGGAAATGAAGAACCTCAAGGCGCTCAACCCGGAGGGGATTGATATATGCTTCACCGGCTCCTTCTCCAAGATACTGGGCCCGGGCTTGAGACTGGGATGGATGTTGGTACCGGAGGCGATTTATCGCAAGTGTGAACTGATCAAGCAGTCGATCGACGCCTGCTCCCCCTCTCTCTCGCAGGTGATCGCAGATAAGTTCATCCGCAGCGGGGAGATATACCGTTATGCCGCCCGCGTGCGGGAGGAGTACAAAAAAAGAGGGGAAACGATGATCACGGCACTGGAAGCACACCTACCCGAATATGTCACCTTCGAGCGACCGCGCGGAGGCTTCTACACCTGGCTGCAGCTGCCAAAGGGGAGCGATTCCACCACCATTCTGAAGAGAGCCATCGAGAAAGGGGTGGTCTTCGTAACCGGCAAGACCTTTGATCCCGCCGGACAACAGAACGACCACATGCGGGTCTCATTCTGCAACACAGATGCGGAAACCATCCGCCGCGGCATCCCCCTCATAGGGCAAGCAATTCGTGAGGTGATCGAAAAATAAGATTTTTGTGTGCCCCTTTTTAGGGTTGCTGCAAAATGAGTGCAACGAAAGCAGAGACATCGGAAGTCTCTGCTTTCGTTGCGCTTATATTAAGAAATTATCCCAGAAAGGAGATCAGCACCCCGGCAGCAACTGCCGATCCGATCACGCCGGAAACATTGCTGGCCATGCAGTACTGCAGGATATGGTTCGACTTGTCATACTTTAACGCCACATCGTTGGCTACGCGTGAAGCCATCGGCACGGCACTCAGTCCGGTAGCACCCACCAGCGGATTGATCTTCTTCTTCGAGAAAAGATTGTATCCTTTCACGGCGAAGATACCCCCCGCTACCGAGACACCAAAGGCGAGCAGCCCCCCCACAATGATACCCAGCGTCTGTAACGACAGGAACACCTCTGAGGTCATGGTTGCCCCCACAGTGAGGCCGAGGAAGATGGTAGCGGTGTTCATGATGGGCCCGGAGGCAGCATCGGCCAGGCGACCGGTACTGGAACCGATCTCCTTCACCAGGTTGCCGAAGAGCAACATCCCCAGCAGCGGTGCCGAGGAGGGCACCAACACCGAGACAATTACCCCCAGCACGATGGGAAAGATGATCTTCACCGTCTTCATATGCTTGATCTCATGCTTCGGCGGATACTGCTTGTCCATCTTCTTCATGTGAATCTTGAACTCCTTCTCGGTCATCAGCAGCTTCGCGATGAAGGGGATGATCACCGGCACCAGCGCCATGTAGGAGTAGGCGGCAATGGCGATGGGCCCCAGCAGGTGGGGTGCCAGCTTGATGGTGGTGTAGATGGCCGTAGGGCCGTCGGCACCGCCGATGATGCCGAGTGAGGCAGCCTCCGGCAGGGTGAAGCCCATCAGCACCGCACCCATCAGCACCGAGAAGATGCCCAGCTGAGCCGCTCCCCCGAAGAGGGAGAGCTTCAGGTTGCGCAACATCGGCCCGAAGTCGGTCAGCACACCCACCCCCATGAAGATGATGGGGGGCAGGATGCCGGTCTTGATCAGGGCAAAATAGAGGAAGTTCATGATGCCATGCTGGTCGGCGATATCGAGCAGGCTCATGTAGCTGCCGTCGGCGTTGTGCACCAGCGATGTGTCTACGATGCCCAGCCCTGCCCCCGGCAGGTTGGCCAGCAGCACACCGAAGCCGATGGGCACCAGCAGCAACGGCTCATACTGTTTTTTGATGCCCAGGTAGAGCAGCACAAAGGCGATCAGCCACATCAGGATGGTCTCCCACCCCATGGTGCTGAACCCGGTCATCTCCGCGATGTTGGAAAAAATATCTCCCATGCCTATTGCAGTTTAACCAGCGTGTCATCCTCATCGACCGAGGCACCGTTGTCGAAGCAGATCTCGGTAACCCTGCCACTCACTTCGGCAGTGACGGCGTTGTAGGTCTTCATCGACTCAATGTAGCCAATCAGGTCGCCCTCCTTCACGCTATCTCCCACCTTCAGGGGGCTCTCTGACGACTCCTTGGTGAGAAAGAACTTCCCTTCCAGCGGTGAGAGCACCTCCTTCACATCACCCGTTACCGGGGCTGCTGCCACCGGGGCAGCGGAGACATTCTCTTTTGGTGCTGCTTGTGCGCTGCTGTTGCCACTCCCCGGATAGGAGATGTTGACCACGAACTCCTCGTTGTCCACATTCACCACCAGCTGTTTCGGCATGAATGACTGACTCTCTGCTACGGATGAGGTTACTGCAGCAGCAGGAGCCCCGTTTGTTTCAGCCGGTGCGCTTACCTCTGCCTTGCGTTTTGCCAGGTCAGCTTCGAAAGCCTTCTTGGCTTCACCCGACTTGTAGGCACGGTACTGTTCGGGATGCATCGCCAACTCGAAGAGTTCCTCCTCATCCTGGCCCAGCTCCCAGTTGTTTTGTTTCATCTCTGCACGGAAGCTGTCCAGCTTGTCGGGGTAGAGCTCCTGAGGATTGCCGGTGTAGAACTCACGGCCCTGCTCCTTCGCCATCGCCACGATCTCGGGGGCCGGCTCACCGGGCAGCTTGCCCGACTTGCCGAGGATCATATCCCAGATGTTGTCGGCGATCATCGACCAGCGCTCCTTGCCCTTCTCGAGCTGCAACACGTTCATCAGCGCCAGGTTCTTCACGTACTGGCTGTAGGGGGTCACCAATGGTGGATAACCCACCATGGGCCACACATGGGTCACCTCGTCGAACAGCTTGACCAACAGGTCATCCTGCGTCAGCTCGGGTTGGCCGTTCTTCACCTTCCAGCGGTTCAGAGAGGCGAGGTTGTTCTCCAGGTCGGCCATCAGGCTGCCCATCATGCCACCGGGCAGACCGGGACCGATCAACAGCGAGTTCATCACCCTGTTCTTGGAGTCGATGTAGTAACCCAGGAAATCATCCATGAACTTCTGCGTGAGGGAACGCACCTTCATATAGGCCTTCATGTTGATCTCAGGCACCTTGAAGCCGGCATCTTTCAACATGGCCTGTACCGCCAGCAGGTCGGCATGGCCGGTACCCCAGGAGAGAGGCTCCATTGCCACGTCGATATACTCCACACCGGCATGAGCTGCCTCCAGGATGGAAGCCATCTGGAAACCGGGACCGGCATGGCCGTGGTAGGTGACAGGAATGTTGGCATGTTTCTCCTTGATTTGCTTGATGATCCGCCCGATGGTGGCGGGACGTCCCACACCTGCCATGTCCTTGATGCAGATCTCATCGGCACCCATCCCGATCAGCGTATCAGCCAGTTCGGTGTAGTATTTCACCGTGTGTACCGGTGAGACGGTGAGGCTGAGCGCCGCTTGTGAGATCATGCCTGCCTCCTTCGCGAAAACAATAGAATCCTTCAGGTTGCGAGGATCATTCAGACCGTCGAACGAACGGGCGATATCGGTGCCCTGCTGCTTCTTCACCCGGAACATCAGTCGCCGTACATCCGATGGCACGGGGCTCATCCGGATGCCGTTCAATCCCCTCTCCAGCATGTGGGTCTGGATGCCGGCATCGTTGAAGGGCTGTGTCCAGTCGCGCACCGCCTTGTTGGGGTTTTCACCGAACAGCAGGTTAATCTGTTCGAAGCCGCCGCCATTGGTTTCCACGCGGGCGAAACAACCCATCTCAATGATCGCGGGAGCCACCTCGGTGAGCTGTTCCACCGTGGGGACATACTTTCCTGACGATTGCCACATGTCTCTGTAGAGGAGACTGAATTTAATCTCTTTTGCCATAAAATATTGTTTGATTTGTTTTGGTTCTTATCGCTTCTCGATGGAGTCGACCCTCCCTTTTCCACGGGTGATCACATCTACCACGGCAGCGATTGCTGCCAGTTTGCGGGGTTGAATTGCCTTACCCCCACCGGTAGCCTTTGCCGGCTGTGTTGCCTCCCTGATATACCGGTTGGTAATCCCGATTACCAGGTTGCCCACCCCCACCACAAGGGTGAGGATAAGAAATACCATGATCATCCCTATAGCCAGCAGGGTTAAGGCCTCATTTATATTTTCCATAGAATTTAGTTTTTACATTCCAGAGATGATAACCCGGCATAACCTGAATTGTTGGAACTATAACGGATCTCGGGAAAGCGTGTGCACTTAGATATCCAAAAATACAAAAAAATATGCTCATTGATGCACATTGTACACCAAGATGAGCATATTTATATTTTTTTTAAATTGCTTTGACTTTTCTTCAGTAATCAGTATTCATCTTTCGTATGGTTGAGTCGCAACAATTTTACCAGCTCAACCACCAGGATTGGAACCAGTGAGAGTGCACCCACATAGAGCCAATGGATGCTGTCCATCGGAATCACCCCGAAGATGCGGCTTACGGCCGGAATCAGCAATACCGCCAGCAGCAGCAGGGCCGAAAGGAAGATAGCGCCCAGCAATGGCAGGTTGCTGAAGATACTGGTACGGAAAGATGAGCGTTTGTTGGAATGCAGATTTCGCACGTGCAGCAGCTGGGAGAATCCAAGTACGGCAAATGCCATGGTGCGGCCCAAAACTTCAGGGTCTTCCAGGCCTGCCTGTATGCCATCGCGACGTCCGATCAAATAGGCAACCAATGAGATGAGGCCAATGGTGGCACCCTGGTAGAAGATGCGCCAGATCATTCCCTTGGTGAAGAATCCCTGTTTTGGATCGCGCGGACGACGGGTCATGATATCTTTCTCGGCAGGATCCATGCTGAGGGCGAGTGCCGGCAAGCTGTCGGTCACCAGGTTGATCCAGAGGATCAGGATCGGGGTGAGCGGGTTGCCGATATTGAAGATGGAGGCGATGAAGATCAGCAGCACCTCGCCCACGTTGGCCGAGAGCAGGAATTGAATTGCCTTGAGGATGTTGTCGTAGATGCGGCGTCCCTCCTCCACTGCCCCCACGATGGTGGCGAAGTTATCGTCGGTAAGGATCACGTCGGAGGCATCCTTGGCCACCTCGGTGCCCACGATACCCATTGAGACCCCGATGTCGGCCTGTTTCAGTGCCGGGGCGTCGTTCACACCGTCACCGGTCATCGCCACAATCTGGCCCTGCGACTGCCAGGCCTGGACAATGCGCACCTTGTGCTCGGGTGCCACCCGCGCGTATACTGAATAGTCCTTCACATCACGCCGCAGCGACTCGTCGGACATCGCAGCCAGGTCGCTGCCGGTGATGGCACGATCTCCTTCGTTGAAGATACCAATCTCATCGGCAATGGCCACAGCGGTCACCTTGTGGTCGCCTGTAATCATCACGGGACGGATGCCGGCCGTACGGCACTTCTTCACAGCCTCCACAACCTCGGGACGGGCAGGGTCTATCAGTCCGAGCAAACCAACAAATACCAGCTCCTTTTCTACCGTCTCAGCACTCACCTCTGCAGGCAGTGCGTCGATGTCGCGATAGGCTACTGCCAACACACGCAGTGCCGACTGTGCCATGCGATGGTTCTCCTCCAGGATGGTCGACCGGTCTTCGTCGGTAAGGGGACGAACCTTGCCATGCATCAGTATGCCGGTGGTGACTGCCAGCACTTCGTCGAGTCCTCCCTTCACATTGACGCGGAGCTGACCCTCCTCCATCCGGTTGATGGTGGCCATACGCTTTCGTTCCGAGTCGAAGGGGACCTCCTCCTGTCGGGGATATAGCTTTTCCAGTTCGTTCTTGTTCATTTTCAGCTCCAGTGCCGCATCCACGATTGCAGTCTCGGTGGGATCACCTGCCGTCTCATGGGTTCTCTCTTCAGTCATCTTCAGATGGGCATCGGTACAGAGCAGCGAGCTCATCAGCAGCATCCGTTCATCTTTGTCGAGCTCCTCCGGCAGCGGTGCATTGCGGAAGTCGATGCGGTTGCCGCCACTCCATCCTTCCACGATGGTCATCTTATTTTGTGTGAGCGTACCGGTCTTGTCGGAGCAGATCACCGTGGTGCTGCCCAGCGTCTCCACTGAGGGGAGGGTACGCACGATGGCGTTCTGCTTCACCAGTCGCTGTACGCCTATGGCCAGCACGATGGTGGAGACGATCTGCAGCCCCTCGGGAATGGCCGCCACTGCGAGGCTCACCGCCATCATCAGCATCTCCAGCCAGTCGTTTCCATAGAGGATGCCCACGCCGAAGATCAGGGCACAGATGCCCAGCGCCACGTAGCCCAGGATGCGGCCCAGCTGATGGAGCCGCTTGCCCATGGGGGTGTCGGTGTTCTCGGTATGTTGCAGCATATGGGCGATCTTACCCACCTCAGTCTGCATGCCGGTACCCACCACGACTCCTTTTCCACGGCCATAGGTCACTACGCTGGTAGAAAATGCCATGTTGTCACGGTCACCCAGCGGCACCTCACCCTCCTCCAGCAGCCCGTGATGCTTCTCCACCGGCACCGACTCGCCGGTGAGGGCCGACTCTTGCACCTTCATGTTCACCGCCTCCAGCAGCCTCAAATCGGCCGGGATGATGTCACCTGTATCGAGGATCACGATGTCGCCCGGCACGATGGCGGTGGATACCACCTCCGCCACCTGTCCTCCACGCAACACCTTGGTCTGGGGTGCACTCATGCGGTTGAGTGCTTCGAGTGACGACTGTGCCTTCCGCTCCTGTACCGTTCCGATAATCGCATTGATGATCAGGATGGCAAGGATCACGTAGCTCTCGGTCAGCCCCTCATGATGCATCACGCCAATCACACCCGATACGATGGCTGCAATGAAGAGGATCACCACCATGCTGCTTTTGAACTGCTCGAAGAAAATGGCAACCAGCGATTTCTGCTTTGCCGACTGAAGCTCATTGGGACCATGGGTTGCGAGGCGTTGTTTCACTTCCTCATCTGATAGTCCGGTATCGGCATTCGCATTGAGTTGCCGCAACAATTCTTCTGCCGGCTGACTGTAATAGGGTTTCATTGATTGTTCTTTAGGTTGTTGGATATCTCATTTTTTGGTGTGGTTGCCACCCTCCCGAATGTGGTAGAGGCTGGCGCTGACAGGTTTATTAACAACTGACAGCGGTAAATGTTTACCTTCAGATCTACTCGCTACCCTGCCAATTTGATATGTTATAAAACATAACCGTAACATTTCTCTTTGTCATCCTTATTTTATAAATTGCAACGCTGATCACGACAGGTTGACTTTGCCGGTCTCAGGCCGTTGCAAAGTCATTTTTCATACCGCCGCACCCCTGCCATCACGTTTTTTTCGCACCGGAGTGAGGGAGGTATTGAATGTTTTAGCCGCCGGTAAACTTTAAATACTTAATAAGATTCTAATCATGAAACTAATATAAGAGAATTCTCACATAAATTCACTCCTTTGAGACGTGACATTCACCTAACTTATTAAATAAATAAATCATATGAAAGTGTACAAAACAAACGAAATCAAGAACATTGCTGTCATTGGCAATGCCGGATCAGGTAAGACCACCCTCGCAGAGGCCATGCTCTTCGAGAGTGGTCTGATAAAACGACGCGGATCCGTGGATGGGAAGAACAGCGTGAGCGACTACTTCCCGGTGGAGAAGGATTATGGCTACTCGGTATTCTCCACCGTCTTCTCTTACGAGTGGAAAGATAAGTTGATGAACTTTATCGACTGCCCCGGATCGGATGATTTTGTAGGGGGAGTGATCTCCGCACTTCATGTGACCGATATGGCGCTGATGTTGATTGATGCCGCCAACGGCGTGGAGGTGGGCACCGTGAATCAGTTCCGCTACGTGGATGAATTGAAGAAACCGATGGTGCTGCTGGTGAACCAGATGGACCACGACAAGGCCGATTATGACAACACGCTGGCAGGGCTCCGCGAGTTCTACGGCAACAAGGTGGTGCCGGTGCAATACCCAACAGGCAGCGGCAGCTCCTTCGACGGCATCGTTGATGTGCTGAAACAGAAGTTCTACAAATGGAAACCTGGAGCTACCGCCCCGGAGGTGCTGGAGATTCCCGACAGTGAGAAGGAACGGGCCGGCGATTATTACCAGGTACTGCTCGAAGCGGCCGCAGAGAATGACGAGGGATTGATGGAGAAGTACTTCGACCAGGGATCGCTCACTGAAGAGGAGATGCGCGACGGCATCCACAAGGGGATGCTCGACCACACTCTCTTCCCGCTCTTCTGTGCTTCCGCAGAAAAAAACATGGCGGTGCACCGTGTCATGAACTTCCTCAACATGGTGGCCCCCTCGCCGAATGAAATGCCGGCTCCCCTCAACAGTGAAGGGGAAGAGGTGAAACCCGATGCCACTGCATCCGCCAGCCTTTTCTTCTTCAAGACCACCGTAGAACCCCATATCGGTGAAGTTTCCTACTTCAAGGTGATGTCGGGTACCGTAAAGGAAGGTGATGACCTGGCCAACAGCGACCGCTCCTCGAAGGAACGACTGGCACAGCTCTATACCGTGGCGGGACAGATCCGCACCAAGGCGGAGGAGCTGCATGCCGGCAGCATCGGTGCCGCTGTGAAGCTGAAGGACGTGCGAACCGGCAACACCCTCAACGCAAAGGGGATCGACAACCGGTTCAACTTCATCAAATACCCGGAACCGCGATATCGTCGTGCCATCCGTGCGGTGAACGAATCCAACTCCGAGAAGATGAGCGAGGCGCTCACCCGCATGAAGGAGGAGGATCCCACATGGATCGTTGAGGTCTCCAAGGAACTGAAGCAAACCATCGTATCGGGTCAGGGTGAGTTCCACCTGCGTACCCTCAAATGGCGTCTGGAAAACAACGATAAGATAGAGGTCGAATACCTGGAACCGAAAATACCCTACCGTGAGACCATCACCAAAACGGCACGTGCCGACTACCGGCATAAGAAGCAGTCGGGTGGCGCCGGTCAGTTCGGCGAGGTACACCTGATTGTAGAGCCTTACAGTGAAGGGCTGCCCATGCCGGAAGTCTACCGCTTCAACGGACAGGAGTTCAAAGTACAGAACCGCGACACGCAGGTGATTGAACTTGACTGGGGCGGCAAGCTGGTCTTCGTGAACAGCATCGTGGGTGGTGCCATCGACACCCGCTTCCTGCCGGCGATTCTGAAGGGAATCATGGGTCGCATGGAGCAGGGACCGCTTACCGGCTCATACGCTCGTGACGTGCGGGTGATCGTCTACGACGGCAAGATGCACCCGGTGGACTCGAACGAAATCTCCTTCATGCTGGCAGGCAGGAACGCTTTCAGCACCGCCTTTAAGAACGCAGGCCCAAAAATTCTGGAACCGGTATATGATGTAACGGTATCCGTTCCGGGAGATTACATGGGTGATGTGATGAGCGACCTGCAGGGACGTCGTGCCATGATCATGGGCATGGAGAGTGAAAAAGGTTTTGAGAAGCTGAAGGCACGTGTGCCCTTGAAAGAGATGAACAACTACTCCACCTCTCTCAGCTCCCTCTCCGGTGGCAGGGCCTCCTTCACCATGAAGTTCGCCAGCTATGAGCTGGTGCCCTCCGATGTGCAAGAGAAACTGCTTAAGGCTTACGAGGAGCAGGAGAAGGAAGATTGACAATCGATTACTTTCGTTTTCAAAACAACAAGGGCAGCCCGCACGGACTGCCCTTTGTTTTTTATAACCAGAGAAAATCTGATAGCAATAGCTAAAAACTAAAAACTTTTCTCCAGATTCCTTTTCAGTGCCTGCAGGAACTGCTGCGTGGTGAGCCAGCTATCGCGCGGTGCATCGTTGCCATGCACGAGAAGTGCCAGGTCCTTGGTCATCTCACCTCCCTCCACCGTTTCAATGCATACCTGCTCGAGCTTGTTACAGAAGTCGATGAGCGGCTGGTTGTTGTCCAGCTTGCCGCGATGAGCCAGTCCTCGCGTCCAGGCAAAGATGGAGGCGATGGGGTTGGTGCTGGTCTCCTTGCCCTGCTGATGCTGGCGATAGTGGCGCGTTACCGTGCCGTGGGCCGCTTCGGCCTCCACCGTCTTGCCATCGGGTGTCACCAACACGGAGGACATCATCCCCAGCGAACCGAATCCCTGGGCCACGGTGTCGGACTGCACATCGCCGTCGTAGTTCTTGCAGGCCCAGACGAAACCGCCGTTCCACTTCATGGCGGATGCCACCATGTCGTCGATCAGCCGGTGCTCGTAGGTGATGCCTGCCTTCGCGAACGCATCCTTGAATTCAGTCTCGTACACCTCCTGGAAGATATCCTTGAAGCGGCCGTCGTAAGCCTTCAGGATGGTGTTCTTCGTCGACATGTAGAGCGGATAGCCTTTGGTCAGCGCCATCTGGAAAGAGGAACGAGCGAAGCCGTAGATCGATTCATCGGTGTTGTACATCGCCATCGCCACGCCGTCACCCTTGAAGTCATACACCTCCCAGCTGGTCTGTTCACCATCCTCGGCAGTGAAAGTGAGTGTTAGCTTTCCCTTCCCCTTGATCACCTTGTCGGTAGCACGATACTGATCGCCAAAAGCATGACGACCAATGATGATCGGCTCAGTCCACCCCTGCACGTAGCGGGGGATGTTTGAGCAGATGATCGGCTCGCGGAAGACGGTCCCCCCCACGATGTTGCGGATGGTACCGTTGGGCGAACGCCACATCTGTTTCAGCCCGAACTCCTCCACCCGTGCCTCATCGGGCGTGATGGTAGCGCACTTGATGCCCACGTTGTACTTCTTGATTGCCTCAGCGGCATCAATTGTCACCTGGTCGTTGGTGGCATCACGGTGCTGGATGCTCAGGTCGTAATACTTGATATCAAGGTCGAGATAGGGAAGGATCAGCTCCTCTTTGATAAATGACCAGATAATTCTAGTCATTTCATCACCATCCAGCTCAACCACCGGATTGGTTACTTGTATCTTCTGCATGCGATTTCTTTATCTTTCGTTGATGGGTACAAATGGTTGTTTCTCCCGAACGTTCTTGTAGGCCGGACGGATCAAACGTTTGCTGGCGAAGTTCATCTCCTCGATGCGGTGTGCCGACCAGCCCACGATACGGGCCATGGCAAACAGTGGTGTGAAGACCTCTGCAGGCAGACCGATGGCGTCATAAACGAAGCCGGAGTAGAAGTCAACGTTGATGCAGGTGCGTGCCTTGGCAGTCTGTTTCTTGAAGCCCAGGAACACATCAACTGCACGCTCCTCGATCAACTCCATGAAGTTGAACTCCTCTTCACGTCCTTTCTCGCGGGCCAGTTCACGTGCCATTCCCTTCAGCAGGTCAGCACGCGGGTCGCTCACGGTGTAGACGGCGTGGCCGATGCCATAGATGAGACCGGTACGGTCGTAGGCCTCCTTTTTCAGTATCTTGGTCAGGTAGGCATCGATTTGCTCCTTACTGGTCCAGTCACTCACATTCTGTTTCATATCTTCCAGCATACCCTGCACCTTGATGTTGGCACCACCATGCAGGGGCCCCTTCAGAGAACCGATACCGGCAGCGATGGCCGAGTAGGTGTCGGTCTCGGTAGAACTGGTGACACGTACCGAGAAGGTGGAGTTGTTACCACCGCCGTGCTCGGCATGCAGTATCAGTGCCAGGTCGAGGATCTTCACATCCAGTTCGGTGTAATTGTCGCGTCCCTTCATCATGAAGAGGAAGTTTTCGGCCACGGAGCGATCTTCGTAGGGATGACGGATGTGCAGCGAACGGCCCATCTGATCATGACGCATCACCTGATATGCATAGGCAATGATGGTGGGGAACTTGGCTATCAGGTTCAGCGACTGACGTACCAGGTTGTCGGGTGAGATGTCATCTGGATTATCGTCGTAGGCATAGAGCTCCAGGACGCTTCTGGCAAGAATGTTCATGATGTTCTTCCCCTTCAGCGAAAGGATGTTCATGGTGGCCAGGTGGTTCAGCGGCATGGTCTGTGCGATTAAGCTGTTCACGGAATCCAACTCCTCCTTGCTGGGGAGGCGACCGGAGAGCAGCAGGAAAGCAGTCTCCTCAAAACCGAGCCTGTTTTCAGACTGTACACCTTTCACCAACTCCTCCACATCCAACCCACGGTAGTAGAGTTTACCCGGTACAGGCTTGAGGGTACCATCCTCCTGACGTTCATAGCCCACCACATCACCCACACGAGTGAGTCCAGCCAGCACACCGGAGTGATCCTCGTTGCGCAGACCGCGCTTCACCCCCATTTTTGTAAAGAGTTCCTTGTCAATGTTGCTGGTGAAGGCAATGGAGTCAGATAAAGTCTTCGTTATTTGTTCATTATTCATCTTTAGATATGTTTTGATTGTTAAAATGTTAGCAATGTGAAAATGTTGGGCAATGGTTAGAGAATGCTGAAATAACAGTCTTTCAAGTCATTTTGTTTGTTCGAATCATCATATTTTAATGGTTTCGGTCACTTTTTGTGCAAACTGAGCTGTGGTAAGTGCTTTCCCGTGTTCCATGAAACGAGCCAGGTCGGCGGTAGCATATCCATCCGCAAAGAGTTTCTCAAGCGAGGTTGTGATCAGTGCACCCGCTTCGTGCCATCCCATGTACTCCAGCATCATCACCCCCGAGAGCAACATGGAGCAGGGATTGGCCTTTCCCTTCCCGACGATGTCAGGGGCCGTGCCGTGCGTTGCTTCAAAGATGGCATGACCGGTGTCATAATTGATGTTGGCTCCCGGCGCGATGCCGATGCCGCCCACCATGGCCGCCAGCTGATCGGAAATATAGTCGCCATTGAGGTTGAGCGTAGCCACCACGGCATACTCCTCCGGCTTGAGGAGCGTGTTCTGCAGAAACGCGTCGGCGATCACATCCTTGATGAACACCTTTCCCGAGGCGACCGCCTGGTTGTATTCCTCTACCGCCTGCTCCAGACCACGTTCCGCCTCTATCTGGCGAAACTTGTGTTCGGTGAAGGTGCGGTCAGGGAACTCCCTTTCCGCAAGGGCATAACCCCACTTCTTGAAACCACCCTCGGTAAACTTCATGATGTTGCCCTTGTGGACCAGTGTCACAGAAGGCAGCCCATGCTCCAACGCATACTCGATGGCGGCGCGCACCAATCGCTCGGTACCCTCCAGTGATACAGGTTTCACACCAAGCGAGGTGGTCTCGGGGAAACGAATCTTCGCCACTCCCATCTCCTCTTGTAGAAATCGGAGCACCTTCTTCAGTTCCGGTGTACCTGCTGCCCACTCGATGCCGGCATAGATATCCTCCGTGTTCTCGCGGAAGATGGTGACATGCACCTTCTCAGGGTGCAGCAGCGGGGTAGCGACCCCTTTAAACCAGCGTACCGGTCGCAGACATACGTAGAGATCCAGCTCCTGGCGTAGTGCCACGTTGAGCGAGCGGATCCCCTCTCCGATGGGTGTCGTGAGCGGCCCTTTAATCCCCACCATGTGGGTGCGGAAAGCCTCCATCGTCTCTTCAGGCAACCAACTGCCCACGGCGTTGAACGCTTTCTCTCCGGCCAGCACCTCGCGCCACTCTATGCGGCGGTTTTCACCGTAAGCTTTCGCCACAGCAGCATCAATAATTTGCTGCACATGGGGGGTGATCTCTTTACCGATGCCATCGCCCTCGATAAAGGGAATCACCGGCCTGTCGGGTACCAGAAGCCGCTCGCCCTGTTTCGTTATCTGCATTGTTATTCTTATTGGGGTTTGGTTATCTCCTCATCGCATTCAGAGCACTACCGGCCTTGAACCACTCTATCTGCTGCTCGTTGTAGGTGTGAGCCGCCTCGAAGCGATCCTTCTTGCCATCGGCATGCAACAACTCAATGGTAAGGTTCCGGCCGGGTGCAAATTCGCTAAGGCCAACCACGCTGATCTTGTCGCGTTCCTGTACCTTGTTATAATCCTCCTTGTTGACAAAGGTGAGCGCCAGCATACCCTGTTTCTTCAAGTTGGTTTCGTGAATACGGGCGAACGACTTAACCAAAATCACCTTCACATTGAGGTGACGTGGCTCCATGGCTGCATGTTCACGACTGGATCCTTCGCCGTAATTCTCTTCAGCGACCACAATGGAGCCTACCCCTTTACTCTTGAACTTACGGGCCAGTGCCGGTACCGGCATATATTCCAGCGTCTCAGGGTCGAGTACCGCATTGGTCTGTTCATTGAAACTGTTGACAGCCCCTATGAGCATGTTGTCGGAGATATTGTCGAGGTGACCGCGATAGCGGAGCCATGGACCGGCCATCGAGATATGGTCAGTGGTACACTTACCCTGCACCCTGATGAGCAGCGGCAGGTCAGCATAGTCCTTCCCGTCCCAGGCGGAGAAGGGCTCCAGCTTCTGCAGACGATTCGACTGCGGGTCGATGGTCACCTCCACAGCAGCCTCCGGGGAGGGAGCCAGGTAACCGGCATCCTTCACCTCATATCCCAGGGGGGGCATCTCAAAGCCTTTCGGCTCGGGTAATTTCACGGCTTCCCCCTTGTCGTTGAGTAGTGTGTCGGTAAGCGGATTGAAGCAGAGATCACCGGCAATGGTGAGTGCAGCCACCAGTTCGGGAGAGGTGACAAAAGCATGTGTATTGGGATTACCGTCGTTGCGTTTGGCAAAGTTACGGTTGAAAGAGGTGACGATGGAGTTGGGACGGTTGTCTGCCACATCATCACGTTTCCACTGTCCGATACAGGGACCGCAGGCGTTGGCGATGATGGTGGCGCCCGCCCTGTCAAACTCCTCAAGGATGCCATCGCGTTCGGCAGTGTAGCGTATCTGTTCTGAGCCGGGGTTGATCAGGAACTGTGCCTTCACGGGCACTCCCTTTTCACGTGCATACTGTACGATGGAGACTGCACGGGTGAGATCTTCGTATGAAGAGTTGGTGCAGGAACCGATGAGCCCTACCTCCATCTTGCGGGGGTAGTTGTTCTTACGCACCACCTCGCCAAACTCGGAAATGGTATAAGCTGCGTCGGGGGTAAAAGGACCGTTGATATGAGGTTCCAGCGCGGAGAGATCGATCTCGATCAGCTGGTCATAATATTGTGCAGGATCGGCCATCACCTCCGGATCAGGCTGCAGATGCTCCATGATGCGACGTGCCTCGTCGGCTACATCCTTGCGCCCGGTACTTTCAAGATATTGGGCAGACTTCTCGTCGAAGGGGAAGATGGAGGTGGTTGCTCCCACCTCGGCACCCATGTTGCAGATGGTGCCTTTTCCTGTTGCCGAGAGAGATGCAGCCCCCTCACCGAAGTACTCGATGATGGCGTTGGTGCCTCCCTTTACGGTGAGGATACCGGCCACCTTGAGGATCACATCCTTGGGGGCACTCCATCCGGAAAGCTTTCCGGTGAGCTTCACACCAATTAATTTGGGCATCTTCAGCTCCCAGGGCAGACCGGCCATCACATCCACGGCGTCGGCTCCACCCACACCGATAGCGATCATACCCAGTCCGCCGGCATTGGGTGTGTGGGAATCGGTACCCACCATCATTCCTCCCGGGAATGCGTAGTTCTCAAGCACCACCTGGTGAATGATGCCGGCACCCGGTTTCCAGAAACCAATGCCGTATCTGTTGGAGACATCCCGCAGGAACTCGTAGACCTCACGGTTGGTGACGTTTGCAGTCTCCAGGTCGGTCTCAGCATTGCGGTAGGCCTGTATCAAGTGGTCACAATGCACCGTGGAGGGTACCGCCACACTGGTGCGGCCGGAATTCATCAACTGCAACAGGGCCATCTGCGCTGTGGCATCCTGCATCGCCACCCTGTCAGGGGCAAAATCCACATAGTCGGATGCACGCTTGTAGTTGATCAGGGGTACTCCTGGGGAGAGATGAGAGAACAATATCTTCTCAGTGAGCGTCAACGGACGTTGCAGGTTCTCTTTGGCTTTTTTAATTCTTTCGGGCAAATTCGCATAGACCCTGCGAATCATTTCAATGTCGAAAATCATACGGGTTAAGTGGTTTAAATATGTTTTGTTTAATATGGTTGCTTAAAGCGGCAATTTCACTTTTTAACAAATTTGGAAGCCTAAATGTTCGCCCGCGAGGAGCTAAAAAGAGGATTAAGTAACTCTACAGGGGAGAATTATTGAATCGACCTGCTGCAGGAGGCGGTGAGTGGGGATCCAAAGGAGATTCTACATCGCATTCAGCCTTAAGATACGGAGATCGGGGGAAAAGCGCACATTAACAATCAAAGGCCCTTTTATGTTCAAAAAAAGAGGCGCAATTCCCGAAAATAATCCTTAACTTTGCGAATCCATTGGAAAGAGAAAAGGGTACGTCTGAAAAAAACCATCGTTTCATGATCACACACAAGGGAATCATTGAACAAATCAGCGGGGAGAAGATAACCGTTCGCATCCTGCAACAATCAGCCTGCAGCAGTTGCCACGCCAAGGGAGCCTGTATGGCATCCGACTCTAAGGAGAAGCTTGTCGACATCCCCGACCACTCCGGGCAATTCACCCTTCATGAGCAGGTGATCATTGAAGGTAAAGAATCAATTGGCTACAAAGCGGTCTTCTGGGCATTCATACTTCCGCTGTTGATCCTCATTGCCATGCTTGTACTAACCACAAGCGTCTGGCACTTCAGTGAGACAGAGGCGGCACTCAGCGCGCTGCTGGCCCTGGCACCCTACTACCTGCTCCTCTATCTGTTCCGTAACAGCATGGCTCATACCTTTCAATTCAGTATTAAAAAAAACCATTAATCAGCAATTATGAGTGTAATCCTTACTGCCGTAGCCACGTTGGGCGCCATTGGCGCCGGAAGCGCCGGCATCCTATACCTCGTGAGTCAGAAGTTTAAAGTGGAAGAGGACCCCCGCATCCAGGAGGTGCAGGATGCCCTTCCCGCCGCTAACTGCGGTGGCTGTGGCTTTCCCGGCTGTGCAGCCTTTGCTGCCGCCTGTGTAAAGGCCGATTCACTGGAGGGGCTCAACTGTCCCGTAGGGGGACAGGTTACCATGGAGCGGGTAGCCGAAATTCTGGGTCAAACGGCCTCCAAAACAGCGAAGAAGATCGCGGTGGTGCGCTGCAGCGGCACCTGCGAGGAGCGTCCCCGCCTCAACCTTTACGATGGAGCCTCCAAATGCTCCATCGCTGCCGCCCTCTACGGTGGTGACACCGGTTGCTCCTTCGGCTGCCTGGGCCTTGGCGACTGTGAGGAATCCTGCACGTTTGACGCCATCCACATCAACCCGCTGACGTTGCTGCCCGAAGTTGTGGAGGACAAGTGCACCGCCTGTGGTGCTTGCGTTAGAGCCTGCCCCAAGGATATCATCGAACTTCGCAAACAAGGTCCCAAGTCGCGCCGCATCTACGTTAGCTGCGTCAACAAGGACAAGGGTGCCGTAGCAAAGAAAGCCTGTAACGTAGCCTGTATCGGCTGCGGTAAATGCCAGCAGGTATGCCCGTTCGACGCCATCACCATTGAAAACAATCTGGCATACATCGACGACGATAAATGCCGTCTCTGCCGCAAGTGCGTGGTGGTCTGTCCCACCCACTCAATCCTGGAGCTCCACTTCCCGCCCCGCAAGGAGACACCTCCGGCAGCCAAAGAGGAAGAAGCAACCACAACCGCATAAGAAGAAAAACATATGTTAAAGAGTTTTCGTATCGGCGGCATCCACCCGAAAGAGAACAAGCTCTCTGCAGGCATGGCCATACAACCCATCTCCGTGCCCGCACAGGTGGTGATACCGCTCTCGCAGCACATCGGGGCACCCTGTCAACCGGTCGTCAAAAAGGGCGACAAGGTGAAGGTGGGCACCCTCATCGGCAAGAGTGTCGGTTTTGTCTCTGCACAGATCCACTCATCGGTCTCCGGCACGGTGCTGAAGATCGACAAGGCGATGGATGCCAGCGGTTACAAACGCGACGCCGTCTTCATCAAGGTGGAGGAGGATGAATGGGAAGAACAAATCGACCGTTCAGGGCAACTGATCAGCGATTGCAGCCTCACCCCGAAAGAGATCCTGGAGAAGATTGCCGCTGCCGGCATCGTGGGCATGGGTGGCGCCACCTTCCCCACCCACGTGAAGCTGACACCCCCTCCCGGCATGAAGGCAGAGGTACTGATCATCAATGGGGTGGAGTGCGAGCCCTACCTCACCTCCGACCATCAGCTGATGATGGAGAAAAGCGAAGAGATCCTGGTGGGCATCACGCTGGTGATGAAGGCACTCAACGTGCAGCGTGCCATCATCGGCATCGAGAACAACAAGAAAGATGCGGTGGCACTCTTCACAAAGAAAGTAAAAGCGTTCCCTGGCATCGAGGTACAGGCATTGAAAGTGCAGTACCCACAGGGAGGTGAGAAACAGTTGATTGACGCCCTTACAGGTCGCCAGGTTGCCTCGGGAGCTCTACCAATCTCGGTGGGTGCAGTGGTGCAGAACGTAGGGACGCTTTTTGCTATCTATGAGGCGGTTCAGAAAAACAAGCCACTGGTAGAGCGTGTGGTAACAGTCACCGGGAAAGAGGTAGAACGACCATGCAACCTGCGAACACGTATCGGGACGCCACTGACGACTTTGATCGATGCTGCCGGGGGATTACCGGAGAGCACCGGCAAGGTGATCAGCGGTGGCCCCATGATGGGCAAGGCACTGGCATCGGTCGATGTCCCCGTCACCAAAGGAACTTCAGGCATCCTGGT
The DNA here is from genome assembly GCA_036733365.1 of Proteiniphilum sp. GTDB lineage: Bacteria > Bacteroidota > Bacteroidia > Bacteroidales > Dysgonomonadaceae > Proteiniphilum. The sequence goes on from DAINAS010000008.1 coordinate 40,341, forward strand.
CGTACCCACACTGGAAGCAAAACGCAAGGCGATGAAAGACTGCATCCGTTGCGGTAAGTGCGTGCAGGTCTGCCCCATGGGTCTCAACCCCACCCTGTTGATGAACCTCACCGAGTATGAGGTGTGGGACCGGGCTGAGAAGAACGCTATCACCGACTGCATAGAATGCGGCTCCTGCAGTTACACCTGTCCTGCCGATCGTCCGTTGCTGGATTACATCCGCCTGGGAAAGAGCAAGGTGAACGGCATTATCAGAGCCAGAAAAAATTAACACCAAGGGATAAAACTGATTATGGAACAAAAACTGATCGTCTCACCCTCGCCCCATGTGCACAGCGGTGACACCATCCCCAAAAACATGTATGCCGTCCTGATCGCCCTGATTCCGGCGTTCCTGGTGGCCATCTATACCTTCCGCCTCGATGCGCTGCTGATCACCGCTCTGTCGGTGCTCTTCTGCGTGGGTTTTGAATACCTGATTGTGCGGTTTGTCATGAAGAAGGAGCCCTCCATCCTCGACGGCTCAGCCATCATTACCGGCGTGCTGCTTGCCTTCAACGTCCCTTCCGGCCTACCGTTATGGATACTGGCACTGGGTGCGCTCTTCGCCATCGGAGTGGTGAAGCTCTCGTTCGGGGGACTGGGCAACAACATTTTCAACCCCGCTATCGCGGGACGTATCTTCCTCTTGATATCCTTCCCGGCACAGATGACCAGCTGGCCCGCGACAGCGATGGCTGTTGAGACTACCGACGCGGTGAGCTCCGCCACCGTGCTGGCTCTGCTGAAGCAGGCACCCGATACGCTGCCTGCCCTGCAGCAAATGTTCCTGGGGCTGGAACCCGGTTCACTGGGCGAGATGAGCGCGGCGGCGCTGCTGCTGGGGCTGATCTACATGCTCTGGAAGAAGGTGATCACCTGGCACATCCCACTCACCATCCTGGCCACCGTGGCACTTTTCACCGGCATCCTCTACCTGATTGACCCCCTGCCCCAATACAACCCCCTAATCCATCTCTTTTCGGGAGGACTGATGCTCGGGGCAATCTTCATGGCGACCGACTATGTCACCTCACCACTCACCAAAAAGGGAATGATCATTTACGGCGTCGGCATCGGCTTCGTCACGGTCGCGATTCGTCTCTGGGGTGCCTACCCCGAGGGAATCTCGTTCGCCATCCTGCTGATGAACGCCTTCACACCGCTTATCAATACCTATACCACACCTAAACGATTCGGGGAGGCAGTGAAACATGGCTAAACTACAATCATCTTTCAGGAACATGTTCCTTTCGCTCTCGCTCATCTGTCTTACGGTGGCACTGCTGCTGGCTCAGGTGAACAAGATGACCGCGACACCCATTGCCGAAGCAAAGGCAATGAAATTACAAAATGCCATCAGTGAGGTGGTGCCTGCCTTCGATAACGATCCGGTGGCGGAAGCCTACCGGATGGCCGACGAAAGCGGCGACTCGTTGCTGGTCTACCCGGCAAAACAGGGTGACGAGCTGGTGGGCTTCGCCCTTAACAGCTATTCCAACAACGGCTTCAGTGGCAACATACAAATAATGGTGGGCTTCGACATGGAGCACCGCATCGTCAACTATGCCGTGCTGCAGCATGCCGAGACACCGGGACTGGGTTCCAAGATGACGGAGTGGTTCCGCGATGCTACCAAGCCCGGACAGTCAGTCATCGGCAGGGATCTCTCACAGGGAACTCTCGCCGTAACCAAAGATGGAGGTAACGTAGATGCCATCACCGCATCAACCATCACCTCACGTGCTTTCATGGAAGCGGTGAACAGAGCTTACGCTGTCTACAATGGCAGTATGGAAGATGCCTGGAGCGGTGCTACCACTGCTACCGAAAATGAAACAGACGAAACAACAAAGGAAGGAGGAGTCAGCAATGAATAAGAAAGTAAAGATACTGATCAATGGCATCATCAAGGAGAACCCCATCTTCGTATTGCTGCTGGGGATGTGTCCCACGCTGGCTACCACCAGCTCAGCCATCAACGGGATGAGCATGGGACTGGCTACCATGTTCGTGCTGATCAGCTCCAATGCGGTGATCTCACTGTTGAAGAACGTGATCCCCGACATGGTGCGCATCCCTGCATTTATCGTGGTGATCGCCACCTTCGTGACCATCATAGAGATGATGATGAATGCCTACGTGCCGGCGCTGGCCGAAAGCCTTGGCATCTTCATCCCGCTGATCGTGGTCAACTGCATCGTACTGGGACGTGCAGAGTCGTTCGCCTCCAAGAACGGAGTAGTCTCCTCCATCTTCGATGGCGTGGGCATCGGTCTGGGCTTTACCCTGGCGCTTACGCTGCTGGGTGCTTCGCGTGAGCTGCTGGGTACCGGTAAGATCTTCTCACAGACGATCTACCCTGAGCAGTACGGATCACTGCTCTTCGTACTGGCACCCGGAGCCTTCATCGTACTGGGCTTCCTGATAGCCATCTTCAACAAACTACAGCATAAAAAGGCATAAACAGATAAGATACAATTAATCATGGAATATATTGGAATCATCATCGTTGCCATCTTTGTAAACAACATCGTTTACTCACAGTTCCTCGGCATCTGTCCCTTCCTGGGTGTCTCCAAGAAAGTAGACACTGCCATCGGCATGAGTGCAGCGGTTACCTTCGTGCTCACCATCGCCACCCTGGTCACCTTCCTGCTCTATAAAAGCGTTCTGGAGCCCTTTAACCTTAAGTTCCTGCAGACCATCACCTATATCCTGGTGATCGCCGCCCTGGTACAGATGGTGGAGATCATCCTGAAAAAGATCTCACCCTCGCTCTACCAGGCACTGGGAGTCTTCCTCCCACTGATTACCACCAACTGTGCCATCCTGGGTGTGGCCCTGCTGGTGATCCAGAAAGATTTTAACCTGCTGGAGTCGGTGGTCTATGCCATCGCCACCTCCATCGGCTTCGGGCTGGCGCTAATCATCTTCTCCGGTGTGCGGGAACAGCTATCCCTGACACGGGTACCCAAGGCGATGGAGGGAATGCCCATCGCACTCATCACCGCCGGCATCATCGCCATGGCGTTCATGGGCTTCTCCGGTATCGACCAAGTATTTAAATAGATGTAAGGATGAGTTGATTTGTTGATTTGCAAATTAGCCGATTAATAACAACTGATAACTGATAACTGAAATATCTGCCCATTTGTTAAACCATCGGGTGAAAATGGTGTCATAGTGTTAAACAAATGATGTTACACCCTTTAACAACTACAGATATGAAAGCTTTAAAAACCAACCTCATCCTCACAGCCATCGCACTGATGCTTACTTCCTGCTACGCCAGTCGCAGCACATACGCACAGGGAGGATACTACGACGACTATAATGATGGCTACGCCAACTACAACGAGTATGACAACTACAACAATGGAGGGGTCAGCTTCAATCTCTTCTACAATGAGCTGAGTCCTTACGGCCGTTGGATCAACCACCGTGCACATGGCCGGGTATGGATCCCCGACGTAGGGGGCAACTTCCATCCCTACGCCACCAACGGCTATTGGGTGATGACCGACTACGGCAACACCTGGGTTTCCGACTATTCATGGGGATGGGCACCGTTCCACTACGGCCGTTGGTATTATGACGACTACTACGGGTGGGCATGGGTTCCCGGTTACGAATGGGCACCTGCCTGGGTCAGCTGGAGAAGCGGCGGTGGATACTACGGATGGGCACCCATGGGCCCCGGCATCAACATCAATATCAACATTAACCTGCCGGCCCGCTACTGGACCTTCCTTCCCAACAGGTATATGTACTACCGCAACATGCACCGTCACTACAACCGTTACAGCCCGGCCATTTACAACCGGACCACCATCATCAACAACACCTATGTCTACAATGACAATCGGTATTACAGTGGTCCCACCGCCAGCGACTACCGCCGTGAGACGGGCAGAACAGCCACCGTACGGCGACTGGAAAGCAGTACCAACCGTTCCGGCAGAGCCTCCACACGGGTTAGCAACAACGCGGTACAGGTCTACCGTCCCGATGCAACAAACGGAAGAACAACCACCAACAGGGAAGCGGTAAATCAGCGCAGTAACAGCACAACACGTCAAGCTACTCCTAACGCTGCTACAAACAGAACTTCGACAAACCGGAGCAGCACGGTACGGTCCGAAAGCGCACCCCGCAGCAACAGTGGCGTAGCAACCCCGCAGCGCAGCACAACATCAAACCGCAATGCAACGGTACGCACGCAGCCATCCACGCGCAACAGCCGAGTGAGTACCCCGCAGCGCAGCACAACGTCAAACCGCAATACAACGGTACGCACGCAGCCATCCACGCGCAACAGCAGAGTGAGTACCCCGCAGCGCAGCACCAGCACCAACAACAGAAACAGTACAGTGCGCAGCCAGAGCTCAACCCGCGGCAGCAGTGCAGTCCGCACACAAAGAACGACCAGCAGCAACCGCAACAGCTCTGCAACCCACTCTTCATCAACAAGCAGCACCCGTGAGAGCAGAAGCTCCGGAAGGAGATAAAAGGTTAAAGGGTGTATGAAATGTCAGAGGCCTTCCCGGTGGGGAAGGCCTCTCTTTTATTACTGATCAATCCATCGGCGTGTCAGATCACCGTAGGCTTCGATTCGCCGGTCACGAAAGAAGGGCCACCAGCGACGCACATTCTCTGTCCGTTGCTTGTCGATATCGATAATCTGTTCGACCTCCTCATCAGTGGCAGCCTGCCATAGCATCTCACCCTGGGGTCCGCATACAAAACTGCTTCCCCAGAAACGAATGCCACCGGTCTGTTTTGACGGGTCCGCTTCGTAGCCGGTACGGTTCACCGAAATCACCGGGAGTCCGTTGGCAACAGCATGACCACGCTGTATTGTGATCCATGCATCCCTCTGTCGTTGTTGCTCCTCAGGGTTGTCAGACGACTCCCAGCCGATGGCAGTTGGATAGATCAACAGCTCTGCTCCGGCAAGAGCCATCAGCCTTGCAGCCTCCGGATACCACTGATCCCAGCAGACAAGCACCCCAAGACGTCCCACTGACGTATCGATGGGCTGAAAACCAAGGTCGCCCGGGGTGAAATAAAATTTCTCGTAATAGGCAGGATCATCGGGAATGTGCATCTTGCGGTAGACACCTGCAACAGAACCGTCTCGCTCCATCACCACCGCGGTGTTGTGATAGAGGCCGGCTGCCCTTTTCTCAAAGAGGGAGAGCACAATCACCAGCTGCAAGTCGGCTGCAAGTCGGCCAAATCGTTCAGTAGATGGTCCGGGAATGGTCTCAGCCTGATCAAACAAGGATGTCTCCTCTGTCTGGCAAAAGTAAAGACCGTTGTGCAGTTCCTGCAGAACAATCAACTCGGCACCTTCTCCAGCAAGTTTCCTTATATTTGATTCGAGCCGGGAGATGTTTTCCTCACGATTCCCGCTGTTTGCCTGTTGTATGATTCCAACCTTCATGACTTTATATTTGATGTTGGCACTTTGGTATGCTAGATAGTTATAGAATTAAGAATGACAACTAATAGCCAGAATTCCCTTCGGCAGCTGCATCGTGACGCAGTGCAGCGAACCATGTTGACGGATCAGCGGAGAGCAATCCACGCCAATCACCTCCCTGTCGGGGAAAGCCAATTGCAATTGCCGGAGCGCCATCTCATCTTTATCGGTACCATAAAAGGGAATCAGTACCGCATTGTTCAGGATCAGGAAGTTGGCATAGGTAGCCGGCAGCCGTTCTCCCTCGCTATAAACGGCGTCAGACATGGGAAGCGGAATAAGCCGGTAGGGATCTCCGGTAACGGTGGTAAAAGCCCGCAACTCCTGCTCCATTGCACAGAGTGACTCAAAATGCTCGTCGGCAACATCATCGCATTTCACATAAGCGATGGTGTAAGGATCGCAAAAACGAGCCAGTGTATCTATGTGGCTATCTGTATCATCACCCGCCAGGTAGCCGTGGTTGAGCCAGAGCACTCTTGTGAGGCCTAACATCTCTTTCAGGGCAGCCTCAATCTCCTGTCGTGTCATTGGCTGGTTGCGGTTGGGTGCCAGCAGACAGGCCGAGGTGGTGAGAAGTGTGCCTTCACCGTCCGACTCCAGTGAACCACCTTCAAGGATCAAGTTGAGCCGGTTCTGATAGATGGCCGACGGATGAAAAATCCCTTTTCTAAAGAGTTGACCGTTGATCAGGTTGTCCTTGTCGGCAGCAAATTTGAGTCCCCAGCCATTGAAGCCGAAATCGGCCACCACTGGAGAGCCATCACGAAACAGTGTAATGGGTCCATGGTCGCGGGCCCAGGTGTCGTTAGAAGGAACCTCAACCCTGATCAGGTTCTTCTGCTCCTCTTCGGTAAAGAAGGAGGTGATGTCCAACCCCGGTGGCACCAATGCCAAAAGCTTTTCCCGTCGCAGAATCTCTTTCGAGATGGCCAGGAAGGTTTGTGTAACATCCTCCAGCATGGGAGCCCAATCACTGTCGCGATGGGGCCAGGTGATCATTACTGCCTCCTGTGGATGCCATTCAGCCGGAAAAATCACCTTTGTCATGGTTATCCCTCCATGTTGCTGCGTACAATGCCACGACTGGATGAGCGAACAAAGTTGAGAATCAGGTCGCGATCCTCAGAGGCAGGCAGATCCTGTTCAATACGCTCCACCGCTTGTGAGATGTTGTATCCTGACAGGTAAAGGGTTCGGTAGATCTCCTGGATACCATTGATCCGCTCGCTGGTGAACCCCCTGCGGCGCAATCCCACGATGTTGAGGCCCACATAGGAGATCGGCTCACGACCGACCATGACGAATGGAGGGATATCCTTCGCAATCTTTGAGCCACCCTGTACCATGACGTGGGGACCGATCTTGGTGAACTGATGAGCCAGGGAGCCTCCGCTCACGATGGCATAGTCATCGATCTCGATCTCGCCCGCCAGCTGGGTGGTGTTACCGAGGATTACATAGTCGTTCAGCACACAATCGTGTGCCACATGACTGTAAGCCATGATTAGACAGTTACTGCCCACTTTGGTATATCCGCGAGAAGCGGTACCCCTGTTCACGGTGGCACACTCACGGATGGTGGTGTTGTCACCAATGATGGCCAAGGTCTCTTCACCCTGGAACTTCAGGTCCTGTGGGATTCCGGCGATGGTGGCATGCGGGAAGATGACACAGTTTTTGCCGATGCGGGCACCGGAGAGAATGGTAGCCTGCGTCATCACGCGCGAGCCGTCACCAACCTCTGTGTTGGCGTCGATATAGGCAAAGGGTTCCACGATCACGTTCTCCCCCAGTTTGGCTTCAGGATGCACGAAAGCCATCGATGATATACTGCTCATAAAAGTATCGTTCAGTTAATTCTATTTGTTCTTGATGATCTGCGCGGTGAAGTCGGCTTCGGAAACCACCTTGTCTCCGATAAAAGCGAGTCCCCGCATGGTGGCGATGCCCCTGCGCATCTCCGAGGTGAGTTCTACCCTGAAGAGAATCGTATCGCCCGGCACCACCTTGTGGCGGAACTTCACGTTGTCAATTTTCAGGAAGTAGGTGGAATAACGCTCCGGCTCATCCAGCCTGGCAAGTACCAGCAGTCCCCCGGTCTGCGCCATTGCTTCTACCTGCAGCACTCCAGGCATTACAGGCTCCTGTGGGAAGTGACCGGTGAAATAAGGTTCGTTGGTGGTGATGTTCTTCACCCCCACGATGCAGGTGTCGGTCATCTGAATCACCTTATCCACCATCAGGAAGGGGTAACGATGGGGCAGCAACTCCCGGATCCGGTTGTTGTCCATCACAGGCTCAGCCTTGAGATCATATACCGGGGGTTGCACCTCGTTGAGCTTAATGTCCTTGCGAATCAGCCTGGCCAGCTGGTTGTTGATCTTGTGCCCCGGCTTGTGGGCGATGAGACGTCCCTTGATTGGCTTACCGATGAGCGACATGTCACCGATGATGTCAAGCAACTTATGGCGTGCCGGCTCATTGGGGAATGCAAGCTTTCGGTGGTTGAGGTAACCCAGTTCATCGGCATTGTGGTGAGGTACCCCCAACTCGTCGGCAATCTCATCGAGTTCTTTCTGAGAGAGTTTCTTCTCATAGATCACGATGGCGTTGTCGAGGTTGCCCCCTTTGATCAGTCCCACCTTCCTCAGTTGTTCAATCTCACGCACGAAAACAAACGTGCGACAGGAGGCAACCTCCTCCTCAAAATCGGTCACCGTATCCATCGATGCCGACTGGTTGGGTATATATTGTGAATCGAACTCGATGAAAGAGTTGATACAGAAAGCGTCATCGGGGAGCAACGTCAGCTTGGAGCCTGTTTCGGGATCGGTCACCTCCATCTTGTTGCGCACGATGTAGTAATCCTTGTTCTTCTCCTGTTCTACGATACCAGCTTTGCGTATCTCACGTACATACTCGATGGCACTGCCGTCGAGGATGGGAAATTCGGAGGCGTTCACGTCGATCAGACAGTTGTCAATGCCAAGCGCATAGAGTGCTGAAAAACCATGTTCGATGGTGCTCACCGTGACATTCCCCTTACCCAGCACCGTTCCGCGCTGCGTGTTGACCACATGCTCTGCCAGAGCGTCTATCACCGGTTTATCCTCGAGATCGACCCGTCGAATCTTGTATCCATGATCCACCGGTGCAGGATTGAAGGTAACGACAATATCCTGACCGGTATGAAGTCCGATACCCTGCAGGGTGAAGCTGTTTTGCAATGTTCTCTGTTTCACTGTATCCTATTTTTATTACACATTATCGGAATTTTTGTGCAAATATACAACCAAAAGCAGGAAATCCTGCTTTCTGGTCTTAAATGTTTGCGGGCGATGCTTTCAATGAAGCATGCCTATTCGTTCTCAGTGAGTCTTTTCTTCAATTCAGCCAGTTCTTTCTCCATGGCGTTCAGCTTGCGATACATATCCGGCAGCTTGGGAACAATGACACTCGATTTGAAGAACCCTTTCACCGGGAACGCGGGTGATCCCATCAACTCTGATCCCTCCTTGGTATTGCTGATGATGCCCGATTGCGCTCCAATCTGGCTATTCTTACCAATGGTGATGTGTCCCCCAATGCCTACCTGTCCGCCCAGCACACAGCTCTCTTCGATCCTGGTCGATCCGGCAACGCCCACCTGGGCAGCCATCACCGTATTCTCACCCACCTCGCAGTTGTGTGCGATCTGAATCAGGTTGTCGAGCTTCACCCCACGCCGGATAATGGTCGATCCCATCACAGCCCGATCGATGGTGGTGTTGGCTCCAACCTCCACATCATCTTCAATGATCACATTGCCCATCTGCGGTATCTTCCGGTAAATCTCCTCCTGCTTGCTGAAACCGAAGCCGTCCGCACCGATCACGGCACCGGCATGCACAATACAGTTGTTGCCAATCACACAATCGTGGTAAATCTTCACCCCGGGATAGAGGATGCAATTGTCACCCAGTTGAACGTTGTCACCCACATACACCTGTGGGTAGATCTTGCAGTTGTTGCCAATGCGTGCCTGTTCCCCTATGTATGCAAACTCTCCTACATAGATCTCTTCTCCCGTATGAGCAGAGGCTGAAACAAATGCAAGCGCTGCAACACCTTTTTTTACAGGCTTCTGCTGTTCTACCATCGCCATCAGCGATGCCAGAGCAGCATAGGCATTGGGGACCTTTATCAAGGTGGCATTGATGGGTTTATCGGGCAAAAAATCATTGTTTACCAACACGATGTCGGCAGCAGTCTCGTATATAAAGGATGTATACTTGGGGTTTCCCAGGAAGGTGAGTGTTCCCGCCTTGCCTTCTTCAATCTTGGAAAAGGAGGATACGGTCGCATTCGGATTACCGATTACTTCTCCGTGAAGGAAGTCGGCTATTTGCTTTGCAGTAAAAGTCATCTATAGATTCTATTATTTACCGAGGCTACACATGCGCTCATACGGCGGCTCAATCAGGATCAACTAAATTGCTGCGATTGGCGTGGTGAGGGACAAAACTATCTCAAAAAGCCTCTGCATTATCATTTTGGATGCAAATTAACAACTTTTTTTTTAACTGTGACGAAATTATTTCATAATATAGTTTAAACGAAAGGGTGAGAAGGTTTGTGCATTTCAAAAAATAGTGTTACTTTTGCAGGCACTTTTACGGGATGTAGCTCAGTCCGGTTTAGAGTACTCGTCTGGGGGGCGAGTGGTCGCTGGTTCGAATCCAGTCATCCCGACCAACCCACTATAAAAGAGTTATGCATGCGCATAGCTCTTTTTTTTTCCTTTTAATTTCAATTCTGCTATTCTAACAATCCGGGATTTCAGCTCTTTCGTTTGGATCTCGTTCTAATCTCGTTCTAATATGGTTCTAATATGGTTCTAATATGGCTCTAATAGATTCGAACCAGTAAAGAGCAAGTTACGACCAAATTAAGATGAAATTCAATCGCAAATCAAGCCATAGATGATGGATTCAAAATGAAAAACAGTGAATCAAATTAATCCGTCATACGAATAACTTCAATATAAAAGGACCAGCTCTACTTTTGAGCTGGTCCTACAATCATTGTTTTTTACAATCAATTACTTCCTGTACTTCGAAAAGTCGGTATTGATCATGCTACCTGTCTCCTGCAAAGCCTGGTGAAAAGCGAAACAGGAGTAGAGATCCTGCGGGATATGACCTTTAACGCCCAGGTTGAGGTACTCGTGCAACAGGGGACGATAGTCCGGGTGCGCACACTTGTTGATGATCTCCTCGGCACGGTTGCGGGGACCCTTGCCACGCAAGTCGGCCACTCCATATTCTGAAACGATGATCTTCACCGAGTGCTCGTTGTGGTCTTCGTGTGTCACCTTGGGCACGATGCAGCTGATGGCACCGTTCTTGGCCGTGGAGGGGGTGAGGAAGATGGAGAGGTAGGAGTTGCGGGTGAAGTCGCCCGAGCCACCGATCCCGTTCATCATCTTGGTGCCGTTCACGTGGGTGGAGTTGACACTGCCGAAGATATCCACCTCGATGGCGGTATTGAGGGCGATGATGCCCAGGCGGCGAGCAAGCCCCGGGTTGTTGGAGATCTCCGAGGGACGGAGCACCAGTTTATTCTTGAAGAAGGGGAGGTCGTTGTAGAATTTATCCAGCACTTTGTTGCTCACCGTGAGCGAGCAGCCGCTGGCAAAGGAGATATTGCCCTTCTGCATCATGTCGATCACCGCATCCTGGATCACCTCTGTATAGACTTCAAAGCGGGGGATGTCGGGATTGGTTCCCATGGAGCCCAGCACCGCATTGGCAATATTGCCCACGCCCGACTGGATGGGGAGGAAGTGTGGCGGGATGCGTCCGGCCTTCATCTCGGCCACGAAGAACTCAGCCACGTTGTTGCCGATACGGGCAGTGACATCGTCGAGCGGGGCAAAGCCGCCCCCTTCACCATCGCGTTCGGTTTCCACCACGAAGATCTTTTCAGGGTTCACCTTCACATATTCCAGTCCCACACGACCCTGCACCTCGTAGATGGGTATCTCGCGCCGCTTGGGGGGATCCTGCAGTTCGTAGAGGTCGTGAATACCCCTCAATTTCGAAGGCACCTTCTTGTTGAGTTCGACGATCACGATGTCGGCCAGACGACAGATGGTGGGGGTGATGCCCACGCCGGTGGTGGGTACGATCTCACCATTTTCTGTCACGTCGGCAGCTTCCACCACTGCAACGTTGATCTTCCCGAGAAAACCGTAACGAATCTCCTGTGCCAATTGTGACAGGTGCAGGTCGAAGAAGTCGAACTCACCCCTGTTAAGCGCTTCACGCATATCCTTATTGGTCTGATAGGGAGTACGAAACTTGATTGCTTTGGCCCGTGTAAGCGATCCGTCGATGGAGTCACCGGTAGAAGCACCGGTAAAAACACCTATCTTAAAAGGATTCCCTTTTGCATGCTCAGCTTCCGCCCTCTTGGCGATCTCTACCGGCACCACCTTGGGGCAGCCGGCATGGGTAAACCCGCTGAAGCCAACGTTGTCGTCATTTTTGATGAGCGACGCAGCCTCTTCAGCGCTAATAAATTTCAATGCCATATCAATTGTTGGTTTTTATATGTTTTGGTCAGTGGTTTCCGGGAGTGGATAATTTAATATTTACGCTGCATGATCTCCCCGTAAATCAACCCTCTCTTCAATGCTTCCTCGCCACTCTCACCTATCAGTTCAGCCACCAGTGGATGAAGTGTGCTATTCATGTCGTTGCGTTGCTCCTGTTCAGAAACAGTAAAGACTGATGTCTCATCCTGTGCAAAGGAGTCATCGGCATCATAGACAAAGAGAGAATTTTTCAGTGATGAGACTCCTTCAAAATCGGTCACCAGGTCGAGAGAGGATTGGAATTCGCGACGTTTGTTCTTTTGTACGGGAGGCGTGGTGGGCGGCAAGTCTCTTGTCTGCGGCAATGGAAGATGATGCAGGTAAGGCTCATCCTCTTCCTCAGTGAAAAGAGGTTTTGAGTCTCTCTCTCCCTGCTGCTGCTGTAAATTTTTCTTCTTCCTGGATTCATTAAAAAAACCCAATATCGCGAAAAATAGAAGAAGGATAAAATAAATGATGTCGCCGAACTCCATAATTTGATTAATTTTGCAACTGGACAAAAATAGGCATTTTTTGTCAATATTAAGGGCATTTGGTATACAAATTATCGGGAGTAACTTCCCAGTCACTCCCGATCATATAACCAAAACCTTAACTATGAAAAAAAATAAATTTTTCCCAGACAAATATAAACTATTGGATCTTAAAATCCAAGTTTTTGGCCGGATAAATGCAATTTTTAACTTTTCCCCTACGGGATGAATCACAGTGAAAATGAGTGAAATAATGAGTACAGACAAGCATAGTGACAAGAAATTGTACATCGAGACATACGGATGCCAGATGAACGTTGCCGACACAGAAGTTGTTGCCTCCATCATGGAGATGGATGGCTACTCACTGACCAATAACGACCGGGAAGCTGACGCCATCTTCGTCAATACCTGTTCCATCAGAGAGAATGCCGAACAGAAAGTGATTCAGCGATTGGATTACTTCCAGTCACTGAAACGCAAGCGAAAAGAGAAACTGATTATCGGAGTACTCGGTTGCATGGCTGAGAGGGCCAAATCAGAATTGATAGAGAAGCATCATGCCGACCTCGTGGTAGGCCCCGATGCCTACCTCGATCTGCCCAACCTGGTGGGAGCTGCCGAGCAGGGCGAAAAGGCGATGAACATCGAGCTGTCGAAGACGGAAACCTACAAGGATGTGATCCCTCTCAAGATGGAGGGGAGCAACATATCGGGGTACATTTCCATCATGCGCGGCTGCGACAAGTTCTGCACCTACTGTATCGTCCCCTTCACACGTGGCAGAGAGCGGAGCCGCGAGCCGGAGAGCATCCTCAACGAGTTGCGGGTGATGCGTGAGAAGGGTTTCAGGGAGGTGATCCTGCTGGGCCAGAATGTCAACTCCTACCGTTACAAGGATGATGAGCGCACCCTTGGCTTCGATGAGCTGTTGGCCCTGGTGGCAGAGGCAGCACCCGATATGCGAATTCGCTTCACCACCTCCCACCCGTGGGACATGAACGATGCCACCCTTGAGACCATCGCACGCTACCCCAACCTCAGTAACTACATCCACCTGCCGGTTCAATCGGGAAGCTCACGAATGATGAAGCTGATGAACCGCCGCTACAACAGGGAATGGTATATGGAACGGATCGCTGCCATTAAACGGATCATTCCCGGCTGCGGCCTCTCAACCGACATCATGTGCGGCTTTCACTCCGAGACGGAGGAGGATCATCAGGAGACCCTCTCTCTGATGCGTGAGGTGGGTTTCGACTCCGCCTTCATGTTCAAGTACTCCGAGCGCCCCGGCACCTATGCAGCCAAGAAGCTGGAAGACAATGTGCCGGAGGAGGTTAAAAACCGCAGGTTGCAGGAGATCATCAACCTCCAGCTGGAGCTGTCACATCAAAGCAACGAACGTGACATGGGGAAGGTGTTCGAGGTACTGGTAGAGGGATTCTCCAAGCGTTCACGTGAGCAACTCTTTGGCCGGAACGATCAAAATAAGGTTGTGATATTCAATAAGCAGCAACACCGCATAGGTGATTTCGTGAAGGTACGAGTGACCGGTTTCACTTCCGCCACCTTACTTGGTGAAGCAGTTGAGGAGAAGTAGTGTGCTTCAGATAATCGCCACCCGGAGCAAACAATTTTGCGACCTGTCTGTTTACTTGATAGCATATGATCGCTGAGAAGCTGTTAAACAGTTAGAATGGTTCATCCGATGAACGGTTCGTAAGGCGTGATTAACGAAATTGAAACTACTAACTATTAAACACAACCAATTATGAATTCAGAATCAAAATTATTACTGGGATTAGGCATTGGTGTAGCATTGGGAGCTGCCATCGGTTACATCATGGGAACAGACCGCAAGGAAGAGTGGCTGGAACAAGCCAATGAGTTTGCCGATAAGGTGAGAGCCAACGTGAAGTCAGCAGTCTATAAAGGCAAGAGCGAGGTGCAAGATCTCAAGGAAGATATCGATGACATCGCTGATATTGCCAAGAAAGAACTGGCCAAACAATAATTGTCTCTCATAACCTGCCGAACAGATGGAAGAAAAAAAAGTAAGTACGTTGTTTGAGGAGATGCGCGATGATATATCGAAATATATATCCAGCTCGCTTGAACTCGGAAAACTGGAGGTGTATGAGAAACTAAGCCTGGGATCTTCGGCCATCACCTATGGATTGATTCTGGGCGGTCTCTCTCTCTTTGTTCTGTTGTTCCTTTTTGTCACTGTGGCACTCTACCTGGGTGACCTGTTGCAAAACCTCTGGGCCGGTTTCGGTATTGTAACCGCATTCGCCCTGTTGGTACTGCTGATAATGTTACTGGTGGGTAAGCCTTTCAAGAAAAAGATGACAAACAAGGTAGTACACTTCCTGATGGAAAACGATGAGTCTGACAACAAAAAGAGCAAGCCATGAGCACCTATAAACTCACGCCATTGGAGGAGCTGCGACTTGAGAAAAAGAGACAGAAAGAGGAACGCAGCATCGCCAGCCAACGCCTCTCCTACCAGTTGCAATATTTGAATGACAACTGGGGATCAATGCTTACCAAGGGGCTCACCTCATCGGTGAAAACAAAGTTTGCTGAAACGATGGATACAATCTCCAGCGGCAACTCTTATTCGGTGACACCATTTGTTACACACAAGAGAAACCCCTGGATACATCTGGCGATGTCGAATCTGCCCCTACTGGGATCTGTCACCTGGAAACTGACCAAACCGGCCATCATCGCTTTTGCCCTGAAACAGGGCACCTCATTGCTGTTCGGCAGGAAAAAGAAGAAAATCAGATAGTGGAACGGTGGACGGTGCTAACGCCGTCCACTTTTGCTATCTTGGCACAGAGTTGATTCACCTCCTCGGCACTGTGCACATGTACATTGAATACTCCTTCGAAGATACCATCCTTTGATGCCACATTCACACTCTGAATATTGACAACCACATCTTCAGCCAACTTGGCCAGGATACTTCCCAGGATCCCGACACGGTCGATACCGGTGAATATGATTGAAGCCAGAAAGGAGTACTGTCGGTAATCACCCCACTCTACCGCGATGATGCGATCGCCGTAACTAGCCTTAAGCTTCAGGCCTGTCTGGCAGGAGCGTTTATGCACCTCCACTTCCTCTCTCTCGGTTACAAATCCAAACACATCATCACCCGGCAGTGGATTGCAGCAGGAGTAAACGATGAAATTCTTGCGGAAGTTCAATTCCGTGAGATGATAAACCAACTTGCGGTCTATCTTCGTCGGCTTTGCCACTTGCGGCAGTGGCAGCGACTCATCATCATCTCCCCCGATCAGTGTCACCTTCTCAGGTTCCTGAGGTGATTTCTTGATGGCATTCATCGCCTGCTTCACATAGCGGACAAAGAGGTTGTCCTGTTTCTGCGGAACCGGCTTCAATTTGAAGAAAGCCTCTTTCTGCAGCGGAAGGGTCAATTCATTGTTACCGATCATGTAGTAGAGATCCTCTTTGTTCTCCGCTTTGTAGGAGTTAAGAATCTTATTGAAGAGGGTGTTGTCGATCGGTTCATTGTTGAACAGTTCATCCAGCATGTTCTTTCCCTTCTCTACGATGCGTCGCCTCTGCCGTCGCAGCGAAGCCTCTATCTTGGTACGTGCCTTGGCGGTGGTGACGAAGTTGAGCCACTCCGGTTGGGGGTTGACCGATTGGGAGGTGAGAATCTCCACCTGATCACCACTGCGCAACTTCTGACTGAGGGGTACCAACGTGTGATTCACCTTGGCTCCCAGGCAGTGGTCGCCGATGCGGGTGTGGATGATATAGGCAAAATCGAGCGCCGTAGCTCCCTGAGGAAGTGTCTTGATCTCACCCTTTGGGGTAAATACGAATATTTCTGACGAGAAGAGGTTCATCTTCACTGTATCCAGGAAGTCGATCGCGTTGGGGTTGGGGTTGGAGAGAATCTCCTGGATGGTCTTGAGCCATTTTTCAAGTTCATTGTCCTCTTCAATGCGGTTCTCCTTGTACTTCCAATGTGCAGCAAATCCTTTCTCAGCAATGTCATCCATGCGGCGGCTGCGAATCTGAATTTCAATCCACTTGCCGTCTGGGCCCATCACGGTGAGGTGCAACGCCTGGTAACCATTTGCCTTCGGGTGACTCACCCAGTCGCGGATACGGTCCGGACGCAGCTTGTAAATATCTGTGATAGCTGAGTAAATGTCCCAGCATTGCTTCTTCTCATCCATGCCAGGGTGTACCTCAAAGATGATGCGCACGGCAAACAGGTCGTATACCTCATTGAAGCTAATCCCCTTGTTCTGCATCTTGTTCCAGATGGAGTAGACCGATTTCACACGGGCACGCATCTCATATTGAATCCCCATCTTATCAAGCGCCGGGATTACAGGAACGGCAAAGTTCTCATAAATCTTGTTTCGCTCAGGGGCACTCTCCGCAATTTTTGCTTTCAGATCGGCATAGACCTCAGGATGCTCATACCGGAAACAGAGTTCTTCCAGTTCGGTTTTGATGGCAAAAAGACCCAACCGATGTGCCAGAGGAGCATAGATGTAAAGTGTTTCACCGGTAATCTTAAACTGCTTTGTAGGACTCATCGAAGAGAGTGTGCGCATGTTGTGC
This sequence comes from Proteiniphilum sp., assembly GCA_036733365.1. Lineage (GTDB taxonomy): Bacteria > Bacteroidota > Bacteroidia > Bacteroidales > Dysgonomonadaceae > Proteiniphilum. Next base: position 57,601 of record DAINAS010000008.1, read on the forward strand.
AGTCTGTCTGCAATCTTGATCAGGATCACACGGATGTCGTCCGACATTGTGAGCAGCAGCTTGCGGAAGTTTTCAGCCTGTGCCGATACATTCTCACCAAACATGCCTTGTGATATCTTTGTAAGGCCATCCACAATTTGGGCAATCTTATCACCGAAGAGGGCACGAATATCCTCCGTGCTGTATTCCGTGTCTTCCACCACATCGTGTAGCAATGAGGCTGAGATGGAAGTGGAACCGAGCCCCATCTCCTTGGAAACGATACGGGCCACGGCTAAGGGATGCATGATGTAGGGTTCACCTGAACGACGGCGTGCCCCTTTATGTGCCTCCTTCGCCATGTTATAGGCGCGGGTAATGATGTCCACCTTGCGTCGGTGATTCGAGTTGAGATAATCCTCCAGGAGTCCCTGAAACTCCTGTTCAATCATCTGCTCTTCAGCTATCATTTTGTCTTCGTCACTCATATACCGTAAGATCCACTTTGTTTGACCCGATTAACCACAAACGAAAATACAAATAAATCGAGAGATAATCGCATTTGAATCCTTTTTTTCGTCCGGACTGAGGTTTTTGAACAAAAAGTGTGTACTTTTGTTTCACCAAACAACAGGGGTGCCCAAATTACGGGCTGAGATCATACCCATATCACCTGATCCGGATAATGCCGGCGGAGGGAAAGAAAGCAGCACACATCCCGTAGGCTCTTTCATAGGTATCCATCTTTCATAAATCCCCTTTTTTATTTCACTCACACCGTTGAACAAAGTCAACATGATTTGTCCAACACAAAAAAACACAGGTAAAATGAAAAAGGTTATCTTTTCAATTCTGCTGACACTCTTCTCAGCATCTCTCTTTCAACTTGCGGCCAAGGCAGATGCCACGCCGGGCGATACGATCAACAACATTCGACTGGAGGAGGTGATTGTCACCGGGACGCGTGCCGGTTCACAGACACCGGTCACATACAGCAACCTCACCGCAGCGGATATCCGCAAGGAGAACGCGGCACGCAACATCCCCTCCATCCTGCAGTCCACTCCCTCACTGGTGGCTTTCACGGAAGACGGGCTGGGTGTGGGCAACACCTATTTCCGTATTCGTGGTACCGATGCCACCCGCATCAATGTAACACTCAACGGAATGCCGCTCAACAACCCGGAGAGCCAGGAGGTCTACTGGGTGAACCTGCCTGACCTCTCCAATTCACTACAGAGCATACAGATACAACGCGGTGTAGGCACCTCCACCAACGGTGCCGGTGCTTTTGGCGCCAGCATCTCACTCAGGACTGCCGGCGCACGCTCCGATGCTTACGGTGAAGCATCTACTGCTGTGGGCAGCTATGGCACTTACTCATCCTCTATTGCTGCCGGCACGGGAATCAGAGAGGGAGGCCTCTCGTTCGATGCCCGATTCTCACGTGTGCTGGGCGAGGGTTACGTGCGCAACGGTACGGCAGATCACACCAATTTCTACGGTGTGCTCTCTCACTATGGGGAGCATCAGCTACTCCGTCTCAGTTACCTGAGGGGGATCCAGCATACCGGCATCACCTGGGAGGGGGTGTCGGAAGATCAGATGCAGGACCCGGAATATGGACGACGCTACAACCCTGCAGGTGAGTACTATGATGACGCGGGTAACCGTCTCTACTACGACAACGAGACCGACAACTACTATTCTCACATCCTTCAGCTCACTTTCACCCGGGAATTGAGCCGCTCCCTCTCGCTCAACGCGGGACTCAGTTACAACCATGGCTATGGTTACTACGAGAACTATCGCTACAACCGGAAATACTCCGATTTCGGACTGGAACCCCAGACTGTCGGGGAGGAAACCTACAATCGCACCGACTTTATCCGTCGCAAGTTGATGGAGAACGACTTCTACGTGGCAAGCCTGGGGCTCGAAAAGGTGATTGATGCGCTCAAGGTCAATGTTGGTGGGCTCTACAGCTACTACGACGGTGATCACTTCGGTCGCCTGCCCTGGATAAAGCATAATCAGAACATCCCAGAGCAGTATGAATGGTACCGTAATGTGGGACGTAAATCGGAAGTTAGTCTTTTTTCCAAGGTTGAGTATCAGGTAAACAAAAGGCTCTCACTCTTCGGAGACCTGCAGTACCGCCATGTGGGCTACCGCTTTAGCGGCATGGACGACGATATGATGGAGCTGAAGGGCGATTTTGATTACGATTTCTTCAACCCCAAGGCTGGTCTCTTCTACCAGCTCAATCAATCGAGCAATCTCTATGCCTCAGCAGCCGTGGGACAACGGGAGCCGCTGCGTGCCGACCTGAAGGATGGCATCAAGGGGGGAGCGGTCAATCCGATCCAACCGGAGCGCATGATAGACTATGAGCTGGGGTACCGTTACAGCAGCAAGGGCACCCGACTGGGTGTGAACCTTTACTACATGGATTACTACAACCAGATGGTGCAAACCGGTAAGCTGACCGATATTGGTTACAAACTGATGGAGAACGTGAAGGATAGCTATCGTGCCGGCATTGAGCTGGAGGCATCCCTCCCTCTCTGGACAGAAAAATTGCAGCTGGATGCCAACGCCACCCTCAGCCGCAACAGAATCAGCGATTACACGGCGTACTTCGACCAGTATGACACCCCCGACAATTATGAGTGGGTGGGACAGGTCAGCAGGGATTATGGTTCCACACATATCTCCTTCTCACCCGATCTTGTGAGCGCTGTTGGGCTTACCTGGCAACCAACATCTGCCTTCTATATGAATCTGTTGGGCAAATATGTAAGCAAGCAGTATCTGGACAACACCTCCGACGATGCCAAGTCAATCGAAGGCTATTTCGTAAGCAACCTCTCTGCGGGCTACACCTTCCCGAAGAGCCGCCTGGGGATCATCAACCTGCAGCTGTTCGTGAACAACCTTTTCAACAAGGAATATGTGGCCAACGGTTGGGCAGCCACCGACACCTTTGCCGACGGCAGCAGCATCCACTGGATTGGATATTACCCCCAGGCCACGCGAAACATCATGGGGCGCCTCTCAATTTCGTTTTAAATCAAGAATGATCTAGCAATTTATTTCTCATTGGCATCTTCTCTTCGACCCACTCCCGGTTTTCTCGCTATTTGATTTGAAACTCGCTGCACTCAGACAACAAATCAAATCACGCTCGCTGCACCGGGTGGGTACCCCGAAGAGAAGCTGATATTTCGAAATAAATTGCTTTTCAATAATCAACAGAACTGATATGCTAACCATCGAAATCGTTGGCGCCGTTATCGGCCTGGTTTATCTGTACCTGGAGTATAAAGCCGACAAATGGCTCTGGCCGGTGGGGGTGCTGATGCCGGTGGTGTACATATGGATCTTCTACCAAAGCAAGTTCTATGCCGATATGGGAGTCAACATCTACTACTTCCTGGCGAGCATCTATGGCTGGATCCACTGGACTCGTCACAAAAAGGAGACAGAACAGGAGCTGCCAGTGACCCACACGCCACGCAGCTATGTTTTGCCGCTTATCGCTACCGGAGTGGTTCTGTTTGCCTTGATTGCATTTGTGCTCGTACGATTCACCGACAGCCCCGTTTCCATCGGTGACAGCTTCACCACCGCACTGAGCATTCTCGGCATGTGGATGCTGGCACGCAAATATGTGGAGCAGTGGGCATTCTGGTTTGTGGTGAATATCGTCTCCTGCGGACTCTACCTCTGGAAAGGGCTTTACCCTACCGCACTGCTCTTTGCCATCTACACGGTGATCTCGCTGTTCGGATACTTCAAATGGGCAAAAATGGCGAGAGAAAACTGATCGATCATAATCCTTATTATTTGATGGCAAATCTATATGAACATTTGTTCATATTAAAATTATATTGTCTATATTTGTAGAAAAAAGAGATGAAAGTATCGATACTAACAGACAATTATCCCGGAGGAAATACCGGTGCTGAGCATGGTTTATCCTATTTTATTGAGCATGACGGCATGAAGATACTGTTTGATACGGGACAGAGCGATCTCTATCTGAGAAATGCATCACTGATGGGGATTGATCCGGAGGAGAGAGATCTGATCATTCTGAGTCACGGTCACTTTGATCACGGAAACGGACTGACACATCTCTCAGGTGGGAGACTGGTCTGCCATCCGGGCTGTTTTGTGAAGCGATACAGAACAGTTGATCACACCTACATCGGTCTGATGAACAGCCGGGATGAAATCGCACAAAATTTTGAACTCACCACCAGCAAAGTACCTTTCCGTGTCAGTGACTCCATTCTGTTTCTGGGAGAGATCCCCCGCATCACCGATTTTGAATCGCAACAGACCTCTTTCTCCTTCGAAGACGGAACACCCGATTTTGTTGCAGACGACAGTGCTGTCGCACTGCAGACAGATAAAGGGCTGTTTGTTATCACAGGCTGTGGACATGCAGGGGTGGTGAACACCCTGGAACATGCAAAAAAGAGCACCGGTGAGCAAAGAATCTTCGGGATCATGGGTGGTTTTCATCTTAAGAAGCGTGACCGGCAAACCATCGAGACCATTCAGTACCTCAAAAAAAACAGGGTGGAACATGTCATCCCCTCTCACTGCACTGAGTTGCCTGCCCTTGTGGCTTTTATGGAGAGTTTCCAGATTCGATCGGTAAAAACAGGTGACGTCTACACCTTTTAATTTATTGATGAAAGAAGGTTTACTTCAATTCAGGCTTTTTGCCGTTACCAACTTATCAATTGTTTCACTTAAAAATTTAGCATTATGCCATCAGGAGATCGTACCGGACCGCTGGGACAAGGTCCCAGAACCGGAAGAGCAAGAGGCTTTTGTTCGGGATATGATGCACCCGGATATGAAGATGGATTGTATCGCAACAGAGATTGGGCAGTAGGTAGAAACCAGCCCGCAAGATTAGGAAGAAGAGGAGCAGGCACCAGGGGAGGAGGATATGGACGCAGAGCAAGAACAGGTTATGCAGCCGGAACCGATCAGAGTTACGTTGCCGACAGGCTCTACAGCTTTGGTATTCTGCTGTCAGAATTGATTCAACATGTCCCCTGGCAGGATATCCTACATAAACGGGATGAGATGGAAGAGCTCAAAACGGAAGCACAAAGACTCAAACGTTCCAATGAGGAGCTGGAGGAGAAGCAACGAAAGCTGGAGGAACGCAGAGAATAAGGACTTAAACAACTGTCTCATAATGGTGTCAACACTACCGGTCAACACCCTTACAGAGGGTGAGAAAGGGGAGATTACATCTTTTGAAGGTGGCATTTTCTTCTTTGAATGAGCAGCAAAATAGTACTGGCAGGATATCCAAATGTAGGAAAAAGCGCTGTCTTCAACCGTCTTACGGAGATGGATATCATCTCATCCAATTCCCTGATTTCCCCTGTATTGCCACGTTTTCCGTGTTAGTGAAGGAACTGGGAATCAAAGATCTGTTTAAACTGACCGGAATCATGCTTCATTGCGTTGTGATTACCGGTTCACTGTTGTAAGTTGTTTTAAGTTTATTCACAAGATGAACATCTATAAAGAGTTTTCATTTGCAGAGAAGTATGATCAGTTCTACCGGACAAATGGGGGCACAGCTGTTGATATGGCAGAAAAAGCTGAGATCAGTGACCTGCTGTTGCAGGTCGACAGCAGAGAAATGCTCGAGCTGGGGTGTGGCACCGGTCACTGGACTGGCTTTTTCAGTGAGAAGGGATACCGGGTTACCGCAGTGGATCAGTCGGCGGCAATGCTGGAACAGGCACGTAAAAGAGTAATCCCTGAGGTACAATGGGTAGAGGCCGATGCCGCCCGTCTACCCTTTTCCGACGAACGGTTTGAACTGATCACAGCCATCACACTGTTTGAGTTTGCGGAGGATAGAAATGCAATTTTCCGCGAGATAGATCGCTTGCTGAAACCGGGTGGTTTTTTAATTGTTGGTTGGCTGAATAGTCTCTCTGAGATTGGGCGACAAAAGAAAAGCTCTCCCACCTTCAGCAAGGCACATCTTTATACACCGGCTGAGATCAGGAACCACCTCATATTCTTTGGGCCCCCACAGTTTCGCTACGCTGTCTATTATGACAGCAATTTTGAGCTGCTTGATGAGCAACATGACAAAGGTAATACTCATCCGGCATTTATTGCTACCATCGTGCAAAAGACAAGGAAGCATGCAGATCACCATTGAAATCAGTTATTATGCCCTTACCGGTGATTATGCCACCCCGGTGAAGGATTTCCTGGAGAGGGTGTCACGCTGTCAGACGATACAGGTGGAAAAAGGCAGTATGAGCACCTTTATAGCCGGAGAGTATCATCTGGTGATGCAGACCCTCACCGATACGCTTGCTCCGCTGATGGTGCGCTATCCATCAGTCTTCGTACTGAAAATATCCAATGCATGCAAAGTGAGATGAGAGGATATCTGCATATCTACACAGGGAACGGCAAGGGAAAGAGCACGGCAGCCTTCGGCCTGGCTCTTCGTGCAGCCGGTGCCGGGATGCGTATCTACATTGCACAGTTCGTGAAAGGAAGAAACTACTCCGAGATTACAGCTGTAAGGGAGCATCTGCCCCAAATCACAATCCGTCAGTTCGGCAAGGGATGTTTTATCGTGGAGAAACCCACGGAGAAGGATGTAGATGCTGCACGCGAGGGACTGGCAGTGGTGTTTGAAGTACTCACCTCGGGGCAGTATGATTTGGTGATTCTGGATGAGGCAACCATCGCCATCTATTATGATCTGTTCACTGTGAGTGAGTTGATCGAAATATTGAAGAAGAGATCAGCCGGTTGTGAAGTGGTGGTTACTGGTCGTTATGCACCGGAGGAGCTGATTGAGGTGGCCGACCTTGTGACTGAGATGAGAGAGGTGAAACATTATTACCGTCAGGGCATTGAGGCTCGGGAGGGAATTGAATATTAACAAACAGGAAAAAATCAAAATGAGCCAGACGATGGAGCAGTTGCGAGAGGAGATGGAACAGTGTAGAAGATGCGACTTGTGGCATTCACGGAACCACCTCATTTTCGGGGAGGGAAATCATCATGCTCCCATCTTCATCATCGGTGAAGCACCGGGAAGAGATGAAGACCGTGTAGGGAGACCTTTCATAGGCCCTTCGGGGATCCTGTTGGACAAGATCTTCACAGCCTGTGGATTCAACAGGAAGGAGCATCTCTTCATCAGCAACATTGTCCGCTGCAGGCCCCCGAGGAATCGTCCCCCCACCTCACAAGAGAGTGCCGCCTGCCTACCGTGGCTGCACCAACAGCTGGAGCTGGTAGATCCCAAGATCGTAATCCTGTTGGGTGCAACAGCACTGAGGTATATGGCAGGTACCGATTACCGCATCACACGGGTCAGGGGCAACTGGATCAAACAGGACAATCGGTTAATGATGCCAGTCTATCACCCCTCTGCACTGTTAAGGAACCCAGCACTAAAAAAGGATACCTGGGATGATTTCAAGAAGGTGATTTATAAGTACCGGGAGCTGGTTGATCCCTAACATTACACTCCCCATATTCCATTGAATACCAATCTGACAAAGTACGAATCATAAAAACAAAACAATGTTACATCACGTGGGATTAACCATTATTGAACCTGCAGAGATCGGGAGATTTTACGAAGCCGTTTTGCATTTCAGCCGGCTGAAGCAGTTCACCCTCGATTCAGAGGAAGTGCTCCACTCCATCTTCGCCACCGACAGGAAAACAGAAGTCTATATGCTGGAACATCAGGATTTGAAACTGGAGATATTCATTGACTCCGAAGGAGAAAAAGGTCGTTTTACCCACCTTTGTCTTGAGTATGACAATCCGGATGAGGTGTCTGCCCATGCCCATCAACTGGGTTACAGGCGATGGGTCAAAAGAGGTCCCAACCGTGTCACTCATTTCATTTGGGACAAAAGTGGGAACATGTTTGAAATAAAGAGAAAGGAGATTGCATCATGACAGATTCAGAGCGTATAGAAAGGAACATAACGGAGATATTGCAGTCGCTCCCCCCGGGAGTAGAGCTGGTGGCAGCCGCAAAAACAAGAAATGCCGACGAGGTAAATGCTGCGGTGACTGCCGGTATTCATGCCATCGGATACAACTACATCCAGGAAGCAGAACGCATGCGTCCGCTTGTTGGAGGGACTGTGCCCTGGCATATGATAGGTCACCTGCAGCGTAACAAAGTGGAATAAGCGGTCGAGTTGTTCGATATGATTGAGACAATCGATTCGGAGCGATTGGCTCTGGAGGTAGACAAACAGTCTGCTGTTGTGGGTAAGGTGATGCCGGTATTAATCGAGATCAACAGTGGCAAGGAGTCGAATAAGAGCGGTGTGCTACCGGAAAACGCGATTGAACTGATTCGTCGAATCCATCATCTGCCACACCTGACGATTGTGGGGTTAATGACCATGGGACCGCGCTTTGGAGACCCGGAGGATGCCAGGCCATACTACCGGATCACAAAAAGAATCTTTGAAGAGATCAGGCAAATTGAGTTGCCTGGCGTTGAAATGCGCTACCTCTCCATGGGGATGAGCAACAGTTATCAGATCGCCATTGACGAGGGTGCCAACATCGTCCGTATCGGAACAGCCCAGTTTGGAGAGAGAGAGCAGTAAAATAGTATACCCGATCAAAAAGTAAATAATCATGACAACATTCGTTACAGAGATACCCTGGCTCAAAAAACGACTACCGGAAGGGATTCAAATACCGTCCTCCACATTGATCAGCGGACCGGGAGGAACAGGCAAGCCATTGGTTGAGCTGGCACTAGCTGACAGCTGGTTGAAAGCAGGCGGGTCGCTTATTACCATACCACTGCAATACCCATCGGGAGAGATGATAGCATCAGCCATGATGATGCTTTATCATACCGACCTGGGGCAATATCGTGGGAAGGTAGCTTACATTCAGTTCGATCCTGCCATGCGCGAGGGAATGATTATTGGTGAGAACAAGGTGACTGCCAACATTCTGGACCCGGACAGATGGGACAGAGCCATTGAAAGGGCGGAGGGAATGGTAGAGAAGAGTGGACCAGGAGTCATGGTGCTTGGCTCAGCACTTAACCTGTTACTTTTCTCCAAGAGACACAAGGATGCTGTCCAGCTGAAGATGCGGCAGATGCTGCAAGAGGATAAGAGCCGCAGCTATGCCTTTGCGGTTAGCACGAGTGCCTTCGCCAGTGAAATCAAAGAGCTGGAGGAGGTATCCGACAACCTGATGTTCACACGAATGAATGAGTCGATGCACCTGTTCCTGACCATTGAGCGAATGAAAGGGGTCCACTTCTCCGGTGAAGAACAGGAGGTACCTTTCACCCCGGAACAGTTAAAAGAGATTAACGCCATTGCAGAGCTGACCCGTAAAAAGAACATACCTCTCATCACCCGGAACTGATCAATCGCACTTCCTCAATCAAAGACACATTAGAGAGACCCTCTTACATAACTTTTTCACTGAACATGTCAGACAATATTACATTTTTCTGGATTGCCCTTTTTGCTATACTTTCAGCCATCATCAACGGGTTGGGAATATTCATCCTCTACAGATACCGGGATTGGGCCATACAATCCAAACCCTACTTCATCTGCTTTGCTGCCGGCGTGCTGATTGCCACCCCATTGATGCTGGCTCTCCCCCAAGCCATTGAAAAGAATTTCTATGCAGGATTCACAGCACTGCTCGGTTTCCTGTTTATGTTTTTCTCGAACGGATTGATCAAGAAGATCACCAAAACAGAGGTGCTCGCCTTCGGCATCGTAGCAGCCGAAGGGATAGCCATTCACTCATTCATCGATGGTATCATCTACACCGTCACCTTCAGCATCAGCATCCTGGCCGGTTTTCTGGCAGCAACAGGATTGGTGATTCATGAGTTTGCTGAAGGGATCATCACCTATACCCTTTTTCTCAAGGGAGGAGTGAAAGAGAAACGTTCCATGTTCTATGCATTCCTGGTGGCAGGCCTCACCACACCGTTGGGTGCCTTCGTAGCATACCCGCTTGTAAAAAGTCTCAACGAGAGTCACCTGGGATTGATGTTGGGCTTTGTTGCGGGGGTGTTAATCTATATCGCGGCCTCGCACCTTCTCCCTGAGGCAAGAGGTGAAGAAAAAAAACACTCCAGTGTGGCTTTCCTGGGAGGCGTAGCACTGGCACTCTTTATCGTATTCTCAAAGATGTTCGGTTAGTGCAGCGGAAGAGGAGTACCGGCAAGTTAGGAAGTCACTCCCTTAAATAGGGTATTCTCTCAAAATCCCTAAACATCTCATCTCTCAACGATGGGTTATGGAGCAAAGCAGAGGGATGTCTAACAGGATAAATCAGAAAAGAGCCGAAAACATACAACTTCCCTATCTGTTCCTTCGCGTTGATATGGGTTAACCCGTATCGATCCAACAGATAACGTGTAGCATAATAACCCATCGGAATCAGCAAACGGGGTTTCACAATTTCAATCTCCCGGTTGAGATGGAAACCACAACTCTCAATCTCCGCCATTTTCGGCTTTCGGTTGCCGGGGAGTCTGCACTTAATCAGGTTGGTCATGTAAACCTCCTCACGCGAGAGATGAACAGATTGGAACAGTTGATCAACAACCCCCCCCGTGGGTCCCATGAACATACGGCATACCTTCTCCTCAGTCTCTCCCGGTGCCTGGGCAATAAAGAAGATAGAGGCATCGGCATTACCCTCACCACAGAGGGCCTGCGACGTCGATTCATGTAGGGAGCAGCGACGACATGCTTTGATGTCGCGACAAAGGCGATCGAGTGCTCTCTGCCTAGGCATTTCGTAGCTCCAGCACCGCATCCACCATGCCGGAGAGTGATTGTGCAATCTGCTCATTCTGAAAGAGACTGTCAAGAGAGCCCTCATCACAGCTTTGTCGAATCTGCTCGTTCATGGGTATTTGTGCGATCAGGGGCAAATGAAACTGTTGTGACAATTTCTCACCACCCCCTTGTCCAAAGAGGAAGTATTTCTCGTCGGGATGTTTCACAGGGGTGAACCAGGACATGTTCTCCACGATGCCCAGCACCGGCACAGAGGCGTTTTTGTTGTTGAACATACCGATTGCCTTGATCACATCATCCAGTGCAATGGTCTGTGGAGTGGTAACCACCAAGGCACCAGTGATTTCATAGGACTGCAGCAGGGTTAGGTGGACATCACCTGTTCCGGGCGGGGTGTCAATCACCAGATAATCCAGTTCTCCCCAGTCGGTATCGTTGAGCAATTGCTTGAGTGCATTCGACACCATGGGCCCTCGCCAAAGAAGTGACTGGGAGGGATCGATAAAAAAACCAATCGAGATCACCTTGATGCCATACCGGTCAAAGGGTTCAATCCATGTCTTCCCCTCTTTCTCAACCGATAGCGGCCGTTGGTTGTTCAGGTGAAACAGGGTGGGTACCGAGGGACCATGAATATCGGCATCCAGCAGGCCGGTTGCATACCCCTCTCTGGCCAGAGAGAGTGCCAGGCCGGCAGCCACGGTCGACTTCCCTACTCCCCCTTTACCCGAAGCAACGATAAGAATATTTTTTATATTGGGCAGCCTCGTTTTTTCGAACGGCTTTTTGGCAGTGTTACATTGTTCGTTCATCTTCTTTTCTTTTTAATTTTGTTCAGTTTACCCTGTATCAATCGTTTTTGAAGGCCGGACAACCGGTCAATAAAAAGGATGCCATCGAGATGATCATACTCATGCTGGAAGATACGGGCCTCCAATCCGCTTAACTCCTCCTCTATAGTCTCAAAGGCGAGGTTCTGGTAGGTCACGTGAATCTTCTCAGGGCGGTTCAGCTCGCGGAAAATGCCCGGGATGCTGAGACAACCCTCGTTATAGGAAGAGAGAGTATCATCAGCATGTAATATGCGGGGATTCAAATAGACCTTCTCCATAGGCTTAAATTCCGCTTCATCATCGACAATCGGGGTGGTATCAATCACAAATATCCTTTTTGTGAGGCCAATCTGCGGAGCTGCAAGCCCAATACCATCAGCCCTCTTGAGGGTATCGAACAGGTTCCCACTGATCTGGTCCGGTAGATCCTCCTGATGGATGTCAAAGGCGCTTTGCTGCAATACGGGAGCACCGTATATCACTATCGGCACAATCATCTTTTTGTAAAGTTACGGATCCAAAATTTTTTATCCTGATAGAGCACCTCTCTGATCTCATTCTCACGGACCAACTGATCGGGCAGACTGCTCTCCGCTCGGTTCTTGCGCAGGATCTCTCCCATGGTTTCCTCACGGATGGGATGTACAGCACTCATATTGAGAATATCTGCCCTCGCATCGCCAGTGAATCCGGTATCACTCCCTTCGAATCCAAGCAGCATTTCACACTGTAGTCCTGCGCCGGAGTAGATCTGATAGGCCCTGTTGATTGCGGCCTCATCCGGTTTCTTCACACTCCGCATTGCCGGGGGACGTGTAGGAATTGAAAGATAAGCCCTGGCAGGTTTGAGGATCGAAATCAATGAAGCGTTCTTTTGCAGCAGTCCTGCCCCATCGTTGACACCCTCCACCATCAGTGTTTCGGTAGCAAGGATTCCCCGATAGGATGAGGCAAAAGTCATGAGCCCCTCCTTGTAGTCTTTGAAGGTGAGCCTGGGATGGGGTCTGTTGATTTTCTTCCATACAACATCATCGTTTGCATCCACCTTCACCGATACCCAATCGGCCAGCGAAAGGGCATCACGCACTTCTGCATCACCCAGCAACGAAGCATTGGTAATCACAGCAATCGGAATTCCGATCTTTTTCAAAAGTCTGATCGACTCTCCCAGGTTGATATCAAGTGTGGGTTCACCGTTCGGGACGAAAGTAAGATAGTCAGGCATTGACTGTAACTTACCCAAGTGCTCCTCCACCGCTTCGAAGATCTGCTCCGGGCTGTAATATGATGCCCTTTCGAGGGTGTAATGACGTGTGGCACCCACCTGACAGTAGATGCATGCATAGGTAAAGATCTTATCCCCGGGGATGTTGTTGATCCCAAGGCTTTGTCCCAGTCTTCTGGAGGGTACGGGGCCAAAACTAATCATCGCTTCTTCTTTTTAAATGGTTCTTTCACTTCGATTGAAAAATCTGCCGATGGATGGCTGCGATCTCACCGGCTGCCGCCGACCGGGGAGCCCACTCAACCACCGTACGGCATTGCAGCATCGCTTCCACCACCGCCGGTTCGAAAGGAATCCTGCCAATAAGGGGAATCTTCTCGCTGCGGCACCATGCAGCGATCTCAGCTGCTACCTGCTCATTCAGATCATACTTGTTGATCACTACAACGGAGGGAATACCGAACCCATCGGCCAACTGCTTCACCCTCCTCAGGTCATGAAAACCGGAGCGGCTCGGCTCCGTAACCAACAGGGCCAAATCAGTACCGCTCATAGCTGAGATCGCGGGACAGCCGGTTCCTGGAGGGCCATCAATCAGAATGGTCTCCAACCCCATCCGCTCCGACAGTTGACGGGACTGCTCACGCACCACATTGACCAGCTTGCCGGAGTTCTCCTCTCCTGGCGCCAGCCTGGCATGCACCATCCAACCGTTGCGGAAGGTGCCGGTCGTCCAGTAGCTGCCATTGCTTTCAATCATACTGATTGCGTCAGCCGGACAGATGCGCATGCATAAACGGCATCCGTCACAGGATGTATCAGAGATGGTGTAGCGATCTTCGTGATACCGGATCGCATCAAAGCGACAGGCATCCATGCAGGCCCCACATTGTGTACATAGCTGCTGATCGATTACCGCTTTGGAACCAGTGGAAAAGGGATGTTTGGAGTGATCTGTCGGCTCCAGTAACAGATGAAGGTTAGCCGCATCCACATCACAATCGGCCACCATCAACTGTCCACCCATGGTTGCAAGTGCTGCACTCAGGCTTGTTTTGCCGGTCCCTCCCTTTCCGCTGATAATTACAATCTGTCTCATGAGATGCGCTGTTTTACGATTAGTGTGAGCAGACGGCTGAACATCTCCCGATAGGAATCATCAACTGCTGCAGGCAGTCCTCCCTCGGCATAGATGCGTGCCACTTCACGGTCAAAGGGAATCTTCAGCAACAGGGGAATCGACTCCTGCTCCAGCCATTGGTATATTTCATTGTTGCCCAGTCCGGCTCTGTTAACCACCACTCCAAACGGTTTACCGAGTTGTCGGACGGTGGCTGCCGAAAGCTGCAGGTCATGCAGACCGAATGGCGTGGGCTCAGTGACCAGCACCACATAATCGGCCCTGTCGACGGTTGCAATAAAAGGACATGAGATGCCGGGAGGTGAGTCCAGAAATACCAGCTCCCTTTCGCCGGTCTGGTGGATGGTTTTGGTGATGACCGGCACGGGGGAATAGACCCCCACCTCGGCACGACCTTCAATTATCTGTTGACTGGCAGCGTATGTAGTTTGTTTCACCCTGCCCAGCAACTTGGGATGTTCGGTGATTGCGCCAGCCTGACAGGCATAGCTGCATGCACCACAGTCGTGACAGAGATCGGGAAGCACCTGAATCATTTTCCTTTCGGGCAGATAGAGGATGGCATTGTAAGTGCAGTATTCGTAGCATTTCCCGCAGAAGGTGCACTTCCCCGGGTCAATCACCGGCACAAGTTGGTAGACCTCCTCAACCCGGTCCTCCTCACCGGCAAGGAACTCTGCCACGTTAGGTTCCTCTGCATCACAGTCGGCCAGCACACAGTCAGCCCCCTGCTGCGCAGCAACCCAGAAGAGGTTTGTCGAGACGAAGGTCTTACCGGTGCCCCCCTTACCGCTGGCTATCGCAATCTTCATCCTGTATACTTCTTATTCGGTTTGTTCTCGGCACAGACAAAACTGCCTTTTTTCACCCCCAGCCTGTCGGCAATCACCCCACACTTCACCATCAACAGGAAGTAGATGTCATCCCTGGAGGCATCGATCAACCCCTCCAGGTTACCCTGTCCTTTCGAGATCACCAGATCTGCTTCATTGTAAAGTTTCTGAAAGGCCGGAGAACACTTCTCGGGCAGGGTAGAAGGTGCATCGTAACCGTTATCAATCACCTGTGCCACCTCTTCAATCTTTACCTGGACGGCATCTCTCCGGGTGGCATCGTTGATCACAGGTGCTCCTCGCACGGCAAACCATATATTGGGGTGACGAAAGGTTTCGATAAACAGTTTGTCAAAGACAATCTCGCCGGCATTATCGCCCAGATAGAGGACTGTCCTGGCTTCAGCCAGCCGCCGTCTGAGCCGTTCCACATCGTTAATTGCGAAAGGACTCTCAAGGACTTTCAACATCGTCTCTTCCAGGTCATGATGGTCACTCACCCCGTAATCAATAATATTCCCTGCAACTGCCAATCGCAATGCTGTCTCGAAGGGATCATCCGATCGGTCAATCATCTCCCTGAAGGAGGCATATTCAGCAAGGAGACGCGTATTGCTTTCATACTTGATCTGCTCGTAAGGGTCGGCAACTCCGCTTCTCTCCCTGAAGAGACGGTAGAGCTCTCTTGAGAGAACAGGAACTGAAAACCCGGTATTGCCGTTATAAAAGTGGGAAAACATCTCAATGGCAAGTGCTTTCTTTTCCTCTACCGTAAGCTGGTGCTTCTCCAACAACCGCTCGAAGGTACGAGCAAAACAAAAATAACATCTGTAATCGGCTTCCACCAAACTTACCCTTCTAGTGATCACAGGCATTGAGACCGGTGAGCAGTGACTGCTGAAAGTAATCACTAACCAACTCCCGCGGGCTCTTATACTCAGCACCTACGTGTACTCTGATTTGTTGTTTTTCGAACAGACGTATGGCTTTTTGTCCGATACCGGCCGCAATCACCTCAGTGACACCTCTCTCCGAGAGCCAAGCAGGCAACAATCCCGGTTCATGCGGAGGAGGAGTCACTAATGCTTCGTTCTTTACGGCTCCATCCTCCGTTTCGATGATGGCAAACTGCTGGCAATGGCCAAAGTGCTGACAAAGTCTTCCCTCTTCCAGGGGTATTGCAATCACCTGCTTCATCCCATTCGTCTTCTACCAGTTCCCTCTCTTCTCCTCATTCTCTCGCCTTGTCCTTGGCCCTGGCCCATACCTTTGCCGGCACCATGACCCATACCCCTGCCGGCACCCTGCCGGAAAGGAGCATTCATCCCGCCAGCTGCTGGAGCATCACTGTTATTGGACTCTCTGTTCACCGGGTTACAACGTCCCCGTCCTCTTCCACTCATCGGGCCCTCACCTTCGGGGCCTCTCCTGTTCATTCCTGGCATAATAACCTCCTTTTGATTTTTGTTTAGTTGTTACGTCTGATCATCTGAATCACCTCTTCCACACTCCTTAGGTTGTCATCGATCGGATCCATCTCTATCCCGAGCTGTTTTGCAACCGATGCAGCCTTGTCTCCCAGATGGCCGGTGATTATCCTCCCGGCTCCTTTCGAGGCAATCAGCTGCATTGCGGCAGGCCCCGCTCCCTCGTTGTGATCACTATTGGGGTTATCTACAAATTCCACCGATTCGTCATCGGTGTCATAAATGACAAAACAGTTGCAGCGTCCGAAGCGCTTATCCGGGAGAGCTGTCAGCTCCTTGCCGGATGATGTAATGGCTACTTTCATAGGATGTTTTTATTCCTGATTGATTCATGAGATCGTCAACATTGGCAATCTATCTGTTTCACGCAACAAATGTAATGAACATATGTTCTATTTGCAAATAAAATTTCCACCATTATTACCTCGCAAAGAAAAAAGAAAGGCAGATGGCAAAAAGAAGCTCGTCGAAGAGTCTGAACTTTCAATTTTTTTAATAATTTTGCATTCAGTTACAAATCACAGCTTAACTCATACACTCCCGCAGAAGAGCAGACCCTGTGGCTTGCCAATTATTTCATGGCTAAATCTTTCTTTCAGGAGGATCAGCTAGTTAAATCATTAAAAGAAACATGAAACAGAAACAGACGATCGCTTTGGGCGACAAACTCTATCGATATTTTTTCATCGGCGGCATTACTACGGTCCTTACGCTGGGATGCATGTGGGGGGCAATTAACCTCTTGCTCATCGGACAGGAACAAACGTTTCACGGCATCGACTATTCCTGGGTGCTGGCACATGGCCATGCCATGGTCTTCGGTTTCGTGGGCTTTTTCATCATGGGATTCATTTTTCATGCACTGCCCCGCTTCAAGGGAACCTCGCTCTGGAATCCCCGCCTCGCTATTACGGTATTACCGCTGATGGCAGGGGGTATCCTGTTGCAGGCACTGGCTCACGTAATGGCAACCACCTCACCTTACCTTCTCCTTGGGATCTTAGCAGGCATGATCCAGGTGGTTGCAGTATTGATATTTGCTAGGGTCATCCAACGCACCCTGTCGAAGAGCAGTGTGAAACATCCTTTCGATCCCTTTCTCAAGGCCGCACTGGGTTGGTTCACGCTGGCACTACTCCTCAACCCGGTGATCTTCTTACTCTTTGAATCGGCACCCGACCAAGATTCCTTCCTGTTTCGCGTCTCCTCTTTTAACATTCCCTACCGGGACATCCAGATGCTCGGTATTGCCGTGGTGATGATATTGGGGATGTCGCTTCAAATCCTCCCCCATGGTTATGGTCTCAGAAAACCCTCCGCCCGCTGGCGAAACTTTATCCTATGGGGCACAAATGGTGCCATTATCATTGGTATCGCCACCTTCCTGGGAGGAATGCTTTCTGAGAACCACTGGTGGCATGCGGCCAGCATCCTCCCCTACCTCCTGCTACTGACCATTGCCATCGGCACACCCCGACAGTATCGCCTTTTCGGTAATCATGGAGGCAAAAGTGACAGGGGATTGAAGTTCATCCTGGCAGCTCATATCTGGCTGATTGTAGCGATGGTGATGCTTGCTTTTGGACCCTATTATATGTTCGGGGTGTATCTTCCCATGACAGGTGGTGAAAATCCTTTCTCACACGCCTATTTCGGAGCTTACCGTCATGCACTCACCGTGGGATTCATCACCATGATGATCGTGGGGGTTTCTGCTCACGTAACGCCGCGTTTTTCAGGGATCAAACCCTTCAAAACCCGGTCACTCTGGCTGGTCTTCATCCTGCTCAATCTAGGTAACATGTTGCGCATAACCTCACAGATCACCACCGATTTTCAGCCTGCAGCATTCAACATCATTGGCTTCTCCGGCTTTATCGAGGTGACCGCCCTCGCCATCTGGGGGTTCGAACTGATCTGTAACATCAGGGCAGGCAAACGGACTGGGTCACTCCCTGTTTCTTCAGAACAGCGAAACCTGTTTGCTTAACTGCCGACAATCGCTTCCGTCAGCTCCTCCCTGGTGAAGCCTGCGAAGAATCGGGAAACATCCATCCCCGCTAGTGCATCCCTCACCTCAACGGCTCTATACCTCACACCCTGAAGCTGTTCCTCAAGTGGGCTTAGGTCGGCTTCCCGGCCGAAAAACGTTCCGAAGAAACGAATGTCAGCGATGTGTCCTTTCCGCAAGTTCAGGAATACCTGTACTTTACCTGCCGCGAAACGGCGCTCTCGCACCACCTCGGCCACCGGGTTGGAGCCGTAGTTCCACTCCCAACTGCCGAACTTATCACGACGTGTCTGCTCGATGGCCTGCAACTCATCTTCGCTAAAGTGATACTCCACCATCTCTGGATAGTGTTGTTTCATATGAGCCAGGATCCTGTCGGCGAACTGCTGCACGGTGATTTTCTCAGGCAGGTTTGGCAGGATGTTATTCACTCGGCTGCGCACCGACTTAACCCCCTTTGCCTCCACCACCTCCTTTGATATCTCCAGCGCCCGCGAGAGTACAGTAAGATCAGTATCGAACAGCAGGCAGCCGTGGTGCATCACGCGTCCGTCGTGGTAAGCCTGTGCGTTGCCACATATCTTCTTGCCGTCGATGGTGATATCGTTACGTCCGGAGAATTCGGCTGTCACCCCCAGCTCAGCCAGCGTCTCAATCACCGGCTGCGAGAATGTTTTGAAGTCAAACGCACCCTCACCCTCCTCCTCATCAGAGATGATGGTGTAGTTAAGGTTGTTCAGGTCGTGGTAGACCGCCCCGCCGCCGGTAATGCGACGCACCACATGGATCCCTTGCTCTTCCACGTAGCGGTTGTTGATCTCGGCTAGGGTATTCTGATTTTTGCCCACGATGATTGACGGCTCGTTAATCCAAAGGATGAATATCTTGCCGAAATGCCGCAATTGCTTGAAGCAGTACTCCTCCAAGGCAATGTTGTGGTCGGGTTTGTTATTTTTATTGACGATATAAATCATTGTTATGTTGTGACGTTTATCCTAAAAAATCGAAAACAAAGAAACAGTGAACCAACAAACGGTTCAATCTGTATAAATAAAAAAGAAGACCGATTATCCACCCTTCGAAAGTGCCAACCGGTCTTCTTCTAAATATATTTGACCTATCAAGTCTCCAGGGTTGAAGTGATCATTTCTTTTTCTTCGGGATATGCACCGCCTCGCCCAACACGTCGTTGAATGCCTCAATGAGTGCTTCTGAGTAGGTCGGGTGCCCGTAGATGGTGTTGACAGCCTCATTCACCGTAATCTCCATCTCCATGATGAGCGATGCCTGCGTGATGATCTCGGCTGCAGAGGGTCCGATGATGTGCACTCCCAGAATCTCACCGTAACGGTTGTCGGCAATCACCTTCACGAAGCCCACAGCATCACCAGAAGCGAGCGCGCGTCCGTTGGCGGCAAAGTTGAACCTGCCGATACGGATATCATCATACTTCTCAAGTGCCTGCTCCTCGGTCATCCCCACCTGGGCTACCTCGGGAGAGGTGTAGACCACAGAGGGTGCCGAGAGCAGATTCACCTTGCGATGGTTGCCCTTCACCGCATTCTCGGCGGCCACCTCACCCATACGGAAGGCCACGTGCGCCAGCATTTTGATGCCGTTTACATCGCCAGGGGCGTAGATGCCCTTCACGCTAGTCTCCATATACTCGTTCACCTTGATCTTTCCACGTTCAATCTCGGGCTTCACCTCACCCAGTCCCTCCAGGTCGGGTGTGCGACCAATGGAGATGAGCGCCTTGTCGGCAATCACCGGATCCTTGCCCTCAATACGGATCTCCAGTTTGTCGCCTTTGTCCACGATCTCGGTAATGCGGGTGGAGGTCATCACCTCAATCCCCTTCTTCTTCATATGTCGAAGTAATTCTGCCGACACCTCCTGGTCGAGGGTGGGTACGATGCGATCCATCATCTCGATGATGATCACCTTCGATCCCAAGCCTGCGAACGACTGTCCCATCTCGGTACCGATCACCCCACCGCCAATGACGGCAAGCGTGCCAGGCACCTCCTTGACGGCCAGCAGTTCATCGCTGGTAAGCACCTTTTTGCTTTCGATGCCGGGGATGTTGATTCTGGAAGCTTTTGAACCACCAGCCAGGATAATCTTGTCAGCCTTGATGATCTGTGAGTCGTTCACAACCACATCATTGTTCTTGTTGATGCGTCCCACACCCTGGTAGATATCGACACCGTTGCTCTTGAGCAGGGCCACCACACCGCTGGTGAGCTTTTTCACCACGCCGTTCTTGTACTCCTGCACCTTTTCCATATCGATTTTGATCATGGTGCTGTCGATGATGATTCCGCGCGATGCAGCAGCCTGAATATGTTCGATAATCTCGGCATTCTTCAGGTAGGTCTTGGTGGGGATACAACCCACATTGAGGCAGGTACCCCCGAAGGTACCCTTCTCCACGATAGCCACCTTGGCACCCAATTGTGCTGCACGAATGGCAGCTACATAGCCTGCGGGACCACCTCCGATCACCACAACCTGGTAGTTATCCTCCAGTCGAATCATCCGCTTCTCCTCATCGCTCTCCTTCGCCCCGGTATCTTCGATTACTTCGGGCATAAGCGTGTCGGCCGACTCGTTCTCTGAGCCGATGTAGCCGATCACTTCCGTAACCGGTACGGTTTCTCCGTCCTGGCGTACGATTTTCAGCAGGATGCCCGTGGCTTCCGCCTCGAGCTCCATACTGGTCTTGTCGGTCATGATCTCAAGGATGATCTCCCCTTCTTTGACGGGATCGCCCTCTTTCTTCAACCACTTCACAATTTGTCCCTCGGTCATGTCGATACCGGCCTTGGGCATGATGATTTCAAAAGCCATATTTCTATTTTTTCTTGTTTATATCAAAAGGGTCATCGGATTCTCCAGCAACGCCTTCAGGTCGGTCATAAACCTGGCGGCGGTGAGGCCGTCAATGATCCGATGGTCGCTGGTGAGACTGATCTTCATGATGGGGCGAACCACCGCCTCACCATTTACAGGGACAATCCGCTCGTGCGTGGAGGCCACGCTCAGGATGGCGGCGTTAGGCTGGTTGATAATGGCTGTGAATTCATCTACACCATACATTCCCAGATTGCTGATCGAGAAGGTGCTTCCCGCCTGTTCATCGGGCAACAACTTCTTGGAGAAGGTGCGCTCGGTGAGGTCTTTGATAGCTACTACAAACTCACTCAGACTCATCCTGTCGGCATTCTTCACTACCGGCACAAGCAGTCCCTCATCCATGCCTACCGCCATACCCAGGTTCACATAATTGTGGTAGGTGATTTCGGTACCCTCCTTGTTGAGGCTGGCATTGATTTGCTTGTGCTTCATCAGCATTTTCACCACCGCCACTGAGATAAGGTCGGTCACCGTCAGCTTCTTTCCCGTTTTCTCCTTGATGGGCTCGATAAGCTGCTTCCGCAAAGCCAGCAGGTTGGTCATGTCTACCTCCCATGTCTGGATGAAAGAGGGAATTCCAAAGTAGCTCTCCATCATCCGCTTTGAGATGATTTTGCGCATCTGCGTCATCGGCACCGTCTCAGTGCTGCCTGCAGGGCTGGCAGGAGCCGATGATGCTGCCGGTATGGTAGCTGTTGCTATGGCAGGTGCGGTAGACTGAGGTGAAGGGTGTTGAGCAGTTGATGATGACTTGGGTGATGCAACTGTTTCTGTCAGCTTATCGCGTGTAAGCATTGCCTTGATCTGTGGGTCGGAGATTAGCTGAAGTACGTCCTCCTTCATGATCTTATGGTTGTGGCCACTACCCTTTATTCCTTTCAGTTCAATATTGTGTTCCTCGGCAATGCGGCGAGCCAACGGGGAGACATGTACCTTCTCCTCGTAATTGAAGCCGGCGATGTCGTCGCGGTGAATGCGTCCCTTGTAACCGGTTCCGGTCACGTTGACAAGTTTCACCCCGAGGCGTCTCGCCAGTGCTCTTGCAGCCGGTGTTGCCCTTAGTTTAACTGTTTCCATTCAATCCCTCTTTAGCGGTTGTTGACTAACTTGAGAATGTATTTCTTGATCCTCTCCACGCTGGGAATCATAGCAGCCTCGAGGGTCTGGTTGTAGGGGATGGGCACATCCTCACCCGCCAGGCGTAAGATGCGTCCGTCCAGGTAATCGAAGGCATCGCTCTCGGCGATGGTGGCAGCCACCTCGCCAATGAAACCTCCAGTCTTGTGGGCATCGTTCACCAGTAGGACCTTGCCGGTCTTCTTCACTGACTCCAGCACCGCCTCTTTGTCGAGCGGCTTGAGTGTACGCAAGTCGACCACCTCAACGCTCACTCCTTCAGCCTCCTCCACCTCTTTGGCAGCCTGCATCACCCTTTCGAGCATACGTCCGTAGGTGATGACTGAAACATCTTTACCCTCCTTTTTGATATCGGCCTTGCCGATGGGTAGCACAAAGTCGGGATCGAGGGGTACCTCCCCCTTCATGTTAAACTGTGCCTTGTACTCGAGGAAGATCACCGGGTTATTGTCACGTACCGCCGCCTTGAGGATTCCCTTCACATCGGCTGGGGTACCGGGGGCTACCACTTTCAGTCCCGGGATATGGGTGAACCATGCTTCGAGCGACTGTGAGTGTTGTGCAGCGGACCCTACACCACCACCGGCAGCGCAACGGAAGACCACGGGTATCTGCCCCTTACCACCAAACATATATCTTGTTTTAGCAGCCTGGTTCACAATGTTGTCCATCATATAGACTACAAAATCCATGAAGGTGACATCCACTATGGGACGCATACCAGTCATAGCGGCACCGATGGCCGCACCGGAGATAGCATTCTCCGAAATTGGGGTGTCGCGTACCCGCTCCTTTCCGAACTCTTCCAGCATCCCAACCGAGGTTCCGAAGTCGCCTCCGAAGATCCCCACATCCTCACCCATGAGGAATACGTTTTCGTCACGCCGCATCTCTTCCGACATTGCCATGATGATGGCATCGCGGACAGACATTATTTTCGTTTCTTTTTCCATTGATTATCGTGTGCTGTTGTTTTTAATCTGCATAAATATCTTCGAAGGCGGACTCCAATGTAGGTTCAGGACTGCTCAGCGCGAACTTGACCGACTCTTCCACTGCTGCCAGCGAAGCGTCGTTCAAATCATTCAATTCTTTCTCAGAAGCAATCTTATTATCTATTAGATAGTCGCGAAAACGGGTAATGGGATCCTTCTGCTTCCACTCATCCACCTCCTCCTTGGTGCGATACTTGCCGGGGTCGGAAGTAGAGTGTCCCAGCCATCGGTAAGTGATGGCTTCTACCAATACTGGACCGTTGCCGTCACGCACATATTTCACAATCTCCTCAAACTTGTTATAAACCGCCATCAAGTCGTTGCCATCTTCAATGAAGTGACCCGGAATGCCATATGATGCTGCCCGCAGGTAGTTGTAGTCAATGTTGATCACATCCTTGATGGGCGTGCTGATACCATAGAGGTTGTTGATTGAGTAGAAGATCACCGGTAGGTTCCAGATAGAAGCCATGTTCATGGTCTCATGAAAGGTACCTTCGTTCACGGCACCATCACCGAAGAAGCAGACCACTATTTTGCCGGTCTTCTTCATCTTCTGTGTGAGCGCCGCACCGATGGCCATCCCCATGCCGCCACCTACGATACCGTTGGCTCCCAGGTTACCGTTATCAAGGTCGGCGATGTGCATGGAACCTCCCTTACCCTTGCAGGTGCCAGTGGCCTTGCCCATGATCTCCGCCATCATGCCATTCAGATCGATCTCCAGGGCAATACTCTGTCCATGACCGCGGTGGTTGGAGGTGATCATGTCGAATCCCTTCTCGATGGCAGCTACCGCCCCCACATTGGCCGCCTCTTCACCAATAGAGAAGTGGGTCATTCCGGGAATCATCCCTTTTCTTACCAGCTTGTTAACCTTACTGTCGAAATTGCGGATGTCCAACATCATCCGATGCATGTGCAACATCTTCTCTTTCGATAAATTGCTTTTAGTTGATTTTGTTTTCGCCATAGCAGCTTCCTTATTGTATTTTGTTTGTAGTTTTCTACATAATTAGAATGAGTCTACTTAACAACACTATTTCAAACTTATTGTTTGTAGGGGCGTGATTTTTATATTTTATTAAATTTTAAACATGCAATACAATCCCACCCCGATACTTTTCAAAGAGAAAAATGGCAGGTCAGAAAATCAAGGTGACAAAGGTAAAAATTATTTGCGATATTTTTATCGGAAATAGAAAAGATTTCATATCTTTGAAGCGTAAAATGCTAAAAGATGTTTTCAAAAACATGTGAACATGGTATCCGCGCAATGCTCTACATCGCTTCTCAATCGCTGAATGAGAGGCGGATAAAGATTGGTGACATCATCCGGAAAACGGGATCACCCGAAGCTTTCACCGGCAAGATCCTGGGGTTACTCTCCCGACATGGGCTGGTCGATTCTTACACGGGACCGGGTGGAGGCTTCGAGATCAAAAAGGAAAAAATACGGGAGATCACCATTGAGCAGATTGTCCGTGCCATCGACGGCAATGAGTTTTTTGAAGGATGTGCCCTGGGGCTCTCCCATTGCGACGAGAAAAACCCTTGTCCGATGCACCACTCTGTAGTGAAGATCCGGGAGAACATGTTCTACGTGTTGCAGCATACCAGCCTCCATGACCTGGTAACCAATCAGAAAAATATGGAGCTGATATTGAAGCGTTAAATTTTTGCCTTTATTTACGACTTTTTTATCGTAAAATAAAAAATAATGATTCGTCAGGAGAGACTCAAATAGAACCGATATATATGTACCCATTACAGCAAACCATCAAACAAGCCGCCCTGCCGGTAACCTTTCTCTGGATCGGATTTGTCTCAGCAATAAGTTTCATGGAAGCCTGGCTCAAGTTCAGGGCTCCCGGAATCACCCTGCCCCTGGGGCTGGGGATCGGCAGCCTGGTCTTCAAAGCACTGAACCTGATGGAGTGGCTCTTCGCACTACTCATCGCAACAAGGTTTATTCTGAACCGAAGAAGAGAGAGGAGAAGCAGAGTTACCCAATATGCGGTCATCTTGATACTGCTTCTAATCCAGACACTCTGGCTGTTGCCGGCACTCGATGCACGCATCCCCCTCTATCAGCAAGGTCTGGAGGTACCCTCCTCTCCATTACACATCTATTACGTGGTGGCAGAGCTATTCAAGGTGACCCTTCTAATTATCGTTGGAATCGGATTTCTGAAAGAAGCGAGATAAACCTATCAATCATCCATTAACAAAAAAAACCTATGACACAGAAAAAACTTTGGATTGCATTCGCCCTGGTGGTTGGCATCTCCTTTGCCGTGTTGCTCTATTACGGCAACCAAATCTATCAGCAGGCACCGCCCGTACCGGAGCGGGTCACCAACGAAGAGGGGCAACTACTCTTCACCGGCCAAGACATCAAGGATGGTCAGAACATCTGGCAGAGCATTGGCGGCCAGGAGGTGGGCAGCGTCTGGGGGCATGGCGCCTATGTGGCACCAGACTGGACAGCCGACTACCTGCACCGCGAGGCACAGTACCTGCTCAACCGCTGGTCGCAGGAGGAGCAGGGTAAAACATTCGAACAGCTCACCGAGGTGGAACAGGCAGCCATGGAACGCCGCCTGCAGGAGTTTCTGCGCAAGAATAGCTACAACGAGACAACCTCCACCCTGGTAATCCACAGCCAGCGCTATGATGCCTTCCGGGAACTCTACGGACACTATGCCGGCCTCTTCATGGATGACCCGGCGCTCGATGAACTGCGCGCCGACTATGCCATCGCGCGCAACAGCATCCGCTCGGAGGAGCGGATGGAGAAGATGGCGCAGTTCTTCTTCTGGGCCTCTTGGGCATGCGTCACCGAGCGGCCCGGATCCGATGTCACCTACACCCACAACTGGCCGCCCGACGAGCAGATAGGTAACGTGGCCACCAGCGACCTGGTGTTGTGGACAGGCTTCAGTATCATCATGCTGCTACTGGGCATCGGCATCATGATCTTTCTGCAGGCACGCACCCGCGAGGAAGAACCCCTGAAACCGGTCTCCGACCCCTTGATGAACCAAACAATCACCCCCTCCATGTGGGCGGTGAAAAAATATTTTTGGGTCGTGAACCTGCTGATCCTGGCACAGGTCCTGTTGGGGGTGATCACCGCACACTACGGAGTGGAGGGTGACGGCTTCTACGGCATCGACATCGCCTCCTTCATCCCCTACTCCATCACACGCACCTGGCACATCCAGATCGCTATCTTCTGGATTGCCACCGCCTGGCTGGCCACCGGTCTCTACATCGCTCCTTCACTTAGCGGCAAGGATCCAAAATACCAGAGACTGGGGGTTAACGTCCTCTTTGGGGCACTGCTGATCGTGGTGGCCGGTTCCCTCATCGGACAGTGGTTCGGTGTGATGCAGAGGCTCAACCTGGTAGACAACTTCTGGTTCGGACACCAGGGATATGAATATGTGGACCTGGGACGCTTCTGGCAGATCCTGCTGGTAGTGGGCCTCTTCCTCTGGCTTGCACTGATGGTGCGCCCCATCCTGCCAATCATCCGCAAGGGCACCTCCGAAAAGGGGCTGCTTATCCTCTTCCTGATCTCCTGCGCCGCTATCGCTCTCTTCTATGGGGCAGGTCTGATGTGGGGACGCACCACCAACTTGGCAGTTGCCGAATACTGGCGCTGGTGGGTGGTACACCTGTGGGTGGAAGGGTTCTTTGAAGTATTTGCCACGGTGGTGGCCGCCTTCCTCTTCACCCGCATGGGACTGCTGGGCATCCGATCCGCCACACACAACGTACTGTTCGCCACAATCATCTTCCTCACGGGTGGCATTCTTGGTACCTTCCACCACCTCTACTTCACCGGTACACCCACCGGTGTGATGGCTTTGGGTGCTACCTTCAGCGCACTGGAGGTGGTACCGTTGGTGCTGATCGGCTTTGAGGCCTACCACAACTACCGTCTGAGCAAGGCCACCGAGTGGTTGAAAGATTACAAGTGGCCCATATACTTCCTACTCTCTGTTTCCTTTTGGAACTTCTTGGGTGCCGGCATCTTCGGCTTCATCATCAACCCGCCCATCGCCCTCTTTTACATGCAGGGGCTGAACACTACGCCGGTGCATGGACACGCAGCCCTCTTCGGAGTCTATGGCATGCTGGGCATCGGTCTGATCCTCTTCGTACTGCGCAGCATGTATCGCAAGCAGCAATGGAACAACAAGTTGATCAGCTTCACTTTCTGGTCGCTCAACATCGGACTGTTGCTGATGGTGTTGCTGAGCCTGCTGCCGGTAGGACTGATGCAGACTGTGGCCAGCGTGAAGGAGGGGATGTGGTACGCCCGCTCAGCCGAGTTCATGCAGGAGCCGTTGGTCAACACCTTCAAGTGGCTGCGCACCATCGGTGACACCATCTTCGCGGTGGGTACGCTGACCCTCTTCTGGTTTGTCTACCGGCTCACCCTCCTGAAAAAATAACATTCACCGGGAGGAGAACGTTCCCGGGAGCCAGCAACGGTTCCCGGGTAACGCCTCCCAAAAAAAAACAAGCTTATGGAAATCAACAGAAACAGCAATATCGGACAAATCGTGGCGGAGAATTACAAGGCTGCCGCGGTGTTCAAGAAGCATGGCATCGACTTCTGCTGCAACGGCAACCGCACCATCGAAAGGGCTGCCGGCAAGAAGGAGAGCGGTCCGGATCAACTGATCCGGGAACTGAAGGAGGCCATGACAGAGAAAAATAACGGTGGCATCGACTTCAACACCTTCCCGCTTGACCTGCTGGCCGATTACATCGAGAAGACGCACCATCGCTACGTGACGCAGAAGATCAGCGAGATTACCCCCTTCCTGCGCAAGATCGTGGAGGTACATGGAATGAACCATCCCGAGCTGATGGAGGTGGAACGGCTCTTTCTGCAGTCGGCGGGCGACCTGTCGGCGCACCTAAAAAAAGAGGAGCTGATGCTCTTCCCGTACATCCGGGGAGTGGTCAAGGCACAACTCAGCGGCGGCAACAAGCCGAAGAGCGTGATCGGCTCGGCTGCCGCATACATCGCTGAGATGGAAAAGGAGCATGATGCGGAGGGTGAACGGTTTCGCACCATCAGTGCGCTGACCGATCACTACACCCCCCCAGAGGATGCCTGCAGCACCTACCGCGTCACCTTCAGCATGCTGGAGGAATTCGAGGAGGATCTGCACCGGCATATCCACCTTGAGAACAACATCCTCTTCCCCAAGGCGGTGATACTCGAAGAGCAGCTGACGCATTGAACAACTGACGCACAAAATTTGGATATGTGATCGCAGGGTGGTTGCCGCAACTTTAGTACCTTTGCAGCAAAACAAAAATCGATGAACGATCTACAATTGACATCCGCCCTGATCATCGCCAACGGACGTTACCCGGAACATTCGTTGCCGTTGTCCCTGATCCGGGAGGCATCCTTTATCGTTTGCACCGATGGTGCAGCCAACGACTTTATCGCACGTGGAGGGGTTCCTGATGCAATTGTGGGCGACTGCGACTCCATCTCACCGGAGAACAGGGAGCGCTTCGCCGCAATCATCCATCCCAGTGCCGATCAGGAGACCAACGATCTAACCAAGTCGGTACAATACTGCGTTGCAAAGGGTCGCAAGGAGATTGTCATTGTGGGAGGTACCGGTAAACGGGAAGATCACACCCTGGGCAACATCTCTTTGCTGGCAGATTATTGCCAGTTCGCACAAGTGATGATGGTCACCAACTGGGGACGCTTCACCCCCATCAACGGTAGCACCACATTCAAAAGTTTCAAGGGGGAACAGGTATCGATATTCGCCATCGATGCTGTGCCTCTGACCACCAGCGGACTGAAGTATCCACTTCAACAGAGGGTGTTGACCAACTGGTGGCAGGGCTCACTCAACGAGTCACTAGGTGACAATTTTAGGATTGAAACGGAAGGAAGAGTGATCGTATTTCAGGCTTTTAACCCAGCTCCCGCAAGACGTCGAGTGATTTAAGTGGGGGAAAGTCGTAGGTGTGCAGCCGGTAATACTCCAGCAGAGAGTCCACAATCTGGTTGCGCTGGCTGCGAGACAGGTGGAAGAGATGCATGTTGCCGTAGTGCATCCGTTTCAGCAGTTGAAGATAAGCACTCTGTTCTCTGTTCAGGTAATGGCTGTGCAGCGGTACGTAACGGGTAAACTCCCCGTTCATCAGATCAAAAAAACGGTTGCTGCCCGCACCCTCCATGTTGGGGCTGATACCCATGAAGCGGGTCAGTCCCAACATAAAGGCGAGGTGAAAGTTGGCAACACCCTTTTCTGTCGCCTCCAGTGTCTCCACCGAATTCTTCAGATAGTCGAAGAGCAGTTCGTTATGATCCGACTCATGCAGCAGCCGGGTGAGTAGTTCCGACAGGAAGAAGGTTAGAGAGATCTTTGCCATCTGGCTGTTGATCTCGTAGAGGGGAAACTGACGCATAGCGTCCCTGATACGCTGTAGGTCGCGTAACTGCTTGTGCTCAACCTCCAACCAAAGCAATGTTAGTGGAGCAAAAAGTGATGTATTGATCTTCGATTTTCTACCCTTCGATCGCGGCAACAAGTAAGAGACCCTCCCAAAATCACGCGTGAAGAGCTGCGTGATGGAATAGGTGTCACTGTAGGGAATGGTCGACAGTACAATACCCTGGGTCTTGTGCAACATCTCTTCGCTTAACGTTAGTCGCTTACAGCTACAAATGTAGCAAATTCCGGCGGTCTGTATAGAAAAAAACGCTCCGGAATCATCCGGAGCGTCACAATATTTCTCATACTGAAGATGATCAATACAATTTTTTCTTGATGCGGGCAGCCTTGCCACGCAGCTTGCGCAAATAATAAAGTTTGGTTCTGCGTACCTTACCCTGGCTGTTGAGAGTGATTTCTTCGATGAAGGGTGAGTTCATCGGGAAGATACGCTCCACACCAATGTTATCCGACATCTTGCGTACAGTGAAGCGTTTTGCATCACCATGGCCGGAGATTTTGATTACCACACCGCGGTAGAGCTGGATACGCTCTTTGTTGCCTTCTGCAATGCGATAGGCCACCGTGATGGTGTCACCGCTCCTGAAATTGGGGAATTCCTTCTTTTCTTT
Organism: Proteiniphilum sp.; assembly: GCA_036733365.1. Taxonomy (GTDB): domain Bacteria; phylum Bacteroidota; class Bacteroidia; order Bacteroidales; family Dysgonomonadaceae; genus Proteiniphilum. The sequence continues at coordinate 88,131 of DAINAS010000008.1, forward strand.
GGCAAAAGAGGCTTCCGCTACTTTAAGTAAGTCCATCCTATAATAAGCTTTATGTTAATAATTAACCTGTGTGAACGCAATGTAACGGCATGTTGACCGACAGAGATTGCGCAAAGCGGATGCAAAGGTAGCAAATCCAAATGAAACCACCATACAAATAACCAATTAATCCACATTTTTTGTGCAGTTCTTGATGCACTGAGGAAAAAACCCTATTTTTGAGCTGCGTAACAATTGTTTCGACACACCCCAACCCAACAATGAGATTCAACAACATGAAAATGAAAACATTCGGGATCCTCCTTACGGCATTGATCCTTCTATCCTGCAAACCGCAATACCATATTGCAGAGATGAGCGGCTCCATCACCGAGATGAACAGCAGCTTTGATACCCCACAACATGCAGCCATGCATGCCCTAGTACTCTCCTACAAGAGTGAGCTGGACGAAAAGATGAACGAGGTGATTGCCACCTCCGAGCAGGCGATGATGTATGGGCGACCGGAGAGTTTGCTGACCAACTACACCTCTGATGTAATGAAAGCATATGGCGATGAGCAGCTGGAGAAAGGAGCCGATGTAGCGATGATGAATGTACACGGGCACCGAGCTTCGATGCCCAAAGGAGACATCACGGTAGGCAACCTCTACGAAATCTACTCATTCGACAACGCCATCACCTTTCTTGAGATTAAAGGGAGCGACCTGATAGAGCTCTTCAACGCCTATGCGCGCATAGGCGGTGCAGGCATCTCTTCCAACGTGCGATTGGTCATCGATAACCGCAGTGTCAAAGAGGTAACCCTCGACGGGAAAGCAATCAATGCAGAACAGATATATCGGGTGGTCACGCTCGACTATCTGGCAGAGGGGAACGACAACATGAGCGCCATGCGCAATGCCATCAGGCAACACAACACCGGTGTCACCCTGCGAGACGTGATGATTGACCATGTAAAAGAGGAGAGCCGCCGGGGCAACCCAATCCGCTCAACCCTCGACGGACGAATAACCATAACCAATCAAGAGTGAACAAGATGAAAAAAACGACTCTCACCCTGCTGCTGTTGCTGACGATCCTCGTCACGGCCTCTGCCCAGAAACAGCTAGTGATCATACATACCAACGACACCCACAGCCGCATCGAACCGCTGCCCGCGGGTGACCGCCATGCTCCCGACAAGGGAGGTGTGGAGCGGCGCATCAACTACATTGAACAAATGCGCGCTGAGCATGAAAACCTGTTACTCTTCGATGCAGGTGATTTCCTGCAAGGCACTCCATACTTCAACCTCTTCAAGGGTGAAGCAGAAGTGAAGGCGATGAACCTGATGGGATACGATGCGGTGACCCTTGGCAACCATGAGTTCGACTATGGACTGGAGGTGTTGGAGGAGGTGGTGAAAGCTGCCCACTTCCCCATCGTTTCGAGCAATTACGATTTCAGCAAGACACCCCTGGCAGGAAAGATCAAGCCCTACCTCATCCTGAAAAGAGGAGGCGTGAAGATCGGCGTGATGGGAATCAACATCCAGCCTAAGGGGCTTGTCTCTTCGGCCAACTACGAGGGCATGGAGTATCTCGACCCGGTGACCACCGCCAACATGCTCGCCTACCGGTTGCGCACACAATACGGGTGCGACTTGGTGGTGGCTCTCTCTCACCTTGGATACCAACACGACACGAGGCTGGCAGAGGCTTCCCGAAACATCGACATCATCATCGGCGGGCACAGTCACACCTACATGGAAGAACCCGATGTCCGTAAGAACATGGACAACCGTGAGGTGCTAATCTACCAGACTGCCGGCAGAGGAGTCTATGTGGGACGAATCGACGTGACGATGGAGAAAATAAAGAAATAAAAACGAACAGACCTTCACGAGACAATGCGAAAATGTGTAATGCTTTTTACCCTGGGTGCAATCCTCTTTTCAGGTGGGGTACAGGCACAGGTGCCCGTCACGCTCTATGAACAAGCAGACAAAGAGAAGATGAACCGCTGGGTGGATTCCATCTACACACAACTCACCACAGATCAGAAGATAGGACAGCTCTTCATGCCAATCGTTGAGACCGGCAGCGGTTGGAAAAAGCGCATTGCAGGATATATTGCTGAGCAGAAAATCGGGGGCTTGCTCTTCTCAAAGAGCAGGCTGAGCAACCAGGCCGACGTGACCAACTATGCACAGAACCGCTCACCCGTGCCATTGCTCATCGCGCTCGACGGAGAGTGGGGTCTGGCAATGCGACTGACCGACGCCCCCCGCTATCCGCGCAACCAGGTGATTGGTGCCATACAGGATGAGGAGACAATACGACTCTACGGTAACGAGGTTGCACGGCAGTGCCGCGAAATGGGTATCCATGTCAACTTCGCCCCCACTGTCGATGTGCATACCAACCCCGCCAACCCCATTATCGGGAACCGCTCATACGGTGAGAATCCCCAAAAGGTGGCCCGCCAGGCGATCGCCTTTGCCAGCGGTATGGAAGAGAAGGGTGTGATTGCGGTGGCCAAGCACTTCCCCGGCCACGGCGACACCGCTGATGATTCACATCAAACGCTGCCACTGATTACCCACGACACCCTCAGGCTCGATTCAGTGGAGCTTTATCCGTTTCGGGAATACATCAATGCCGGCCTTTCCGGCATGATGATAGGCCACCTGAATGTACCTGCTCTCAACACGAAAGGGTTGCCGGCGTCGCTCTCGCCGGAGATCGTCACAGCTTTGCTGCGTGAAAAGATGGGATTCAAAGGGCTCACCTTCACCGATGCAATGGCCATGAAGGGAGTATCTGATCAGCCCGATGCCAGCGTGAAGGCACTGTTGGCCGGCAACGACATCCTGTTGGGAGAGGCAAACCTCTCAAAAGCTTTCCTTTCTGTCAGGAAAGCGGTTGAAGAGGGTGTACTCCCCGACTCGCTACTGGAAGAAAAGGTAAGAAGAATCCTTGCCTACAAATACATCGTCGGCCTCGACACAATCGTTCCCATAGACCATTCAAAAGTTCACAACAGAGTGAACAGCCCTGGTGCAGTATGGATGCAACGTAAGATCTACGATAAAGCAATCACCCTGTTGAAGAATGAAACTGAGCTGATACCATTCAAAAAGCTGGAGCGGCTGAAGATTGCATCGGTTGCCGTAGATGCCCCCGATGACAACCCCTTTCAACAGTACCTCAACAAGTATGGGAAGGTGACCACCTTCACACCATCCTCCTCATCGATCGGTGCCCTGTTTGAAAAACTGGATGCATTCGATCTGGTCATCATCTCACTGCACAAAGACAAAATTGACGACTCCGTTCATCTGCAACAATTGGCAAAATCGAAGAAAAGCGTGGTGGTACTCTTCACCCCTCCGTCACAACTGCATCGTTTCAGTAAAACGGCACAAGAGGCTTCCGTGCTACTGCTGGCATACGACGCTTCGGAGGCTGCACAGATCAGTGCCGCACAGGCACTCTTCGGCGGCATCGCCCTCTCGGGCCGACTACCGGTAGCCGCGGGAAACTACCCCGAAGGAGCAGGTCTTCATACGGAAAAGACACGACTCGGCTATTCGCTGCCGGAGGAGGTGGGGGTTAACTCTGAGAAGCTGGAAGGGATTGAACAGATCGCCCTGGAGGGCATTCGTCAGCGGGCCTACCCCGGATGTCAGATACTGATAGCAAAAGATGGAGTTGTAATCTATGAAAGATCGTTTGGTACGCTCGACTATGGATCGGATGAAGAGGTAACCGCTCAGACGATCTACGACCTGGCATCAATCACCAAGGCAGCCGCCACACTGCCTGCGGTGATGAAACTGTTCGATGAGAAAAAGATGCGTCTGCAGGATCCCATCAGCAAGTTTGTAAAAGAGACACGGGGGAGTGACAAAGCATCTGCCACGATCCGCTCACTACTCTTTCACGAATCGGGTATCACCTCTTTCATCCCCTACTACACCAGTGCGATCGACCCGAAAAGCTACGAAGGCACCCTGTTCGGTCGCAAGTCGTCACGCTACCATGTCCGCTATGCCGGTGTCTGGGCGCGCACCGACTACTCCTTCCTGCCCGATTTGATCTCCCGCAAACAGTCGGACCGATTTCACATGCCCGTAGCCAAAAGACTTTATGCCAGCGACAAGATGCACGATGTACTGCTGCGCGAGGTCATTCAGTCGCCCCTGCGGCGAAAGGGACGCTATCTCTACAGCTGTCTCAACTTCATGCTGCTCAAAGAAGCGGTGGAAGCCGCCACCGGAAACAACCTCGACAGCTATGTGAAGGATAACTTCTACCGTAAGCTGGGAGCCAACAACATCACCTTTCGCCCCCTGGAGCAACACCCGGAGGAACTGATCGCCCCCACCGAAGATGACCCTTTCTTCAGGCAACAGCACCTGCGCGGATATGTACATGATGAGGGAGCTGCCCTCTTCGGCGGTATCTCCGGGAATGCCGGCCTCTTTTCCAACAGCAACGACCTGGTCAAACTGAGTCAGATGTTGTTGAATGGCGGAAGTTACGGCGGTGAGCAGCTGCTCAGCCCTGAGACTGTCAGGCTCTTCACCACCATGAAGAGCAGCATCAGCCGGCGCGGCCTGGGCTTCGACAAGCCCGACCCGGGCAACAGCAAGCTAAGCCCTACCAGTCCTGCCACGCCTGTTGAGGTATACGGACACACCGGCTTCACCGGCACCAGTTTCTGGATAGACCCGGTGAACAACATGATCTACATCTTTCTCTCCAACCGTGTAAACCCTTCACGCGCGCCCAACCGTTTCTCTACGCTGAGCATTCGCGAACGGGTCCAGGAGGAGATCTACCAGGCCATACGGACCAATTCACCCATCACACACCAATAGTAACAAGAGACGATGCAAAAGGTTATCAAGAGCAGCCAGTTGGTTGCCGACACAGAAAAAATAATCCGTAACACCCGCTACGACAAGTTATTCATCCTCACCGATGCCAATACGCACCGGCACTGCCTGCCGTTGCTCAGCAACCTGCCACAGATCAGCGACTCCACAGAGATTGTGATCCCCGCCGATGACATCAACAAGACCATCTCCACACTTTCGATGGTATGGGAACAACTCACCGCGGGAGGAGCCACCCGCCACTCGCTGCTCTTCAACCTGGGAGGAGGAATGGTCACCGATCTGGGAGGCTTTGCCGCCGCCACTTTCAAGCGGGGCATACGTTACATCAACATCCCCACCACACTCCTGGGCGCGGTCGATGCAGCTGTGGGCGGCAAGACCGGCATCAACTTCGGCGGCTACAAAAATGAGATTGGCTCCTTCTACCCTTCGGAGTTTGTCATCATCTTCTCCGACTTCTTCCGCACGCTGACACACGAAGCCCTTCTTTCCGGCTATGCAGAGATGATCAAGCATGCATTGATACACTCAGCGGCCGACCTTGACAAACTCATAGCCTTCCAACTCGATAACCCCGACTATGAACAGTTGAACGAGATAGTATTTCGTTCGGTAGGCATCAAGCGGCAGATTGTGGAGAAGGATCCCTACGAGCATGATATACGCAAGGCGCTGAACCTGGGACACACCACCGCCCACGCCTTCGAGAGTCACGCCCTTAAAGCAGGCACTCCTGTGCCACACGGTTTTGCCGTAGCATGGGGATTGATTGTTGAGCTTTACCTCTCGCACCGCATCTGTCGTTTCCCCAAGGAGAAACTGCTCAAGACGGTACGGTTCATCCGGGAGCAGTACGGTTCCTTTGCGATCAGCTGCGATCATTATGAGCAACTCTATGAGATCGCACTCCATGACAAGAAGAACCGGGGAGGAGTAATCAATTTCACCTTGCTCTCCGAGATCGGCAACGTGCAGATAGACCAGACAGCAGACAAGAAACTCTTTTTTGAAGCGCTCGACTTCTATCGCGATTCGGTTGGATTGTAAACGGAGACCTGCGGAGTGGAAATTGTGCGGATTGATTCAACAAATCTCACGTATGAAACGCTCTTCAGCCTGGTGAACCCAGTCACGAAACGTTTCATCGGGCTTGTAATGCGGAATGAAATCGACCAGCCGGTCCAGATCGAACCGTTTGCCGGCAATGCCCGCACCGGAGAGCGATGCATCATGAGCATTGAACTCCTGCTCCACATGCACAGGGATCATCAGGATTGGTTTGCGGAAGTAGAGTGCTTCACAGAGCGATTCGAAGCCTGCAGTGGTGGCATAAGCCATACTCCCGGCCATGCTGCTGAGAAATTTCTCATCATGAAGACGAGTGATCGTGAACCGATCGTCCACCTGCACCTCCTCCGCGGCATCACTCTTGTCCCAAAAGAAGCGCAACGGCACCTCCGGATGGCGTGCATGCCAACGGGCAATCTCATCATAATAGCCCGCATTGAGCATGTAGCCGTGAATGTAATCGCCATCAGAGGGTACTGAGCGGAACACTTCCGCACGCAACAACGGGGGCACGGTAACGATCCGTTTGTCGGTTGCAGCAGGCATATCGCGAAAGGAGAGGGCCAGGATACGGGAAGCACGGTTGGAGGTGATGCGCGAGAGCATTCGCAGGAAATAGTACTTCACATCCTGTTCGGCACTGGTCTTGTAATTTGGATTCAGGAGGATGTACTGATGTGCCACACAGATCATCTCCACCCCCATCTTCTTGTCGAACCGGTAAATGCCATAAGCCATACCGGTGATCATCTCATAAAAATTGATCACCCTGTCGGGACGATACTCTTCAATCTTATGACGGATGTGCTGAAGGCTTTTACGGAAGATAAAGGGACGTGAGAAATTGGTCACCACACTCAACAGGATGTTGGGTCGCTTTTGTTTGTAGAAGGAGGTGAAATTGGGGCTGTTGAAAGCAGTGACCGGTGCAGCAATTTTCTCGGAGAAGAAGGATGGTATCTCCCTGTTGTCGCTTTTACCCACCAGCACGGCCACCACTTCATGGCCCTGTTTACGCAGGATGGCAGCAAGCGAGAGTGCCTGTGTGTAGTGGCCTCTGCCTTCTCCCTGTACAGTGAACAAGAATCTCACAAAAAAAAGATTTTTGATGTTTCAGCTGCAAAAGTACAAATTAAACAGCAACCACCCTTAACTTTTCGGTTAAGGTATAGTAACATCGCAAAAAAAGTGACTCAACGTTCGAACGTAAGCAGCTGTCCCGCGGCACAATCCGACACTCGCCCCTCATCATATGCCAGCATACCATTCACGAAGGTCTTGCTCACGCTGTTGCCGAAGGTGATCCCCTCGAAAGGAGACCAGCCGCACTTGTAAAGAATGTTTTCCGGGGTAACAGTGAAGGGAGCCGAAGGATCAACCAAAACCAGGTCAGCATGGTAACCCTCCCGGATGAATCCCCTATCCCGGAGGCCGAAGAGGCGTGCAGGAGCGTGACACATCCGTTCCACCACCAACTCACGGGTGAAGATCTTTGCATCGGTCATCTCCCACATTGCTGCCAGCGAATGCTGTACCAGCGGACCACCAGAGGCAGCCCTGATGGCACCGCCCTCCTTCTCGCTCAGGAGGTGAGGAGCATGGTCAGTAGCCACCACATCAAGGCGTCCGCGACGCAAAGCCTCACGGAGCGCTTCCCGATCGGCCGCACTCTTTACCGCCGGGTTCCACTTGACGCGGCTTCCAAGGAGGGCATAATCCGCATCGCTGAACCAGAGGTGGTGGACACATACCTCTGCTGTGATTCTTTTCTGTGCCGTGGAGCCTTCGGAGAAAAGGCTCATCTCCTGCGCCGTGGAGAGGTGCAACACGTGCAGACGGCTGCCGTAACGATCGGCAAGCTCCACCGCTTCGGCCGAGGAGCGATAGCAGGCTTCCGCAGTTCTGATCAGCGGATGCATCTCAACAGGCATCTCCTCACCGTGCAATCGAATCATTCGATCCCTGTTCTCACGAATCAGCTCCTCGCTCTCACAGTGGGTGGCGATCAACATCTCTACCTCGGCGAAGATCTGTTGCAGCGTCCTGCGGTCATCCACCAGCATGTTGCCCGTGGAGGAGCCCATGAACACCTTCACCCCACAGGTGGTAACCGGATCTACCTTTTGAAGTTCCCGGATGTTATCGTTGGTAGCACCCATGTAGAAGGAGTAATTGGCAGCAGAGCGTCCCGCAGCCAGCTCCTGTTTGCGGCGAAGCTCATCGTTGGTAATGGTCTGGGGCATCGTATTGGGCATCTCCATGTATGAGGTGACCCCTCCGGCCACTGCAGCCCTGCTCTCGCTGAAAATATCCCCCTTGTGTGTCAGACCCGGTTCACGGAAGTGCACCTGATCGTCAATCACACCGGGTATCAGGAAGAGCCCCCTGGCATCGATCACATTTTCACAGCGGGAGCGCAATTGTTCCGGCACCTCATCGCGAAAGATGTGGGCAATTCGTGCACCCTCAATCAGGAGTGAGCCGGTGAAGGTTTCCCCCTCGTTGATGATAGTTGCTTGTTGTATCAGTATCATGAGGTCAGTTTTTTGGATTGTTTGAGCGGTTTTATTTGTCCCAGCTCTTTTCTCCAGCGCAGGTTGATCACGCCGAAGAATGCTTCACCAAAGATGCTGCTGTCCATCTTGGAGGTACCCAGCTGTCGGTTCACGAAGATGACTGACACCTCTTTAATGCTGAACCCCAGCACCTTGGCAGAATACTTCATCTCAATCTGAAAGGCATAACCCTTGAATCGAATCTGATCCAGGTTAATGGTCTCCAGCACCTTGCGGCGGTAGCAGACGAAACCGGCAGTGGTATCCTTCACATTAAGTGCCGTCACCAGACGTACATACTTCGATGCGAAGAAGGACATCAGCACACGTCCCATAGGCCAGTTCACCACATTCACACCGGTGGCGTAGCGTGATCCCACCGCCACATCAAACCCATCGTCGTGACAGGCGGCATAAAGACGTGGCAGATCCTCCGGGTTATGCGAAAAGTCGGCATCCATCTCGAAGATATAGTCGTACGATCGCTGCAATGCCCACTTGAAACCATGGATGTAGGCAGTACCCAGTCCCAGCTTACCCTTCCGTTCTTCCAGAAAGAGGCGACCTTCAAACGCACCGCTCATAAGGCGTTGCACGATAGCCGCGGTGCCGTCGGGTGAGCCGTCATCGATCACCAGGATATGAAACTGTTGGTCCAGAGAAAAAACAGCTTTTATGATGTTCTCAATATTCTCTTTCTCGTTGTAGGTGGGTATAATCACTACACTATCTGCCATTGGAATCAATTTTAATTCAAATGTACACCATTTGGCGCACAAATAAAAAAGTTGGTGAAATATTTTGTATCATCAAAACAAATTCCTATCTTTGCAGTCCCATTAAGGGAAACTAAATCGCGGAGTGGAGCAGTTGGTAGCTCGTTGGGCTCATAACCCAAAGGTCGTAAGTTCGAGTCTTGCCTCCGCAACAATTTTTTAAAGGAAAGCAGTTCTGCTTTCCTTTTTTTTATGTTTATTTGCAGGGTAGAACCGATCAAGAGCCCTGTCGATGTTTCGAATCACTATTTTCACTGCACTGTTGCTGTTGTCATTCCTTCCTTTATCAGGGCAGGCACAACAGGCTGAACAGGTACTGGGGAGGGCCTCCTATTACGCCGGGCGTTTTCACGGCCGGAAGATGTCAAACGGAACCTCCTACCACAGAGACAGCCTCACCTGTGCACACCGCACCTATCCTTTCGGCACCTTGCTGGAGGTGACCAATCCCAAAAACAACAAGAGAGTCATCGTGAAGGTGACTGACCGGGGACCCTATAAACGCAACCGGATCATTGACGTTTCTCATGCAGCCGCCCAACAGCTGGGAATGCTGAAACAGGGTGTCATCCAGGTAGTGATCAGGGAGCACATCCCCGATGCGGATCTTTGGCAAATGAACCCTACCTCTTCTCGTTTGAGAAGGAATAGGGAGCATCCGACTTGCGGATACCTCTCTCCCTGTTCGGTTTCTCCGACATGGTGAAGTCAATCTTTGCCCCCTCCATCAGTTCACCGTGGGTGAAGTAGTTCTTCGTGTAACTTTTGCCGTTGACCTCTACCGAGGAGACAAAACGAGTTTCGTGTGCGTTATTGGGTGCATTTATTTCCACCTTGTTGCCGTTCTCCAGGTGTAGTATCATCTTGTTGAAGAGCGGTGATCCAATCACATACTGGTCGCTGCCCGGGCAGACAGGGTAAAAACCGAGGGAGGAGAAGACATACCATGCCGATGTCTGACCGTTGTCCTCATCCCCGCAATAACCGTC
>DAINAS010000008.1:98506-100211 GCA_036733365.1 Proteiniphilum sp.
CCACGCATCAGCTTGTGCTCAGGAGAGTAAAGATTGCGGTAGTTCCGGCTTCTTTTGGCAAAGAGATCGATCTCCGCCTGTGGGCGTTTCAGCTCCCTGGCCAGTTTGTAGATGGTCCAGTCGGCGTAGGCATACTCCAGCGTGCGGGCAGCGTTCTCGTTGATCTTCACGTCGTAGGGCACATAACCCAGGGTGTTGTAGTATTCATGGCCGAGACGACCCGTAGAAGAGACCTGCGGGTGCATGTGCTCGGTGCCGTGAAGCATCGCTTCATAGAGTGTTTCGATGTCATAACCGCGAACTCCTTTAAGCCAGGCATCTGCCACCACCGAAGCGGAGTTGTTCCCAATCATGATGCCGCGGTGGCCGGGGCTGGCCCACTCGGGCAGAAAACCACTCTCCTTGTAGGTATTGACCAGTCCCTCCTGAATCTCAGCGTTCACCGAGGGGTAGACCAGATTGAGCAGGGGGAAGAGCGCACGGAAGGTATCCCAGAAGCCGGTATCGGTATACATGTAGCCGGGGAGCACCTTTCCGTTGTAGGGGCTGTAATGAACGATATTGCCATCGGCATCCACCTCGTGAAACTTCCTGGGGAAGAGGGTAGAGCGATAGAGGGTGGAGTAGAAGGTGCGCTTCTGATCAAGGTTGCCACCCTCCACCTCAATCCTGCCGAGCACCTTGTTCCAGTCGCCGCGACCCTCCTGTTTCACCTCTTCAAACGATTTGCCGGTGACCTCTTTCAGGTTCTGCCACGCCTGTTCATAGCTGATGAATGAGGAGGCCACGCGGGCCACCACCTGCTCACCGCGGCGGGTGGCAAATCCGATGAAGGCACCGGTGTGGCTTCCGTCGGCAGTGAGCTCCTCTTCCATTATCTCACCATCTTTCACCACGCGGTGCAACGTAAAGGATTTATCGAAGAGCACCACGAAGTAGTTTTTGAAGTTTTCAGGAACACCGCCGCTGTTGCGTGTGGTGTAGCCGATAATGGCATTCTTCCCGGGGATAATTTCCACTGCGGAGCCCTTGTCGAAGGCATCCACCAACACGATGGCGCTGTCTGTCTCAGGGAAGGTAAAGCGGAAAATGGCAGCCCGTTCGGAGGGAGAGATCTCGGTGGTGATGTCATAGTCGGCCAGATAGGCACTGTAGTAGTAGGGCTTCGCCACCTCAGCCTTATGGGAATACCAGCTTGCCCGCTTCTCCTGCGCAAACTCCATCCTGTCGGCCATCGGCATGATGGCAAACTGACCGTAGTCATTCATCCAGGGACTGGGCTGGTGGGTCTGCTTGAAGCCATTCAGCTTGTTGTCGGTATAGGCATATTGCCATCCGTCCCCCATCTTGCGGGTCTGGGGTGTCCAGAAATTCATCCCCCAGGGACGTGCGATGGCCGGGTAGGTGTTACCATTGGAGAGAGCGAACTCCGACTGGGTACCCATCAGTACATTCACATAATCCACGGGGTCGTCATAAGTCTGTCCGGCCAGTGGAGCTGCCAGGCTCAGCAGCAGGCTGAGTGCCAATATGTATCTTTTCATATTTTTGTCTTGCAGGGGTTAAAGGCTGTTTACCAGGTTCATTTTCCCTTTCTTATCTAGGTCGACGATCAGTTCACCAAAGAGGGTATTGACCCAGGCAAACCAGCTGCGGGTGAATTTTGCAGGGTCGTCCTTGTGAAAGGACTCATGCATGAAGCCGG
>DAINAS010000009.1:0-96354 GCA_036733365.1 Proteiniphilum sp.
TTTACCGCACCCGTTTTCAGATCGAGTTTTGCTTCAGGGATGCCAAAGGCTTCACAGGACTAACGCAATCGCAGGCAAGGGACGTAGCAGAGCTATCGTTCAACTTTAATGCATCTCTTACCTCAGTCAACCTGGCAAAGGAGAGAGGCATCCCTTTTTCGATGGCATCATGTAAAACAATGATACACAATGCCTACTTGCTTGAACGATTTATTTGCGTGTCCGGCATTAAACCGAACAGAAGATTAAATGATAAACTTGTAAAAGAACTCATTGAGTTTGCAGCCATTGCTGCGTGACTCTAAACTATATTTTTAACGAACTATTGTTCCAAAAACAAGCAAATTTAGTATAATAAAGGGACAATCTTGCTTGCTTAAGCTCTTATTTACGACACTATAACAATATTTGACACTCATGGGTTCCATGCTATTGAAGTGTTTCCCATCAGATCCATATTGTGTACGAAATTGTAGGTTGTATCAAAAGTTATGTCTCATACCTCTTTATGATGACAGGATGAAATCTAACCTGTATTAATGAGATCAAAATGATGCTCAAAATAAAATAAAAACAATAAAAAGTAAACAAAAATGTTTGAAATAAAACAAAATGATTATATTTGCAGCGTGAATATTACATTATGTCTAACTAAATTGTTTTAGGTTATGAAAATGAGAATCATTATTGCGATCACGTTGCTTTGTGCAACTTGGAGCCTCCCGGCGCAGGAGGCTGAATCGAGATGGACTGCCGGAGCTGATCTGGTTAGTTCGTACGTCTGGAGGGGGCTCTACCTGTCAAATGCGGCAGTGCAGCCCTCACTTGTTTTTGAATCGGGTGGTTTTTCTGCCGGTGCCTGGGGCTCCGCCTCCTTCGATGGGGTGCTGGAGGCTGATCTGTTTCTCGGTTATACCTTCGACTTCGGGTTATCACTGGGAGTAACCGACTACTATTTCCCCTCCATAGAAGGTGGGAATGATTATTTCGATGTCACCAAGGCTACCGGAGCCCATATCTTCGAGCTGAATGGTGGATATGAGGTGGGCGGACTGAGCCTCTCCGCCAATTATGTGCTGAATGAGGCGGGTGGTGCCGCATCGGCTGGAGGCGATAAGTATTTCGAAGCGGCGTATGCCTTTGGGAATGTTTCCCTTTTCGTGGGCGGTGGCGACGGATTGCAGTCGCTCAGCGGTGACTTCGCCCTCACCAATGTCGGTATCAGCGCAACAAAAGAGTTGCAGATCACCCCCTCATTCACGCTTCCGATCACCTGCAGTGCCATCCTCAATCCCGACAGGGAGAAATTCTACCTGGTTGCTGCAGTCAGCTTCTGAGGTGGTTCAATTGTCAGACGAATTCGTAATAAAATGCTTGTAAAATCCTCCCACCAACGGGGCATGTAATTCTATATTGCTATCAACAAGATCAAACATGCATAAGAAACAGCATTTCCAGTAAGAATTGAATCATTTTCGAGTTCAATTCAACCAAATGAAAAATTAAAATATATGAAAATGAAAAAAATTGAAGCGATCATCCGTAAGTCGCAGCTCGATGAAGTGATTGAAGCACTTCACGAGATAGGCATCGATTTCATGACCTACTGGAAGGTTACAGGAGTAGGAAATGAGCTTGCCAGTTCGATTTATCGTTCCACGGTCTATGAAACACGTCTCATCGAACGGATACACATCTCCTTCGTATGCCGCGAAATCTATGTCGACTCTTCCTGCCAGGCTATCATTAATGCTGCCAGGACTGGCGAGATGGGCGACGGCAAGATCTTTATCTCCCCTGTGGAGGAGTCAATTAGGATCAGAACGGGAGAGACAGGTCCCGAATCATTGTACATCAAAGAATAATAAAAACGAACCACTATGGATACAATCACAACAACATATGCACTCAACACTTTTTGGGTATTGTTTGCTGCAGTACTGGTCTTCTTCATGCAGACCGGCTTCGCGCTCGTGGAGGCGGGCTTCTCCCGTACAAAGAACACCACCAACATACTGTTCAAGAATCTGATGGACTTCTGCATGGGATCCATCGCCTTCTGGCTCATTGGCTACGGCATCATGTATGGTGCAGGCAACGGTTTCTTCGGAGAGCTGGAGATCTTTTCGAAGGTGAACCACGCATTGGAACTGGGGATCCCCAACAATGCTTTTTTCATCTTCCAACTGGTCTTTGCCGCCACCGCCGCCACCATTGTCTCAGGTGCCATGGCTGAACGTACCAAGTTTAAAGCCTACCTGCTTTACAGTGTGGCCATCTCAGCCCTCATCTATCCCATCTCCGGGCACTGGGTCTGGGGGGGTGGATGGCTGTCGCAACTGGAGATTCCCTTTCATGATTTTGCCGGATCCACAGTGGTCCACTCCATGGGAGGCTGGCTCGCTTTCATTGGTGCAGCTTTTCTGGGGCCTCGAATAGGCAAATACAAGAAGGGGAAGATACATGCCATCCCGGGCCACAGCCTCACACTGGCGGCTCTGGGTGTATTCATCCTATGGCTGGGGTGGTTCGGTTTCAACCCCGGTTCCACGCTCGGGCTGGGTGATCCCGACCTGGTGGCGCACATCTTCATGACTACCAACGGAGCTGCCGCCGCAGGGGGTATCGCCACCCTTATCACCACCTGGATCCGCTACGGAAAACCCACCTTCAGCATGACCCTCAATGGTGTGCTGGCGGGACTGGTCGCCATCACCGCCGGTTGTGACGTGGTCACCCCCGGCGGGGCGGTCCTCATCGGACTGATGGCCGGGATGCTGGTGGTCTTCTCCGTAGAGTTCATAGACCGGAAACTGAAGGTGGATGATCCCGTGGGTGCCGTCTCGGTGCATGGCGTATGTGGTGCCTTCGGGACCCTGATGGTTGGACTCTTTTCTGCCGATGCGGCCTTGCCAGGACTCTTCTATGGCGGTGGTACCGGTGTGTTGGCAAGCCAGGCCATTGGTGTACTGGCCATCGCAGCCTGGGCCGCCATCGCAGGTTGCGCCCTCTTTGCAATCCTGAAATACACGGTAGGAATTCGTGTCAGCAGCAGGGAAGAGGAGATCGGGCTCGACTATTTCGAGCATGGTGAGAAAGCCTATAACTAATCTATTATTTTTTCAATGAACCGCCTAGGGGGTGATGCAATGTGCATCATCCCCTTTGTAGTTCATTTTCAATAGTTTCATTTATATTTGGTTGTTGTTGGTCAATTTTCACTAATTTTGCCATTGTGAATCACAACTGTTGAATTAATTAAAACATCAAAATTATGAAACAGAAACTGGGCCTGTTTTTCGCCCTAATTACAACAACGATGATGGTTAATGCACAAAACATTGATGGAGACTGGAAAGGTCTCTTGTCGGTACAGGGAGTGGAGCTGGAGTTGGTATTTCATCTCACTCCGGAGGAGGATGGATTGTCGGGAACAATGGATGTGCCCATGCAGGGTGCTGCCGGCATTGCAGTGGATCAAGTGGAACTGTCGGGTAGCAATGTGACATTGAAGGTGTCGGCTGCCGGCATTGCTTACAGTGGCAATCTGGAGGGCGATAGCATTGTGGGTACTTTCAACCAGTCCGGAATGAGTCTGCCCCTTACGTTGAAACGTTTTGATAGCAAACTGCCGGGTAATCCGGCATTGGTCTCTCCCAATGAGGAGCTGCAGGCGCTGATCGACCTCGACAAGGGTGATTACAGTTACAGCGTAAGCGATTATTTTGCACGTCCCAACGCTTCCTCTTTCCGGCTCTCTCCCGACGGCAAGTACCTCTCCTACATGGAGAAGGAGGGACTGAAGAACCATGTCTATATCAGGGAGATCGCCACCGGGAAAGTTACACGTGTCATCGAGGAGAAAGAGGAACCGATAAAAGGCTATGGCTGGATCAATGATGAGCGTCTCTTTTACATGATGGACAGAGGTGGCAACGAGAACTACCATATCTATGCGGCCAATTTGGACGGTAGCAATGCCCTTGACCTGACTCCTTTTGAGAATGTGAGGGCAATGATTCTCTCTCTCCTCAAGGATCAGAAAGATTACATCATCATCTCCATGAACAGGGAAAACCCCCAGGTCTTTGAACCTTACAAACTGAATGTGGTGACCGGCGACCTGGAGAAGCTTTATGAGAACAGCGATTCCGCCAACCCCATTCAGGGATACGATTTCGACAAGGAGGGTGACCTGCGTGGCTATACCCGCATGGTGAACGGTGTGGAGATGGAGTTTTACTACAAGAACAGTGAAACAGGAATCTTTGAACTGAAGAAAAAGATGAACTGGGACGACAGCTTCGGCATCATCTCTTTCAACTACAGCACTCCCGACCCGGATGATGCCTATGTGATCAGCAACCTCGAAAGCGATAAGACAGCCGTCCTGCTCTATGACCTGAAGGAGGACAAGGTGATCAAAGAGATCTTCGCACATCCGGAATATGATCTCTCCGACATGGGCTTGTCGCGCAAACGGAATTATGAGATCGATTATTTCGGCTACCAGGGAGAGAAAACGGAGATCGTTCCGGTGAGTGAGCTCTACAAGAAGATCGATGCCGGTGTCAGAGAACAGTTTCCCGGTAAGATCTACGGCGTGGCCGATCATGATGATGATGAGAACACCTTCCTGATCGTGGTACAGAGCGACAGGCTCTATGGCACCTATTATGAGTACAACGTCAACAGCGGTGAGTTCAAACTGCTCTACGACCTGATGCCGCAACTGAAGGAAGAGGATATGGCAGAGATGCGGCCCATTACCTTTCAGAGCCGCGATGGCCTGACCCTTCATGGTTACATTACCCTTCCCAAAGAGGCGTTGGAGGGGAAGAAGGTGCCTCTGATCGTGAATCCGCACGGGGGACCCCAGGGCATCCGTGATTCATGGGGTTTCAACCCTGAGACGCAGCTGTTCGCCAGCCGTGGATATGCTACCCTGCAGGTCAACTTCCGCATCTCGGGCGGATATGGCAAGGAGTTCCTTCAGGCAGGCTTCAAGCAGGTAGGTAGAAAGGTGATGGATGATGTGGAGGATGGTGTGCGCTATGTGATTGACCAGGGATGGGTGGACGAAGAGAAGATTGCCATCTACGGCGGCAGTCATGGCGGCTATGCTACCCTGATGGGACTTGTGAAGACCCCCGATCTCTACATCTGTGGTGTGGATTATGTAGGCATCTCAAGCATCGAAACCTTCTTCGCCTCTTTCCCCGAATACTGGAAACCGCTCACTGAGATGGTGAAGGAGATATGGTATGACCTGGATGACCCGGAAGAGCTGGCAATCGCACGTGAGGTTTCTCCCATCTACCAGATCGACAAAATTGTCAAGCCGGTCTATGTGGTGCAAGGTGCCAACGACCCACGGGTGAACATCAACGAATCGGATCAGATTGTGACGGCACTACGGGCAAAGGGTCTCTATGTGCCTTACATGGTGAAATACAATGAGGGACACGGTTTTTATCGTGAAGAGAACCGGATGGACTTCTACAGTTCCATGCTGGGATTCCTGGCGAAATACCTGAAATAACAGAGGAGTGATTACATCCGCTCCGGCACGTCGATGCCGAAAAGCGACATCCCCTTGTGGATGGTGAGTGCCACATTTTTGGAGAGCACCAGACGGAAGTCACGCAGTGCACTGTTCTCCTCTTTCAGAATGGGGTAGTCGTGGTAGAACTGGTTGTATTCTTTCACCAACTCGTAAACATAGTTGCCGATCAGTGATACGTTGTATTCCGTGCCGGCCTGTTGTACCACCGCCGCAAACTCTGCGAGCAGCTGCACCAGTCCCTCTTCCTTTTCGGAGAGGGGGAGCGAGAATTCCATCGCCTCCGGGAGAGTGATACCCTGGTCGACTGCCTTGCGCAGCACCGACTGGATGCGGGCATGGGTGTACTGGATGAAAGGGCCTGTGTTGCCATTGAAGTCGATCGACTCCTTCGGATTGAAGGTCATGTTCTTCTTGGGATCCACCTTCAGGATGAAGTACTTGAGCGCTCCCAGTCCCACCATACGGGAGATTGCTTCAGCTTCCTCTTCCGAGACACCCTCCAGCTTGCCCAGCTCCTGTGAGGTCTCACGGGCGGTGGCAATCATCTCTGCCATCAGATCATCGGCGTCGACAACCGTTCCCTCGCGCGATTTCATCTTGCCCTCGGGCAGCTCCACCATGCCGTAGGAGAAGTGCACCAGCCCCTTGCCGAAAGAGTAGCCCAGCATGTCTAGCAGCAGCGATAGCACTTGGAAGTGGTAGTTCTGCTCGTTGCCCACAACATAGATCATCTTGTCGATGGGGTAGTCGTCAAATCGCATGCGGGCGGTACCGATATCCTGGGTCATGTAGACCGAGGTGCCGTCGGCGCGCAGTAGCAGCTTGTGGTCCAGTCCGAAGGGTGTCAGGTCGGCCCATACCGATCCATCCTTCTTGCGATAGAAACAGCCCTCCTCAAGTCCACGCAGTACCTCCTCCTTGCCGGTGAGGTAGGTCTGCGACTCGTAGTAGATCTTGTCGAAGGTGACGCCCATCTGACTGTAGGTCTCGTCGAAGCCGGCATAGACCCAGCCGTTCATCAACTTCCAGAGATTCACCGTCTCGGCATCGTTCGCCTCCCACTTGCGGAGCATCTCGCGTGCCTCCTGCATCAGTGTCGACTGCTCCTCAGCCTCCTCTTTTGTGAGACCTTTCGCCTGCAGGGCTGCCAGTTCTTCCTTATACTTCTTGTCGAACAGCACGTAGTAGTCGCCGATCAGGTGATCCCCCTTCTTGCCGGACGACTCGGGAGTCTCCCCCTCGCCCCACTTCTGCCAGGCGAGCATCGACTTGCAGATGTGGATGCCCCGGTCGTTTACGATGTTGGTCTTCACCACCCGCTTGCCGTTGGCGCGCAGCACTTCGCAGAGGGCATGCCCCAACAGGTTGTTGCGCACATGTCCCAGGTGCAGGGGTTTGTTGGTGTTGGGTGAGGAGTACTCTACCATGAAGAGCGGTGCATCCTCTGTAACCGGTGTGAAGCCGTAGTCCTCTGTCGCGTCGATGCGCTGCAGCAGCTCTACCCAGACGGCGGGGGCAATGGTGAGATTGAGGAACCCCTTGATCACGTTAAAGTCTGACACCACGGGCGACTGTTCCAGCAGCCATTTGCCAATCTCCTCGGCTGTCTGTTCGGGATTCTTGCGTGAGATCTTCAGCAAGGGGAAGGTGACCAGGGTATAGTGTCCCTTGAACTCTTTCTTGGTCTTCTGGAGTGTGATCTGCAGTGTACCGGCGTCCGCTCCGTATAGTTCTTTGATGGCGCCGCTCACGGCATCCAGTAATATCTGTTCGATTTGCATAGTTGAAGTTGCTGATTGAAAGCACAAAGGTAAGAAAAAAGTGGCAGATGTGATATGCTATTGTGTCGGAAGATCTGATTTCAATGCTTTGTTGCAGATGTCTTGAACAACCAGTCCCGAGAGGGTGAAGCCAAAGACGGCGGTCACCTGGACCATTGTCCCGTTTGTCTGTGCCTTACGGAAGCTCCCCTGTTCGTCGGCTTGAGGCAATGCCTCATTGCCCCTGTTCTCCAACAGCTCCTCACTGTAAACACAGAGGAAAGGCTTGTGCGGCATCTCCCCTCCCTTACGCATTCGCTGGCGCAATGCCGCTGCCAGCTTGCAACCACGCACTTTTCGAAACTCCGTCACCCTGATCTGTTGCGGGTCCATCTTCAGTGCTGCTCCCATCGAGGAAAAAAGGGTGGCGTTGGTGCGGGAGGCGGTAAGGAGCAGGTGTACCTTGTGGCTGAGCGAGTCGATGGCATCGATGATATAGTCATATTTTTCCAGTTGAAAGGAGTCGGCACTCTCTGCACTGTAGATCTCCGGGATGGCTGTAATCTCTGCCTGCGGGATGATCTCCTCCAGTCGCCGTTTCAAGACCTCCACCTTCAATTCTCCTACAGTTTTTGTGGTAGCCGGCAGCTGACGGTTGATGTTCGCCACCGCCACCCGGTCGGAGTCCACCAGCGTGAGGTGCATGATGCCGCTGCGGATCAGTCCTTCGGCACACCAGCTTCCCACACCCCCCACACCGAAGAGGATCACCCGTTTTGAAGCAATCGCTTTCATCGCATCCCTGCCGATTAAAAGTTCGGTGCGGGCAAACAGTTCGTTCTGTTCCATTGTTTTTTCTTTTCTGGTTGCAGTTTGATCGGTTCATCCGGAACCATATCAACTTTTATTGCTGGTGCAAAAGTACTATATTTTGGGAAGCTATTATTTTATTCTAACCTTATTGCATCTATATACCAACCTTAATAATTTTGGGAGTGGGTATAAGGAGGGTATAAGGAGGATATAAGGGTGCAATAAGGCTAGAGCGACCGAGACAGCCCTGACTACCGATCGTTGGTGGGCAAAAAAAAGGCGTACCCCCTAAGGGATACGCTCGATGAATGCAATGTAAGTATGTTTTACAGTGCGTTGTTCATTGGTTCAAAATATGCCTGGGGGTGCAGGCAGGTGGGGCAGTTCTTCGGTGGTTTCTTGCCGGTGAAGACATAGCCGCAGTGACGGCAAATCCAATCGATTGCCTCTTCGCGGGAGAATACGGTTCCGTTCTCCACGCGCGCCAACAGCTTCAGGTAACGTTCTTCGTGTACAGCCTCTGCTTTGGCAATCATGCGGTACATGGTGGCAATCTCCTTGAAGCCTTCTGCCTCGGCTACCTCTGCAAAATGGGGGTAGAGGTCGGTCCACTCCTCATTCTCGCCCTCGGCGGCAGCTTTCAGGTTTTCGGCGGTGGAGGCGATCACGCCGGCAGGGTAGGAAGCGGTAATCTCTACCATGCCCCCTTCCAGGTATTTGAACATACGCTTGGCATGGGTCATCTCCTGATCGGCGGTTTCCTGGAAGATGGCTGCAATCTGTTCGTAACCCTCTTTCTTTGCCTGCTTGGCATAGAAGGTATAGCGCATTCTGGCCTGTGATTCACCTGCGAAGGACTTCAGCAGGTTCAGTTCGGTCTGTGTTCCTTTGATACTTGTCATAATGGGTCGTTTTATGATTTTGGTTGTTTTTTCAATATGCAAAAGTAATCATTTCCCCACTTGAATTGAAAAACAAAGGTTTCAGTGATAGATATTTATAATCTGTCTAAATTGTCTTCTCGCTAAGCTCCAGCCAGCGCATCGTCTTTCCGTCAATCAGCTCCATGATTGTTGAAAGTCGTGTGGAACGCTCCATCAATTCTTCATTCGTGAGAGTGCCCGATGAGAGTTCATCGGTGATGCGGATCTTCTCCGCTTCCAATTGTTCGATCTCCTCTTCCAGTCCCTCGAATTCCCTTTTCTCCTTGAAGGTAAGCTTGTTCTTTTCCTCGGGCCTGGTGCGGCGGGGCTCTGTTTCAACACGTGTTGTTTTTATCTCTGCCGCCTCTTTTTTGTCTTCCAATTGCTTCCATTCACGATACTGCGTGTAGTTGCCGGGGAAATCCTGAATGCGGGCGTTGCCGTGGAACACCAGCAGGTGATCCGTCACCTTGTCCATGAAAAACCGGTCGTGCGACACCACGATCAGGCAGCCACTGAATCCCTGCAGGTACTCCTCCAGTATGTTGAGGGTGAGGATGTCCAGGTCGTTGGTAGGTTCGTCCAGCACCAGAAAGTTGGGATTGTTGATCAGTACCGTGCAGAGGTAAAGGCGTCGCCGCTCACCGCCGCTAAGTTTGTAGACGTAGTTGTGCTGCTTCTCCGGCGGGAAGAGGAAGTGCTGCAGGAACTGCGAAGCTGTGAGCCGCTGTCCGTTGCCCAGGTCGATTACCTCGGCGATAGCCTGCACGACATCCAGCACCTTCATCTGCTCGTCGAACCGGAGACCGTCCTGGCTGTAGTAGCCAAAACGTACCGTTTCACCAATCTCAAAGCTGCCGCTGTCGGGTTGCACCTCGTCGAGCAGCATCTTCACGAAGGTAGATTTGCCGGTGCCATTGTTGCCCACGATACCCATCTTCTCGTAGCGGGAGAAGACATAGTTGAAATCTTCGGTGATTTGGATGTCGCCAAACCGCTTGCTCACATGCTTCGCCTCGAAGATCTTCTTGCCGATGTAGCTTCCCTTCGCAGCCAGGCGGATTCCCTCCTCGCTGCGTCGCTGTTGTGCCTTCTCCTCCAGCGTATAGAAGGCATCGATGCGCGACTTGGCCTTGGTGGCCCGTGCCTGTGGCTGGCGGCGCATCCACTCCAGCTCTTTGCGCATCAGGTTGCGGGCACGCTCACCCTCGCTCTGCTGTGCTGCCAGGCGCTCCTCACGCTTCTCCAGGTAGTAGGAGAAGTTGCCGCGGTAGCTGTAGAGCTGTTGCTGGTCGATCTCCAGGATCTGCGTGCAGATTCGGTCCAGGAAGTAACGGTCGTGCGTTACCATCAGCAGGCTCATGCGGCTGCGGTTCAAGTGCTCCTCCAGCCACTCGGTCATCTCCAGGTCGAGGTGGTTGGTGGGTTCATCCAGGATCAGCAATTCCGGCTCGCTGATCAGTACGTTAGCCAGTGCCACCCGCTTCACCTGTCCTCCGGAGAGCTCTCCCATCTTCTGGTGGAAGTCGGTGATGCGGAGCTGTGAGAGGATCTGCTTGATCCGTTGCTCATAGTCCCATGCCTTGAGCAGCTCCATCTGCAGCAGCAGCTCATCCAGCCCCTCCTGACTGCCGGAACTGATCACCTCCTCGTAGCGGGCGATCAGTCGCACCGTCTCGTTGTCGGCACTGAAGCAGGCCTCCAAGACCGTCAACTCCGGGTCGTATGCAGGTGACTGGTCCAGGTATGCAAAGCGGATGTCGTTGCGGAACACCACCCTGCCTGCGTCATATCCCTCTTTGCCGGCGATGATGTTGAGCAGGGTGGTCTTGCCCGACCCGTTGGGAGCCAGCAGCCCGATCTTGTCCCCCTCGGCGATGCCGAAGGAGATGTCACGAAAGAGCAGCAGGTCACCGAAGCTTTTGGTGAGGGTGTCTATTTGTAGAAGAGGATGAGCCATCGTGGTTGGAATTTGGCTCAAAAGTACAAAAAAGGATCGACATTGGTCAGAACTTCCAGCGAAGATAACACCATAGGTCGGTACGACTGTTCCCGTTGATTTGCTCTGTGCCGCTGCCGATGGTGTCACGGTTACTGTAGCGGGTGTGGGCTGCCTTGAACGACAGTGTGAGTGCACGAGAGAAGCTGTACTTCCCGTTAAGGGCCACCCGGATCCCCTTGCCGTAAAAGAAGGGCATGTAGAAGGTGCTGAGCAGGTTGCGCTCGTAGGAGTAGAGTCGTGCCTCGTAGCTCTCGGCATCAAAGAAGGCGAAGAAGAGATCGCCCGTGAAGGGCCTTGTGCCACGGTAACTTATCAGCTGCGAGAGCATGATCCCCTTCTCCGCAGGATAGGGTTGCTCCTTGTAAATCGCCATATCAGCCGTGGTGCGAAATTCCCAGCCCTCAAGGAGTGATTGCAACCAGCGCAGACGGAATTTCTGTGTGGTGTAAGGCAACAGACGCTTTGCATCTTCTTCCGGCAGGGAGATGTTCTTCTCCTTTCGTTTGTACTTGTAGCGAAGTTCGAAGTTGTTGAGGCGGTTGATGTGCCAGCTGCCGAGGAGTTGTCCGTCGATCGTGTTCGATGGCCCATCTACGTGGTATCGCATCCAGGGGTGGTGCACCAGGTCGATGTAGCCGTTCAGGGTCACCCTGCTTAGTGGGCTGAAGCTTCCTCCCAGGTAGAGGCCGCGTTCGTTGCGCGGGGCGCTCCCCTCAGAGAATGCCTGCCCGTACAAAGCATTGTAGGAGATTGGGTAGTGGCGATGCAGCAGCGTGAGGGTGGAGCCACCGGTGGAGCGATACTGCACCATGTTGAGGGTGGCCACCGCACCGTTTCGGGCAATGGCAGTCTCACCCGCGAAGAGAAATCCCGGCAGCTGCCAGGAATAGTCGACTGAACCATTCAGGTGGGTAGAATCACGAAGGTAATAGAGATTGTACTCCTGTCGGGTGGGGTTGTACTTCCTGTTGTAGGTGTGATAGATGCCGCTGATTCCCACCTGTAATCCTCCCCTGCGGTAGTTGATGTTCGCACCGGTTACCTGCTCCCGGCTGTTTCCTTTCTTCTCCCGTTCAAGAGGCGTGCGGTGTAGTCCATCCGTTTTGAAAGAGGTGATCTCACCTGCTTTGGAGAGGTTGGTATCAATCTTCCTGGAGGAGTAGAAGGTGGTGATGTCGAACTCCCCCGCACTCAGCGTGGCTGCAGCACCGCGAAAGAAGCCACTCTCGGAAGTAGAGAAGTGGCGTTTGGGCTGCTGCGTGCGGCGTGCCACCTGATCGCTTCCCCAGCTCTTGCTTATTCCGAAATCGTTGTTCAGAATCAGTCCCTGGCCGAAGGAGAGACGGTAGTCACCCAGCACCAATGTCTTTAGTAGGCCAACGTCACGGAGCAGCATATGAATCCCGTAGTGGTCATAGCCCTTTGGGTAACCACTTCGCAAAAAAGGTTCCCCGGCATCCTTCTCGGCTGTGATTCCCGCTTGCAGCTTGTCACGGTAACGCAGGGAGTAGCGCAGAGAGGTGTAGAAATTTTCGCCCCTGTAGCTGCGGTTGGGGTATCGCTCCAGCACCGAGTCTGAGTAGGAGGCGTATCCCGCGCGAGGGGTGAGGGTCTTGTCGAACCGCAGTTGCATCTCGTGCAGCCCTTCGCGGACGATGACTCCCGGAGAGGGACTAACTCCCTCTCTCTTTGCTTCGCCTACCGTGAAAAAGGGAAGAATTCGTTCAACCGTCTGAAAATCGAGATAAGGAACGTTGCGCAGTTCATAAACCGTATATAGGGGCCGATTCTTGGAAAGAAAGGTGATAAGTGAGTTAATTTCAACAGTCGACAACAGCGGGAACCGTTCCAGCTGATCATCCGTGACGCTGTTGAGATCCATGGGGTTACTCTCCAGGTAAAGCAACTCAGTGTAGATGTTCTCCACGGTTTGCTCATCCATCCCCTCCTCCTCGGCGAACAACTCCACGTAGGTCCGCCAGTCGGCTTCCTGTGCATCCAACCCATTGAATGAACCGAACAGGAGCAAGATGAATAGGGCAGTCAGATTTTTTTTCATGACTGTTCTGTTTCGGTTGGCATTGATTGCAACAGCAAATATATAAACATTTCAGTTATTTGCCAAAAAGATGATTATAAATTAGATAGAACCGCAGTATCTCTTTTTTTTCTATCTTTACAGCCATAATAATTTATCGGAACAGATTGTATGAAGAAAAGAGCCCGTTTCCTGCCCCTGTTGCTCATCCTGCTCTCGGCATGCTCCCTTTTCACAGCAAAGGAGGACCAGCCCCATGACCTGCCCTCCATCCTGGAGAGTGATACCCTCCGTGTCCTGACACTCAACACCTCTACCTCCTACTTTATCTACCGCGACCAGCCAATGGGATATCATTACGACATGATTCGCGCGTTCTGTAACAACCACGGTCTGGTGCCGGAGATCATCGTTGCATCCGGCATTCCTTCAATGATGCGCATGCTGCAAGAAGGAGCCGGTGACGTGATTGCCTATCATGTGCCGGTGACACGCGAGTTTCGCGATTCAGTGACTTACTGCGGCTTGCAGCAGATAAACCATCAGGTGCTGGTGCAACGTGCCATGCGGGGGGATACACTGTTGAGGGATGTTACCGACTTGATTGGTAGGCGGGTGACGGTTACGTCGGGCTCACGCTATCACCAGCGGATGATCCACCTCAACCAGGAGCTTGGGGGAGGGATCCTTGTCGAGACTGCCGGCAGTGACTCTATCGTGACGGAGGATCTGATACGGATGGTGTCACGCGGTGAGATCGCCTATACAGTAGCTGATGATGACTTGGCACGGCTCAACCAGACTTACTTCCGCAACCTGCACACCGACCTGCAAATCAGTTTCGATCAGCGCTCTTCATGGGTGGTACGCAATGATACACCGGTGTTGGCCGATTCACTCAACAGCTGGTTTGAACGCAAGAGCGAAGAGCCGGTCTTTCTGCGAATCATGAAACGTTACTTCGAGGAGACAAAGGGTTTTTATGAGGAGGATCGTTTCTCGTACAGTGAGATACTGGGTCCCGGGATGATCTCTCCTTTCGACAGCTACTTCCGCAGGGAAGGAGCGCGACGGGGAATCGACTGGCGCTTGCTGGCTGCTGTGGCCTACCAGGAATCCACATTCCGCACCGAAGAGAGTTCCTGGGCGGGGGCTGTAGGGCTGATGGGGTTGATGCCGGCCACTGCCGCCTCGCTTGGTGTTACCGGTGACCAGCTTTATGATCCGGAACACAACATAAGGGCGGGGGCAGAATACCTGCAGAAATTGATTAATCTTTTCTCCTCGGTAGCAGATAGAGGGGAACAGATCAAGTTAGCCCTGGCAGCCTACAACGGTGGTATGGGCCATATCTCCGATGCCCGTGCCCTGGCAGAGAAATATGAAGCCGACAAGAACGTCTGGGAAGGAAACGTGGAACGTTTTGTTCAGCTCAAGCGTCTGGAACAGTACTATACCGATCCTGTTTGTCGCAACGGTTATTTTCGGGGCGACGAGACCATCAACTATGTGCGGGAGGTGACAGCCCGATGGGAGCAGTACCGGCAAAGCGTGAAAGAATGAATCTACAGCGCAGGGATGAATAAAAAAAATTGTATCTTTGTGTCAGTCTCCGGAAGGAGCATCAGAACCAAGCTAGTACAGGAAACCTATTGAACGCGAGCAACATGTCAGTAACAATCCATAAAGTCAACACGAAGGATGACCTGAAGAGGTTCATTCAGTTCGGAATCGATCTCTATGAGGGAAACGAATATTTTGTGCCGCCACTGGTCTACGATGAAAGGGCTACGCTCAACATGAGTAAGAATCCCGCATTCGACCATTGCGATGCCAACTACTTCATGGCTTACCGCGATGGTGAAATTGTGGGCAGGATTGGAGTGATCATCAACCACAAGGCCAACGAGATATGGAAGGAGAAGAATGCACGCTTCGGCTTTGTTGATTTCATAGACGATGAGGAGGTGGTGGATGCACTTTTTGGCGCAGCAGAGAGTTGGGCCCGCTCGCGGGGAATGGAGAAAATACATGGCCCTTTGGGTTTTACCGATCTCGACCATGAGGGGATGCTGGTGGAAGGTTACGACCAGATGAGCACTCTCTCCACCATCTACAACTACCCCTATTATGTCGAGCACATGAATCGCATGGGATACCTGAAGGATCAGGACTGGGTGGAGTTTCTCATCACCATCCCCAAGGAGACCCCCGAACGATTCCTGCGTGCTACCGAGATTGTGAAGAAACGCTCCGGTCTGGTGATAAAGCATCTGCAGAGCAAGAAAGATGTCTATCCTTACGCCAGGGAGATTTTCAAACTGATCAACCGGGCCTACAAGGATCTTTATGGCTTCGTGGAACTCACCGAGAGGCAGATCGACTATTACGTGGATATGTATATCCCGATGTTACGACTCGAG
This sequence comes from Proteiniphilum sp., assembly GCA_036733365.1. GTDB lineage: Bacteria > Bacteroidota > Bacteroidia > Bacteroidales > Dysgonomonadaceae > Proteiniphilum. The sequence continues at coordinate 15,526 of DAINAS010000009.1, forward strand.
TTCCTGGCACTGGTCGTTCGCCAGGAGGACAATAAGCTGATCGGGGTGGGTATCGGCTTGCCCAGCATAGCCAAGGCCCTTCAGAAAGCCAGGGGGCGCTTCGTGCCCACGGGATGGTATCATCTTTACCGTGCCTTGAAAGGTAAGGACAACAATGTACTTGACCTGATGCTCATAGCTATCGAGCCTGAATATCAGGGAAAAGGTGTCAATGCGCTCATATTCAATGAATTCATTAAATCGGCAAACCGCCTGGGCTTTGAATATGCGGAGAGCAATCCTGAACTGGATCTGAACCACCGCGTGAAATCGATGTGGGATGACCTGGAAGCGCGGCAGACCAAACGGCGGAGAGCATTTATCAAAAATTTGTAAGAGGAGAGAGATAAATCGTGAACGAAACAGAAAGAGAACTACAGATACTGCAGGACAACTATCAGGAAGAAAACATCGTAACGCTGGAGTGGCAAGAGCATATACGCCGCCGTCCGGGGATGTATATCGGTAAGCTGGGTGATGGCAGCTCTTATGATGATGGTGTCTACGTGTTACTCAAGGAGGTGCTCGACAACTCCATCGATGAGTATATGATGGGCTTTGGGAAGACCATTGAAATAATTCTCAACGACAAGCAGGTGACCGTGCGTGACCATGGTCGCGGTGTGCCATTGGGGAAGGTGAAGGATGTCTGCTCCAAGATGAACACCGGTGCCAAATACGACTCAAAAGCGTTCAAGAAATCGGTGGGACTGAACGGTGTGGGTATTAAGGCGGTGAACGCCCTCTCATCCGACTTCTTCATGGTGAGCTACCGTGAGGGACAGGCAAAGGAGGTTTTTTTCAACAAGGGTATCCTGTTGAAGGAGAGCGGAGTAATATCCTCCGATCAGCCAAATGGCACAAGGGTAGAGTTTACGCCCGACCCTGAGATCTTCGGTGAATATCACTACCGTGAGGAGCACATCGAACCACTGCTGAAGAACTATGTCTTCCTCAACACAGGCCTTACCATCCTCTTCAACGGAAAAAAGTTCTTTTCGAAGAACGGGTTGGAAGATCTGCTCAATGAGAACCTGACATCCGAAGAGCTCTACCCCATCATTCACCTGCATGGCGAAGATATTGAGGTAGCCATCACCCACACCACCCAGTATGGCGAGGAGTATTACTCCTTTGTGAACGGACAGCATACCTCACAGGGGGGTACTCACCTCACCGCTTTCCGTGAAGCCGCGGCTCGTGTTATCAAAGAGTTCTATAACCGTAACTTTGAATATTCAGACATCCGCAACGGCATCGTAGCAGCCATAAGCATCAAGGTGGAGGAGCCTGTTTTTGAGTCACAGACCAAGACCAAGCTGGGGTCCAAAGAGATGACTCCCGGAGGGGTGTCGGTGAGCAAGCATATCAACGACTTCCTAAAAAAAGAGCTCGACAACTACCTTCACAAGCATGCCGATGTAGTAGAAATACTCCAGAAAAAGATCCTCGACTCTGAGAAGGAGCGCAAGGCCATTGCAGGAGTCACCAAATTGGCACGTGAACGAGCCAAGAAGGCCAACCTGCACAACAAGAAATTGCGGGACTGTCGCATCCACTATAACGATGCGCGGGGTGATCAGCAGGAGAAGAGCAGCATCTTCATCACCGAGGGAGATTCGGCCAGCGGCTCCATCACCAAGAGCCGTGATCCCAATTACCAGGCGGTCTTTAGCCTCCGTGGCAAGCCCCTCAACAGCTTTGGACTCACCAAAAAGATTGTTTACGAGAATGAGGAGTTCAACCTGCTGCAGGCTGCACTCAACATTGAGGAGAGCATGGACGATCTGCGCTACAACAAGGTGATCATCGCCACCGATGCTGATACCGACGGCATGCATATCCGCCTGCTATTACTTACCTTTTTCCTGCAGTTTTTCCCCGACCTGATCAAGAAGGGACATGTCTACATCCTGCAGACTCCACTCTTCCGCGTACGCAACAAGAAGAAGACGCTTTACTGCTATACCGAGGAGGAACGGCTTAATGCCATTGACGAGCTGGGACCCAATCCCGAAATCACCCGCTTCAAGGGACTGGGTGAGATCTCGCCCGATGAGTTTCGTCATTTCATTGGTGAGGAGATACGTCTCGACCGTGTTACCATGCGCAAGGAGGACCTGCTCAAGGAGCTACTCGAGTTTTACATGGGCAAGAATACCCCGGAACGACAGAACTTTATCATCGACAACCTTGTGATTGAAGAGGAGGGGGTTGCATAATGGAGACAATCGACAAGCGAATAGCACTTTTCCCGGGCACATTTGATCCTTTCACCATCGGACACGAGTCGCTGGTTCGGAGGGGTTTGCAGCTGATGGATGAGATTGTGATTGCCATCGGTGTCAACGAATCGAAGAAATCATACTTCACATTGGAGGAGCGGTTGGAGATGATTCGTGATCTTTATCGTGACGAACCCCGCGTAAGGGTGGAGAGCTACGAATCGCTTACCATTGATTTTGCCCGTGAGACCCGTGCAAGCTTCATCTTGCGGGGCATCCGTTCGGTGTTCGACTTCGAGTATGAAAAAACCATTGCCGACATGAACCGAACCATTTCGGGAATCGAAACGTTTCTATTATTCACCGAGCCCGCACTCACGCATGTCAGCTCCACCCAGGTGAGAGAGCTCCTTCGCTACGGACATGACGTGCGTTTCTTCATCCCAAAGGGGATGAAACTTAAACCCAAACCCTAAAAAGAACGATGAACAAATATCTTCCGATAACTTTGCTAAGCGTCTTCCTCCTGTCGGGAAACGCTTTTTCTCAATTCAGACCCTCACCCGAAGGGTTGAAGATCGAACGGTCACTTCAGATGATCAACGGGCTCTACGTGGATGACGTGGATACAAAGAAACTTGCAGAGGCTGCTATCCGTGCCATGCTCAGGGAGCTGGACCCTCACTCCACCTATCTCTCGGAAGAGGAGGTGAAAGCGATGAACGAGCCGCTGCAGGGTAACTTTGAGGGGATCGGCATCTCCTTCAACATGGTAACAGACACCCTCTATGTGATGGAGGTGATTGGTGGTGGTCCCTCGCAGAAGGTTGGCATCATGCCGGGCGACAAGTTCATCACCGTGAACGACACACTTATTGCCGGGGTGAAGATGACCAACCAGGATGTGATCAGCCGACTGCGGGGTCCCAAGGGTACCATCGCGCTGGTGAAGGTACAACGACGCGGTGTGCCTGAGTTGCTCACTTTCCGCATCGTGCGAGATAAGATACCCATTACCAGTATCGACGCCGCTTACATGGTGACCGATGAGATTGGCTACATCCGTCTCAGTCGCTTTGGCATCACTTCGGGAGAGGAGTTCCGGGAGGCAGAAAGAAATCTCAAGAAAATGGGGATGAAACACCTGATCTTCGATCTTACCGACAACGGCGGTGGTATCCTGCAAACAGCAAATGAGATTGCGAGTGAGTTCCTTGATGACGACAAGCTAATTGTATACACAGAAGGAAAGAATCAGCCACGTTTCACCATGAATGCCAGCGGCAAGGGAGAGTTCAACGGTGGCAAGGTGGTGGTGCTGGTAAACAGTAACTCCGCATCAGCCAGTGAGATCCTGGCCGGAGCGTTACAGGACTGGGACAGGGCTGTGATCGTGGGGCGCAGGACCTTTGGGAAAGGTCTGGTGCAACGACAACTTCCACTTCCCGACGGGACCATGATACGGCTTACCGTAGCCCGTTATTATACCCCCACCGGGAGAAGTATCCAGAAGCCCTACGTTCCGGGCGATCCGGATGGGTATCAACAGGATTTCATGAACAGGTTTGAACATGGAGAGCTTTTTGCTGCAGACAGCATTCGTTTTCCCGACTCACTCAAATACACAACCCTGGTGAACAAACGAACCGTTTACGGTGGAGGCGGAATCATGCCAGATTACTTTGTACCGATGGATACCACGGGTACTATGCTCCATGCCCGTCTCAATGCCAACGGGGTCATCAACAAGGTAGCCATCTCGGAGGTGGACAGGAAGCGTAAACAGTTGCTGCGCAGCTATCCCGATGCGCGTTCCTTCGCCAGGGATTATCAGGTCTCCGCCCTGCTGGCTGAAAAAATAGAAAAGCAGGCATTGACCGACAACGTTGAGTGGGATGTGGAAGAGTATGAAGCGTCCCGTTCCTTGATCCTCTTACAGCTCAAGGCATTGATCGGTCGAGACCTGTATGACTCCTCCGCATTCTTCCGCATCATCAATGAGCAGAATGAAATCTTCCAGGAGGGTCTCCGGATTATCTCAGACGAACAACGCTATGGGTCTCTTTTAAAAGGTTTTGGTAGCAATTATGCACAACAATAAAGCAGATTCACAATGAATTACGATTACAGTAAACTGCGTGTTGAGGGGGGTAAAAAGGTAAACCTGAAGAATTTTGCCACCTGTGAGGACGGAGGCTTCACCAAGAAAACGGCGAAGAGGGAGATCAAGGATAACATCAAGGAGCTGAAAGAATTGCAGGAGATGTTCTACGCTGACGACCGTTACTCGCTGCTGATCATCCTGCAAGCACGTGATGCAGCCGGCAAGGATGGGGTGATTCGCCATGTGATGTCGGGCATCAACCCTCAGGGATGTCGCGTGCACAGTTTCAAGACACCCTCCAAGAACGAGCTGGAGCATGACTACTTCTGGCGTCACTACAGGGCACTGCCGCAGCGTGGCATGATTGAGATCTTCAACCGCTCTCACTATGAGAACGTGCTTGCAACGAAGGTGAACCCGGAGTGGATTCTCAACGAGCGTATCCCCGGCTACGAGTCGGTTGAGAAGATTGATCAACAGTTCTGGGACAACCGTTACGAAGCCATCAACTCCATCGAGAAGCATCTTCATCAGAACGGTATGCGCATCCTCAAGTTCTTTCTGAATGTCTCCAAAGAGGAGCAGAAAGAGCGTTTCCTCTCCCGCATTGATGAACCGCACAAGAATTGGAAGTTCAGCACTGCCGATCTTCAGGTACGTTCACAGTGGGATGCATACGAGGAGGCGTTTGAAGAGATGCTGGAGAAGACCTCCAAGCCGCACGCTCCCTGGTATGTCATCCCTGCAGACAAGAAATTCTTCGCCCGGATGGCCGTTGGGGATATCATCTTGGAGCTTTTCCGTTCGCTCGACCTACACTATCCACCTGCTGAATCGCCGGAGATACTTGCCGAAGCAAGAGAATTGTTGGTGAAGGAATAGTTGCTGTTTGAAAAGATGAAAGGATTGCTGACGTTGCTTGCCCTGTTGCTGCCACTATCCGTCGCTTACCCACAAAAGTTGGTTGATACGGGAGGAAATGGGTATGCGGGGAATTCTGTGAATACGGCCATCTTCCGCATCAACTCACTGGTGACCCACCATGACAATCAGTATATCGCCTTTTACGATGGTGATGGATACCTTGTACTTGGAAAAAGAAGGGTGGACTCCGAAAACTGGACTCTTTGTGTGACGCAGCAGAAGGGGAATGTGAAGGATGCCCACAACGTGATCAGCATCATGGTAGATGGGGAGGGTTATCTCCATGTGGCATTCGATCATCATGATACCCCCCTCCGCTATTTCAGAGGTGTAAGGCCCGGCTCACTCATTATGGGAGAGCCGGAGCAGATGACCGGACTGGATGAGGATCAGGTCACCTATCCCGGTTTCTACCGCCTTCCTGACGGGGATTTGCTCTTTACCTACCGTTCGGGTGCAAGCGGGAGGGGTAACCTGGTGATGAATCGTTACGATACTGCATCTAAGAAATGGGAGCGGCTGCATGACATTCTTATCGACGGAGAAGAGGAGCGAAGTGCTTACTGGCAAATGTTTGTTGATAAAAAGGGGAGCATCCATCTTTCATGGGTCTGGCGTGAGACTTGGGATGTGGCCACCAACCATGATCTCTGTTATGCCCGCTCAGATGATGGCGGCGTGAGCTGGAAAAAGTCAAACGGTGATCCTTACCGGCTGCCCATCACCGCTGAGAATGCCGAATATGCATGGCTGATACCCCAGGGAAGCGAATTGATCAATCAGACCAGCATGAGTGCCGACAGGAAGGGAAATCCCTATATTGCCGGATACTGGAGAGATCAGGGAAGCGATATACCGCAATATAGACTGGTATGGTTCGATGGAATAAGATGGCAACAACAGCAGGTAGCAGAGAGAAAGAGTTCGTTCTCCCTCTCCGGTGGCGGCACGAAAATGATTCCCATCTCGCGTCCCCAGCTCGCGATCGGTGAGAAGCGTGGACGTAACATCATCTACTATCTTTTTCGCGATGTAGAGCGCGGTAGCAGGGTGTCACTGGCGAAAAATGTATTAGGAACAAAGAGAGGTTGGGAGGTTATGGACTTAACAGACTTTTCTGTTGATGCCTGGGAGCCATCTTTTGATACGGAGCTTTGGAAAGAGAAACAGAAGCTGCACCTCTACGTGCAGCGCAGCAGCCAGGGTGATGGTGAAAAAAGCACCGACCTGGAGCCCCAGCCTGTATATCTGCTGGAGTATGAGTAAACGCAGCTCATTCTCTATTTCTTTTTCTCCCTTACGTAACAATCTATGCGTGTGATCATCCATAAGGAGCTGAATATCACGCTTACCAGTATCACTGTTCCCCAGAAATGGGGTGATTTCAGGAATTCCTCGCCCAGCAACAGGTAGGAGCCGCCGACGATCGCTGCCAGCAGGATATACATCGTACCAAATATATTCCTGAGATCTTTCAGCAATGTCATACCTCTCTTTGCAGGAGAAGCCTTTTTCCGGGTAAGTGCACTCTCGGTCTCAATCTGATGCATGATACGGTATTGCAAATTCTCCGGTGCTTTTTTACCGGTTTTTTGGAATAGTTCTCTCAACTGCACGTCCTCTATCTCAATTTTTTTCTCTTTCATTGTGGTTCGCTTTTATCTCATTTACAGTAGTACACTGTTTATCAGAAAAAATAGATTCAACCGTTACCGACCTCTTCCATACTGTAAGTCCCGGTCATCAGTTCCTTAAACATCTTCCGTGCCCGGAAGAGTTTTACCTTTACGTTGGGCTCATTCAGCCCCGTGATCGAAGCAATCTCCTTGACCGGATGATCCTCCATATAATACAATGTCAGCAGCAATGCGTCTCCCTTTGGCATTCGCTCCAGTACATCCGTCACCACCTCCCTGCGTTCTCTCTCCGCCAGTCTGGCATCAGCTCCCTGATCTGTCAGATCTGTTGCATGCTCTATCTCAGTTTCGTTCATCCCCATCCAGATACGCGTTTTGGAGTGGGTTACCGCAGTGTTGTAGACAATGCGGTAGAGCCAGGTGGAGAACTTGCTCTCCGAACGGAAGGTGTGCAGGTTACGGTAGGCTTTCACATAACTCTCCTGCACCACATCTTCCGCATCCTGCATATTGCCGCATATCCGGTAGGCGATGGTGATGGCCATATCCTGATAAGTCTCGACAAAATATGCGAACGCGGAAGTGTTGCCTGAGAGCACTTGCTGCACGCGCTGATTCTCGTTCATCGCAACCGTTATTCTCTTTCGTTATCCTCCTGCTGCGGTAAAAAAACCATTTTTCGTGTGACCAGGAAGTAGATCAGGTAACCTACTCCCAGGAAAAAGACCACGCTGGCACCGGTCACCCAAAACTGATTACCTTGTCCAATCGCCAGGTACTCAGAGCAGAAGAACCCAACGATGATTCCGATGCCCAGTGCAATCAGCACGATGCCGTTTCGTAGCGATACCAAGCGGTTGGGATTGCTCTTCTGTTTTGTTTTGTTGGGTGGGATGATGCCCTGTTCAATCAGTCCCATTCGTTCCCGGTGCTCGTTCCGGATAGCATTTAATCCGATCACCAGACCGGTGGCAATGGGCAGTCCTACTGCACAAAGGATGGCTACAATTGGTATCAAATCTTCCATATTCGCATGTTTTTAATTAAGTGAATCATTCTGTTTACATGCATAGGACATTCACTGAATTCATTCGGTTACAAAAATAGGAAACTTTTTATCTTTTTGAAGTTAAGTTTTCGACAAAGATCGATTTTTAAGATTTCAGGTGACATGAAACCAACGGAATTCACTTACTTTGTATGCATCTTTAGGGGCTGCAAATTGTTGGTATTACTTACACTTAAAACGATGAACGAGAAGATACTGGAGAAGCTGAGCATCCTGGCAGATGCTGCCAAGTACGACGTCTCCTGTGCGTCGAGCGGCACCTCACGTACTGCCGTGAAAGGCGGTATCGGCACAACAACAGGGTGGGGCATCTGTCACAGCTTCACTCCCGACGGGCGCTGCATCTCACTCTTCAAGATTTTGCTCACCAACCACTGCATCTACGACTGTGCTTACTGCACCAACCGTCGCAGCAACGATGTGAAGCGTACTGCCTTTACTCCGCGCGAGCTGGCAGAGCTCACCATCGCTTTTTACCAGCGAAACTATATTGAAGGTCTCTTCCTTAGCTCGGGTGTGATCCGCAACCCCGATTACACCATGGAGCAGATGCTGAGGGTGGTGAAGCTGCTGCGCGATGAATACCGCTTCAACGGCTACATCCACATGAAAGCCATTCCGGGAGCTAGCGATGAGCTGATTGCACAGGCGGGTCGCTATGTCGACCGTATGAGCGTCAACCTGGAGATCCCCTCGGAGGAGAATTTGAAGTTGTTGGCCCCGGAGAAGAGCTACAGTGAAGTGTTTGCCCCCATGCGCTTCATACAACAGGGGATGCTTGAGAGTGCCGAGGAGCGAAAGAAGTTCAGATCCGCACCACGCTTCGTGCCGGCAGGGCAGAGTACGCAGCTGATCATCGGTGCCACGCCCGACAGCGACAGGCAGATCCTCACCCTGGCCTCGGCACTTTATAGGCGTCCCTCTTTTAAACGAGTCTACTATTCCGGTTACATCCCGGTGAACAGGGGCGACAGCCGCCTGCCGGCTCTCGCCACACCGCCACTGGTGCGAGAGAACAGGCTCTACCAGGCGGACTGGCTGATGCGTTTTTATGCGTTCAATGCCTCCGAAATTGTGAATGAGACTCACCCCGACCTGGATCTCGATGTGGACCCCAAGATGGGATGGGCACTGCGCCATCCGGAGTTCTTCCCGGTGGATGTCAACACGGCTCCCTACGAGATGATCCTCCGCGTGCCGGGCATCGGTGTGAAGTCGGCCAAACTGATCGTGGTCTCACGCCGCTACGGGCGACTATCTATTCCACAGCTGAAGAAGATCGGGGTGGTGATGAAGCGAGCGCAATACTTCATCGTTAACCGCGAGCTCCCAATGCAGACGGTCAACGAACTCACACCCCAGTATGTGCGGCGACAGGTGACACAAAAGCAGAAGAATCGGGCGGCTGCCTTGTTGCAGTACCCCATAGAGTGGGGGGAGTGAAGCGATGGTCCTTTTCCTCTACGACAAGACCTTTGAGGGGTTGCTCTCCTGCATCTTCTTCGCCTACGCCCAGAAGCGTTTTCCCGACATGATTCTCTCCGCTACTGATCAGCAGCCACTCTTCGCTGACGAACGATACGTGGTGGATACCGATAAGGAGAAGGCATCACGGGTATGGAGCAGCCTGGAAAAAAAGCTATCGAAGATTGCCCGCAAGATGATGATGAGCGTTTGGATCTCCGGATTACCCGAGACGGAGATGCTCCTGTTCAGATACATCCGCAAGAATTTAGACCATCCGCAGGGGGTCGAGCTCAACTTCGGAGATGCCGATGTGTTACGGGTAAAGGAGATTGCACAACAGATCTCCCGCGAGGCACACCGTATCGTGCAGTTTGTCCGTTTTCAGGAGACCGCCGACGGCATCTGGTTCGCACCCATCGCACCCCGTTATAACATGTTACCGGTAGTGGTGAATCAATTCCTCAGCCGCTATGCCACGCAGCCCTGGATTCTCTACGATACCACGCGAAACAGGGGTCTCTATTGGGACACCCATACTGTGCAAGATGTCTCTTTTTCGCCTGCCGATCTGGCAGAATTACGCTTAGGTCAATTGGAAGGGGAGAAACAATCGGATGACGAACAGCTCTTTCAACAGATTTGGAGGGAGTATTTTCGCAGCATCACCATCCGGGAACGGCTCAATCCCAAACTACAGCAACAGCACATGCCTAAAAAATACTGGAAGTATTTAACGGAGTTACAGCAGTAAGCTAGAAGCTAAAAAGTTGTAAGCTGCTCACCCCAAAGCATCAACCTCGAACTTTAAAACTACCATCTTATAAACGAAAAAACGGATCGCTGAGGCAATCCGTTTTTCTTTACCATGATGGAGAACCGTCTCAATCTTTTTTCAGCAGATCACGGATCTCAGTCAGCAGCGTCTCTTCCTTGGTAGGTGCGGGCGGTGCTTCGGGAGCCGGTGCTTCCTCTTTTTTGCGCTTCATGTTGTTCATTGCCTTAATCACGAAGAAGATGGAAATGCCGATGATCAGGAAGTCAATGACAGCCTGGATGAAGGACCCGTAGTTCCAGGTGATGGCCGGTGTGAGGATCTCCTCACCCTGCATTACTGCCTCTTTCAGCACCACTTTCAATTCGGTGAACTTTGTGTCACCCACTGCCAGGGCGACGGGTGGCATCAGGATGTCGTTTACGAACGAGGTGACAATCTTGCCGAATGCACCACCAATCACAATACCCACGGCCATGTCTACGACGCTGCCGCGCATGAGAAATTCTTTCAGTTCTGATTTGAATGACATACTACTTCTTGATTTAATGGGTTGATAGACTTTTCACTTCTGCAAAGTAAACCAAAAAAATGGTAAAAAAGTTTTTTAAGTAAAAAAGCTTTAGAATCAGCAGAATATTTCCGCAAGCATGCAGCGTGCTGAACCCCCACCGTGTGTCTCAATGGTCCGCAACTCAGCAGAGAGAATGCGGCTAAAGGTGGTGATTACCCCCTCCTGTTCAGGTGTAAGGGCCCTTCGTGCCGACGCTGACATCACCATCAACGGTTGTCCGCTGCGGCTTTTGATCTCCAGCATGTTTCCGGCAAAGTGTGTAACCTGGTCGAGGGTGATCTCCACGATGATCTTCCCGGCAGCAGTTAGTCTTGACACCACCATCTGTCGCTCCCCCTCATCGCGGATTGCCTCCAGGCAGATCACTGCCACCTGTGTACCCACCTCCATCATCACGTTAGTGTGGTAGATGGCGTTCCCCTGTGCATCGACCGCATCAAAAAGCAGGGCATCGTAGTTCATCCGCGAACAGAACTCCGCCAGCACCTTCTCCGAGGTGCGGGGCGAGCGACAGCAATAGGCTACCCGCATGTCGCGATCCAAGATCATGCTTCCGGTACCCTCCAGGAACTCGTTTTTCCCCTCCCAATGGGTCAGGTCCACCACCTTGCGGTGGTTCATCTTCCGGCGCAGCAGTTCCAGCACCTCTCGTTTCCTCTCTTTACGGCGGTTATCTGCAAACATTGGGTAGAGCACCAGCTCTCCGGTGATGTGTGAGGAGAACCAGTTGTTGGGAAAGATGGAGTCAGGTGTCCAGGGCTCCGGGCTGTCCTGCACCACCGTCAGATCCACGTCGTTGGAACGCAACAGCCGTACAAAGGTGTCGAACTCTTCCACAGCCTTTTCCGATACTGATTCGCTGTCGGAAGCTTGCTGGAAATAGTTGTTCTGTGCCGTCTCCTCGTTGAAGTCAAAACGGGCAGGACGTACCATTAGCAGTTTTGAGGTTGTTTGCATTATTTTTTTACTTTTGTTTCTTGGTCCGTCGTTGCCGAAACTCAAACATTGAACTTAAAACCAGGAATCACGAACCAATCGTGCTATTCCAGTGCTTTGATTGAGTTACGGATAATCGTGATTGCTTCACGAAGTTCCGATTCACTGATTACCAGCGGAGGTGCGAAGCGAATAATATCACCGTGTGTAGGCTTGGCCAGCAATCCGTTCTCAGCCATCTTCAGGCATACATCCCATGCTTCCTTCCCGTCCTGTGGTTCAATCACCACCGCGTTGAGCAAACCCTTGCCTCTTATTTGGCGAATCATCGGACTTTTTATGAGACTCATCTCCTCGCGGAAGATCCTGCCCAATGATTCGGCACGCTCTGCCAGCTTTTCCTCCTTCACCACCTCCAGTGCGGCGGTTGCCACACGGCAGGCCAATGGGAATCCGCCAAAAGTGGAGCCATGTTCACCCGGTCGGATGGTGAGCATCACCTCATCATCGGCCAACACTGCCGAAACCGGCAGCACCCCTCCAGAGATTGCCTTACCCAGGATTACGATGTCAGGGCGCACCCCTTCGTGGTCGCTGCAGAGCAGCCTGCCAGTGCGGGCGATGCCGGTTTGCACCTCGTCGGCGATGAAGAGCACATTGTGTTTTTTGCAGAGATCGTAACAGGCTTTCAGATATCCCTCGTCCGGTACGTAGACACCTGCTTCGCCCTGTATCGGTTCCACCAGGAAGGCGGCAACGCTTTCGCCTTTCTCTTTCAGCAATGCTTCGAGTGCTGCCACATCGTTGTAGGGAATCACCCCGATACCGGGGGTATAGGGACCATAGTCAGCCCGTGCGTCGGGATCGGTGGAGAGGGAGACAATGGTGATGGTACGTCCGTGGAAGTTCCCTTCACAGCCGATAACCAGGGCTTCATTTTCAGGGATCCCCTTCTTCAGGTAACCCCACTTACGGGCCAGCTTGAGAGCTGTCTCCACCGCCTCTGCACCGGAGTTCATCGGGAGCACCTTGTCATAACCAAAATACTCATGGATGTATTGTTCGTAAGGTCCCAGGGCATCGTTGTAGAAGGCTCGCGAGGTGAGACAGAGCCGCCCCGCCTGTTCGGTGAGTGCCCCCACGATCTTTGGGTGGCAGTGTCCCTGGTTGACAGCGGAGTAGGCAGAGAGAAAATCAAAGTACCTCTTCCCGTCAACATCCCAGAGGTAACACCCTTCGCCACGTGACAACACTACCGGCAGCGGGTGGTAGTTGTGTGCACCGTATTTTTCTTCCTGGTCGATAAATCTCTTTCCGTTTGCGGTTACTTGCATGACTGTTGTGGTTTTTATGGTTGTTTCCTTTCCTACAAATATATACTTTTTCCTCGTACAGAGGAACAAATAGGGATGAAAATACTGTAAGATCGCTGTCAGCAGTGCGCCACACATGGAGCTGCATCCTAAAAAAGCAAAAAAGATTGTGAGATAGAGCGGAAATCGATACATTTGCTCCATTTTCAGACCCTATACAGATCCTATACAGACCCTATACAGACCAGTCAACAGCGATGAACAAGGCACACTTTCTCTGGGTGGATGATGAGATTGATCTTATGAAACCATATATCCTTTTTCTCGAAGAGAAGGGATACAGGACCGATTCTGCCGCTAATGGAAACGATGCCCTCAACATGTGTCGCGAAAAGCGTTACGACATCGTTTTCCTGGATGAGCAGATGCCCGGTATGTCAGGCCTGCAAATACTGTCACGGCTGAACACTGCATATCCTGATCTGCCGGTTGTGATGGTAACCCGCAGCGAGGATGAGGGAATCATGGAACAGGCCATCGGTCGCAGAATCACCGATTACCTCATCAAACCGGTAAACCCAAACCAGGTGCTGCTCACCGTCAAGAAGATACTGGACCAGAAAGAGCTGATTGCCGAGAGAGCCACCGTAAGCTATCGTGAAGCGTTTGCCCGGATCACTGAAGAGATGCATCGTTGTACCACTGCCGGCCACTGGATGGCTTTGTACCGGCAACTTGTTTATTGGGAGCTCGAGCTCGGGCGAACAGCAAATCCGCTTACAGAGATGCTTGAGCAGCAGAAGAGTGAGGCCAACAGGCTATTCGGGAGGTTCATCAAAAGCAACTACGAAGAATGGATGGTTCTGCCCGCTGAACGTCCGCTGATCAGTCCCGAGCTCTTTGAGAAGATTCTCTTCCCATTGCTGGAAGGAGGTGAGAAGCTCTTTTTCATCCTGATCGACAACTTCCGCCTCGATCAGTGGCTCACAGTGAAAGAGATCGTCTCTGCACAATTTGACTCGCTTGAAGAGCTATATTACAGCATCCTTCCCACCGCCACACCCTATGCCCGCAATGCGATCTTCTCGGGAGTGATGCCACGGAGGATTGCGGAGCTCTATCCCGATCTGTGGGTTGAGGAAGGAGATGAGGAGGGGATGAACCTTCATGAAGAGGAACTCATAAACCGTCAGCTGCACCGTTTCAGGATCAGGAAGAGTATATCCTATCACAAGATCAGCAGCAATAGAGAGGGTGAACGATTGACCGCACGTTTGGCTGGACTTCTGAAAAACGACCTGAATGTGGTTGTGTTCAATTTTATTGATATGCTGTCTCATGCGGGCACCGAGTCAAAGATGATTCGTGAATTGACTGCTGATGAGTCTGCCTACCGCTCACTTACCCGTTCCTGGTTCCTGCATTCACCGCTCCGCACGCTGTTGGAAGCAATAGCCGCCAAAGGCGTTAAGGTGGTACTCACCACCGATCACGGGGCCATCAGGGTGAAAAGAGGGGTGAAGGTTAAGGGTGAGCGTGATACCAACGTGAGCCTCCGTTACAAGCTGGGGAGAAACCTGGGGTATGATCCTTCCGGTCTGTTTGATATGTTGCACCCCGAGAATTGCGGACTGCCCTCACCTCATATGAGTACCCGTTATCTCTTTGCACTGAACAATGACCTGTTGGTTTACCCCAACAATTGGAACCATTACCTTTCTCTGTTCGAGAACAGTTACCAGCATGGAGGTGTTTCAATGGAGGAGATGCTTGTTCCACTGATTACACTTACACCAAAATAGAACGTATGAAGATCCTCATCAATGATATTGAGCAGATAAATGATGCTGCCCGCACTTTCCTCCAGGAGACAGAGGGACACACGGTGTTTGCCTTTTACGGGGCCATGGGTGCCGGAAAAACCACCTTCATCAAAGCCCTCTGTGAAGAGCTGGGCGTTGAGGAGACGGTAGCCAGTCCCACCTTTGCCATCATCAACGAATACAAGGATAGGAAGGGAGACTCGGTCTTCCACTTCGATTTTTATCGCATCAACAAGCTGGAAGAGGCTTTTGACTTCGGATATGAAGATTACTTTTACAGCGGAAGCATCTGCTTCATTGAGTGGCCTGAGCTGGTGGAAGAGGTGTTGCCTGAGGGAACCCTGCGTATTTCTATTCATGAGAACGAGAATGGAGTGCGTATCGTGGAACAAATAGAGTGAAAACGATGATGTCCCATTAAACGAACCACTGTCAAATCACTCTTACAGATAGGCTCTTTTCCCGTTGAATCGGGGAGTAACCATTACTTTGTCATTTCCAGAATTATGAAGAAAACAATCATAGCGGCACTTATAGCACTCTCAGCCTTGTCGGCATCGGCACAGGTGAATACCGATCGCGTGATGATGATCGGAAAAAATGCCCTCTATTTTGAGGATTATGTCCTGGCAATCCAGTATTTCAACCAGGTTATATCAGCCAAGCCCTATTTGGCTGAGCCTTATTATTTCAGGGCGATGTCGAAGTTCATGCTCGATGATTTCAAAGGTGCCGAAGAGGATGCCTCAGAGTGCTTGCTGCGAAACCCATATTACACCGCTGCCTATCAGTTGCGGGGGGCAGCACGTCAGAACCAGGAGAAGTATCAACTGGCTGCCACCGATTATCAGCGCAGTCTCGAGTTTTTTCCCGAGGACAGGATCACACTGGTAAACATGGGGATCGTCAATGTGGAGATGAAGCATTATGAGGTGGCAGAGAAATTTTTCGAAGTGTTGCTGCGTCGTTTTCCCGATTACACTCCAGGTTATCTGACCCGCGCTCAGTTATACCTCGAACAGGGGGATACCATTCAGGCAATGACCGATCTGGACAAGGCGATTGAGATTGATCCCTACACCTCACAATCCTTCTCAGCACGGGGACTGCTTTACTTCCAGCAGAAGCAATACAACAAGGCGCTTGCCGACCTGGATGAAGCCATTCGCCTCGATCCCTATTTCACCGGCAACTACATCAACCGGGGACTGGTGAAATACCACCTTAACGACCTTCGTGGGGCGATGGCTGATTATGACAGGGTGATAGAGACAGAAGAGAACAACCTGATCGCCCGTTTTAACCGGGGCCTGCTGCGTGCACAGGTGGCCGATAACAACCGTGCCATCAGTGATTTCGACAAAGTGCTGGAACTTGATCCTGACAATACCATCGCCTACCTCAACCGTTCCATGCTCAAAAACGAGATCGGCGACAAGGGTGGTGCACTCAGCGACCTGAACATGGTGTTGGAAGCACATCCTGATTTCTTTAATGGTTATTACATGCGGTCTCAGCTCAAGAGGGAGTTGAACGACCTGCGCGGATCGGAAAACGATTACCTCCTGGCGCGAGCAGAGGAGGCCAAAGCCCGAAGGAATGCAACCTCCAATCCCAAGCCTTTCGACAAGGAATCGGGTGATGAGGAGGTAAAGGCTACACGTGATGAAACCGATACCAACATCGAGAAATTCAACCTGCTGGTGGTGGCCCATGAGGAGGATTCACAGAAATCAAAATATCAGCGACAAAGCAGGGGTAAGGTACAGAACATTCATGCTCCTGTGGAACTGGAGCCTCTCTTTGTGCTGACCTACTATGAAAGGTCGGTAGAGGTACACCGTCCGGTATACTATTCTGAGGCGATGGACAAGGGGAACAGCCAACTGGGGCTGAACTGGATCCTGAAGGTAACCAATCTTGAGGCACCCCTGAACGAGTTGCAGGTGCAGACCCATTTCCGATCGATTGACAACTACTCGCGCAGGTTGGAGGGGGATCCCCGCAACGAGGCACTCTTTTTTGGCAGGGGGTTGGATTTCATGCTGGTCCAGGATTACGAGAATGCATTGAAAGATATGAACAGGGTGTTGGAGATTAATCCTGAAATGACGCTGGCACGATTTGCCAGAGCGGTGATCCGTACCAAGCAGATGGAATATGACCGACTGCAGGATGACCCGATGATGATGGATCGCGGAAGTGAAATTGAGCTGACCGGGAAGAGTGAGTTGCCGGGGACGTTGCGGCTGCCGGAGATCTCCACCCGTTCGATCGACTATGAAGAGATCCTGAAAGATTATGAGGCAATTATCCGTCTCAATCCCGATTTCATTTTTGCCTGGTACAACAGGGCTGAGATCTTCACCCTGGAAAATGACTACCGTGCTGCAATCTCTGATTATACCAGGGCCATCGAGCTGGAGCCCCAGTTTGCCGAAGCCTATTTCAACAGAGGCCTGTCGCGGCTCTCCATTGGTGAAACAGCTGCCGGCCTTGATGATCTGCGCAAAGCAGGTGAGTTGGGCATCATTCAGTCATACAGCATCATCAAGCGTATGCAGTAGAGTGTTTTTTTACGGCCGTGAAAAACAGACCCCGGAATAGTTCTCTACTCCGGGGTCTGGCTTGTTGGATGAAAGCAGGGATTAACTACTGTCACTACTTCTTCTGTTGCTCTTCAATTCTGGTCTCTGCTACAGCCAGTTTGATCTTGTCGAATGCTTTTTGCAGTTTCAGCGTATCGGTCCGATCGGAACGAAAGGTGATCTCCACCGTGGAGCCGTCATCACCGTAGGCTAGGGCTGTCACCCCTCTCTCAAAGGGGATGTATCCCTCGATTTTACGCTTGCAGTTGTGACAGATCTCCTCATTCAGGGTGAACACAGCGGTCACCTCTTCTTTGTTCTGCTTCTTCTCTTTCTTCTGTGCAAACGCACTACTCATGCTGCCCACACTCAGGGCAATAATCATCAGGAATACTACTGTTTTCTTCATAAAACTGAAATTTAAAAAATGTTTGTATTGGGTTAGGCTGATTAATATCTCGGAATATTGTATCGCAGGCCGGCGTATATCTTCCTACCGTGCACCGGTCCCCAGACCATGGTGGCATCGAAGTCGCTGCTGCGGGGGTTGGCGGCATCGATGATGGGATTCGCCTGACGAAAATCGAACAGGTTCTCCGCTCCCAGGTAAAGTGAGAAGTTGCGGAAATAACGGGTAATCTGACCATTGACCACCGTGAAGGGATCGAAACGTTCATCCCACAGCGGGTTGCTGCTGTCGGGTGTAGGCATTCTTCCCCCGCCATTGAACTGTCCGGTGAGATCGAATTGCCACTTTCGCAGCGGTGTCTGGTAGGAGGCGGTGACCAATCCCTTGTAGTCGTTCAACAGCGGCTTGCTCAGAAAGCGGGTTTCTCCGGTCTCCTCGTTCCGGTAGTCCGACATCGATCGTGTGTAGCGGTAGGCGGCGGTGAAGGTGAAGCCGGTGAAGAAGGGGTAGCTCAGCTCCACCTGCGCACTGTTGGAGTAGGAGCGTCCCTCATCCAGGTTATAGAATCGGATGGCATGCGGGTTGCTGTCCACATCAACGACTACCTGGTTCAGGAAGCGGGTGTGGTACCATTCCCCCGTGAGGGTGATCTCGCGTCCCCCGGCGGGGATGTAGAGGGTGGCATTCACCCCGGCGTTCCAGGCCTCCTCCTGGTCGAGCCCATCGGCAATTTCAATGCGTCGTGAGCTGGCCAGCAGGTAGTTGTTCTCAGCCAGTACATTGGCCGTGCGGAACCCTTTCCCCAGTGATCCCCGCAGATGGATCCACTCGGCGGGGTTGTACTTCAGGTGCAGCCGCGGGGTGATAAAAAATCCGTAGTGGCTGCTATGGTCGGCACGTACCCCTGCTTGAAGGATGAACTTGTTTTGCAGGTTGAATGCATATTGCACATAGCTACCCAGCACCGTTTCATCGCGGTTGAAAGAGTTGTTGTCAAGATGCTCCTCAAAGCCGTCGTGGTTCAGGCTTAGCCCTGTGCTGAGGTTGTGCATATGTGAAAAATCCTTCTCGTAAAGCAGGCTGAGGTAGAGGTTTTGTTGTGTGACATCGTATGGGGTGCGATCGTAACGCGACTGCTGGTCGTGCACCGAGCCGGAGGCGATCAGTGCCGCGCTCTCCGCCAGCTCATCGGCGCTGAAGACGTAAGCCTGTTTGGTGTAGAACTCCCCCCGGTTGGTTGCCAGCGAAATGGTATAAGGATCATCAATTGTGCCATGAGTCACATTCTGCCCCCCCTCACGCTCTTCATTCACATACCTGACACCGTACTGCGCCACATACTTGCCCGCCTCGTGGTTCCAGCGATTCATCAGATTCAGCTGTCTTGTCTTTGGGTAGTCAAGGAAACCATCCTCGTTACGGTCGTGTGATTGGGTGTCGTTTGAGTAGTGCGCGAAGAGTGCAGTGGTGAGACCTTCGTTCAGGTGGATGCTCGCATCCGCATTGGCCTCCATGCGGAGGGCATCGCTACCGAACAGATTGAGTGAGAACTTGTCCATGGTTTGTGGCTTCTTGTACTCTACATTGATCTGGCCGGCCAGTGCCTCGTAGCCATTCTTCACCGAGGAGGTGCCCTTGGAGATGTAGATCCCCTCCATCCAGGCCCCGGGGATGTAGTCCATGCCAAAGGATGAGGCTACGCCACGGAAGTTGGGATAGTTCTCAGTGAGCATCTGCACGTAGGTACCGGCCAGCCCCAACAGTTTAATCTGTTTGGCACCCGTGGCGGCATCACTGTAAGCCACATCAACCGATGGATTGGTTTCGAAGCTCTCCCCCAGGTTGCAGCAGGCTGCCCTGTGTATCTCACCCCTGGTCACCCGTTGTGTCTGCAGCAAGGCATCACGCTGGGTGACGGTGCCGGGTGAGCGGCGACTGATCACCAGCTCATCGAGCAGTTGTGTGTCTTCCTCCAGGATGATTTTCAGTTCCTCATCGGTGTCATGGACGTGGAGGCTCTGGGTGATGTAGCCAGTGTAGGTCACTATCAGGTGTTCATGTTTGCCGGTAAGGTCGATCTCGAAAAATCCTTCACCGTTTGAGGTGGTGCCTTTTCTGGATTCCTCCCAGTAGATGTTGGCTCCGATCACCGGCTCATTGTTGTGGTCGTATATGTAGCCTTTCAGTTTGTCGGCTGCAGAGAGCTGCAGTGTGACAAATATCAGGAGAAGTGAAAATAGATATCTATTAAACATTGTCTTGGGTATGTTTGGTTGTGACGGAACTGCGCCGTCGATGAATGATTTGGGAATATTGCATTTGCCGGCCACATCAGGACGCAGCAAGTTACTCTCTTTCGTGCGGAAAGAAAAAGGGGGGGAGATGAATTAAATCAGCAGGGTGGTGAGCAGTGAGCGGTAGACTTCACTACTTAGGTTGGGTGGCTTCTGACTCTCAGTCTCGGGACGGGAGATCATCGCACCGGGTGTCAGATCATGGTTCTGAGTAGAGTGAGCCAGGAAGGGAACATCATGCAGGTCAATGGCCTGAGGCTGCAGCTCCTGGTTGCGGGTGAATCTTTCCCAGCTAAAGGCAATCCGTTCCACGCCACAGCTGTCGTGTGCGCCCACTTCGCAGAGGTGATTGGCGGTGTCGTGCCTTTGAGAATCAAGGCTCACCTTTAGTGCACTGGCGTGAATCTCGCAACAACGGTGGTCCGTGATCACTTCCATACCTTCGCTGCGGCAATTGTCGCAACAATAGAAATAGGCATTCACCCCTGACCCGCCGTAAATGACAAGTACAGTGAGAAAAAGTGTGAGCAGGAGGTGAATGCTTGTTGTCATCACCTGCAAAGATAGAAGCAGAGATCTGAATTTGTACGGCAATGCTGTTAAAAAAACAAAACCGGAGCCGGGTGCGTTTCTTCCTGTTGCAACTCTTTTTTGCAAAAAACTCATCAAATAGTCCTTTCATATATCACAAAATCACTACATTTGCAATCCAAAAGATAAAATTGATTCACTAAGTATTGGATTACATGATAAGAATAACATTTCCCGACGGATCGGTCAGGGAATATGAAAAGGGAGTTACGGGGCTCGAGATCGCACAAAGCATCAGTCAGCGCCTTGCACAGGAGGTTCTGGCAGCAACCGTCAACGGTGAAACATGGGACCTGACCCGCCCCATCGAAGAGGATGCCACTGTCAATTTGCTGAAGTGGGAAGATGAAGAGGGGAAGCATGCCTATTGGCACTCCTCAGCACACCTCATGGCCGAGGCCTTGCAGTTGCTCTATCCCGGCATCAAGTTCGGCATCGGACCGGCAATTAAGAATGGTTTCTACTACGACGTTGACCCCGGTGAAGGGGTATCCATCAAGGAGTCAGACTTCCTGGCCATCGAGAAGAAGATGATGGAGCTGATCGCCGCCAAGGAGGAGATCGTGCGTGCCAGCATTTCGAAGAAGGATGCCGTTGAGATGTTCTCTGCAAGAGATGAACACTACAAGGTGGAGCTGATCAACGAGCTGGAAGATGGCACCATCACTACTTATACCCAGGGTGAATTCACCGACCTATGCCGCGGCCCCCACCTGCCCAACACCTCCTACATCAAGGCGGTGAAGGTGCTCTCCGCTGCCGGTGCCTACTGGCGTGGTGATGAGAAGCGGCCGCAGTTGACCCGTCTCTATGGCATCACCTTCCCCAAGAAGAAGTTGCTCGATGAATATCTGTTGATGCTGGAGGAGGCGAAGAAACGCGACCACCGGAAGATTGGCAAGGAGCTGCAGCTCTTCGCCTTCTCGCAGACCGTGGGTGCCGGCCTTCCGCTCTGGCTGCCCAAGGGAACACAGTTGCGTATGCGCCTGGAAGACTTCCTGAAGAAGATCCAGCGCGAGTTCGACTACGATCAGGTGATTACACCCCATATCGGGCACAAGCAGTTGTATGTCACCTCCGGGCACTATGCCAAATATGGCAAGGACTCGTTCCAGCCCATTCAAACCCCCGAAGAGGGTGAGGAGTTTTTGCTGAAACCAATGAACTGCCCCCACCACTGCGAGATCTACAAGACCTTCCCCCGTTCCTATAAAGACCTACCACTGCGCATGGCAGAGTTTGGTACGGTTTACCGCTACGAACAGAGCGGTGAGTTGCACGGGTTGACCCGCGTGAGGGGCTTCACGCAGGATGATGCCCATATCTTCTGTACTCCTGACCAGGTGAAGGATGAGTTCCTGAAAGTGATGGATATCATCTTCATCATCTTCAAGGCTCTCGACTTTGAGAATTTTGAGGCACAGATATCCCTGCGTGATCCGGAGAACAAGGAGAAGTACATTGGATCCGATGAGAACTGGGAAAAAGCAGAAAGGGCCATCGTAGAGGCTTGCGAGGAGAAGGGGCTGAAAGCCCGCGTGGAACTTGGCGAAGCTGCCTTCTACGGTCCCAAGCTCGACTTCATGGTGAAAGACGCATTGGGACGCCGCTGGCAATTGGGAACCATTCAGGTAGACTATAACCTTCCGGAGCGGTTCGAGCTGGAGTACACCGGTGCTGACAACCAAAAGCATCGTCCCGTGATGATTCACCGTGCTCCCTTCGGTTCCATGGAACGATTCGTGGCAGTGCTCATCGAGCATACTGCCGGCAAGTTCCCATTGTGGCTGGCTCCCACCCAGGCGGTGATCCTGCCGGTAAGCGAGAAGTTCAACGATTATGCCCGCAGCGTGGTGAAGGAGTTGAAACGGTTCGACATCCGTGCTGAAGTGGACGACCGCAACGAGAAAGTGGGTCGCAAGATCCGTGACAACGAGCTGAAACGCATTCCCTACCTGCTCATCGTTGGCGAGAAAGAGGCAGAAAATGAAGAGGTTTCAGTGAGAAAACAGGGCGGGATTGATCAGGGTTCCATAAAATTGCGTACATTTGCCGAAGAGATTGCCAGCGAAGTGGAGAAGATGATGAATCCACCCCTTGGTCAGATTTGAACGTAATAACATTTCAATTTTTACAATTAATATTTCAATTTAAGAGAAAAACAATCACATCACTGAATGAGAAAAGACTCCAAAGACCAACACCGGATCAATGAACGGATCCGGGTACCTGAAGTCCGGTTAGTAGGCGACAACGTGGAAGAAGGGATTTATCCCACCCGTGAGGCATTGAAGATTGCCCAACAGAAGGAACTGGACCTCGTTGAAATTGCCCCCACGGCCAAACCCCCCGTATGCAGGATCATCGATTACAAGAAATTTGTTTATCAACAGAAGAAGAAGCTGAAGGAACAGAAAGCCAAGGCGGTGAAAGTGACTGTCAAAGAGATCCGATTCGGACCGCAGACGGATGATCACGATTACAACTTCAAACTCAAGCATGCGATGAACTTTCTGGGTGAAGGTTCCAAAGTGAAGGCTTATGTCTTCTTCAGGGGGCGTTCTATCCTCTTCAAAGAACAGGGTGAGGTGTTGCTGCTTCGCTTTGCGAACGACCTGGAGGAATATGCCAAGGTGGAGCACATGCCCATCATGGAGGGAAAGCGCATGTCGGTCATGCTCTCTCCCAAGAAGGGTACTCCTGCTCCCAAGAAGGAGAACAAGGAGAAGAAAGAGGAGAAGGCCGACTGAGAAGAAGGAGCACAGGATCTTTCTGAAGAGATTGAGCCGGTTAATTCAATCACCGGCTCTTCTTGTCTCTCTACGGTTTCTCTCCAGGGAATTTGAGGTGGGTAGATGAATAAAGTTTGTCTGTTTAGACAAATAAGATTTGCATAACCCAGATATTATCATTACTTTTGCACACTTTTTCGCTTGACCGCGAAAGGAAAGGTAATTAAACAATCATTAATTCGAGGACAGCAAAATGCCAAAAATGAAGACTAATTCCGGTGCCAAAAAGAGGTTCGCCCTTACCGGAACAGGAAAAATCAAGCGGAAGCATGCGTACAAAAGTCACATTTTGACGAAGAAGACCAAAAAGCAGAAGAGAAATCTGACGCAGACAGGCCTTGTTCATAAATCTGACGTGAACAGTATCAAGACACTGCTCGCACTGAAATAACCTACGCAAAGGTTTCCGATTAAACGATTTAGTAACAGGATGTACGCCCCAAAGAGCTCTGCCCGACAGAGACGCTATCATTCACAACAAGTAACATTATGCCAAGATCAGTCAATCATGTTGCATCACGCAACCGCAGAAAAAAAGTTCTGAAATTAACCAGAGGTTATTACGGTGCCCGCAAGAACGTGTGGACCGTAGCCAAGAACACGTGGGAAAAAGGTCTTACCTATGCCTACCGTGACCGCAAAAACAAAAAACGCAACTTCCGCGCACTGTGGATCCAGCGTATCAACGCCGCTGCCCGCGACAACGGGATGTCTTACTCTCGTTTGATGGGTGCGCTGCACAAAAATGAAATAGACATCAACCGCAAGGTGCTTGCCGACCTGGCAATGAACCATCCCGAAGCTTTCAAGGCAATCGTGGACAAGGTGAAGTAACCTTCATCGGTTGACAACCCATAGAAAGGGAAAGACTCGCAAGGTTTTTTCCTTTTTTTTATGCCCTTTTTATGACAATCACGACTGCTGTATTCGGATAAACCGCTTGTCATTTGCTTCACGATGGCTTCTATTCTTTTATTATAACCTTATTGCATCCTAATATCCCCTCTAATAATTATGGGAGTGGATATAAGGGTGCAATAAGGGTGCAATAAGGCTAGAGCTTTCCAGAACCCATGAAAGTCCCTGTCTTGTTTTACTTTTTGATAGCACAAACCGCACATAAAAACAGGCCGATAAACCCTCTTTTGAATCAAGATGCATTTCTTGTTTGAGAAACTGCTTATCTTTGTACAAATTTTTTCTGCAAGCATGCAGCATATTCATTGACAAGCGAAACATCAAGGCCAGGAGATATGAGAACTTATCCGGTAGAAGAGAAAGAGCGAATAGAGCAGATCATCCGCTCCTGCATGATTTGCTATGTGGGAATGGCGGACAAGGAGGGGAATCCCTATGTGCTGCCGATGAATTTCGGCTACGAGGAGGGGGTGATCTGGCTCCACTCCGCCCAGGAGGGACATTCCATTTCGATCCTGGAGGAGAACCCGAAAGTTTGTATCACCTTTTGCACCGACCCGAAGCTGGTGTGGCAGGATGAGGAGGTGGCCTGCAGCTACCGGATGTTGGCCGCCAGCATCGTTTGTCGTGGCAGGGTGGCGTTCGTGGAGGACGATGAGGTGAAGGTGAGGGCTCTTGACAGCACCATGCGTCAGTACTCCGGACACACTTTCAGTTATTCCGCACCCGCGGTGCGGAACGTGAAGATATGGAAAGTGGAGGTGGAGGATCTCTCGGCACGGGAGTTTGGTGTACCCAGCCGGAATTCAGCCAGGTACAAGGATCGGCAGCAATTCTGATACGATCCCCCGTTTGCCCGTTTGGAACATTTTACCCCCTCACACTGTTGTAACAAATACAATTTAAAAATCACAACTTATTTTCCATTCAGATGAAGAAAGTAATCACCCTTTTCGCGGCAGCTCTTTTTTTGATGCATGTCGCTGCTGCTGAGCCTCAGGGCAAAGAAAAAGCAAAACCGATCGAACTGACCAAAACCGTTTTCCTGGAGAAAGTGTTCAACTATGAGGAGAACCCCCAAGAATGGAAATACAACGGAGATAAACCGGCTATCGTCGACTTCTACGCAACCTGGTGCGGTCCCTGCCGCATCACTTCACCCATCCTGAAGGATCTCGCAGCCGAGTATGGTGAGGAGATCTACGTTTACAAGATTGACGTGGATCGTGAACCGGAACTGGCTGCCATGTTTGGTGTGCAAAGCATCCCCATGTTTCTCTTCATCCCCATGAATGAGAATCCACAGGTGGCGATGGGTGCCTTGCCGAAGGAATCATTCAGGGAGGCGATCGACACCTTCCTGTTGGAGAAAGAAGAGAAAACAGGCCTGTAACAATCTCTTATGATCACCAGCCTGCAGAACCCCTCCATCAAGCAGATCGTGAAGCTCTCCAAGAACAGGGAGCGCCGCGAGCAACAGCTCTTCGTGCTGGAGGGCGCCCGCGAGCTGTCGCTGGCCCTGCAGGCGGGATATGAGATCAGTGAGGTTTATCTATGCCGGGAGATGTTTGCCCAGAGCAAGTACCCGGATGTGCTGGAGAGCCTGCCCGCAGAGATCATCACTGAGATCTCTCCGGCCGTCTTTGCGAAAATTGCCTACAGGGAGAACTCCGACGGTCTGGTAACACTGGCCAAGCCCAAATCCCACAGACTGGAGGATATTGGCGTCAGTGAGAACCCTTTTCTTATTATCCTCGAATCGGTTGAAAAGCCCGGCAACCTCGGGGCGGTGCTCCGTACGGCCGACGCCGCTGGGGCCGATGCGGTGATCATCTGCGATCCGCTTACCGACCTCTACAACCCCAACGTAATCCGCTCGGGTGTGGGGGGGCTCTTTACCGTGCCCACGGCCGTCAGCAGATCCGAAGAGGCGCTGCTGTGGCTTAAAGAGCGTGGCATCAATGTTTTTGCCGCGGAGCTTCAGGCGGCTGAATTTTATCAGAACATCGATTTCCGGAAACCATCCGCCATCGTGATGGGTACTGAAGCGAAAGGATTGACTGATTTCTGGCTGCACAACGCCACAAAGCGAATCAAAATCCCCATGCGCGGGAAAATTGATTCGCTCAATGTCTCTGTTTCCACCGCCATCCTCACCTTTGAGGCGATGCGGCAGCGGGGATTTTAAAAGTCAGCTTTCAACTAATCCACCTCATAACCCCAGTTTTTCCCTTTTTCAATGGCCGGGACACCCTTTGTCATCCATGCCGGTGCAGGATCACCCTTGAGGTAGTGGTCGAAGAACTGTTGCAGGCGGATGGAGAGGTCCTTGCTGTTGCGGCGCTGCGTCAGGTTGTGGTCCTCACCGTTGTACTGGAGCAACCATACAGGCTTGCCCAGGCGGCGCAGCATCATGAAGTACTCGATGCCCTGGTACCAGGGTACCGCCCCATCCTTGTCGTTGTGCATCATCAGCAGCGGTGTCTCCACCTTGTCGGCGAAGAAGAGGGGAGAGTTGTCGATGTAGAGATCGAGCGAGTCAAGCATCGGTACGCCTATGCGGGACTGCGTTTGCTCATACTGAAACTGGCGACTGCGTCCGGAGCTCCAGCGGACACCTCCGTAGGCACTGGTCATGTTTGATACCGGCGCCCCGGCGCCTGCAGCCCTGAAAAGGTTGGTCTTCGTCACCAGGTAAGCCACCTGGTAACCGCCCCAGCTCTGTCCCTGTATCGCCATTCTCTTCGCATCCACCCAATCGTTTTTGGCAAGGGCCTCGGCACCCGAGACCACGGCGTTGTAGGCATCCATTCCCGGTTGTCCCACGCTGTAGCGGATATCAGGCGTGAAGACCAGGTAGCCGCGGCTCACGAAGAAGGGTATGTTGATCACCGAACGGCTGGGTGCCGGTGTGAACCAGCGGTAGAGTTCGTCGGAGTGTTGCTCGTAGAAGTAGATCATCATCGGATATTTTTTACCCGGATCAAAATCCTCCGGCTTGTAGAGGATCCCCTGCAGTGGATCACCACTGAAGGATGTCCAGGAGAAGAGCTCCGCTGTTCCCCAGTTGTACTGCTCCATCTGCGGATTGATATTGGTCAGTTTGTCTGACGTTTTCCAGAGGTCTGCAGTGACGTAGAGGTCCGGGGTGGTGTGGAAGTTGCTTTTCTGGAAGAGGTAGAGTTCCTTCTCTTTCGCCTTAATCAGCGAGCTGAAGGTGAACCCCTCCATCACCTTCTTCTGCAATGGTTTTCTCCCCTTTTGTGCCAGAGTGTACCAGCCTTTTTTCTTGCTTTTGTTGTCAAAGGCAGAGAGCAGCAGCTCTTCCTCCTTCTCGATGAAACGTTTCTCACGGTCGGTGTTCACATAACGGAAGGTGATCGAGTCGCTGCGCCCTACACCGCGGGTTATGTTGACCGCTTTTGTCTTGCCGCTTGGGTCTACCTTCCAGATATCGAATGCATCGTAGAGCAACAGATAATCGTCTTCAGCACCCCATGCTGCCATTCCATAAGGGCCCGGTTCCATGGGAACATCGTTTTTTTCGTTCCAGAAGTTCACTGGTATGGCGCCGGTGAGGTTGCGGGTGGTCTGCTCCCGGTTGTCGTGGACGAACCACTGCAGTTCCGTTCCGTCCCACCAGAGCGTGTAATGGCCCGCAGGCGAGAGCATCGGTCGTCCCGCTACCGGGGAGCCAACCTCGTGCAGGCGCTGCTCCTGAAGGTCCATCACCCAGACATCATACCGGGAGGAGATGTCCCACTGGCTCTCCAGCTGATAGGGCAGGTCGGACCAGAGCAGTGCGTAGCGGCCGTTGCCCTCGTCGGCGATGTTGGCATGAGGCATCTCTTCGGTGGCTACCGGAAGGTAGTGACCGGGGTGATGCGGATTGATGATGCCGCTGTAGGTGTGTCGTTTTTTACGACTGAGCTCTGCCAGCTGCTGGGGTTGTATGAGTGGGTCCTTCCAGTGCCAGATATCAAGGCTTGCCATCTCGAAGTCGACCAGCGTTGTGTCCTTTGGCTCCTGAACGGGAGCAGCGCCAATCAGGATCCTGCTGCCATCCCTGCTGAAGGAGGGTGATGAATTATCGTTGAATATCCATCCCTCCGGGAAGCCGGTGGCGTTTCTGTCGGCAATTAGCTGAGCTGAGTCGGCCCCGTTTTCAAAATAGTGCAGGTCGAACACCTTCTGTTCCACTTTAGAAGTGTCCCCCGTGGAAAGATAAACCAATTGGGCCCCCTCCTCATCGAACGAGAGCGATTTGTACTCTCTCTTTTCGCCGGAAATCCTTTTTTGTGCCTGCTTGTCCAGATCGAAAAAGAGCACCCCCGGTGCATCGGTGCTATCTTTTTTCTCCGGTTGAATCACAACGGCAAACGCATTCCCGTATTTGCTGAAAAGGTGCTCATTTGCATTGCGGATGGTATCTTCTTCCTGTGTCAAAAGATTTCGCAATATCACCAGCTCTTTCTTTTTTTCCTTTTTTGCCGCTTTTTTTGTCGTGTCTTCCGGCAGGGTTGTGGTGTAGGCGATATGTCTCAAGGCCTTCTCTGCCGTTTTGAATGATCGCACATTGGCAATTTTCTTTACCTCGAACGTGTGGTTATGAATGATCAGCAAAGAATCGTCAGGCATCTCATCCGCTTTTTTCTTGTCGATCCGGGCCTGCCGACGCTCCGAGAAGGGAGCCCTGATCAGTCCCACTGTCCATAAACCGTCAGGAGAGAGGGTGAAGCGGGTGACCCTCTCCAGCGTGAGGGAGCGATTGTTGGTGAGATCTTTGAGCAAAAGGGTGGTGTCTCCCTCCTGGGGTGCGATCAGGGTCGCCATCATCCTCCCGTCATCGCTGAGGCTCGTAGCACTGAGGCTCTCCCAGCTGTCATAGACATTGTGGTCGAGGGGTTTTTTCTGGGAGAAGAGCGAGAAGGCAAAGAGGATGCCGACGAAGGTTAGCGATATGAATCGAATCATAATGTACATTTTTCAGTTAAGCGAAGATCCCTGGAGTGCAGGTTCATGCATGCGTTGGAACAAAATTAGTAAATATTTTGCACGTATGGGTCAGAACAGCTCATTATGAACATCTCTCCTTCTTCAATTGTTCCTATACCAGTATGAAGAAAGCAAATAGTTATCAGATAAACCTCAGGGGGAAGGTAGCCCTGTCTGAGGATGCATTGCGGGAAGTAAAGGGGTTGGCATCCCTAAAACATGATCCTCAAAAGGGTACGCTGTTCGTTGTCATCGATGAGCGCAGGGCTGATGACGCCGCGGAGATCCTGCAGGAGTTGGTGGAGCGGATTCGACATGCCGGCGGGGAGGTGCGTACCGAGAAAGCGACTCACCCCGTGTTGCACATGACCTGTGCAGCCTGTGCCTCCAGCTCGCAGAATATTCTATCCTTCGTGCCCGGTGTGTTAAATGCCTCGGTGAACTATGGCAACGGCAAGGGGCAAATCGAATATCTGCCGGGCATTGCGACACCTGATGCGATGAAGCAGGCGCTGCAGGAGATGGGGTATGACCTGCTGACAGAAGAGGAGGAGAGCTCGTTCGAAAAGGTGGAAGAGCTGCAGCATGAGAACTACAGGACATTGCGGCGTCATACCATTCTGGCCGTGGCGCTGGCCATCCCACTTGTGGTGGTTGGCATGTTCTTCATGCATGCCCCCTTTGCCAACATTGCCATGTGGCTCCTGGCTACGCCTATCCTCTTCCTCTTCGGGCGCCGCTTTTTTGTGGGCGCCTGGAAGCAGGCACGCCACGGCTCTGCCAACATGGATACGCTGGTGGTACTCAGTACCGGCATCGCTTATCTTTTCAGCCTCTTCAACATGCTCTGGCCGGAGTTCTGGGAGAGCCGCGGACTGGAAGCGCATGTCTATTTTGAGGCGGCCGGCGTGATTATCGCCTTCATCCTTCTGGGTAAGATGCTGGAGGCGCGTGCCAAGGGGCACACCTCCGATGCCATCCGCAAGCTGATGGGGCTGCAACCCTCCACCGTGACCGTCCTTCGTGAAGGAGAACCCTATGTGATCCCCATCGCTGAGGTATTGGTGGGAGATGTTGTAGTGGTGAAACCGGGCGAGAAGATTGCCGTTGATGGAGAGGTGACCGGGGGAAGCTCATTTGTGGATGAGAGCATGATCTCCGGAGAACCGCTTCACGTGGAGAAGAAGAATGGTACAAAGGTTTTTGCCGGCACCATCAATCAGAAGGGGAGCTTTCGCTTTCGTGCCGACAAGGTAGGAAAAGATACTCTGCTTGCACAGATCATCCGCACGGTGGATGAGGCTCAGGGCAGCAAGGCTCCCGTACAGGGATTGGTGGATCGCATCGCAGGGGTCTTCGTGCCTGTGGTGATCGGCATTGCGCTGCTCAGCTTTGTGGTCTGGCTGTTCTTTGGGGGTGAGAACGGATTTGTCTACGGCCTACTGACCATGGTGACGGTGCTGGTGATCGCCTGTCCCTGTGCATTGGGTCTCGCTACACCCACCGCCATCATGGTAGGCATTGGCAAAGGTGCTGATGAGGGTATCCTGATCAAGGATGCCGGAAGCCTTGAGAGAGCGAAAAAAGTGGATGTGGTGGTGCTCGACAAGACCGGTACCATTACCGAGGGGAAACCCCAGGTGACCTCCATCACCTGGTCGCTCGATGCCACCCCCCTGCATCGCGATATCCTCTACAGCATCGAACATCGTTCAGAACATCCACTCGCAGATGCCATCACTGCCGAACTAAAGGAGGTAAGCACTCTTCTTGACGATGTGACGGTTTCACAGGTGAGCGGCAAGGGCATTGAGGGGACATACGAGGGTGAGATATATTACATCGGCAATCTCCATTACCTGGCTTCGAAAGGTGTGGTGATCCCTGCCGACCTGAAGCAGCAGGTATATCAGGAGATGGATGCGGCCCATACCGTTTCGGTATTTACTGACAGCGAGAAAGCACTGGGTGTGGTTGGTATCACCGACAAGATGAAGCCTACCTCAAAAGAGGCGATCGCACAGTTGCACAGCATGGGTATCGATGTAGCGATCTATACCGGTGACAACGAAAAAGTGGCTGCAGCCCTGGCAGCTGACTTGGGAATCACCGATTACCGGGGGGGAGTGTTGCCTGAAGAGAAGGTGGAGTTGGTGAAGAAACTGCAACAACAGGGCCATACGGTGGCGATGGTGGGAGATGGCATCAACGACAGCGGGGCGCTCGCACAGGCCGATGTGAGCATCGCCATGGGCAGCGGCAGTGATATTGCGATGGATGTGGCCAGCATGACCATTATTTCCTCCGACCTTAAACGAATCCCCCGTGCAATTCGACTCTCACAAGCCACGGTACGTACCATCCGCCAGAATCTTTTCTGGGCCTTTTTCTACAACGTGATCGGCATCCCCGTCGCCGCGGGTGTGCTCTTTCCCTTCACCGGCTTCCTGCTCAACCCGATGATTGCCGGTGCTGCCATGGCGCTGAGCTCGGTCAGTGTAGTGACAAACAGCCTTCGTCTGAAGCGACACCCCTTCTGAAGGGATGTGATTTTTTTATAATAGTGTGATTAATCCATTTGATTTATGATTTGTACAAAATCAAAAGAAAGCAGCAGCCCCACCACCTCGGAGTAGTTGTCTCTTCCCGAGCTCACCTGGTTGGTCTTCAGGTAGGCATCATAAATCTTGTCCTGTGCATCGGAGAGGATGCTGTTCCTTGCTGCCATCCAGTGTGCACTGTTTCGTTGCAGATCGGCAAGGACCTCCGGACGTATTGATTGTACCAGTGAATCATATGCATCGGGCAGCAACCGTCGTGCATCGCCTAACAGGTAACCCAGTAGTGAGGCGTAACCGCTGTAGCGTACCATCGGGTGGTTGCTGTTTACGCAGGCTGCGAAGCCATAGAGGTTTGCTTCCGACTCGGCAGCGATGCCGAACTGGTGCGACATCTCGTGTGCCAGCGTGAAGGGGTATGTGAAAGGGAGTCCGAAATGGTTCACGTGTATTTCGTTGAAGAAGGGACCGAAATAGCCTGATACCCCCATTCCGCTATAGATTGGTTCGAAGAGCATCGGTTTCATCCTTCGTTTACCGTTCGGATAGGAGAGGCGGAGTGGGTCCTGCAGAGCGGCATACGATTGTTCAATCTCCAGGTGTACCTTCTCCTTGTCCATCGAACGGCAATCGAGGTAGTTGTAATTAGCCTGTTCAATGATTGTCTCTGTGAGCCTCATCAGTTTCTCCCGGTCGAAAGTAGCTTTCGTCACTTCGCTTCTTGCGTAGAAGTCCCCCCGGAAGTAGGCCACTCCCCAACCAAGATAGAACCAGGCGACAACGATCAACGTGAATCTAAGCATTGAATAAAGGAAAGTTGAGAGGGTGATTTTACGCAATATAACCCGCAGGATCATACCGGTGAACCATATCAATGCCGCCACGATAAAAAGGTCGTATAGTGAAAAAGGAAAAATGCCTGAGATAAAGGAGAAGAGTGTCGCAATGGCGGGGTAAACGTTTCGCATATATGCCTCGGAAAGCATAGGGCTTCGGCTGAAGATAAAGATGACTGCCAGTAGTATACCGCCAACAACAATCAGGCGTATCCATTTTTGCTTATTGGATTTTTTCAAAGAAGTATGTTCCCTGTCTGTTTGAATCATAGCCAAAAATAGTTATTATCTATCAAACGGGATAATGTTATTTCACTTCGACCGACAAGTTGCATTTTTAACCAGTAAATTAATAAATCACCCCTACAGGGGGGTTGGGCAGAATAGGTATCCGCAGCACATGTTCAACATACTGAAAATAGTAGAACAGCTTGTGATTCAGCTCAAATTCTGTATCGAAGACAATCAGTTCATATGCGACAGAATCTTCCACAGCCAATGCACTTCCGTTCGGTTCAATTTTGACCATCCCCTTTGGACCAGAGCAGGCTGCCAGGAATGATACGACAGCGAATAAAAAAAATAACTTTTTCATGCGATACAAATGATTTAGTTCTTCCTGTTTTTTATTCAACCATATAAATTTTAACGTCGATTTTCAGCCATTTGTTTATTCGTCTTGTATTTTCTACACGGCAAAAAAATGCTTTTCCCGCATCCATCAGGCGGGAAATGACTTCATTGAACTCCTGTGGAACCCATCCGATGCGATTGTCGTTGATATAGATGCCGATGGCAAGTTCATCATATTCGTTTTTGGGATGTCGAATCATTTTCAGTACGCTCCCGGGGACGAGATCCGGCTCCAGCTCATTCATTTGTTCGCAGAATGTTGTTCCCGCGATAACGATATTCAGTAAAAATATCTCGCGTGTAAATGGCGCAATGGCTTTCACACCGCCTGTGCCGATAAGTGCGAGCAATTCGGGTGTAAGTTTTACGATACCGGTTTCCATTCTTCCAACAATGTGATGTATTTTTTGTATTTTTCAATTTCCTGTTTTATCGTATCAATCTTTATGCTCATTTCTTCACATTCGTTCTTCACCCATTCTTCGTCCCGTAACTTTTCCTCGTAAATAAACGGAAATGATTGATACAGCTGTTCAATCTGATGCTCCAGTGTGCTGATGTTTTCTGCCAGCCGGTTTACATTGATTTGCAGATCAGGTAATAAAACCTCAAGATCTGATTCTTTATTATCGAGCAGAACAAGAATTTGTTGCAGTGTGGGCAGATCACTCAACTCGTAAGCTGTTTGTGCTTTTACAAAAAGCTCATTCATTCTTTCGTCCGAATCGGGATTGATGTCAGGGTGTAAACGTTTGACAATGATATAGTAGACCTCTTTAATTCTTTTCGATTCTTCGGGTGAAAGAAACGATCCCTTCAAAAAATCACGTGCAGCTGCCAGTTGTTTGGCGTCGAATTCAATTTTTTGTTGATACTCAGAAAATCGAATTTCAATTTCTTTGTCAACCGCATTCAAATCTGGTTTTTCATTCCGGTTAACAAAAATCTGCAACAGCGATAGCCGCTGTTTCAGTTGTGCCAGTTCCACCTCCAGGCAATAGGATTTATACTGTATGGATCCGATTTTTTGCAGATAAAGTGCTGTTAAAAGCGGTTGTTCGTGCAACAACATGTTTTGCTTTTGCATGAAAAGCTCCGAAAATATCTTTTTCAGTTTCCGAAAGCGTTCACGTAACTGCTTGGTGTCGTCATTCAGATCTATCGCCATTGGATGCGCCTTCTCACCAAATAGTTTCAGGGTATCCAGCATATCATTGGGCAAATAACTCCTGGCTTTATTCGCCAACTCAACAGGGATATCATAGAACGCTTCTGCAATGGCACCTGTGATTGCTCCGATGGTATCGCTGTCACCTCCTATGGAGATCGCCTTTCGTATGGCATCTTCAAACGAATCACTCTCTAAAAAGCAGATCAATGCTTCAGGCACAGTGCCCTGACATGATTCATTATAGAGGTATGTCTTACGGATCTCATCCACCGTTTTATGCAAATCGTATCCGAATTCAGCAGCGATGTACTGCCTGATAAACAGTTTCTCTTTCCCTTTCCGGGCAAAATAGAGAGCGATAGCCGTGGCCTGAGCTCCCTTGATACCTTCGGGATGATTGTGGGTGCATGCAGCACTCTTGAGTGCCTCGTCGAGCACAACCTGCTCCGTATCAAATAACCACCCTACGGGGCTAACACGCATGGCCGAGCCATTGCCGTAGCTGCCATAGGGTTTGATCTCATCTGCGTGCATCCAACGTGTGAAAGAACTGCCGTAAGCGCCTTTGGGATGTGGGTAACGAAGCGCCCATTTGCGAATCGTTTCTCCGTAATCGCATTTATTCAAAATAGCATCTGCCACGGCAACAGTCAGCACGGTGTCATCTGTATAAATACTTCCGGCAGGAAAAAGGTCAAAATTGTAATCTTTGGTGTTGGCAAACTCGTAGGTGCTTCCCACGATATCGCCAAGAATCGCTCCAAGCATATGATCTAATTGAAAGGCTTTTGTATTCACCTGTAAAATTAAAAAAAATAATTGATCGTCAGGAAGATATCTTCCAATATTTATCACTGTTGGGTCACTTATTCCCTTGCTATGTTCAATTTCGGAGATTCTTAAAATGAACAAAACAGCCTGAAATTTGTAATTAATGA
Source organism: Proteiniphilum sp. (assembly GCA_036733365.1). Lineage (GTDB taxonomy): Bacteria > Bacteroidota > Bacteroidia > Bacteroidales > Dysgonomonadaceae > Proteiniphilum. The sequence goes on from DAINAS010000009.1 coordinate 51,132, forward strand.
AAGGCCGGGTGCAACAGTTATCCAACAACCTTCAACCAGCAGATGAATGAATGAAAAGAATTATGAAAACGATACAGTTTAAAACAAATATCAATTGCAGCAATTGCCTGGCTAAGGTGACTCCTTTCCTCGACAGGAAAGAGGGTATTCAGTCGTGGAGAGTTGATATAGACAACCCCGAAAAAATATTGACAGTGGAGACGGAGCTGCTGGATGCAGAAGATATCGTCAAAACCATCAAACGTACCGGTTTTGAAGCGGAAGAAATATGATCAACAGGAAAGTACTCATATTGTCCATTCTCGTTTGGTTGGTAGGTGCAATCGTACTTTATTTCAACCCCAAATCTGTATGGAACAGGTATATTTTCTTTCTGTTGGTCGGATTTTCAGTTGGTGCATTTTTATACGGCTTCGGTATCGGACGATATGGAAGAAGTAAAAATGAAAGAACAAAGGAGGATCATTCGGATCTTAATCGAAAATAATTGTGTTAAAAACAGAGAAAGAGTTGCAAATTTATTTCAAATACTATTTCTTTGCAGACAATTGAAAGAATTATGACAAATTTATTAATGAACGGATATTGGTGGCGCTGCTTACAACTCATAAGGTCGTAAGGAGTAGCATCGTGCATTTATAATTCATCACATGATATATATAAAGCCTGTCGCAATCCTGCGACGGGCTTTTTCAGTTTTAGAAACAGGGGTATCGAATTAAAAGAGATAAACATCATAAGATTATGCAGCAATTCAACGTCAATGAGAATGGATACTATGGTCAGTTTGGGGGTGCCTATATCCCCGAGATCCTGCACCGGTGCGTAACTGATCTGCGCGAAGCCTACCTTAGAATCATGGAGAGTGAGCGCTTCCGAAAGGATTTCGATCAGTTGTTGCGCGACTATGTGGGACGCCCTTCACCGCTCTACTACTCCCACCAGCTGTCAGAACGTTTCGGGGCGAAGATCTACCTGAAGCGGGAGGATCTCAATCATACCGGTGCGCACAAGATTAACAACACCATTGGGCAGATCCTGATTGCTCGCGAGATGGGCAAGACGCGGATCATCGCAGAGACTGGTGCCGGTCAGCACGGCGTGGCCACCGCTACCGTTTGTGCCCTGATGCAGATGCCCTGTACCGTCTACATGGGGAAGACCGATGTGGAACGGCAACAGATGAACGTGAAAAAGATGGAAATGATGGGAGCCACGGTGGTGCCGGTCACCTCGGGCAACATGACACTGAAAGATGCTACCAACGAGGCGATTCGCGACTGGTGCAGCAATCCATCCGACACCCACTACATCATCGGCTCCACCGTCGGCCCTCATCCCTATCCTGATCTGGTGGCCCGTCTGCAGTCTGTGATCAGCAAGGAAATCAAATTGCAGTTGCTGGAGAAGGAGGGGCGTGATTATCCCGACCGGCTGGTGGCTTGCGTGGGTGGAGGCAGCAACGCCGCCGGAACCATTTATGAGTACCTCGACAACGAGAAGGTGCAGATCTTGCTGGCCGAGGCCGGAGGCAAGGGGGTGGATAGCGGTGAATCGGCTGCCACCATCCATCTAGGGAGTGTGGGTGTGCTGCACGGCTGCCGCACACTGCTAATGCAAACAGAAGATGGACAGATTACAGAGCCCTATTCCATCTCTGCGGGGCTGGATTATCCCGGTATCGGACCCATCCATGCCCACTTGGCTGAGACAGGACGAGCTCAGGTAGTTGCGATTACAGACGATGAGGCGCTCCGTGCTGCCTATGAGCTTACCCGCCATGAGGGAATCATCCCTGCGTTGGAGTCAGCTCATGCCCTGGCTGCGTTGGAGAAGGTGACCTTTGCTCCAGACGAGTTGGTGGTTCTCACCCTATCCGGTCGGGGTGACAAGGATCTGGAGACCTATTTCAAGTATGAAGAAAAGTATGATTATTAATGAGTTGATAGCAAAAAACAAATCCTATGCAATACAAATATACAATTAACCGGAAAACATTGATGGGCGATCTCCATACTCCGGTGAGCGTCTATCTCAAAGTGAGGGACAGTTACCCACAGTCAGCCCTGTTGGAGAGCTCTGACTTCCATGCCGGACAGAATAGCATCTCCTATCTCGGACTGAAACCGATTTCCCGCATAGAGGTGAACCGTGGCGTTTGCACTTCACTGTTTCCCGATGGCACGGAGACGCAAGAGACCCTCTCCAACAGCTTCACCATTTCTGATGCGCTCAACCGCTATATTTCACATTTCGAGGTGGAAGGAGATGAATTGCAGCAGTGTGGCCTCTTCGGGTACACTACCTTCAACTGTGTGAAATACACCGAGCAGATTGCAATCCGTGAAAGCAAGGAGGAGCGCAACGATGCTCCCGACATGCTTTACATTCTCTTCAAATACTTGTTGGTGTTCAATCACTTCACTGATGAAATTCAGTTGCTGGAATTACAGGGCCAGCAGGAGGTGAGCAGCATGATGAAGGTGGAATCGCTCATCAATCAGCGCAACTTCGCCACCTACAACTTCTTCACCGAGGGAGAGGAGCGAAGTACCATCACCGATGAGGAGTATAAAGAATATGTGCGTCGCGGTGTGCATCACTGCCTGCGAGGTGATGTTTTTCAGATCGTACTCTCCCGACGCTTCATCCAACCCTTTACGGGTGATGACTTCAAGGTCTACCGTGCACTGCGTTCCATCAACCCGTCACCCTACCTCTTTTATTTCGACTTCGGCGGATTCCGAATCTTCGGTTCTTCGCCCGAAACTCACTGTAAGATCAGCGGCCGACAGATCAGCATTGATCCCATTGCGGGAACGACGAAACGGTCTGGTGACAACCAAGAAGATATGAAGGCTGTGGAATTCCTGCTGAACGATCCGAAGGAGAATGCGGAGCATGTGATGCTTGTCGACCTGGCACGGAACGACCTGAGCCGCAATGCACATAATGTCGAGGTTGCTTTCTTCAAGGAGCCCCAGTTCTATTCGCATGTGATCCACCTGGTGTCGCGTGTTACCGGAACCCTCAATGTCACGGCCGATCCTCTCAAGGCATTCTTCGATACCTTCCCGGCCGGCACCCTCTCGGGTGCTCCAAAGGTGCGGGCAATGCAGCTGATCTCCGAGATCGAGTCGCACAATAGAGGTGCATACGGTGGCTGCATCGGTTTCATCGGATTCAACGGTGACATCAACCAGGCAATCACCATTCGTACCTTCGTGAGCCGCAACAACGAGCTGTGGTTCCAAGCCGGTGCCGGTGTAGTCTCACAGAGTAACGACGAGTATGAACTGCGGGAGGTGAACAGCAAGCTGGGAGCCCTGAAACGTGCCATCGACAAAGCATCTACACTATATAACAGTTAATCGCAAGCAGATGAAAAAGATATTGCTATTCGACAACTACGACTCCTTCACCTACAACCTGCTGCACACGGTGCGGTCGCTCGGCCACACCGATGTGGACGTGATTCGCAACAACATGATGACACTGGAAGAGGTGGAGCGGTACGACAAGATCATTCTCTCACCCGGCCCCGGTCTCCCGGAAGAGGCTGGATTGCTGCTGCCCCTCATCGAGCGGTACGCAACCAGCAAGAGTATTCTGGGTGTATGTCTTGGGCATCAGGCCATCGGACAGGTGTTTGGTGCGAAGTTGGAGAATATTCCTTTCGTGTTTCACGGGGTGCAGACGCCGGTGCAAATTGTTGCTGATGATTATCTCTTTACCGGTCTCCCTGAGGAGATTGCTGTGGGGAGATACCACTCCTGGATTGTCGGTCATGAGAATTTCCCGGTTGAGTTGGAAGTAACTGCCCTGGATAGGGAGGGAGCCATCATGGCCATGCGACACCGCTCGCTCGACCTGCACGGTGTGCAATTCCATCCCGAGTCAATTCTCACCCCGGAGGGAACAGCCATCATCCGCAACTTTCTCAATCATCCCGTTTTGTCGAGATCTAAAAGTGAATGAATATGAAAGAGATCCTATACCAACTTTTCGACTATCAGTACCTCTCCCGCGAACAAGCTCGTGAGGTATTGTTCACCATTGTGAAGGGCGATGTGCCCGAAACGCAGATTGCCTCACTGATCACCTCCTTCCTGATGCGCAGCATCTCGGTCGATGAGATTCTCGGTTTTCGCGACGCACTTCTCGAGATGCGGGTACAGGTGGACCTCACCGATTATGATCCGCTCGACATTGTGGGCACAGGCGGTGACGGCAAGAACACTTTCAACATCTCCACCACCGCCTGCTTTGTAGTAGCCGGTGCAGGTTATCCGGTGGTGAAGCACGGCAACTATGGTGCTACCTCCATCAGTGGTGCGAGTAACGTGATTGAAAGCCTGGGGGTGCGGTTTACCACTGATAGAGACCAGTTGCGTCGCAGCCTCGATGCCTGTGGGCTGGCATACCTCCATGCCCCGCTGTTCAGTCCCGCCCTCAAAGCAGTGGCACCGGTGCGGAAGAGCCTGGGGGTGCGTAACTTCTTCAATGTTCTGGGACCGCTGGTGAACCCGGTGCAGCCGCGTCACCAGATGCTGGGTGTTTACAACCTCGCCATGTCGAGGCTCTACAGCTACATCTACCAGGCGGAGAATAAACGTTTCAGTATCGTACACAGCCTCGACGGATATGATGAAATCTCCCTCACCGACCGATTCAAGGTGGTCTCCAATCGTGGAGAACAGCTCTTCTCTCCGTCCGATCTCGGGTTTGATGCCATACCGCAGGAGGCTCTCTATGGTGGGGACACTCCCGAAGAGGCCTCTCAGATCTTCCGCAGAGTGCTGGCTGCCGAAGGGACAGAGGCCCAGATGAATGCGGTGTTGGCCAACGCCGCCTTCGGGATACAAACCATCGAGCAGCAGAAGCCCATCGGTGAGTGTCTGGAGATAGCGAAGGATGCCCTCTATGGTAAGAAGGCACTGCGCACGCTGGAGAAGTTCATAGAGATCAATCAGGAGTTAATTACAAGCGATAAGCGATAAGCAATAAGCTTACAGCTTACAGCTTATCGCTTACAGCTTACAGCTTACAGTTTATCGCTATTTATAATGAAAGATATATTGAGCGAGATCATCGCACACAAAAAGATTGAGGTAGCAAGGCAAAAGGAGGAGACCCCTTTTTCATTGTTGGAGAAGAGGATATTGAAAGAAACAACTCCTTTTTACTCACTGAAAGCGGCATTGGAGCAATCAACCACAGGAATCATCGCCGAGTTCAAGCGGCGTTCACCCAGCAAGGGATGGATCAACAGGACTGCGGAGGTGACTCCTGTGGCAAAGGCTTATGAGGCTGCCGGGGCAGCAGCACTGTCGGTGCTGACCGATGAGCCCTACTTCGGCGGAACACTGGCTGACCTGCGGGCAGCCACGGAAAGCGTCTCCATCCCGGTGATGCGGAAGGAGTTCATCGTGGATGAGTATCAGATCTATGATGCGAAGCTATCCGGTGCCAGCGCGATCCTGCTGATCGCCGCCGCCATCACGATGGAGGAGTCGAAACGATTCACGGAGCTGGCAGAGCAGCTGCAGCTGGAGGTGTTGTTGGAGCTGCACGATGAGCGGGAGACGGATTACATCACCCCGATGAACCGGCTGATCGGTATCAACAATCGCAACCTGGGCAGCTTCGTCACCGACATACAGAAGTCGTTCCGAATGATCGACCTGCTCCCGCGGGAGGCGCTACTGATTTCCGAGAGTGGCATCTATGACCCGCAGGTCGTGCGTGAATTGCATGATGCCGGCTACCGGGGCTTTCTGATTGGTGAAAACTTCATGAAGAGCGATGATCCGGGCGAATCACTCGGTGCATTTTTGAAAGATATAGAAAGGTTGTGAACCAGGAACCAGTTGATTTAAGTCAATTGCTTACATCTAAAAGCTAACAGTATGCTCATCAAGATATGCGGTATGCGTGATGCGGAGAACATCCAGGCTGTGGAACAGCTGGGTGTAGACTGGATGGGATTCATCTTCTATCCGGGCTCGTCACGCTATGTGGGAGAAAAGTTAAGTTATACCCCGGAGAAGGTGAAACGGGTGGGAGTGTTTGTGGATGAATTACAAGAGAGGGTACGGAAGATCGCATCAAAGAACCGGTTGCAGATTATTCAGTTACACGGCAGTGAATCACCTGAAACCTGCCGTTTCATGCAGGATGCCGGTTTCACGGTGGTAAAGGCATTCGGGATGGAGAGTGATAAACCGTTTCCTGTCTCTTTGGTGGAACAATATAGAGGGAGTTGCGACTACTTCATCTTCGATACCCGGACAGCACAACATGGCGGTTCCGGGAAGAAGTTTCGCTGGGAACAGCTTTCATCATACAGGGGAGAGACACCCTTCCTGCTGAGCGGGGGGATCGCTCCGGATGATGCTGCAGCCATTAGAGAGTTTTCACATCCGCAGTTTATCGGGATAGATCTCAACAGTGGCTTTGAGATAGCTCCCGCGATAAAGGAGTGCACAAGACTACAGAATTTTATCAAAACAATCAGATATGAACAGGATTGACCAATTGTTTCAACAGAAGAAAGCGAATATTTTATCGGTCTATTTTACTGCCGGTTACCCACAGCTGAATGATACAGTACGGGTGATGCAGGCGCTGGAAAAGGAAGGAGTGGAGATGCTGGAGATCGGTGTCCCCTTCAGTGACCCGATGGCTGACGGGCCGGTGATCCAGGCTTCCGGCACACAGGCACTGCACAATGGTATGAGCGTGAAAACGCTCTTCAGCCAGTTGGAAGATGTGCGGGCCAGGGTCTCTATCCCTCTGGTACTGATGGGTTATCTGAATCCCATCCTGCAGTTCGGGTTCGAAGAATACTGCCGGAGAGCGGCTTCCTGCGGCATAGACGGGCTGATCATCCCTGATCTCCCTTTTGCCGAATACCTGGAGAATTACAAACCGATAGCTGATCACCATGGGCTCCATATGATCATGCTGATCACCCCCGAGACGTCGGAAGAACGGATCCGTCTGATCGATGAACATACATCCGGGTTTATCTATATGGTTTCCTCTGCATCTGTCACCGGTGCAAGGAAGAGTTTTGGAGAGCAGAACCTGGCGTACTTCCGGCGGGTGAACGCGATGGGACTGAAGAATGCACGACTGATCGGTTTCGGGATCTCCAACAGGGAGACATTCGAAGCTGCCTGCGGGGAGGCAGCCGGTGCCATCATCGGCAGTCGCTTTATCTCCCTGCTGGAGAGTGAACCTTCTGTGGAGGCAGCTGCAAAAAAATTAAGGGAAGCGATTCGCTGATCCTTCATATTCAAAAAAATCCCGTACATTTGCTGCCACTTTATTCCTGGTTACAGCATTAAGGGATCATTTGCATGCCGTTTCAATCGCATATCGGTGAGATAGCCTCACTCTTAACAGCCGTCTGCTGGACTCTCAGCGCCATCTTCTTCGAGAAAGCTGGTCGCCGTACCGGCTCCCTCACGGTGAACATCATTCGCATCTTCCTAGGAGTAATATTCCTGGGTATCACCACTCTTTTCACCCGCGGGATGTTCTTCCCGATGGATGCTAGTGCATACAACTGGATATGGTTGGGTCTCTCGGGCATCGTCGGTTTCTTTCTGGGTGATCTCTTCCTCTTCAAGTCCTACACTCTGATCGGCTCCCGTACCTCGCAGCTGGTGATGAGCCTCGCACCGATGATTACCGCCGTCATCGGCTGGTTCTTTCTACAGGAGATCCTCTCACTTAAGAGCATTGCGGGCATCGTTGTGAGTGTTGCAGGCATCATGATTGCCGTAGCAGGCAGGAAACTGAAATTGAACATACCCCTGCAAGGCTTTCTCTACGCATTGGGTGGTGCACTGGGCCAGGCGGTGGGGCTGATTCTGAGTAAGAAGGGGATGGGCGATTATGACCCGGTGGCATCCACCCAAATCAGGGCCATCTTCGGCTTCTTTGCATTTGCATTGCTTGTCACCTTTGCCGGTCGCTGGAGGCGGGTCTTCATGACCTTGGGAGATAAAACGGGTATGAAGGCAATAACCATTGGTACCATCTTCGGTCCCTTTATTGGCGTCTCCCTCTCACTTTATGCGGTGCAGCATACCGAGACGGGGATTGCCTCGGCATTGATGGCGCTGGTACCCATCTTTATCATTGCTCCGACAGCCATCATGTTCAAGGAGAAGATCACCGCCCGACAGGTGATCGGGGCAGTGATCAGTATCGCTGGTGCGACGATTTTCTTTATTTAGGCATCTGTCAGGAGAGAGCGATGGTTCTCTTCTCCCTGCTGCTTTGGAAAGCGATCTCTATGATTCGCATTACATTTCGTGCCTCCTCCGGTTTCACTGCGATCTCTGCCTTACCGTTGATGGCATCACGCAAGTTGATGAAGTAGTCGCGGTAATCACCCTGCTCACTCTCCAGTTTGCCTTTAATTTTCACTCCTTTATATTCAGCATCGATGCTTCCCCAGATGCTTTCAGGTTCTTTTCCCCAGTCCTTTCCCTGTGGAATAGCGCCTCCGTCGAGGGTTGCCTCCTGAATATCTAGCCCATATTTCACAAACGAACCGTTTGTGCCGTGTAGCATGTAGGTGGGACCCGGGATTCGACAGATCATACCCGATTTGAGGGTGGCGGTGAAGGTTGCATAGTGGAGCCGCAAATCGAAATGATCATCGGTAAGAGCCCAGGAGCGCTGGTTGTTTATCTCAGCCGTTACAGCCTGTGGCATACCGAAGAACCAGAGAGCCTGGTCAATCAGGTGTGATCCCAAGTCGTAGAAGATTCCCGATCCGGGTAATGATTGTTCCCGCCATGCACCATTGGGGCGGGGATTGATACGGTACCGGTCGAAGTGAGATTCGTAATCTACGATATCACCCAGCAGTCCACTCTCCAAGAGCTTTTTTACGGTGCGGGTATCGCTTGTGAAGCGACGGTTATGGTATACCGTCAAGATTTTTTGTTGTCGTTGAGCAATTTCAATCAATTCATCAGCTTCCTCTACATTCACTGTGAAGGGCTTCTCCACAACCACATGCTTGCCGGCGAGCAATGCTTCGCGCGACCAGCGGAAGTGATCAGTATTGGGTGATGTGACGATTACCAGGTCAATCTCCGGGTCATCAATGATGCTTTTTCCGTCGTGGACGACAGCAGTAACCGGGTATCTTTCTTCAATCATGGCGATGCTTTCGGGACGGGAGGTGCTGATTTTGGTCAGATCATAACCCTCCACCACATCGATAAAGGGGGCATGGAATACACGTCCGGAGAGTCCGTAGCCGATGATGGCCGTGCGGATGTTAGTTGACATAGCTTTTTTATTTTGGGTTCAGATTCAAAGATACTGATTTTTATGATCCTGCATTACTGCATCAGACCAGTATCACTGATAACGCTCTAATAGAAAATGCATCAGCTTACCGGTTGCAACTGCCCTGTGACTGATCTGGTTTTTCACCTCAGTGCCCAGCTCCGCGAAGGTTTTATCGTATCCTTCCGGCATGAATATCGGGTCGTACCCGAATCCTTCATTGCCTTTCTTCTCTCGGATGATGCTCCCGCGGATTACACCCTCAAATAAGTGGTTTTCACCATTGCAGCGTAGTGCGATAACGGTACGGAATCGTGCTTGTCGGTTCTCCATCTCTTTCATCTCAGCAAGCAATTTCGCCATGTTATCCTCCGGCCTGCAAGCTTCCCCGGCATAGCGTGCCGAATAAACACCGGGTGCTCCCCCCAGTGCTTCCACCTCCAGTCCGGTATCATCGGCAAAACAGTCGTAACCATATCGTTCCTGCACATAGGCAGCCTTGATCATGGCGTTCTCATCGAGGGTGCTTCCTGTTTCATCGATCTCCTCGTTGCATCCGATATCGGAGAGGCTCAGAATTGAGAGTGTTCCCTGTGTGATCTTGCGTATCTCATCCAGTTTATGTTGGTTGTTGGTGGCAAAAACAATTTTCTTCATCTCATTCGAATTTTCTGTTCTCTTTCTTTTTCACGCTTCCTCAGCAGCTCTTTACGCCTGCGGGCACGCTCCTTCAGCTCCTTCTCCCGTTGCCGTATGCGTTTCTCTCGCAACTTCTCCCGCTCTTTGAGCTCCTCTTTCCTGCTTTTTGAGTCGTTCTGTCCCTGCAATCGCTTCATTGCTTCACGTGCGTTTTGTTCCAGTTTCTGTTGCAATTCTGCGGGGGAAAGCCGTTCTGTTCGCTCTGTCGGTGCTGCTACCGTTGCATCTTCCGTTTGTCCAAAGACCGATTGATCTCTTTCCAAAGGTACAATCTTTTTCTGCTGCTCTTTCCTACTGATAAAATTTTCTTCTTCCTTTATTGAAAGAGAGGGGAGGTGATTACTCGTCTGATAGCTTTTTTCAAAAGCGAGGTATTCGTCGAGTAGTCCTTTTCTACGCAACCTGTCGCTGTTCTCTTCCGAAATCACCAACGGTATCACATTGGAATGGATGGTTGCCGTGAAAAGGCTGTCTGCCAATAACATCTGTCCATACCGATATGCATCCTCATAAGAACGAAAAGTGGAAACAACCAATGCTTCTCTGGCCCCAAGTGGAAGAAAGGTGAGTTCGTATGTACGCAACCTGAAACGGGAGAAGTTAAAAGCAGCAGTGGCAAAGAGCAGTTTGTTTCGGTCGGCTGTCGGCTTTTCATAGACCAGCAGGAACTGGTGTGCAGCCAATGGGTCCGTAATGTAGAGCGGTTCATATTGCGTTCCTTGTGAACGCTTCCTATCTGAAAGACTCTCCCAGGCCGCACCTGGAGGTGATTCCGTTGGCATCCTGTCACTCAATGCGAACGCAAGCATCTGTTTCATTTGCGGGAGCCACGCCGATTCAGGGAATTGATCAATGAACCGTGAAGCCTCGGCTTTAACCTTTGCAGTATCTCCCTTCATGAATGCATGATAAGCCTTCTGGTAAAGAGAATCATGCAACGCGGCAACAATGAGCAATGAGTCTTCAACCACTAACGCGGTTTGTGATGTTTCTGCCAACAGTGATGAGTCACCAATTGCAGTTGGATTCATACTCTCCAGAGTCTCTTCTATGCGTGTCAACTGAGCTTCGTTTGCAGCGGTTCTCATCTTTTCCAGAGCCCTTTTTAGTTTGGGCTGTTTCGATTGCAGGGCAAGCGTATACTGACTTATCGTTGCTTGAAGTTGCAAATCGAATGGTGTTGACAATCCTTTTACATCCTCGAATGCCTGATATGCTGCTTCCCGTTCGCCGGTGAGTTGTAGCAGCTGTCCCAACAGGTAACTGAGTCTTCTTTTTTGTGATTGTACTTTTTCGTTGGAGATAACACGTTTAAGCCATGGTATGGCTGCATTGTAATCCCCCTTTTTAAGCAGGTAACCAGTGTAGGTCTCATCGAAGAGCGATTGCAAATTGCCCGGCAGTTTTGTGGTCAATAACACCCGTGCGCTTTGTTCTGCCTGATAGAGACGATTCTGTTCAGTATAACAACGCATCATCAGGATGGCAGCTTCCTGCACAACCTTCTCATCATGGCGAAAGATGCGACTTATGTGGGTAAAGGCAGCCAGTGCCTCCTCCAGGTCTCCATTCTGCAGGTGTGCCTTTCCAAGGAGCATCCATGCATTGTGCAGGAAAGGATTAAACTCCTCCTGTTGCAGCCACTCTCGCTTTTTGGCTGTGACTCTTTTTTTAGGGTCGCGCCGAGGCTTTGCAGTAACAGAGTGTTCCCTGATTGCCTTTGATGCTTTCTCCACCACACCGTCAAATGGTCCCCCCGGCAACTCCTTGTCAGTCGTGATGACCCGGGGGTAGAGGGGCAGAAGGCTCTCGTAACGATCTGTAAAGTTACGCGACTGCTCCTCCAGTATTTCCTGATAAGCCTGCTCTGCGTTGTGGTAGACGTTGTAGCGTGTGGTCAGCTCGTGGTAAGCACGTGTCAAGGTAGTGTTCTTCCCCGTACTGCATCCCGTGCAGAGAAAGAACAACACGATCAGGGCAGAAGTCATGCCCCGGTAGCTGATGATCCCTGGTTTCACCCTGCTCTTTTCCGTTGTTGGTTTCCTCTATATAACTGAGGAATCCGGTTTTTATTGTCTTTTTTTTTGTCAGACAGATGCATCCAGCATCTACCAGTCTCCCCTCCTATGGGTTTATGGCCAGCGGCATCGCTTTGTACTACCTGGACAAGGTGTTCGAACAAAGATGATTTTTTTCAGTAAAATAGTTGTCACATTTCATTCCGGGCATTGACGGGATAGTACGTGAAGCGCTTGTTCTTAAGAGCAGCAAACACTATTTTTGCACCTCAAATATTGATACAGGAAATTATGAAGATATTTTTATTGATTGTAGGATTCACGGTTGTAGCTTTCGTTGCTTATCTTGTCGTCATGCACAGGAAGATGAAGAAGATGCCGCTGGTGTCTGACCATGAGAAGATCCTCACCCTCACCAACCACAATTTTGGACAACAGACCCGCAACAGGGTGGTGCTGGTCGATTTCTGGGCTGAATGGTGTGGACCTTGCCGCATGATGGCCCCGGTGCTTAACAGCGTCGCCGCTGAGCTCTCGGGTGAAGCCTACGTGGGAAAGGTAAATATAGAGCAGCATCAGGCCCTCGCGCAGAAGCACAACATTCGCAGCATCCCTACCATGGTGCTGTTCAAGAACGGCAAGGAAATCGATCGATTTGTGGGGATTAAGCAGAAGGATTTTTTACTGAAGCAGATTCATAAAGCATAACATTGAGATGATACAAGTAGACTCACATACAGATTTCATCAACCGGGCTGTAGGCAGTGAACCAACAGATGATCCTCCCTTACGGTGATATTCTGGCAAAGGTAGTCGAAACGGAAGAGATCTGACCTTTTACTTTATGAGTGCCTTGATGCCCCGGGCTAAGAAGAAGATCACAATCAATACAAAGATGATGAGTGCGCCTGAGGGTACGTTGAGGTAGTATGAGAGAAACAATCCGGTAATGCTGCCCACAAAACTGAAGAGGATGGAAAGTCCGATCATCCTGCCATAGTTCACCGTGAAGATGTTGGCTGTCATTTGTGGTACAGTAATCAGCGACATCAACAGTACGATCCCCACCAGGCGAATGCTCATCACAATGGTGACCGCGATGAAGAACATCATGGCATACTCAATGAACTGGGTGGGCAGACGCCGCGTGCTGGCAAACTCACTGTCGAAGGAAACCGATACGATGGCGTGGTAAAAGAGGAGAAAGAAGATCAGTAGTGAAGAGGTAAGGGTGAGTAATGCTACCAGATCAGTTTGGGTGATGGTAAGGATGTTACCGAAGAGATATTCCGACAGGTTGGGTCCATAGCCAGGTGTGAGAAAAGTGAGCAGGATGCCCAGTGCCATGCCGAACGACCAAAAGACGGCAATGGCGGAGTCTTCACGTACACCTTGTTTGTGCGAGAGCCATTGGATGCCGAAAGCTGAGAGGATGGAGAAAACCATTGCCGAGAGGATGGGAGGTAAGCCGAAGAAAAAGCCGGCACCCAATCCGCCGAAAGAGGCGTGAGTGATGCCCCCGCTGATGAATACGAGACGCCGTGAAACCACATACGTCCCAATCATACCGCAGGCAATGCTGGCCAACAGCGCTCCCAGGAGGGCATTGCGGAAAAAATCATATTGGAGCAGTTCCGGAAGATTCATCATCTATCTGTCGTCAGGCGTGCATTCTGTGTGTTCTCAGATCGTTCACAATCATCAACACCTCATCTTTCAACTGATCGGGAAGGGCGATCTCCCTCATCTGGAGACTTCTGATCCAGCGTGGTTTTTCCTGATCCAGCACTGAGTAGAAGACCTCACGGAACTCATCCGCCTCCTGCTCGTTGTAACGATCCGATTCCCGCAGGCGATACTTGTCCAGTTCTTCGTCTTCAAAATATTCGACCGGTTCTGCGAAGGCCGCGATCAGGCTGTCCTTGTCGCATATCTCATGTGCTCCGCAACAACCTCCGTCATTGTTGCTCAGGTCGATGGGAGGTGTCGGTGTCTCACGCTCTGTAGTGTTTCCTTTTCTGCGTTGCAGGAAGTTGGAGAGTGAGAGTGCAATGACAAAGAAGGCTATGATGGCGATAAAGAGATATAAACTTTGCATAATCTGTTTTACTTTGTTTGAATTGTGAATCCCGCCTGTTTCAGGTCATCCCAGAAGGAGGGGTATGACTTGGTCACCACCATCGGGTCATTGATGAGCAGCGGATGTAACAGAATCGATCCCGGTGCCATCGACATGGCCATGCGGTGGTCGTCGTAGGTATCAATGGCTGGTACTTCCGCTGGGAAACAACGTTCACCATCCCACTCCAGCATCCCGGAGCCTCCATCGCGAAGCACAAACCCCATTTTCCCGAGTTCGCTGATAAGTGCCGCTATGCGGTCGGTTTCCTTGATCTTCAGGCTCTGGGTTCCTGAGAAAAGGAAGGGTATACCCTTGAAACAACAGGTGGAGGCAAAAGTCTGAGCTAGGTCCGGTTCCCTGATGAAATCGTGAAAGAACTTTTTGGCCTTCCTTTTCATGTGGCGGATAATGATGCCATCCTCCAGATACTCGGTCTCCACCCCCAGGTCGGAGAAGAGGTTGGCTACGTTGGCATCACCCTGCAGACTTACTTTTCTCAAGCCCGGCAGCTTCACTTCTGCACCTGGCAGCAGGGCGACTATCTCATACCAGTAGGATGCTGCCGACCAGTCCTGTTCAACGGTGTATTCCACCGCCTTGTACTTCTGTGGTTTTACGGTGATCCTGTTCTCCTCCCATTTGGTATGTACCCCGTAATCTTTCATCATCCCGATGGTGAGGTCTATATAAGGTTTGGAGATCACCTGTTTCTCAATGTTCATCACCAACCCTTTCTCCATCATGGGGGCAACCATGAGAAGTGCGGAGATGAACTGTGAGCTGATGTTGCCGGCTACGTAAACCTCTCCCCCCTTGAGTCTGCGTCCCCTGATACGGAGGGGCGGATAGCCCTCTTTTTCCAGATAATCGATCTCTGCTCCCAGCACATTCAGCGTCTCCACCAACGGATGAATCGGGCGTTCATGCATTCGCTTGCTACCCCTGATGATCCACTCACCCTCCATTCCTGCCAGAAAAGCAGTAAGGAAGCGCATGGCTGTGCCGGCGCCCTTTACATCGAACTGGTTAGAATTTGAATTGAATGATTCAATAATTACCCTGGTATCTTCACAGTCCGACAGGTTGTGAATGGGAGTGTTGCTGAGGCTTAATGCATTCAGGATAAGCGCCCTGTTGCTGATGCTCTTCGATGCAGGCAGATGCACCGTGGTATGCACTTGTTCCGGAGGGCTGATTCTGTATTGCTGTTGCATCACGCTTATTTTTGTACAAAATTAATCATTTATAGTGAAGGAGCCGCTGTTTCCGATGGCTTTTAGCTTGTTTAAACTCATTTAGCTTTTTTTCCGTTTGTCAGTCGTCAGATCGCTCTTTGTGAAGCCCGGATTGTCTTAACCTACAAGCCCGTAGATGAAGATTGCCAGGATTGCCAGGGGAGCAATGTAACGCAGCAGGAAAACATAAATCTTCAAGAAACCCACCCCCAGTTTGATTGTTCCGTTGTTCGTGATTTGTGCAGCCACCATTCTTTTATCGAGGTACCATCCCACGAAGAGCGATATGAAGAGTCCCCCCAGGGGGAGCATCACCTTGGCAGAGGCGACATCCATCAGGTTGAAAAGCCAGGGTGAGAAGGAGGAGCCGATACCCAGCAGGATTACCCCGGCGGTAACCAGCAGGGTGCTTTTCCTGCGGGTGAAACGATACTCTTCGTGGATGTAGAGTGTTACCACTTCCATCAGTGAGATGGTGGAGGTGAGGGCGGCCACCGCCAGCAGGCAGAAGAAGAGCGATCCCCAGATAAAGGAGAGCGGCATCTGGTTGAAGAGTTCAGGCAGGGTGATGAACAGGAGTCCCGGTCCTCCCGCCACCAGTTCGTCGGTGATGGTATCGGGGTTGCTGGTAAGTGCGAAGGCGGAAGGGAAGATGATGATCCCAGCAAGGATGGCTACCAGGGAATCGAGAATTGAGACCTGTACCGCTGTTTGTGTGAAGTTGGTGTCGTTGTTGAAGTAGGAGCCGTAGGTGATCATGCAGCCCATGCCGATAGAGAGCGAGAAGAATGCCTGTCCCATGGCGTCCAGGAAGAGGGTCGGGTTGAGGTGTGCGGCATCGGGACGGAAGAGAAAAGCAAGGCCCGCTGATGAACCCTCCAGGAAGACAGAGCGTAGTGCCAGGATAATCAGCAGCAGGAAAAGGATCGGCATCATGATCTTGGAGGATTGTTCTATTCCCTTCTTCACACCGGAGAGGATGAAGAAAGCGGTCATCAGGGTGAAGAGAATCATCCATCCGGTTTGTCGCAGGGGGCTGCTGAGCAGGTTGTTGAAGTTGGCGGAGAAATCGGTCACGGTGTGCAGGCTACCGGTGAGCGCCTGAAGCACGTAGTCGAGGGTCCAGCCACAGACCACCATGTAAAAGCCCATGATCACGAATCCGGTGAGCACCCCCAGCCGGCCCACCCATTTCCATGGAGTGCCGGGAGCCAGCTTGTGAAAGGCCCCGGCTGAGTTGGCACGTGATCCGCGTCCGATGATGAACTCGCTCATCATAAGAGGGATGCCGAAGAAGAGGATGCAGCCGATGTATAACAGTATGAAGAGGGCACCACCGCTGTCGGCAGTCTGGCTCGGGAAGCGCCAGATATTCCCCAGACCCACGGCCGAGCCGGCTGCTGCTGCCACGATTCCTATCTTCGATGCGAAAGTTACTCTTTTCTCTGTCATTGCTCTCTCTGCTTATCTTGTGAAGACCCACTCATCGTCAGTTGAGAGGGCAGGATGGAAGAAATAGCCCTCACTGTCGAAAGCTTTCAGATCCTCCGGGTCGGTGAGCCGGTTTTTGATGATGAAGCGGGCAATCATCCCCCGCGCCTTCTTGGTATGTACCACTACCTGGCGAACTCCTTTCTCCTCCTGTTCCAGGAACTTGAGGCTGAGAAACCGTGTGCCGCCCGGAAGGAGTCTTTTTTGTAACACTTTCGAATATTCGTTCGACGCAATGTTGACCACCGTGCGTGAACCTTTACGCAATCGTTTGGAGAGGTGGCTGTTCACACTCTCCTGCCAGTAGTCGTAGAGGGAGCGATAGCCCTCCGGCATGATCAGCTGCTGCATCTCCAGGCGGTAGGGCTTGATGCCGTCCATCGGTCGCAAGAGGCCGTAGAGACCGGAGAGGATGTTGAGGTGCTGTTGGGCAAAAGCGAAATCATCTGCAGAAAAGTCCTGCGCGTTGAGTCCCAGGTAAGCGATACCGTTGTAGGCAAGGGCGGCGGCTCGTACAGGTGTGCTGCGCATGCCGAAGGAGTTGAACTGCTCCTGCACCTCATGGGCCATGGCCGTGTTGATTTTCATCATCCCGGCGATCTCCTCCACTGTCAGTTTGTTGCAAACAGCAATCAACTGATCTCTTTTTTTCGGGAAGAGCGCCTTTGTAGGAGTGATCTCATTCTCTCCATGTGTGAAATCCATCCGCTTGGCCGGTGAAAGAAGTATCTGCATGCTATTTTTATCTCACGGTTACATGCTCCATTCAATTCCCTCCTTGGTGTCCTTTATCTCGATGCCGGCAGCTTTCAGCCGGTCTCTGATCTGGTCGGAAGTGCTCCAGTCCTTGTTGTCGCGTGCCTGCTTGCGAATATCCAGGATCAGTTCCATCAATCCTTCAATCACCTCGCTGCCGGCACCCTGGCGTGTCTCATCGAGCAGTCCCAACACCTCGAAGATGAAGGTGTGTATCACCTTCTTGAGCTGTTCCAGATCGGTGGCGGTGAGGCTCTCCTTCCGATCTCTTGCGGAGTTGATGATGCGCACCGCATCGAAGAGGTGGGCTATCAGCACCGGGCTGTTGAAGTCGTCGTTCATCGCATTGTAGCAGCGTGCCTCCAGTTCGGCGACATCGAATGTGGAGCGGTCGGAGGGTGCTATCTTCTCAAGTGTGTTGAGGCTCTCCATCAGTTTGCGGTATCCCTTCTCGGCGGCTTGCAGTGCCTCGTTTGAGAAGTCGAGCGTGCTGCGGTAGTGCGACTGAGCCATGAAAAAGCGAACGGACATGGGGGAGTAGCCCCTCTCCAGCAGGGGGTGATCGCCGGTGAACAGCTCCCGGGGCAGGAAGCCGTTGCCTGCGCTCTTCGACATGCGTGCACCGTTCACGGTGAGCATGTTGGTGTGTACCCAGTATTTTGCCGGGGCAGTGTGGTTGCAGGCTTGCGACTGGGCAATCTCATTGGTGTGGTGCGTTGCCTGCAGGTCCATCCCTCCGCCGTGAATGTCGAAGGTCTTGCCCAGGTATTTGCTGCTCATGGCAGAACATTCAATGTGCCAGCCGGGGAAGCCCCATCCCCAGGGAGAGGGCCACTGCATCAATGTCTCCGGTTTGGCTTTTATCCATAGGGCGAAGTCGAGCCGTCCCCGTTTCTCATCCTGTCCGTCCAGTTCGCGGGTCCCTTCCAGCAGGTCTTCCAGTTTCCGGTTGGTCAGCTCGCCGTAGTCATGCTCGCGGCTGTATTTCTCCACGTCGAAATAGACTGACCCGTTCACCTCGTAGGCATAACCGGCAGCAAGAATCTCCTTGATCATCTCCGTCTGCTCCAGGATATGTCCGGTGGCGGTGGGTTCGATGCTGGGAGGCAGCGTGTTGAACTGGCTCAACACTTCATGAAAGCCAAGGGTGTATTTTTGTACGATTTCCATCGGTTCCAGTTGCTCCAGCTTCGCTTTCTTGGCGAACTTATCATCCCCCTCATCGCGGTCACCCTCCAGGTGTCCCGCGTCGGTGATGTTGCGCACGTAGCGCACCTTGTATCCCAGGTGCAAGAGATAGCGATAGATCATGTCGAAGGAGATGAAGGTGCGGCAGTTGCCCAGGTGAATGTCGCTGTAGACGGTGGGCCCGCATACATACATCCCTACCAGTGGCGGGTGCAACGGTTCGAACGGTTCTTTCTTCCTGTTCAGCGTGTTGTAGATTGTCAGATTTTTCGCCTTTTCTTCGTTCATTTGGGTTGTTGATTTTTCAAAGAGACAAAATTACAAATTTAAGCGGTATTTTCAGCAGATTGTATCGATATTGAAAAAAATTGCCCATCAGTTGTCGTTGTGTTTTGCATAATTTTAATACTTTTGTCGTTTCTTTCAGGTTTCTAATGTTAAAATTTAATCACTATGTTTCGAAAAATTCTTTTCTCCCTTGCCATTCTTTGTGCAACAGCAGCAGTACAAGCTCAGAACCTACAGTTGCATTTCGATCCCCGTAATTCGCTTTACGGTGATGCGGTCTCCACATCCAATTACCTGACCGGTACCTTCGAGATGTTCAAACCTGACCAGTGGGGTAACACCTTTATGTTTGTCGATGCAGACCTGAACTTCAACAAGAAGAACATCGGACTGGTGTACGGAGAGATTGCCAGGGAGTTTAAGATCGGAGATTTCCCACTCTTGCCGCACCTGGAATTTAACGGTGGACTGGGACTGGTGAAGGGCACTGACTTTGGCTTCTCCATCCCCTCCTCCTACATGGCGGGCTTTGGCTATCCCTTCCAACTGGGCAACTTCTTCATGAGCACCTACCTGGCATACAAATTGAACGCCTTCGAGGAGGTGAGCAACGATGCACAGTGGACTGTCACCTGGAACGCTACACTTGCCGGTGGCAAGCTCTCGCTGGGTGGTTTTATGGATCTCTGGACCGAAGACAAATCGTTCACCGAGGGAAGTGGTGCTACAGGAAAAAAAGTTGTTTTCCTCAGTGAACCGCAGTTATGGTACAACGTAACCCCTAATTTCGCTCTGGGTACTGAGGTGGAGCTGAGTTACAATTTCGTGAACAAGTTCGTAGAGAGCAAATTCTACGCCATTCCCACACTGGCTACCAAATGGAATTTTTAACACTTAATGATTCAATATCATGCTGGAAAAATTTTTCAAGTTAAAACAGAACAATACAACCCTGCGCACCGAGATCGTGGCGGGGATCATCACCTTCCTCACCATGTCCTATATTCTGGCGGTGAACCCTCAGATCCTGGGAGAAACGGGTATGGACAAAGGTGCATTGTTCACGACAACTGCCCTTGCAGCCATTGCCGGAACTCTTTTCATGGCACTCATTGCCAATGTGCCCATCGCCCAGGCCCCGGGAATGGGGCTGAACAATTTTTTTGCCTTCAGCGTGGTCATTGCCATGGGACACACCTGGCAGTTTGCCCTGACAGGTGTTTTGCTTTCAGGTCTCTGTTTTATGTTGCTCACGATATTCAACATCCGGAAAATAATCGTGGACAACATTCCCGTGACGTTGAAAAATGCCATTCCCATCGGCATCGGACTCTTTATCACGCTCATCGGATTGAAAAGTGCCGGAATCGTGACACCCAACGAGTTCACGCTTGTGCAACTCGGCAACATGGCAGACCCCAATGTCTGGATTGCTGTACTCGGGTTGGTGGTGATTGCTGTCCTGTTGGTTAAAAAAGTACACGGCGCCATCCTGATCGGCATCATTGTTTCCACCCTGTTTGCCGGAATCCTGGGACTGATTCAGTTGCCACAGGGCAGCTGGGTTACCCTTCCCCCCAGCCTCGAACCTATCTTCTTCAAGTTTGAATGGAGTAGTATTTTAACGTTCGATATGTTGATCGTTGTATTTACATTCTTGATGGTCAATATTTTTGATGCGATGGGGACATTGATTGGCGTTGTTTCAAAAATTGGAAAATCAGATAAAAACGGGAACTTCCCCCAATTGCAGAAAGCATTGTTTGCCGATGCACTGGGTACATTTGTGGGAGCACTGTTGGGAACCAGCCCGAATACCTCTTACGTGGAAAGTGCCTCAGGGGTGGCTGCCGGCGGCAGAACCGGCCTCAGCAGCGTGAGTACCACCATGATGTTTGTGCTGGCCCTTTTCTTTGCCCCGATATTTCTGATGGTACCGGCTGCTGCAACTGCCCCGGCCCTCATCATCATCGGACTGTTCATGATGAGTTCGGTGGCTGACATCGACTTCAGTGAAATCAGCGAAGGGCTCCCGGCATTTGTCACCATCATCTTTATGCCGTTCACCTACAGCATTGCCAACGGGATCATTTTCGGCATGTTGAGCTTCACCATTGTCAAGCTCTTGTCGGGTAAAGTAAAAGATGTGAGCATCACCATGTATGTGCTGACCCTGTTTTTCCTGATCAAGATCATTCTCGATGCTTCAAATGCATTCGTACATTGATCAATCAATTGCTTTGTCGCGCTGATGATGAGCCAACCCGTTAATTTGTTTGCCGTTCTGGGATAAAATCATTACTTTTGCGGCCTAATTTAAATACAACTCAGACAAATACAATTTATGGCAACAACCGCTGATTTCAGAAACGGCATGTGCATCGACCTCGAAGGTCAGTATTACTTCATCGTGGAGTTCCTTCACGTGAAACCGGGTAAAGGTGCTGCATTCGTCCGTACCAAGCTGAAGAACGTCACCACCGGCCGTGTCCTCGACAAGACCTTCAACTCAGGTGTGAAGGTGGACGAGGTGCGCATTGAGCGTCGCTCTTTCCAGTACCTCTATCGTGACGACATGGGGTATAACTTCATGAACACCGAAACTTTCGAGCAAATCCCCATTCCCGAGGAGCAGATTGAAGGTGTACGCTTCCTGAAAGAGGGTGACGTGGTTGAGGTACAGATTCACGCCGAGAGCGGAACCATCCTTACCGCCGAGATGCCGACCCACGTGGTGCTTGAAATCACCTATACCGAGCCGGGTATCAAGGGAGACACCGCCACCAACACCCTTAAGCCGGCAACGGTAGAGACGGGTGCCGAGGTGCGCGTACCGCTCTTCATCAACACCGGTGAAAGGGTGAAAATCGATACCCGCGACGGCTCTTATGTAGAACGGGTGCGCGACTGATCAGTCAGTTGATCAAAACAGAAAAAGAGAGGCTGTCTCACCATTGAGGCTGTCTCTTTTTTTTATGCAATGTGCCTCATCCTGTAATTGCATTTCGCCTGTTTTTGGAAGCTATTCTTTTATACTAACCTAATTCTATCTTTATATCCACTCCAATAATTATTGGAGTGGATATAAGGGTGCAATAAGGGTGCAATAAGGCTAGAGGCTCCGAGAACCTTGTCTCGTCCTTTTAATGTCCTGAAATGGGCTGTTTCCACCCTGTATTGATTTTAGCCTTCTGAGAGAAGATAATCGCTTTCTGTTTCCCTACCCCTTGTTGATCTATCGTTTCTCGAGAAATATAAATATCATATATGGCGTGGCTGTAGGATATAGAATGTCTATATATGTGCAACTTGAAAAGGCGCATCGAGAATCACTATTTGCCATTCTCTCCATTTTTGTATAGATTTGCATACAGGACTCTTTCAGCAATAGATTGCTGAATAAGGAATAACCTCTTTTTTTAACCCTTGCTGCCTCTGTTTTCCACATTGTTCTCATCGCAGCCAACCAAAATGTTATGCATATAATCGACATCCTGATTTTCATTGTCTATATGCTCTTCGTGCTGGGCATTGGAATCTATTTTTTGAGAAAGAATAAAAACGCCGACGACTATTATGTGGGGGGCCGATCGATGGGCAGCTCGGTGATCGGACTCTCGGTGGTGGCAACCGACGTAGGGGGCGGCTTCTCCATTGGTCTGGGGGGGCTAGGCTTCCTGATGGGCCTCTCAGGCTCCTGGATGCTCTTCACGGGACTTCTCGGTGCCTGGCTGAGTGCAGTCTTCCTGATTCCCAAGGCGGGCAAGCTGTCGAAAAGATTGAAACTCTACACCTTCCCGCAGCTGTTCGAGTTCTTCTACAGTCCCCGCGTGGCATTGCTGGCCGGCATCATCTCTGCGGTGGGCTACATCGGTTTTACCAGCTCCCAGCTGTTGGCCGGTGCCAAGCTGGCATCCGCCACCTTTGAGGGACTCGACATGACCACCGCGCTCATCTTCATGGGTGTGATTGCCGTTGCCTATACCGCCATGGGGGGGCTTAAGGCGGTGATCTATACCGATGTGGTGCAGTGGATCATCCTGCTGGCGGGGTTGATCCTGATCGGCATCCCACTGGGCTACCATGCCATCGGGGGGATGGAGGCAATCAGGGCTACGCTGCCGGAGGAGTTCCTGAAACTCAACAACATCGGCTGGCCCACCATCCTCAATTGGGCGGTGACCATCATCCCCATCTGGTTCGTGGGGATGACCCTCTACCAGCGGATCTATGCCACCCGCACACCCAAAGAAGCACAGAAAGCGTGGTACATCGCCGGCGCTTTTGAGTGGCCCATCATGGCCTTCATGGGTGTGATCCTGGGGCTGTTTGCCCGGGTGGCGTTCGAGAATGGCATGTTCGCCTACATGGGCTTTGCACCCGGTGAGATGATGGATGCCGAGATGGGGTTGCCACTGTTGTTGCGCACCATCCTGCCGGTGGGGCTGATGGGATTGATGATGGCGGCCTACTTCTCCGCGGTGATGTCCACCGCCGACAGCTGTATAATGGCAGCTTCCGGCAACATCGAAAGCGATATCCTGAAGAAGATCATACCACTGCCCAAGAGCAAACGGACCCGTCTGATCCAGTCGCAGCTCATCACCCTGGGGATCGGACTGCTGGGATTGCTCATCGCCCTGCGAATGGAGAACGTGCTGGAGTTGATGCTTCACTCCTACGCCTTCATGGTGAGCGGTCTCTTTGTACCGGTGCTGGGTGCATTCTTCACGAAAAGGGGCAGTGCCACCGGTGCTTTCTGGTCCATGATCACCGGTGGGGCCACCACGCTAACCCTCACCCTGCTGTCGGTGAAGCTGCCCTACGGACTTGATCCCAACATCTTCGGCATCACGGCGGCTGCCATCTGCTTCCTCCTCCTTTCGAAGCTCTTCCCGGGAAGAAGGAATGTGATCGATTAATTTGCTGTTGAATCAATTTTTATCAGCTGATTTGTAGCTGTTTCCTGAATTTTCTTTGTATTTTTGTCCTGTCTGACTTCTCAAAAGATTCTATTATGAGCAAGTTAAGCATCAAGCAGTGGGCAGAAGAAGACCGGCCGCGGGAGAAACTGCTGCTCAAGGGTGTTGCTGCACTCTCCGACTCGGAGCTGATCGCCATCCTGATCGGTTCGGGAAACGACCAGGAGAGTGCCGTTGAACTGGGCAGGCGGATCCTGCTGGATGTCAGTAACGACCTCAACCGGCTGGCCCGGATGGGTGTCAACGACCTGGTAAAGCAATACCGCGGCATCGGTGAAGCGAAGGCGGTTTCCGTGATTGCCGCCCTGGAGCTTGGGCGCCGGAGACGATCGACTGAGGCGGTTGAGCGGCAGAAGATCACCTCTTCGCGCGATGCCTACGAGCACTTCTACCCGATCCTCTGTGACCTGAATCACGAGGAGACATGGGCGCTGCTCACCGACCGCTCCAACAAGGTGCTCAACACCCTTCAGGTGAGTCGCGGCGGTATCTCGGGCACGGTGGTCGACATCCGCCTGATCCTCCGTGAGGCGCTGGGGCACTACGCCTCCGGCATCCTGTTGGGTCACAACCATCCCTCGGGCAACTGCACCGCCAGTCCCCAAGACACGCAGATCACCCGGAAGCTGAAGGAGGCTGCCCAGTGGATGGACATCACGCTGCTTGATCACATCATCGTCTGCGGTGACAGCTATTACAGCTTTGCCGATGAGGGAATCATTTGAGGCAGCTAAACAATATGCCGGTAAAACGGTTTAATCAGAAATGTGAATGCATATGAACGAAGAATTACAAGAACTACAGGATAAGATCGTGGTGATGCTCAAGACAGTCTATGACCCTGAGATCCCCGTAAACATATATGACCTGGGCATGATCTACGATGTGGATGTAGATGACTATAACAACGTTACCATCGAGATGACCTTCACCTCTCCCGCCTGCCCTGCGGCCGATTTCATCCTGATGGATGTCCAGATGAAGGTGGAGTCGATCGAGGAGGTGAACAAGGTGGATATCAACCTCACCTTCGATCCGCCGTGGGACCGCTCGATGATGAGCGAAGAGGCACTGTTCGAACTGGGGATGATGTGACCGGGAAATTGGGAAACTGAGTCAGGTGAAGAACAAAGTCTATTTTCTATCGGATGCCCATCTGGGATCGAAGTCGCACCCCGACAGCCGGGAGACCGAACGCCGCCTCTGCCGCTGGCTGGAGAGCATCCGCCGGGATGCACGTGCGATATACCTGCTAGGTGATATCTTCGATTACTGGTTCGAGTACCGTTACGTGGTGCCAAAGGGATACACCCGCCTGCTGGGGAAGCTTGCGGAGCTGACCGATTCGGGAGTGGAGATTCACTTCTTCATCGGCAATCACGATATCTGGCTCACCGATTACCTCTCGGTGGAGTGTGGCCTGATTCTTCACTTTGAACCGCTGGTCACCGATATCGATGGCAAGCGTTTTTTCCTTGCCCACGGCGACGGACTGGGAGATGATTCCCGATCCTTTCACCTGCTGCGCAAGATATTCCACAGTCGCTTTCTCAGACGCTGCTTTTCGGCAGTCCATCCCGGGTTGACCATCCCGCTGGCACATGCCTGGTCCAACAGCAGCCGCCTCTATGGCGGGGTGCAGGAGTATATGGGGGAGGAGAGGGAGCATCTGGTGCAATTCTCCAAAGAGAAATTGAAGGAGAACCCCGGCATCAACTACTTCATATTTGGACATCGTCACATCCTGCTGGATCTGCCAATTGCAGAAAAGTCGCAGATTGTTATCCTGGGCGACTGGATCACCTATTTCTCCTACGCGGAATTTGACGGGGAGCGCCTCACCCTCAAACGGTGGGAGGAGTGATTGCGTTGCATTGCTTAGCTGGGTGAGGTTTTCTTAGGATGAGATTCTGAACCGCTTTCAGCGACTCAGCTGTAGGAAGAAATCCCAGATCACGATTCCGGCGGTGACCGAAACATTGAGCGAGTGTTTTGTACCGAACTGGGGGATCTCGACGCAGCCGTCGCAGGCATCGACCACCGCCTGCTGCACGCCGTGTACCTCGTGACCGAGGACCACGGCATATTTTTTGTGCGTTTGTAATTTCACTTGCGCCAGTGAGAGGCTTTTCTCTGCCTGCTCCACCGCATAGACAACATACCCACTCTCCTGCAACAGCCGCACGGCGGTGAGCGTTTCATCCATATAACGCCATTGCACCGAATCTTCCGCACCAAGGGCGGTCTTGTGAATTTCTGCATTGGGGGGTGTGGCGGTGATGCCGCACAGCAGGATCTCCTCCACCCGGAAAGCATCACCGGTACGGAACACCGAGCCGATGTTGTGCTGGCTTCGCACGTTGTCCAACACCACCGTCAACGGTATCTTCTCTGCTTCATGGAACTCCTCCACGCTGATGCGGTTGAGTTCTTCCAGTTTCAGTTTTCGTCGCGACATATATTTTAGCAATCAGTTATCAGTTGTCATTTTTTAAAAGAACATCAAACTTGCAAACCTCCTAACATAGAACTATTTCACCAGTGCCCTGACAATGAACCAGAGATGGTGAGCAAAGGTGGAGAACTGACCGTAATGGTGTGCCATGATGCGGTAGCGCTCTTTCAGCGATGCCTTTCGGTTGCGGGTGGTCATCCCTTCATTGAGGTAGTTGATCAGTGTCAGCCGGCTGTTGTGAATCGTCTTTGCCTTTTTCATCATGCGGATGCTCCAGTCGAAGTCGGATGAGAACCGATAGGCCAGGTCGTAGGGTTCGAACAGCTCTCGTTTCACGATAAAGGCCTGGTGGCATACCACCATCCCCTGTCGGAAACTCTTCCACCCAAGATTATCCGGTGCTTTCAGCCGCCGCATATGGAGGAAGTTCCCGGCATCGTCCACGATGGCGGTCTCACCGTATAGGATATCAGGTGCCGATGCCTCATCAAAGGTACCCATCATCAGCTCCACGCTGTCGGCCGCAAAGAAGGTGTCACCGGCGTTCAGGAAGCAGAGATAGCGGCCAGTCGCCATGGCAGCCCCTTTGTTCATCGCGTCGTAGAGTCCCTTGTCCGGTTCGCTCACCCAATGCAGTCGCTCATGCTGCAGCCCGCTGATCAGCTCCAGGGTGCCGTCGTCCGATCCACCGTCGATCACCAGGTGCTCGAGATGGGGCCAGGACTGCTCGCTGACGCTACGCAGGGTTCTCTCCAGCGTGGTGGCTGCATTGAAGGTAACGGTGATGACTGATAGCTTATGCATGATATGTGTCAATGTATTGATATACAACGACAGATGCGTCGTAGTGCATGGTGGTTTTAGCAGATGCGCTTTGGGAAAGATCCGACCAAACAGATTCCCCCAGTGACCATACAATCCCCTCAGCCAGATCGGTTGCATCCCTGTAACGGGCTACATATCCATTCTCCCGGTGATCAATCATCTCCGGGATGCCCCCCGTATTGAATCCCACGCAGGGGGTGCCACAGGCCATCGCTTCCATGATGGTGTTGGGCAGGTTCTCGAGCAGTGAGGGTGTTACATAGAGGTCGGCAGCGTTGTAGAGGGCCGGCATATCCTCCGGTTTCACATAACCCAGTGCGGTGGCGGGCAGGGCCAGCTGTTTAAGCATCTCCTCAGCCTGGCTGCCCGCGATGAGCATATGGATATCGTTTCTTTGCGCTGCCAGTATCTGGCTGGCTTCGGCAAGGTAGCGGATGCCCTTGCGTGAATCGGAGGCTTTCGCCGCAGCAAAGAGCAGAAGTTTCTTTTCCTGCGGAAGTCCCAACCTGTCTCGCATTTCCTTTTTGTCCATTGGTCGGTAGCGCGTTGTGTCAATTGGATTGGGAATGGATAGGAGGTGGTGCCCCCGGGTGAGTGGACTTTTTTCGGCCAACTCTTTCAACCAATGGCTGCAGGCGACGAAGGTGATTTTCCCATGGGCATAGGTGTTTTGTTTGATTCGGAAACACTCATGGGAGAGATCCTTTTGTGACGGTGCCGCCAGGTAGGGACACCTCCCGCAGCTGCTCTCGTAGTGGTCGCAACCGGCCGCATGATGACAGATGCCGGTGAAGGGCCACATGTCATGCATGGTCCAGACCACCTTCTTCCCCGAGGCTATGATCCTTCCAATCTCTTTTAGCGAGAGCATCCCCTGGTTGATCCAGTGCAGGTGAATCACATCTGCATCCCTGAAAAGAGGATGATTCACAACAGAGAGCCCTCTGTCGGCAATTGATACATCAAACAGGTTTTTGCGTGAGAAGCGGTTGTGGGCAAAGATACGGGTTCTCTCTGCCAGAAAATTCCAGCGGTTTGCCAGGTTACCTCCCACCTGAACCACATTGTCATTGTCTGACAGCTTTTCCCGCACCATCATCTTCGCCTGCTGACCATTGGCGTTGAGGGCGTTCATCAGCCGGAAGGCGGCGATGGCGGCACCTCCTCTAATGTCGGATGTGTTGATGAGCAGGATTTTCATCTGGTCTCAGCCTTTTAATATCCTTTTAATTCTTCTAACCCCTTTTGCCAGGAGAGAGTTTGTGCGTCTGTAATATTTTTCGAATGCTTTTCTTACAGCCTTGTTCTCCTCTATCCGGGGAATCTCGCTGCTCAGCGCTGACATGTGGAGTGGGGTTGTGTAGATCACATCATGTCCACTGTGACGCCCACTCCCATCGAATCCGATGTTCTGCACCAGCGACTTGCCGGCGTTCACCGAGAGCCTGTTGTGCAGAAAGAGGGATGCATTCCAACGGATGGCCCAGGAGTCGTTCTCCCCGTTTACCTGCCTGCGGAGCATGCGGGTGAAGGGATAGTTGCCGTTGAAGTCAAACTCCCTGTCCAGTCTTTTCTTCATTATCTCCGACAGGAGTGCTTCCCCATCGGGGTTGAAGAGATTCCATGCCCGCTTCCAGGTGGCCCACCCCCAGCTGCCGGTCCATCTGATCAGGAAGGCATCTGGCAAACCCTGCAGGGGGAAACAAAAGCCCTGAACATGGGCAATCTTCTCCTCCTGTTCATATCGCTCCAGGACGTCGTTCATGAAGGTGAGGAAATAGGGAGATGTGATCAGGTCATCTTCCAGGACGATCACCTTTCCATGCTCGTTCACGACACGCGTGACGCCTTCGATGATGTTGCGGGCAAGGCCCACGTTTTCTGTTCGTTCTTCAATGTGAATCGCAGCAAAACCCTCAACTGAACGGACCAGTTCACGAACTTTCATCACCTCCTCCCTGTCTGTTTCATTCCTGTAACCATCGGAAAAGATATACAACCTGCTCCTGTCACTGAGGTGGTTCTTCTTCAACGCTTCAAGTGTCAACCTTGTGTGCTCGGGACGGTTGTAAGTAAAGAGGAGTATCGGGGATATGGACATTGTTCAGAGTTCGATTTTATCGGACAATATGTTTCTCTCAAACACCCGGAGTGCCAGCTTTTGCCCCACCTCAATGCCATTACGCGTGAGATGATCTTTGATGGTGCTGTAGGCCAGCTGTGGGTTGTTGTTGTCGCCGCTGAGGTGGCAAAGCCATATGTTGCGCAACTCCTCATGGAAAAGATCTGCCAGAAATTCAGCGGTCTGGCGGTTGCTCAGGTGGCCTGCGCCTGAGGAGATCCTCCTTTTCAGGTAGATCGGATAGCGGCCGTTCATGAGCAGGTCTTCATCATAGTTGCTCTCAATCACGAGGTGGTTTGCCTGTGCTGCGTAACGTGTCACTTCATCTGTGATTGTGCCGACGTCGGTGGCGATGATCAACTTCTGTCCGGCAAATTCAATGAGGTATCCGGCATTATCGTTGCTGTCGTGTGGCACATCGAAGGCGGTGATGCGTAGATCTTCAATCTGAAAGGGTGTTCCCTTCTCAATATATCTTGCGGAGCCATTCAATCGGTTGCTGATCATGGGGCAGGCGTCAATGCCGCGGTGTACCTCCCGGGTGGCATAAACCGGTATGTACAACTTCTCTCCCAGGTAACCTGCCGACTTGATGTGATCATAGTGATCGTGTGTGATCAGTATCGCCATGATGGAAGATAGTTCCACACCATGCTGTGCCAGTCGCTTTTTGATGACTCGCGGCCCCAATCCCGCATCAATCAATATGCCGTAGCGGTTGTTGCCCAGGTAGTAGCAGTTGCCGCAGCTGCCGCTGCTCAGGCTGAAAAAGGAAAAACGCTCCGGTGGAAATAATTCGTATTGCATAGCTGGATGCAAAGATAGCAACTTTTTCAGGAATTGTCACGGCTTGTCTCTGTCGATAAAATCCTCAAGATAACGGGTGATATGTTCATGGAGGTGTACCCTATCGTGGCCGATCATGTTGTGGCCGTGTCCCGGGTAGAGGAAGAGGTCAGGGTGGGTGCCTTCCTGAATGCTTTTTTTCAGGAACTGAAGGGTGTGCTGCATCACCACCGTGGGGTCTTCATCGCCGTGGATCATCAGCAGGCGTGATTGCAAATCACCGGCTCTGTTGAGCAGGCTGCTCTCCCTGTATCCTTCCGGATTTTCATCAGGGGTGTCCATGTAACGCTCCCCATACATCACCTCGTAATATTTCCAGTCGATCACAGGACCTCCAGCTACTCCCACCTTGAAGAGTCCGGGATAACGCAACAGCATGTTGATGGTCATGAAGCCGCCATAGCTCCATCCGTGGATACCCATTCTGTCACTATCCACGTAAGGCAGCGAACGAAGGTAGTCCACCCCTTTCAGCTGGTCTTCGCTTTCCACGACCCCCAACCGACGGTGGGTCACCTGTTCGAACGCCTTTCCCCTGTATGATGTGCCGCGATTGTCCATTACGAAGACGATATAGCCCTTTTGTGCCATGTAGGTCTCCCAGCCACCGGAGCCGTAGCGCCAGCGGTTGCTCACCAGCTGTGAGTGGGGTCCCCCATAGACATATACGACCACCGGATATCTCTTTTCAGGGTCGAAGTTGGCCGGTTTCACCATGCGATACCAGAGGTCAGTCACCCCGTCAGCGGCTTTTAGGGTACCTGCTTCAACAGTGGGCATGCGATAGCCGGCGAAGGGGTCAACGGCGGCATTCAGCTGTGTAATTTTACCGGTGCGGCTGTCGAGCAGGTCTATTCGGCCCGGGTTGTCGTGTGCCGTGTGGTGGTCAATCAGATAGCGTCCGGAGCTGCTGAGCTTTGCAGTATGTGTTCCGGGGAGTGTGGTGTGCTGTGTGATCTTCCCGCTTGTGAGGTTGACGCTGCAGATGTGGCGGTCGATGGGAGAGGGTAGGGTAGAGATGAAAAATAGATTTTCACCATTCTCATCAAAACCTGTGATTTCTGTCACCTCCCAGTTGCCGTCGGTGAGTTGCTTCACCATGTTGCCACAGGTGTCGTAGAGATAAAGATGATTGTAGCCGCTACGCTCACTTTGCCAGATGAAAAGGTCATCTCTGCCTCGCACGAAGAGCACTGGATTCTCAGGCTCTACATATTTGGGATCTGTTTCTTCGAAAAGGGTGAGTTCATTCTCTCCCGTCGCGCTGTTGTATCGCTTCAGTTGCATGGTGTCCTGGCCGCGGTTGAGATGTGCAACATAAAGTGCTTCCCCACGCGGACTCCAGGCGATATTGGTGAGATAATGGTCAGACGGCTCTCCTGTTTTGAGCCATATAGTATTATTCTCGAGGATGTTGTAAATACCGATGGTCACCTCGTGGCTGCTCATCCCCGCCATAGGATACTTCTCCGGATTCGCCTCTGCCACCCTCGATGAGGCGTCCACCAGTGGATAGTCGCTCACCATTCGTTCGTCCATCCGGTAGAAAGCCAACATGCTGCCATCGGGCGACCAGAAGATACCGCTGTTGATGCCAAACTCGTTGCGGTGAACCGACTGACCGTTTACGATACCCATGTCACAGTCGTTTGTGACTGTTGACACCTCACCCTTGCTGTCGAGCAGGTAGAGGTTGTTGGACTTCGTGAAGGCAAGGTGACGGCCTGAGGGAGAGAGGGTATGGTTGGCACTCTTTTCAGGGAAGCTGAAAAAGGTCTCTATCTTTTTTTTCTTTGGATTTAAGGTGGCGATCCCGTTGTCGGTGGTAAGGATGGCAGCATCGCCTTCCTCTTCTTGAAAGGAGAGCCTTGTCACCTGTTGCTCCCCAAGCCGCGCGTCGGAAGATAACTTATCGAAGGTGAGCCACATCTTTTTGCTGCTTCTTCCGGTTGGGTTGATCACTTCCCATACAGTGTCCCTTTCTGCTACCATCAGCCGGTTGCCGTGCCATTGGTATGAACCGGGAATGCGTGCGGTAAAGCGATAATAATCATTCCCACCTGGAATCAGTTCTTCCAGTGTGAAATTCCTGTTTTCCTGCGCAGATGACTCTGTGTGGAACGATGTCAATGCGATGAACAATAATATGAGAGACTCTCTGAACGATATCATGTAGCAGTGCTAAGTTTTGGTTTTGGTTTCCTCTATTGATTGCTTGTCAGTCGAATGTTTGTTCCGACAGATGCTTCAGTGTCTGGTGGTACTCCTCCATCATCCTGCGTACCACCTCGCCGGCGGGAAGGATCTCGCGGATGTGAGAGGCTATTTGCCCTATCTCCAGTTCTCCCTCCGTCAGATCACCTTCAAAGATGCCTTTTCTTGCACGTCCACGTCCCAGCAGTTCACGAAGCTCATCAGCAGAGGCTCCCCTTTCCTCCAGTACATGCACCTGTTGGAAGAATTCATTTTTAACCAGTCGTGTGGGACTCACCTTCTTCAGCGAGAGAAGGGTATCCCCTTCGTTCAGTCCGATGCAACGCTGCTTGAAGGCATCGCTGGCAGAGCTTTCAACTGTGAGAGCGAAGCGCGTACCCACCTGCACCCCCTCGGAGCCCAGCGCGAAGGCTGCAGCCATTCCGGCACCTGTGGCAATTCCACCGGCAGCTATCAGGGGGAGTCCTGTGGCAGCGCGTACCTGCGGTATCAGGGTGAGGGTGGTAGTCTCCTCGCGTCCATTATGGCCCCCTGCTTCAAAGCCTTCTGCAACAATGGCGTCAACACCGGCTTCTGCTGACTTTCTTGCAAAACGGGAGCTTGAAACAACATGTGCCACTGTGATTCCTTCTTTTTTCAGGGTGGCAGTCCAGCTCTTCGGATTACCCGCGGAAGTGAAGACTACCGGCACCTTTTCATCGATGACAATCTGCATGATCTCCTCAATCTGCGGATACATCAGGGGGATATTTACACCAAAGGGATTCTTGGTGGCCATTCTGCATTTGGTAATGTGATCACGCAACATGTCAGGGTGCATAGAGCCTGAACCAATCAGTCCCAAACCTCCTGCATTGCTCACCGCCGCGGCAAGTTTCCAGCCGCTGCACCACACCATGCCCCCCTGTATGATTGGGTAACGGATGCCTAAAAGAGTACAAATTCTATTTTGAACCATCATTGAGTTTTTTTGAAATGCAAAGATAGCGGTTTCAGGGTGAATGGTGGTTCTTTTTTCAAAGCTGCTGGATGCATTTTTGAATTTTTTTAGTAGCTTTGTGCATTGTTGCCCGCTTATTGCTGCAAGGGCAGTGGTTATTAATTTCATAAAGGATTCACTGAGGTTATGAATGTTCTTCTTCTTGGCTCCGGAGGCCGTGAACACGCTATGGCGTGGAAAATACGTAAAAGCAGTTACCTGAACAATCTCTACATTGCTCCCGGCAACGCAGGGACGGCCCAGTTGGGGACCAATGTGCCCATAGCAGTGACAGACTTTGTTGAGATGAAGCGATTTGCTCTGGAGCATGACATCGACATGATTGTTGTAGGGCCGGAGGATCCGCTGGTGGAAGGTGTCTATGATTTCTTCCGTGACGATGAGGATATTTGTCACATCGCCGTAATCGGTCCCTCCAAGAAAGGAGCCCAACTGGAGGGGAGCAAAGATTTTGCCAAGAACTTCATGTTGCGACACCAGATCCCTACGGCGCGTTATCTTACTGTGACTCCTGAGAACATTGCTGAAGGGGATGCATTTCTTGATTCTCTTTCCTCTCCCTATGTGTTGAAAGCCGATGGACTTGCTTCCGGCAAGGGGGTACTGATCCTGGATGAGCTGCATGAATCGAAACAGATGCTTCGGGAGATATTGGATGGCAAGTTCGGAAAGGCAGGCAACAAGGTGGTCATTGAGGAGTTTCTTTCAGGTATAGAGTGCTCTGTGTTTGTATTGACCGATGGCAGCTCCTATAAGATTCTGCCTGTAGCCAAGGACTACAAGCGGATTGGCGAGGGTGACACAGGGCTCAATACCGGCGGCATGGGTGCAGTATCACCTGTACCCTTTGCCGATGAAGCATTTATGGAGAAAGTACGTACCCGGATTGTTGAGCCTACTATTTTGGGCCTCAGCAAAGAAAAGATAGAATACAAGGGTTTTATTTTCCTCGGCCTGATCAAGGTAGAGGGAGAACCAAAGGTGATTGAGTACAATGTGCGCATGGGCGATCCGGAAACAGAAGTGGTGATGCCGCTCATCAAGTCTGACCTTCTTGATCTCTTTATTGGAGTCACGACTGAAACGCTCGACCGTAAGAAGCTGGAGATTGACGACCGAACGGCTGTAACAGTGATGATGGTATCGGGGGGGTATCCAGGGTCTTATGAGAAGGGGAAAGAGATTTTGGGTCTGGAAGAGGTGACCGACAGCATTTTGTTCCATGCCGGCACAAGGATGGAAGATCACAATGTTGTTACCGACGGCGGTCGTGTCTTGGCTGTCACTTCCTACGGAACGAGCATGGATGAAGCACTTTTGCGATCCTACCAATCGATCTCTAAGATCTGTTTTGACAAGTGCGTCTTTCGAAAAGATATTGGATTTGACCTACGATAGCCACAACGACATTCAGCTTTTCTGATATGGCCACATCTCTACTCACCTTTCGGAGGACATTTGTTGAAGGTCGTTTCGTGACATTTCCTTCCATGTTGGTGATCCTGGGGATGCGACTACTGCTCTTTCTCAACAGTGAGAACGATTTGGATTTCTCATCCGGTGCCGGTTATTTGTGGAAATTTTCTGCTCCTCTGTTTACAGATCCAGTAATCTCGTTGGTTGTATCCTCGCTTGTCGTGCTACTTATCGCCTGGTTGATCCATTCGATGAACAACCGTTTTGCACTCATTCGCACCCGCTCCAACCTGCCTTTTATTGTCCCGCTATTTCTGCTGAGTCTGCATCCCCGTTTTTTGGTGATGACACCTGCTATGGCGGCAGTAATTCCCGTGTTGCTTGCATTTTTCCCTTTATTGCAATCATATCAGAAGCAGGATGCCTATCTTTACTCTTTCCGGTCTGGTGTGCTGATTGCCGTGGCTTCTCTTTTTCACATCGGTGCATTGGCGCTTGCACTCCTTTGGTGGAGAGGAGAACGCTCCATGCGAGGGCCACAATTGAGGGCACGACTCTCCTATCTCTTCGGTATCCTGCTGGTGGCATTCTCGCTTTTCTCGCTGGCTTACCTGTTTGATGATTTGCCCGACTTCCTTTATCCCTTTCAATTCTATACCCACATCTCACTGCCCGGGCTTCCCGACCTCACCGCTATGGAGTGGGTTGCCCTGTTGTTGGTTGTGCTTTTCTACCTTTCCAACATGATTCTCAGTATCCGTATATTCTTTCGCGACAAGGTGCTTACCCTTACGTTGTTGCAGTTTGTTGTCTTTCTGATTTTATTCTTGTTAATTTTGCAGGTAATCTACTGGCAGAGTACACTCTTCTTTTTCACTCTTGCTCTACCATTGATCTCCTATCTGAATGCCTATTATTTCACCCGTTTACATACGAAGGGAGGTCTCTGGATCGCTTACATCAATATTGTTGTGATGTTGCTCTTCTATCTCTTTCATTTTTTTCCTTTTCGTGATTTTATCGGCTGAAACATTTTTAGCTCTCCCGCTGTTAAATAGATGAATCTCTTTTGCGTTGGGTTACATGGTGTAATCCGTCGATGAATCATGTGATGTATTAATGATGGAGGAGTAAACGATGAAAAAAATGTTATCTTACCAATTCAGTCTCATCTTGCTCATGTTCACATTCTGGGGATGCGGCAGTTCCCTGACAGTGGCAGAAAAAGAGAAAATGGCTATGGAGGTGCAGGAGGCGGTAGAGCAGTCCTCTTTTCTTTTTGAGGCGACATATGCCTATCCCACCGGCTACAAACCGGTATACTTGTCGCCTTATTATGATGTTACAGTGTCTCCCGACACGGTGAAAGCCTATCTGCCATACTACGGTCGTGCCTATCGTGCACCGATGGATCCTCGTGAGGGAGGTTTTCAGTTTACAAGTACCGATTTCACCTATCGCTACGCTCCCGGAGAGAAGCGCGGCAGTTGGATGGCTAAGATCACAATCCTCGATCTTGACCGGCCGGTGACCTTTAGCTTCGACATCTTGGAAAATGGTACTTCCCGTCTTTTGGTGAACGACTTCAACAGGCAGTCGATCTCATTCCAAGGTGATATTAGTATCTCGGATGAGGAGAAACAGTAGCAGTTTGAAATTTCATCCGGTAACAAAAAACTCCGCCTGTTAAGAGCGGAGTTTTTTTGTTTGTTGATCATTAATCTCTCAGAACATCTCTTTCAGGTTAGAAGGGAGATAGAATGTATCATTCTTGTCAATGTAAACCACTACAGAGCCTAAGTCTAAAGGCTTCCCGTTCTTCTTTACCACCGATGAGAAGGCGGGGATCTCCAGAGTTGTTCTGCCTTTCTTCACCTTCAGTACCGGAAAGTCGGGGTTGTCACGGATGATGGAGTAACTCATTCCTTCGAACACCTCCGTATGTTTCACAAAAATACGATCCGAAAGTTGCTCAAGAGTGCACTCAAGTCCGCTCACCTTTTGCAGGTAGCGGTTTAACTCCGTGTTGCGCATGTTGCCGCGTGGCACATCGCCCTCCGGGTGATAGGCTGCCAACAACACTTCTTCACCGGTATGGCCACCGGTTGTAAAGCCGAAGCATGTGCGTTCGTTCAGGATGTTTCCGATGTTGTGTGCCAGGTTGTTGCTGGTTCCAACCTTGGTGTAATCCGCCTCCTTGTAGTTCTTCGAGGAGAGGAGCAGCTCCAGTTCATCATCTGTGAGGTCTATGCCGGTATACTCCATGAAGACGCTTTTAAATTGATCTGAAGGTGTCTCAATTAGGATAGACTCCAGGGCGTTGCTGCTTAGCTTGTAACCTGAAACGGTACCGAATATCTGCTCCAAAGAGAGGCGGTCATAACCACTGCATCGACTGCTGCCAATAGAAAAGCCGCTGTTGCCGTGATCGGAGACGATCACCACTGCAGTGTTGCCGTCAGCCTTGGCAAACTCTATCGCCTTGCCCACCGCTTCATCGAAGGCGAGGTACTCATCGATCATGGTGGCGGCATCGTTGGCGTGTGCTGCCCAGTCTACCTGACTCCCTTCCACCATCAGGAAGAAGCCGTTCTCTTTTTTCGAGAGCAGTTCCAGTGCCTTGCCGGTCATCTCAGCGAGGGATGGTACCCTATCGGGGTTGCGGTCGATGTTGTAGGGGAGGGCTTTCTCGCCGAAGAGGGCCCACACCTTTTCTGTCCCGTTGTAGTTGAGGAGTGCCTGCCGGTCGTCGCTGATCAACGTGGTACCGTTGTTGGCGAAGTGCTTCTTGATATCGTCGGTGAGGATGCCGTTGCCCCCTCCGAACAACACATCCAGGTTCTGGTAGGCGATTTGTGGTGCCAAAGCTTTATAGTTGCTCCTTTTATAGTGATGTGCCGAGAAGTCCGCCGGCGTGGCGTGGGGAAACTCGCAGGTGACCACCAGACCCACAGCTTTCTGTTTCATGATCCTGGAAGCTTCCAGGATGGTTGCTGCCGGTTGTAAACTACGGTCGGCAGATACCGGGAAGATATCATTGTCCGACACCTCGGGGTGGATGGCCACGTTGCCCGACTGCTGTAGCACACCGGTAGCGTAGGTTGAACCGGTGGGGGCTGAGTCGCCGATGGGTGCGTTCGAAGAGAAGGTGGTTACGGTGCCGGTGATGTAGGGATCAACATTGAGCCTGTCACCCATGCCGTTGTAAAGCTTGAACCAGCGGGCAGCAGAGTAAACACTGAGAGATGTTCCATCGGGGATCATCACAATAAGGTTCTTTACTGGTTTCACTTCCGAAGCAGAGAGAGCTGCCGAAGCAATCAGCAGGTAGAAAAGGATTGTTAATTTTCGCATATCTGAATTTGATTTTATACTGTATAAAAAACAACCAAAGATACGAAATAGTTGGCGGATGAATCATGGAGTGGTCATTTTTAATACTTTCGTAA
The DNA here is from genome assembly GCA_036733365.1 of Proteiniphilum sp. Taxonomy (GTDB): domain Bacteria; phylum Bacteroidota; class Bacteroidia; order Bacteroidales; family Dysgonomonadaceae; genus Proteiniphilum. The sequence goes on from DAINAS010000009.1 coordinate 89,556, forward strand.
CATATGAGGCAGCAAATGAATGGCATTATTTCATTATCTTTGCGTGAATGGAAGATCTGTTTATGAGTAATGAGAAACCGCTGATCCTGGTCACCAATGACGATGGGTATCAGGCAAAAGGGATTAAATCGCTGATTGAAGCGATGAAGGGGTTGGGTGACATCATTGTTTTTGCACCCGACTCGCATCGGTCTGGAATGTCGAGTGCCATCTCTACCTCCCAGCCGCTAAGGGCCAGGGTATACCACCGTGAAGAGGGGTTGATTGCATACCACTGTAACGGTACGCCGGTAGACTGTGTGAAGCTGGCATTGAATGAGTTTGTACCACGCAAGCCTGACCTGTTGGTCTCGGGCATCAATCACGGTTCCAATGCCGGTATCAGTGTCATCTACTCCGGCACCATGGGTGCCGCCATCGAGGGTTGCATCTTTGAGGTGCCCTCCATCGGCTTCTCGCTATGTGACTTCTCCCCTGATGCCGATTTCACGGTGACTGCTGCAGTAGCCCGTCGTTTGGCGGCCGAGGTGCTGGAAAAGGGACTGCCCCGGGGTGTCTGCCTTAATGTCAACGTTCCCGCGGGCGAAATTAAGGGAGTAAGGATGACAACCCAGACCGAGGGTAAGTGGGTAAACGAATACCAACGATCGAAGGATGGTGCCGGAAGAGATGTGTACTGGATGACCGGTAACTTCGAAAACTGGCAGGCTGACAATGAGGACAACGATGAATGGGCTCTGGCCAGGGGGTATGCAGCCGTGGTACCTGTAAAAATTGACATGACGGCCTATGACTTTCTGCCGGAACTCAAAACTTGGAACCTATAGCTTACAGCGAATAATATGAAATACTACATCATAGCAGGAGAAGCATCTGGCGATCTGCATGCATCGAACTTGATGCGATCGATACGGGAACTTGACGGCAAAGCGGAATTCCGTTTCTTCGGTGGTGACCTGATGGAACAAGCCGGGGGAACGCTGGTGAAGCATTACCGCGAGATGGCCTATATGGGGCTGATGCCTGTAGTGCTCCATGCAGGCACCATCCTGCGCAACCTATCCTTCTGCAAGAGCAATATCGCCTCCTATAATCCTGATGCGGTGATCCTGGTGGACTACCCCGGTTTCAATCTGAAGATTGCGAAGTATGTGAAACTTGAGCTTAAGATCCCGGTCTTTTATTATATATCCCCCAAAGTGTGGGCCTGGAAGGAATACCGGGTGAATGCGTTCAGGAAATATGTGGATGAGATGCTTTGCATACTCCCGTTCGAGGTGGATTTCTTCAGGAAACATCACTACCCGGTGCATTATGTGGGCAACCCCATAGTCGATGCAATTGCACAGCGTGACCATCAGGAGGAGACATTCCATCAGTTTGCGGAAGAAAACGGACTGGAAGAGAAACCTGTGATCGCGCTGCTTGCCGGCAGTCGTCAGCAGGAGATTCGCGTCAACCTGCCCCCTATGCTGGAGGCAGTGAAAGGGTTTGCGGACGGTTACCAGTTCATCGTCGCGGGTGCTCCCGGTATCGACCCCTCATTCTATAAATCTTATGAAAAAGGTTTCCCGCAGGTGAAGGTGCTCTTCGGGCAGACCTACCGCATACTGGCACAGTCGGAGGCTGCGTTGGTCACCTCTGGCACTGCAACCCTCGAGACAGCGCTGCTCAACGTGCCACAGGTGGTCTGCTACAAGACCTCTTTGCCGCGACTCACCTACTGGGGCTTTAAACATCTGCTGCATACTCCCTATATCTCGCTGGTCAACCTGATATGTGGACGTGAGGTGGTGAAGGAGCTATTCGCCAAGTTCTTTACCGTGGAAAATATCCGCAGGGAACTTCATCAACTTCTTCATGTGCAGAGTTACCGTAACAACATGCTGTTGAGCTACCGGGAGCTACAGGAGCGATTAGGAGAGCCGGGAGCCTCAATGAGTGCTGCCAAGGTGATCCACCATCGTCTCCATTCCTGAGAGCGTTGTCCTTGCGTTTGCTTCGCCGATTCCATCTTTTTTTGAAATAATGGGAACGAAGTGTTCATTCTTTCACATTTTTCCTTTTCTTTGTAACTCTCTTAAATCAGAACATATGAAGGTAGGTATTCTCACTTCGGGCGGCGATGCCCCCGGCATCAACGCCACCATCCGGGGCGTCGGTAAAACAGCGATCAACAATTATGACATGCAAGTGATTGGTATCCAGAATGGTTTCTCCGGACTGCTCTACAAGGATATCGTTGAACTCACCGATCAGTCTCTCTCCGGCATCCTTAACCTTGGAGGCACCATCCTGGGTACTGCCCGTGAGAAAGTGTTCCGCAAGATGATCAATTCGCCCGACGAGAAGGACCGTGAGCAGATCAAGAATGCATACCATGAGCTGGAACTCGACTGCCTGGTATGCATCGGTGGTAACGGCACGCAGCGAACCACCTGGATGCTTTCCGAGCTGGGCCTGAACGTGGTGGGGGTGCCAAAGACCATCGACAATGATATTTTCGGAACCGATGTCACCTTCGGCTTCGATACCGCTGTAAACATCGCCACCGATGCAATTGACCGCCTACACTCCACCGCCAGTTCACACCGCCGTGTGATGGTGATCGAGCTGATGGGTCACCATGCGGGATGGATCACCCTCTACGCCGGCATGGCAGGGGGAGCCGATATCATCCTGTTGCCCGAGCTGGGGTTCAACATGAAGGTGGTGATCGACAAGATCAAAAAACGTATGGAGTTGGGGAAAGCATACTCCATCGTGGCTGTAGCCGAAGGCATTGAGGTGCCTTCCAACGAGAAGCCCGGTTTTTACTTTGCCCGGGAGATACAGGAGCAGACTGGATTTGAAACAAGAGAAACCGTATTGGGTTATATCCAGCGCGGTGGGTCTCCTTCACCTTACGACCGCAATCTGGGCACCCTGCTGGGGGGCCATGCCGCCCATCTGATTCATGAGGGACGCTTTGGACGGATGGTAGCCAAGCTGGGCAACCAGATCTCCGATGTGCCGCTTGAGGAGGTGGCAGGAAAACTGAGCCTGGTGACGCCCGACACCGATCTGGTGGTGCAGGGCAAACGGATGGGAATCTCCTTCGGGATATGGTAACAATAGAAAAAAGGCACCGCAAGGTGCCTTTTCTTTTTTCATTGTGCTGTGATGCTCTATTCTTCCTGATTGCCGGAGCCAACGGATGATTCAGGTTCAGTTTCCTTCAGCAGCACTTCCTGCAGCTCGTTGCTCTCCCGCAGTTTCTTGATGGCGATCTTGGCAGCCATCTGGTGTGACTCCTTCTTCGAATAACCTTTTCCGGAGCCGACCTCAACCCCTGCGACCCGGGCACAAGAGAAGAATACCGGGTTGTTCTGGGCATCGTAGGATGATTCGGTCACCTCGAACGATACCTCCACCTTGTTTTTCTGCCCCCACTCAATGAGCCGCGACTTAAAGTCCACCTCGCTCTTGAGCACTTTATCCATGTTGATGTGCTGCTTGATCAGCGTCTCATAGACGAAGTGCTTCGCCACGCGATAGCCTTGGTCCAGGTAGATGGCACCGATGAGCGCTTCAAGCGCGTCACCGTAGATATTGGTGTTGTGGGCAAGGTTGCGGGTGGAGGAGACAATCAGCTTGTCGAGACCCAGCTCGATGGCAATCTTGTTGAGGGTCTCACGCTGCACGATGCGTGAACGGGTACTGGTGAGGAATCCCTCTTTTTTGTGGTCGAACTGCTTGTAGAGGATGTCGGCCACGATGGCATCAAGGATGGCGTCGCCCAGGAACTCGAGCCGCTCGTTGTTCACCCATTTACCTTTCTGCGAACGGACGGATGAGGAGCGGTGTGTCATGGCTTCCCGGTAGAGATCAATCCAGTCGGGATAGAATCCCAGTACCTTGTAAAACGAAAGATAAGGCTCCTTACCCTTGTGCGGGAGAGCCTTTACTCTTTTGACAAATCTTCTTAACACACTACTGGTTGTATTGCTTGAGAATTACACTTGCGTTGTGTCCCCCAAAGCCAAAAGTGTTCGATAACGCAGCTCTTATCTCCCTTTTTTGAGCTTTGTTGAAAGTGAAATTTAACCGGTAATCAATGTCAGGATCCTCGTCCCCCTCGGTGAAGTTGATGGTGGGGGGGGCTACCTGATCGCGGATGGCCAGGATGGAGAGCATCGCCTCCAAGGCTCCCGCTCCACCGAGAAGGTGGCCGGTCATCGACTTCGTAGAGCTGATGTTCAGCTTATAGCTGTGCTCTCCAAATACATCGAGGATGGCTCTCGCCTCCGAGATGTCGCCCACCGGTGTGGCTGTTCCATGTACATTGATGTAGTCGATCTGGTCGGGAGTCATCTCGGCATCCTCCAGCGCGTTGCGCATCACCAGTTTCGCACCCAGCCCGTCGGGATGGGAGGCGGTGAGGTGATAGGCATCGGCCGACATGCCACCGCCGGCTACCTCTGCGTAGATGGTGGCACCTCGTGCGATGGCGTGTTCCAACTCCTCCAGGATGAGTGCCGTTCCCCCTTCACCCATAACAAACCCGTCGCGGCTGGCGCTGAAGGGGCGTGAAGCGGTGAGGGGATCGTCATTGCGTGTGGAGATGGCATGCATCGCGTTGAAACCACCCACAGCTGAGGGGCTGATGGTCGCTTCGGCACCACCGGTGACGATGGCGTTTGCTTTCCCGAGGCGTATCAGGTTGAACGCGTCTACGATGGCGTTGGTGGAAGAGGCACAAGCCGAAACGGTCGCATAGTTGGGTCCTCTCAGTCCATAAATCATAGAGATATGCCCTGCAGCGATATCCGCTATCATTTTCGGAATGAAAAAGGGATTGAACTTGGGCCCTCTCTCCTTGTTGGTGAAATATTCACCCACCTCATCTTCAAACGTCTTGATGCCGCCGATCCCGGCAGAAAAAATCACTCCGATGCGGTCCAGGTTCTCCTTCTCCAGGTCCAGTCCGGAATCGCCCATTGCATCCTTGGCAGCCTTGATGGCCAGCTGTGAATAACGGTCGTACTTTCTGACCTCTTTGCGGTCAAAGTGATCAGCCGGGTTGAAATCCTTCACTTCGCAGGCGAACTGCGTCTTGAAAAGGGATGCATCGAAATGAGTAATAGGCCCGGCACCGCTCTTACCTGCCAGGGCGTTCTCCCAAGTGGTCTGAACGTCATTCCCCAGCGGTGTAATCGCTCCCAGGCCTGTTACTACAACTCTCTTTAACTCCATGTAGGGATGGATTATTTTGCGTGTTGTTCTACGTAGGCAACAGCATCTCCCACTGAAGAGATCTTTTCAGCCTGATCATCCGGGATAGAGATGTTGAATTCCTTCTCGAATTCCATAATCAACTCTACCGTGTCGAGAGAATCAGCGCCCAGGTCATTGGTGAAGCTGGCGGTTTCTGTTACTTCAGATTCTTCTACACCCAGTTTGTCAACAATGATCGATTTCACTCTTTGTGCTACTTCAGACATAACTTTCGATATTAATTAATAAATAAAATATTATTCTTACATTTGCGCTTGCAAAGTAACGCATTTTTTCTCTAATTGTGCAAACAATTGTCGATTAAATTCAAAAAAAATGCACAAATAAACCATCTTTGTGCAATAAACCACCTCATTTTATGGTATTACTGGCCCTTTTTGCCTCGGGTAGTGGCAGCAATGCTGAGCAGATTGCCCGCTACTTTCACCAGCGTGACGACGTGAAAATCGCTTTGATTCTCTCCAACAAGGCAGATGCCCCTGTGCATGCGCGCGCCAAAAGACTGGGGATCCCCTCTGTAACATTTAGCAAAGATGCTTTTGATAAGGGACTTGAGGTGCTGGATATATTAAGGCAGTATCAGATAGACTTCATTGTCCTGGCAGGGTTTCTGCTGAAGGTGTCGCAGCCCCTGCTCGATGCCTATCCCAGATGCATCATCAACATCCATCCGGCGTTGCTGCCCCTCTATGGTGGCAAGGGAATGTATGGCGACCGGGTACACCGGGCGGTGGTTGAAGCGGGCGAAAAGGAATCAGGCATCACAATCCATTACGTGAACGAGCATTATGATGAGGGGGATATTATCTTCCAGGCGCGCTGTGAACTGTTGCCGGGTGACTCACCCGAAGAAGTGGCCCGCAAGGTGCATGCGCTGGAGTATGCCCATTTTCCGGAGGTAATAGATTCGCTGGTGAAAAAATTGAACAACTGAATCAGCCATATCATAAATAATTGTATCTTTGCAGTTCCATTCGCGGCCGTGGCGTAATTGGTAGCCGCGCCAGACTTAGGATCTGGTGCCGAGAGGCGTGGGGGTTCGAGTCCCTTCGGCCGCACAAAATACCAATTACTACTCCTTTAAGAGAAATCTTAAGGGAGTTTTTTTATGCTTTAAATGATACTAAAAGATAATGTAGAAGAGGTTTTGCTATAACTTTTAAACTCCTAAAATATCAATCTCTTCAATATTCCGAAACAGTATTATTAATAGATGTGAGGTGCCAAACTGGTGTTCTAAATTTAATAAACAGAACAAAACACTAGTCTTGAAAATTAACATCTGTAATAAGCAGTAAAACAGCACTATATATCAAATAGCAGAACACTGTATTACAATCATTAAAAAATTAAAGTGTAAAGCTATGGAAAAGTCAACTTTTAGCGTAAGCTATTTTTTAAGGAAAAACAAAAAGTATAGAAATGGGAGTGCTCCCTTACTAGTTAGAATAACTTATAATGGTGTAAGTGGAATTACTAACTTAGCCGGGACACAGAGTTAAGCATAAAAGCTTATTTTTGT
>DAINAS010000010.1:0-13041 GCA_036733365.1 Proteiniphilum sp.
AAGACAAAGATAAATTTTAAATACACATGATGCAACTTTTATAGCCTCAAACTGCTATTATTTAACATGACAAAAGCACTTTTATTTGAAAAATGACAATATTAAGGCATTTTCTGCAACTAAAAGTAAGCCTCTTACTTATTTTGTCAATGACCCATCACTTTCACCTATGGAAGAACGAAATGGATTGGGGTAAGTGAAACGGCCTTTTTTTGTTTATTCGTTACAGTTTGAGTAGCCCTATTTTAAGAAGAGACAGCCTATTTTCTTCGTTACAGGTTCTAATCTCGTTCTAATCTCGTTCTAATCTCGTTCTAATCTCGTTCTAATATGGTTCTAATATGGTTCTAATAGATTCGAACCAGATTAGAGTCAGTTACGACTGAATTGATATGCTGTAAAGAGCCATATAAGGCGAATCTTAGTGGGTGGGATGAAAAAAAGCCATCTCATTTGTATATTGAAACAGCCTCACAAGATTAGAATATAAGAAGAGCTTCCAAAAAAGAAGAAAAACAATTTCAGGATGAGGCACTTTGTGCAAAAAAAAGACTGCCTCTTGTTTGAGGCAGTCTCTTCATATTAATCAAACTCAGTTCTCTTTATTTCTCGATGCTGAGCAGTTCCACGTCGAAGATCAGGTTGGAGAAGGGCTTGATGGTGCCACGGTCGGCAGAGCCATAAGCCAGGTCATAAGGAACATAGAGTCTCCACTTTGATCCTACCGGCATCAGCTTGAGGGCTTCCGTCCAGCCTGCAATCACCTGGTTCACACCAAAGGTGGCAGGTTCGCCGCGATCCACACTGCTGTCAAAGACGGTACCGTCGATCAGCGTACCGTGATAATGCACCTTCACACGGTCGGTTTCGGTGGGCATGGGGCCGTTTCCGGCACGAACGATCTCATACTGCAATCCGCTGGGAAGGGTTACGACTCCCTCTTTGGCGCCATTCTCAGCCATGAAGGCATCACCGGCAGCGATGCTCTCCTGGTGCTGTGCTTTCAATTCTTCCTCCTGACGCACCTGCTGTTCAGCCTGTGCTTTCTCGGCAGCCGACTGAACCATGCCGCTTGCTTCCATCTTGCTGATGGCAAGCTCCTGGTTCTTCAGCGCGGAGATGATGCCCGCCAGCACCTGATCCTTATTTACACTCTTGGTAGAGTCGCTGCCGAACAACATCTCGTTGAACTGCGGCAACATCTGCTGTGAGAACTGCACACCGATACTCAAACCATTGCCGTATGCAGAGTTTTCTTCCAGACCCATCGCTTCGGTAAGCCCTTTGATAAACTGATTCAGGCGGGGAGCGTTGATCTTGTTGATTGAATCAACCTTCGCGTTCATTTCCTTCTGCAACACCTCTTTCTGGGTGGAATCGGCCGATGCAATCCGCATCTGGTAATCATACTCAATGCCTGAGGTGCTCTGCAGTACACCAGATTGTTCCAGGAACTGAACCAACCCCTGATCGGTCATGCTTACTCCGTATGCATAAGATACGCTGTCAACTGAGTTCTTCAGAGAGGTCTTGGGGGTAGAGGCACCGCCACAGGAGACCATCATCAATGCCATCACGGCTACGGCACTGAAAGTGCCCAAAATTGTTTTCTTCATTTCTGTTTACTAATTTATTCGTTGAAAATCTTTTGATTCTAATTCTTTAGTTCGACTGAGCCTATTCAATCCCGAGCAACTCAACGTCGAAGATCAGCGTTGAATTGGGTTCGATGGAGTTGCCTGCACCCTGCTCGCCATATGCCAGGTGAGAGGGGATGAAAAGACGCCACTTGGAACCGACAGACATCAGCTGCAAAGCTTCTACCCATCCTTTGATCACCTGATTCACACCAAACAGGGCAGGTTCTCCACGCTGTACCGAGCTGTCGAAGACGGTGCCGTCGAGCAGCGTACCGTGGTAATGACATTTCACCTTGTCGGTGGCGGCAGGCTTGGCACCATTGCCTTCAGTCAGCACTTCATACTGGAGACCGCTGGGCAGCGTGACCACCTTTTCGTTTTTTCCGTTTTCAGCCAGAAAGGCTTTTCCCTCTTCCAGGTTGCGGGTCAGCATCTCATCCTGACGCTTGCTGAAAAACTCCTGGATCACCTGGTTGGCTTCCTGTGGCGACAACGATGGGGTTGCGTTGTTGAATACACTGTTGAAAGCATCGGTAAAAGAGGCTACATCGATATTGCGCAACCCGGAATTCATCAGATTTGAGGCCATACTCATCCCGAGGGCATAACTTAATTTATCCATTCACTTTTTTCTTTTATGACATTTGGGCACAAAAGTACGATTTTATGTTGAATTATACCCCTTATCCCGCAATAAAAAACTATTTTTGCTGAATTAGAAGAGAGGAGAACCAATTGATGAAAAAGAAATTAGTGGTGCTGACAGGCGCCGGCATGAGTGCGGAAAGCGGCATCGCCACTTTCCGCGATTCAGGTGGACTGTGGGATCGCTACCCGGTGGAGCAGGTGGCCACACCCGAAGGATTTGCCGCCGACCCGGAGCTGGTACTCGGTTTTTACAATATGCGCCGCCGTGAACTGCTGCGCGTCAGCCCCAACGAAGGACACAAGGTGCTGGCTGCGATGGAGAAAGATTTCGATGTGCATATCATCACCCAGAACATCGACAACCTGCACGAACAGGCCGGCAGTAGCAGGGTGCTCCACCTCCATGGTGAGCTGATGAAAGCCCGCTCTACGGGTGACGAGGCACTTGTCTACGAATTGGATCCGACAAATTGCGACATCCTCCCGGGCGACCTTTGTGAGAAAGGATTCCAGCTGCGGCCCCATATCGTCTGGTTTGGCGAGCCAGTCCCCATGATGCCGGAAGCGGAAAGAATTACCCGCCAGGCCGACATCTTCGTTATCATCGGTACCTCCATGAACGTCTATCCCGCCGCGGGACTGCTCGACGATGTGCGCAGGAGTGTTCCGGTTTACCTGATCGACCCAAAGGATGTAACCACCCGCCGCTACGACATACACCATATCCGCATGGGGGCTTCGGAAGGGGTGAAGGAGCTGCAGCGTCTGTTGACATATTGATGAATTCGCTTTGAAACTCGGCGTTTTTTTGTAATTTCGCTTCTTTAAAACAACAAAGGATTAGCCCGTGGCAAAGAAGATAGCAGAGACACCGATGATGAAGCAGTATGTCGAGATCAAGAAGAAACATCCCGATGCCATCCTGCTGTTCCGCGTGGGCGACTTCTACGAAACCTTCTCTGACGATGCCATCATCGCCGCCGAGATACTGGGTATCACCCTTACCCGTCGTGCCAACGGTGCCGCCCAGTTCGTGGAACTGGCCGGGTTCCCCCACCACGCACTCGACACCTACCTGCCCAAGTTGGTGCGCGCAGGTAAGAGGGTGGCAATCTGCGACCAGTTGGAGGATCCCAAACTGACCAAGAAGCTTGTGAAGCGGGGCATCACCGAACTGGTGACACCGGGCGTCTCCATCAACGACACCATCCTGAACCACCGTGAGAACAACTTCCTCGGCTCTCTGCACATCGGCAAAAACAATCGCTACGGCATCGCCTTCCTCGACATCTCCACCGGCGAGTTCCTCACAACAGAGGGAGAAAGGGCCGACATCGACAAGCTGCTCGCCGGCTTCTCACCCAAAGAGCTGCTGGTGGAGCGTGGCAACAAGAGAAAAGTGGCGGAGACCTTCGGCAGCGCATGGCTCCTCTCGGAGCAGGAGGACTGGATCTTCACAGATGAGGCGGCTCGTGATCGCCTGCTCAACCACTTCGGCACCAAGAGCCTGAAGGGATTCGGCGTGGAACACCTCCCCCTGGGCATCATTGCCTCAGGGGCGATTCTCCATTACATGGACCTCACGCAACACACACAGATAGGACATATCATTGCACTGAGCCGGATTGAGGAGGAACGCTACATGCGCCTCGACCGCTTCACCGTGCGCAGCCTCGAGCTGGTAACCCCGATGAACGAGGGGGGTAAAACACTGCTCAGCGTGCTGGACAAAACCCTCTCCCCAATGGGATCACGCCTGCTACGCCGATGGCTGCTCTTCCCCCTGAAAGAGGAGAAGGAAATCAACGAACGACTCAATGTAGTGGAGAACTTCTTCCGGCAGCCGGAACTGAAAGCACTTCTCACAGAACAAATCGCACTGATTGGTGACCTGGAGCGAATCATCTCGAAGGCGGCAGTGGGTCGTATCACCCCCCGTGAAGTGGTACAACTCAAAGTAGCACTCACAGCCCTGGAACCGATCCGGGAAGCGTTCCTCACCTCAGGCAACAAGAGTTTAGAGGAGATGGGTAGGAAGATGGATCCCTGTACGGCATTAAGAGAGCGCATTGAAAAAGAAATCACCACCGACCCCCCGGCACTGATGCACAAGGGGGGATTCATCGGCAAGGGAGTAGATAAGGAGCTCGACGAACTGCGACAGATTGCCTACAGCGGCAAAGACTACCTGATGCAATTGCAGCAACGTGAAAGCGAGCGCACCGGGATCCCCTCGCTGAAAGTGGCTTTCAACAATGTTTTCGGATACTACATAGAGGTCCGCAACACCCACAAGGAGAAGGTGCCTGAGGGATGGATCCGCAAGCAGACATTGGTGAGTGCCGAGCGTTACATCACCGAAGAGCTGAAAGTATATGAGGAGAAGATCCTGGGTGCAGAGGAGAAGATCATCGCCCTCGAGAACCGTATCTATGCCGCCCTGCTGGAAGATGTTGTTCGCTACATAGCGACCATACAGGTCAACGCCGCTCTCATTGCACGGATCGACTGTCTCCTGGCTTTCGCCACAGCAGCCGGTCAGTATCGTTACATCCGCCCGATGATCAATCGCTCCGATGCCATCGAAATCCACAACGGTCGCCACCCGGTGATTGAACGGGAACTACCTGCAGACGAGCCCTATATCGCCAATGATCTCTACCTCGACAACGATACGCAACAGATCATCATCATCACCGGCCCCAACATGGCGGGTAAGTCGGCGCTGTTGCGTCAGACAGCCCTCATCACCCTGATGGCACAAATCGGCTCCTTCGTACCCGCGGAGTCTGCTACCATCGGGCTGGTAGACAAGATCTTCACCCGTGTGGGAGCCTCCGACAACATTGCTCTGGGCGAATCCACCTTCATGGTGGAGATGAACGAAGCGGCCAGTATCCTCAACAACCTCTCCGAGAGGAGCCTCATCCTCTTTGACGAACTGGGGCGCGGCACCAGCACCTACGACGGCATCTCCATTGCCTGGGCCATTGTGGAATACATCCACGAGCACCCGCGGGCACGTGCTAAGACGCTCTTCGCCACCCACTACCACGAGCTCAACGAGATGGAGAAATCTTTCAAACGGATCAAGAACTACAACGTGGCAGTGAAGGAGATCGACAACAGGGTGATCTTCCTCCGCAAGTTGATGCCCGGAGGCAGTGAGCACAGCTTTGGAATCCACGTGGCCCGCATGGCTGGGATGCCACAAAGCATCACCCGCCGCGCAGACGCCATCCTGGGCGAGATGGAATCGAACGGCAGAAAAGAGGGAATCAGCAAGCCTATCAACGACTTCATCGGCAAACGAGAAGGGTACCAACTCAGCTTCTTCCAGCTCGACGACCCGATACTGAGCCAGGTGCGCGACGAGATCCTCAACCTCGACGTCAACAACCTGACACCCATTGAAGCACTCAACAAACTAAACGAGATCAAGAAAATTGTAAAAGGAAAATAATCATGCTCCCGCATGCAGCTGAATGACGAATGTGATTCAGCAACATTGGGAGTATCCTACCACACAGGCATGTACAACGAAACAAACCACAACGAGACCATGCGCGCCGGCCGCATTGAAGTGATCTGCGGATCCATGTTTTCCGGCAAGACAGAAGAACTGTTGCGCCGCTTGCGTCGCGCACGCATTGCCCGCCAGAAGGTGGAGATCTTCAAACCGGCACTCGACACCCGCTACTCGCAGGAGGAGGTGGTGTCGCACGACCGCAACGCCATCCTCTCCACTCCCGTGGAGCACTCCAGCAACATCCTGCTCCTCTCCTCAGGCGTGGAGGTGGTAGGCATTGACGAAGCTCAGTTCTTCGACGAGGGGCTGATCGGTGTCTGCCAGCAACTGGCCGACCAGGGGGTGCGGGTGATCATCGCAGGCCTCGACATGGATTTCCGGCGTGTCCCCTTCGGACCGATCCCGGGACTCTGTGCCATTGCCGATGATGTGATCAAGGTACATGCTATCTGCGTGCGCTGCGGCAGTCTGGCCAGCTACTCTCATCGGCTGGTGAAGAACGATCGCCAGATCATGCTGGGGGAGACCGAAGAGTACCAGCCTCTCTGTAGGGAATGCTACCGAAAGGCAACTACATGAGTGAAGCGCGAACATCCAGTTTTTTAAATCGATGTTAAACAAATAGAATGGTGGATTGTTATTCCTTCAAGAGATCCAATTCAGGAACTAATAGAGAATTGACAATTATTCATTTAAAACAACAACTTATGAAACTTAAAAAAATCTTTTTTGCAGCGCTTCTTATCACTGCTTTCACAACTACAATCCATGCACAAAGTTACAACTCCGCATTTGGTGTGCGCCTGGGTTATGACAACGGTCTTACCCTGAAGAAATTCTTCGCACCGGCCAGTGCAGCCGAGTTCATCCTTTCCGCGTCTCCCCGCCACTTCCAGCTGACCAGTCTTTACGAATACCAGCAGCCGGTAGCAGGTGCACCCAACCTGGACTGGTATCTCGGTATCGGTGCCCACCTGGGTGGTATCCACAAGAACAGAGACAATTATGATGGTGCCCTCCTGTTGGGTGCAGATGTAATTGCCGGCCTGGAGTACATCTTCCCCAGTGCCCCCTTCACGGCCTCACTCGACTGGAAACCGTCGATAAACTTCACCAACAATTACAACGATTACTGGTATAGCGGCTTCGCACTCAGCTTCCGTTACACCTTCAGATAATTGTTGCACAGCACAGAATTACAGGACCGCTCTCAATCGAGAGCGGTTTTTTTTGCCATAGTCATCATAAAAAGTGGTATTTTTGTACCATGCATTCGAAGAGAGAAGAAAAGAAATCAGCGACGTTCCTCAACAACCTGAACGAGGCACAGCGGGCTGCCGTAGAGTTTTGCGACGGACCCTCGCTGGTGATCGCAGGTGCAGGCTCGGGAAAAACACGCGTACTCACCTATAAGATCGCCTGGCTCCTGGAGCAGGGTCTCCCACCCTACTACCTCCTGGCACTTACCTTCACCAACAAAGCAGCCAGAGAGATGAAGAGCCGTATAGCCGAGCTGGTGGGAGAGAAACAGGCACGCCGACTCTGGATGGGAACCTTCCATTCAATTTTCTCCCGCATCCTGCGCAACGAAGCAGAAGCCATCGGCTTTCAGTCGAACTTCACCATCTTCGATGCCTCCGACTCCAAGAACCTGGTCAAGCTGATCATCCGGGAGATGGAGCTCGACGACAAGCAATACAAGCCCGGAGGCGTGCATAACCAGATATCCAGGGCGAAGAACAGCCTGATCACACCCGCCATGTATGCCGCCAACAGCGAACTGCTGGACTATGACCGACAGGCACGCCGTCCGGCCATCAGTGAGATCTACAGCCGCTACCAGCAACGACTACGGTCGGGTAACAGCATGGATTTCGACGACCTCCTGCTCTACACGAACATCCTCTTCCGCGATCATGCCGACATCCTGGAGCGCTACCGCAACCAATTTCAGTTCATCCTGGTGGATGAGTACCAAGACACCAATTTCGCACAGCACCTCATCGTGAAACAGCTGGCAGACAAACACCACCGCGTCTGCGTGGTGGGTGACGATGCCCAGAGCATCTACTCCTTTCGAGGTGCGAACATCGACAATATCCTGAAATTCAAGTCCGGATATCCGGAGACCAAGGTGTTCAAGTTGGAACAGAACTACCGTTCCACACAGAACATCGTGAATGCCGCCAACAGCCTCATCAAGAAGAACAGCGAGCAAATCTTCAAGGAGGTTTTCTCTACCAACGATGTGGGAGAGAAAATCGAGGTGAAGAGTGCGTTCTCCGATTTCGAAGAGGGACTGATCGTTGCCAACAAGATCAGCCGGATGAGGCTCGAGAAACATATTGCCTGGAGCGACTTCGCCATACTCTACCGTACCAATGCACAGTCGCGCATCTTTGAGGAGTCGCTGCGCAAGAACAACATCCCCTACCGCATTTACGGGGGACTCTCTTTCTACCAGCGAAAAGAGATCAAGGATGTGATCAGCTACTTCCGGCTGATTGTGAACCCGAACGACGAAGAGGCCTTCCGCCGCATCATCAACTACCCCTCCCGCGGGATTGGTGACGTGACGGTCAGCAAGATCTCCTACGCGGCAAGGCAACAACAGGTCAGTCTCTGGCAGGTTGTGGCCGCACCCTCTGTGTACTCACTGGATGTACATAGCGGCACGGCAAAAAAGATTGAAAAATTCCATGCTCTCATCAGTGGATTCATCGAACAGAACGAGACCCTCAACGCCTTTGAACTGGCACAGGAGGTGATCCGCAAGAGCGGCATCGCTGCCGAAGCCTACGAGGACATGACCCCCGAGGGGATGAGCCGCACACAGAACATACAGGAGCTGCTCAACGCCATGAGCGAGTTTGTCTCCACACGACAGGAGCAGGGAGAGGAGAAGATCAGGCTGGTGGACTTCCTCTCGGAGGTCTCACTGCTCACCGACCAGGATACCGACCGCGAGGCGGAAAACGAGAAGGTAACTCTCATGACGGTTCACTCTGCGAAGGGACTCGAGTTCAGCCATGTCTTCGTGGTGGGGATGGAGGAGGAGCTCTTTCCCTCTGCGATGGCACGCTCAGAGATGCGGGGACTGGAGGAGGAACGACGTCTCTTCTACGTGGCACTTACAAGAGCGAGGGAATCCTGCACCATCACCTATGCCAAAAGCCGCTTTCGGAACGGACAGACCAACCCGGCACGGGAGAGTCGTTTCCTGAAGGATATCGACCCTTCCTATCTTGACATGGACAAACAGACCACCTCCGGTATGGCCCGCACAGCCGAAGCAGACGATTTCTGGGGATCGATGCGGGAACAACGGATGGAAAAAGAACGGGGCTTCACCCCACCGAAAAGAGCTATTCCCCTGCAGCAGACAAATTCATCCATTCCGCTATCGAAAGAGGCAAAAGAGCTGCAGGAAGGGGATCTCATCGAGCATGAGAGATTTGGACGAGGAGTGGTCACGACCATCGAAATGGGCGGCAATGACCGACGTGCTTTCGTCGATTTTGAATCGGCCGGTAAGAAACAGCTGCTGCTCAAGTTCGCCCGCTTCACCATCGTAGGCCGTTCAGAGTAAGTGTTTTACTTTCGTATAAAACGAGAACAGCTAAATACAAGAGTTGAAAAGTCCCGCACTGCGGATTAGAGATCCAGAAGTGCTTTCTCCCCGCTGCTGCCGGTGAACAGCAATTCCAGCGGATTCTCCAGCAACTGCTTTACCCGCACCAGGAAACCAACAGAATCCTTGCCGTCGATCACCCTGTGGTCGTACGACAACGCCACATACATCATCGGCCGGATCACCACCTGCCCCTCAACGGCTACCGGCCGTTCAAGAATGTTGTGCATACCCAGGATGGCCGACTGCGGCGGATTAATGATTGGTGTCGACATCATTGAGCCGAAGACACCACCATTGGTCACGGTGAAGGTACCACCGGTCATCTCAGGGATGGAAAGCTTGCCGTTGCGAGCCTTCTCAGCTACCTCAGCGATGGCTTTCTCTATCTCTGCAAGGGTGAGGCTCTCCACGTTGCGGATCACCGGTACCATCAGTCCCTTGGGTGCACTCACCGCCACCGAGATATCGGCATAATCGTATGTCACAAGGTTTTCACCATCCATCATGGCATTCACATTGGGATACTCACGCAAGGCAACCGCACAGGCTTTCAGGAAAAAGGACATCATCCCCAGCTTGATACCATGCTTCTCTACAAACTGGTTTTGATAACGCTTGCGCAGATCCATGATTGGTTTCATATCCACCTCGTTAAAGGTGGTGAGCATGGCAGTCTCATTCTTCACTGATACCAGCCGCTCACTCAGCTTGCGGCGCAATGAGCTCATCCGTTCGCTGCGGCTCTCCCTGTTCACAGGTTGACACAAGCCGACGGAACTGTGAAGATTACCGGCAGACATCGCCGCCTCCACATCTTCACCTCTGAGACGACGGAGTCCCTGAATCACATCCTCCACAGAGAGACCGTTCTCCTCCATCATCTTTGCAGCCAGCGGCGTCACCTTTACCTCCTCGTAAGCGCTGCTCTCTGACGGGGTTGTCGGCCCCTTCTCTGCGGGTACAACCTCTTTCTCCGGCTCGGGGGTTGCAACATCCTCAGCCTTTTCTCCGGATGGTGCATCAACAGATGCTTCTGTCTCCGGGGCCTCTGCTGTTGCTGTCTCCTCCGGAGCTACAGAGGTATCGATCACGCAGGCAACTGCACCCACCTCCAGCATCTCCCCCTCAGGAGCTTTGAAAGTGATTTTTCCGCTTTCGTCAGCAACCAGCATCAGGGTTGCCTTTTCCGATTCCAGTTCGGCAATCTCGCTGTTTTTCCTTACTACAGACCCGTCGGCAACCAGCCAGCGCGTCAGTTCTACATGAGTGATCGATTCTCCGGGACTTGGTATTTTGATCTCTATTTGTGCCATTATTCTTTAATTGAGATTGATTGAAGTTGATTCTGAGATGGGGCTGCCTCAGTGGGTTGTGGTATCTATTGCCTGTTGGATGATCGCAGCCTGGTTTATCTTGTGCTGCGCGGTCAATCCTTCGGCAGTAACACCGCTGGCAGACCGCCCTATAAGCCGTAGATGGCAGTTGCCCAGCTGCTGCTTCACGAAGGAGGCAGCACCCATGTTTAGCGGCTCCTCTTGTACCCATACCCATTCAACATCTGAAGGATAGCCGGCTGTGATTTCATGCAGCTGTTTCTCAGGGAAAGGATAAAGCTGTTCGATCCGGATGATTGCCACATCATCCTTTTCCGCCTCGCGACGTGCAGACTCCAGTTCGTAGTAAATTTTACCACTGCAGAGAAGAATTCTCCTCACTTTCGAGCGATCACCGGAAAGGTGATCCCCGATCACCTCACGGAAGCTACCCTCGGTGAATTCATCCAGCGAAGAGACACACTCCGGATGACGCAGCAGACTCTTTGGCGTGAAGAGGATCAGCGGTACCCTGATATCGCGATGGAGCTGCCGCCTCAACACATGGAAGAGGTTGGCAGGTGTGGTGCAGTTCACCACCTGCAGGTTGAGGTTGGCACAAAGAGTCAGAAACCGCTCCATGCGACCGCTCGAGTGCTCGGCGCCCTGCCCCTCGTAACCATGAGGCAGCAGCATGACCAGTCCCGACTTGATGCCCCACTTCTCCTGGGCGGCAGCGATGTACTGGTCCACGATCACTTGTCCCACGTTGTAAAAGTCACCAAACTGAGCTTCCCAGATGGTAAGCCCATCAGGATGAGCCAGCGCGTAGCCATATTCAAATCCCAGGATCCCGTACTCGTTCAGGGGCGAATTGTAAACACGCGCTGCAGCCTGTTCACCCCCCAGGTTTTTGAGAGGGAAATATTTTTCTTTGCCGTCTTCGGTGATGATCTCAGCATGACGGTGCGAGAAGGTGCCCCTTTCAGAGTCCTGACCGCTCAGCCTCACCGTATGCTTCTCCCATGCCAAAGAGGCATAAGCCATCAGTTCACCCATGGCCCAGTCGTACCTATCTTCGCTGATCATGGCAGCACGCTGGGCAAACAGACGCACGGTCTTGTTGAAAAATTTCTTATCTGCTGGCAGGGTGGTAATCCGCTCTGCCAGTTGCAGGAAGAGTTCCTTCGGGATCTTCGTGTCAGCGGAATGCTCGAAATCAGTTGCCTCCGGTAAACGAATTCCCTCGTATTTGCCAGCGAAGAATGGTTGCAGGTTAAGTCGGCTGGTAGAAAGTGATGCTTCATAATCATCCTCAAGCCTCTGGTGAAAAGCTGCCACACGCTCATCGAACGCCTGCCGGGTAATCACCCCTTCTCCGATCAGTTTCTCGGCATAGATATCGCGCGGGTTCTTGTGCTTCGCGATGATGTCATACAACTCCGGCTGTGTGAAACGGGGTTCATCACCCTCATTGTGACCATACTTGCGGTAAGAGAGCAGGTCGATGAAGACATCGATGTTGAACATCTGACGGAACTCCAGCGCCAGCTTCGCCACGTAGACCATCGCCTCGATGTCATCGCCGTTCACGTGGAACACCGGCGACTGTGTCACCTTGGCCACGTCGGTACAGTAGGTGCTGGAGCGCCCCAGCAGGTAGCTGGTGGTGAATCCAACCTGATTGTTGATCACGATATGGATTGTGCCACCTGTCTTGTAGCCCTGCAGCTTCGAGAACTGAATGGTTTCATAGACCACTCCCTGACCGGCAATGGCGGCATCACCATGCACCAGGATGGGCAGTACCGAATCATCGGTGAAGTCATGTTCATTCTCAAGCTTGGCACGTGCAATACCCTGCACCACCGGACCAACTGTCTCCAGGTGCGACGGATTAGGGGCGAGGCTGATGGAGATGGTACGTCCCTCATAGTCAATGGTATTGTTGTACCCAAGGTGGTACTTCACATCACCATACTTGATCTCCTCTTCGTAGTTCTGTGCATTGAACTCGCGAAACACCTGCGAGTAAGGTTTCTTCATGATGTTGGTCAGCACGTTGAGGCGTCCCCGGTGTGCCATCCCCAACACCATCTCGTTCACGTCGTAAGGACCCGCATGGGCAATCATCGCTGCCAGAGCGGGGATGATTGACTCGGAACCCTCAAGCGAGAAACGCTTCTGACCGACAAATTTCTTGTGCAGGTAATCCTCGAAACCAGAGGCTTCGATCAGTCGGTCGAGGATCTGCAGCTTCGCCTCCTTTGTAAAGGT
>DAINAS010000010.1:13141-89543 GCA_036733365.1 Proteiniphilum sp.
ACCGCCTCGGGTGACTCCTTATATTTCTGATACAAAGCCTCAAGGGCTTCAATGTCCATGTTACCTAGTTCGTTTTTGGCATTCATCGGTCAATACTGCTGTGAGAATAATGATATAAATGGTAAAGATGGCGAAATTGTTCGTTTAAACCAACAAAAATTGCTATTTTTGATGCTTCAAATCATTCTCCACAAAAACATAGGATATCAACATCATAAAATTCATTCCAATGACAAAAAGCGCTTTACAAATTGCGAGGGCCACTTATGAGCCCAAGATGCCCGAAGGATTGAAGGGTAACGTGAATATTCAGGAGGGAGCAGCCACACAATCGGTGCGGGACCAGGAGGAGATAGCCAAGCTGTTTCCAAACACTTATGGGAAGCCGATTGTCACCTTCTCGGGGAGTGCCGGCAAACAAGGCACCGACACACCATACAACGTGGGAGTAATACTCTCCGGCGGACAGGCGCCCGGCGGACACAACGTGATCGCCGGCATCTTCGACGGTATCAAAAGACTGCATCAGGAGAGTAAACTCTACGGGTTCATCCTGGGACCGGGCGGACTGGTAGACCACAAGTACAAAGAGCTGACCGCAGAAATCATCGACGAGTACCGTAACACCGGAGGTTTCGACATCATTGGCTCCGGACGCACCAAGCTGGAAACCAAGGCACAGTTCGACAAGGGACTGGAGATCCTGAAGGAGCTGGACATCAAAGCACTGGTGATCATCGGTGGTGACGACTCCAATACCAACGCCTGTGTGCTGGCTGAATACTACGCCTCAATCAACTCAGGTGTACAGGTCATCGGATGCCCCAAGACAATCGACGGAGACCTCAAGAATGAGCAGATCGAGACCTCCTTCGGTTTTGACACCGCCTGTAAAGTCTACTCGGAGCTGATCGGTAACATCCAGCGCGACTGTAACTCGGCACGCAAGTACTGGCATTTCATAAAAGTGATGGGTCGTTCAGCCTCCCACATCGCACTCGAATGTGCGCTCCAGACACATCCAAACATCTGCATCGTCTCCGAGGAGGTAGAAGCAAAAGGATGGTCGCTCGACCAGATTATTGACGACATCGCAACGGTGATCGCCAAACGTGCAGAAAGAGGACTCAACTTCGGAACGGTGATCATCCCCGAGGGACTGATCGAGTTCATCCCCGCCATGAAGAAGCTGATCAGTGAGCTGAACGACTTCCTGGCACACAACCAGGAGGAGTTCGACCTGGTACGTCGCTCCGGTAAACGCGATTACATCATCAGCAAATTGTCACACGAAAACGCTGAGATCTATGCCAGTCTGCCCGAAACGGTGGCTCGCCAGCTCACCCTCGACCGTGACCCGCACGGCAACGTGCAGGTGTCGCTTATCGAAACGGAGAAGCTCCTGGCAGAGATGGTAAAGAACAGGCTGAGCGAGTGGAAGAAAGAGGGTAAATACAAAGGTAAGTTTGCCACCATTACCCACTTCTTCGGCTACGAAGGTCGCTGTGCCGCCCCCTCCAACTATGATGCGGACTATTGTTACTCACTTGGTTACACCGCTTCGATGCTGGTTGCTGCCGGTAAGACAGGTTACATGTCATCGGTACGCAACACAACCGCTGCCGCTTCTGAGTGGATTGCCGGCGGGATACCCATCACCATGATGATGAACATGGAAAGACGTCACGGCGAAATGAAACCGGTAATACAGAAAGCGCTGGTAGAGCTCAACGGTGAGCCGTTCAACTATTTCGTAAGCCAGCGCGACAAGTGGGCCATTGAGACTGACTACGTATATCCCGGTCCGATACAATACTTTGGACCCACCGAGGTATGTGACCAACCCAGCAAAACCCTGCAGCTGGAACAAAAGGGATGTATCGTGGTGCAGTAACATCACTACACCTGCGATACAGACGAAAAAAGGGCTGGCCACATGGCCAGCCCTTTTACTGTTTGATTGTCTGAAAGAAGAGATCAGAAGAAGCGGAACCTGTTGTCTTCGACACCCAGTTTTTCTTTCAGTATCTCCACCGACTGCATTTGCAGACGATAAGCCTTCTCGTTCATCATGCTGTTTTTTTCTGCATCGGCATCATAGCTCTCTGTACCCTGCGTGCGATTGGTCACTTGTGTCACATAGACACCCATGTTCCCCTTGATAGGACCCTGCACGCTGTTGAGCGGTGCAAAGGCAGAGAGGGCATTCATCACAGGTTCATATCCCAGCCCTGTGATATTTTCCGTATTGAAGTTGACAAACCGAACTGTGTCGGTACGACTGTTCATCGCTTCGGCATATGCATCAATTGTGGTGAGGTTTTGACCTTTCAAGTCAGCAATTATCTTCTCTGCCTTCTTCTCATTCAGCAATTGCGATCTGATGCCTGATGCAACCTCTGAGAGGGGTGCTGTACCGGCAGGGATCACCTGATCTACGCGGGCTATCACGCGCTGATTGGTCAAGTCGAACTTCTTCACGCTGCCCGGCTTCTTCTCTCTGGCAGCCCAGGTGATCACCTGTCGTGAACCTGGTATCTGCGCCAATGTGAATTCATTCGCCGAAACTGTGATATTGGGCATCACCATGTATCCCTTTTCGGAGGCCAGTTCGTTGAATTTGCTTCCCACCTCGGGTGTGGATACAAACTGATTCAGTTCATTGTCAATGTTATTGGAAGTCTTCTCACTGGCAATCACTGGCATGTCGATGATAGCTACCTTATACTTGTTCACCGGACGGGTTCTCTCCTCTATCTGAACAATAACCTGTTGACCCGGCAGCGACAATTTCACCAGCTCACCTACAGGGCTGTTAAATACTGTTTCCACCATCTCGGAACCAAACGATGCCAGATCGATCTCCCTGGCCCATCCCACATCTCCACCGTTAGAGCTGGGATTGAGACTGTTGGCCACATCAGCAAACGACTGCCCTTCGCGTATCACGTTGTAAAGACTATCCGTAAAACGGGTTACAATTGAGTCCTGACCAACCATGGAACCGCTGGGAATTGACATCATCCTGAAATGTACCGAATCAGGGGCAATCGTCTTGTCAATCAGTTTTACAATCTGGTATGAGTCACCTTCACGTTCCGGGCCATACAGTTCATTGATGGCTGCTGAACGTACGAACTCAATCTGATCGGGTGTCAACATTTGCTCACTCATGAAAACATCACGATAAGGTACCTGAGAATAGTCGGCAACCACGGTAGCCGGATTCTGGCTGTTCTGCAGCTCAGTGAATGCCACACGCGACTCAGCCTCTACCTCTGCATAATCCTCATCACTGGGTAAAATCTGTTTGGTGAAGTAAGAAAGTTTCACAAGAGGAGCTTCAAGACGATAATCATCTTTGTGCTTGTCATAATAGGCCTTTATCTCCTTTTCTGTTACCGTCACAACGGTATCGGGAATGGTGAAATAGTTCTGGACCACATAGGCCATATCTGCATTCTGCTGTGTCAGCTCAAAATTGCTTTTTGCTTCTGCATCGTTGGTGATCACGGCGCCGGAAAGCAGTGAGATATATTTCTCTTCCAGACGCTGTGTCCTGACCATCTCTTCAATAAAGAGCCAGAGAGATTTGTATTGATTCACGATCGACTGCTCCTCCGGATTGGGACTCGGCATGTTGATGGTGTTGAGGAAATCGACCAGTGCGGAACGGCTAAACATCCCTGTTTGCGGATCCACGAAAAAGGGAAGTTGCTGCAGAACAGGTGAAATAAACTCACCATGTACCAAGTCGTTGATCTCCTCCTTGCTTACACTCAATCCCAGTTTGCCTGTCTGATTCTCCAGCAGCCGCTGACGCACCATTTGTTGGTAAACCGCTTCACGAATCTGCGCGGAGGTGTTCTCGTCAAGTGAACTTTGACCGCTCACCATCTTCTGGAACTCCTCAAACTCAGTAATCTTGTCGGCATAGTCCTTGGTGGATATCACTTCGCCGTTTACCACAAACGCTTTATCCTGTGCCCTCCCGAAAAGAGTGGTACCGGAAGTGAGCAAGTCTCCTAAAACAAAAGCAAGCAATGCCACCCCAATAACGATGACCAACAACGTGCCTTTATCCCTAATCTTTTGTAAAGTAGCCATTTAACTAATCTTTAGTGCTGTTTAAAAGGTAAAATGTAATTTGATTCAAATAAGGGTGCGAAGTTAGTAAAAATAAAGTAGATATACCGGTTTTTTCATGGAAAAGTATGCAACTCTGAGGTGAAATAAACACATTCAGTCACACTATTAACTCATCTGCAAATGCACCACTTCAATTTTGCGTGCTGTAACTTTCAGTATCTTAAAGGTATATTTACCAATGATCACCGTCTCATAGGTCTTGGGAAATCGTTGTGTGTGGTGGAGCAGGTAACCGGCAACGGTTGAATAGTCGTCCGACTCTGGAAGTCCAAGATGGTACAATTCGTTCAGCTGGTCTATTTCCATGCGTCCGGAGAGTACATAAGCATCCTCTCCCTCCTTCTTGATGAAGTTCAACTTCACATCATACTCATCTTCAATATCACCGAAAATTTCCTCAACCAGATCCTCCATGGTCACGATACCGGAGGTGCCCCCAAATTCATCGACCACCACAGCAATGCTCTTGCGTTGCTGCATCAAATCACTCATCAGCTGTCTGGCCGACATGCTCTCCGGCACAAACGAGATGGATGCCACACAACCTGTCCAATCGGCTGGTTGGCTGAAGATCTCCCAGATATGAATGTACCCCAGTATGTTGTCAATATCCTCTTTGTAGACCAGGATCCGTGAGAGTCCCGTTTCAATAAATTTCTCCTTCAGTGTTTCCACATCTGTATCAACACTCACTGCTACAATTTCAGCTCGCGGGACCATGCAATCCTTGATTTTCAGGCCGGAGAAGTCGAGGGCATTCCGGAAGATCTTCACCTCTGAATCCAAATCCTCTTCGTTTGTCAACTCGTTGATGCTCTTCTTCACGAAAGCGTTCAACTCTTGTTGTTCATATTCTTCTGTCTTTGGATCAACAATAGGAATACCGAACAGCTTCAGTATGAATTTAGAGAAAAAAATGAAAAAGCGGGTCAGCGGATAGAAAAGTACATAAAAGAGAAAAGCAGGCAAAACAAGCAACCTCATCCAGAAGTTCGCACTGTGTTGAAACAACAGTCGCGGCAGCAACTGATAAATGATTGGTATGATCAGCAGAAGTGAAAGGATAAAGATCAATAGCTGAGAAAGGGGGATAGCAGCTCCGGCTGTCTGAAACTGCAGCAATATCAGCGAAAAGGCAACCAGAAATACAAGTGCCATGGTTTTACCCACGGCCAAAGTGGCCAAAAATTGTTTCGAATGACCGAATAAAGTGTTATACAGATAGTTCATATAACCCGCCTTCTTGGTTCTGATGGCGAATTTAAACTTGTCGCAGGAAAGGAATGCAGCCTCAGAGCCCGAGAAAAAAAGGGCGAATATCAAACTGACGATTAACCAGCTGATGGATTGAGATGGTGTCATGGTTGCTGTTCTTTGATGACCTGCTCCGGCTGCTGTTTCTTTTGAAGAGCCAATGTTGTATCGGCATTCTGTTGCAATGAGTCTTCTACAGGATTCTCGGTAAAGGGGAGCTTCCCATCGTGTGGGCGAAATATGCGGTAGTCTGTCATAGCCTGATTTGACTCAAAGCCATATCCCTTGATCTCAGTCACTCCTCGCTTAATCACAATATAACTTTCGGAGTAAACCTTTTCGTTCTTCTGATCCCAGAACAGCTCCTCACTGTCGAAGACCTCACCCCTCATGTTTTCCACATGCACATTTTTCTTCAGCTGCCAGAGGTCCTTCTTGCTGAAATACCAGGCAGTGTCAGCCATTACTGTTGCCTCGATACTAAAGTCTGGTGTAAATCGTTCAAGATATATCCCATATGGGAAAAACCAGTAAGGCTCGGTGGCCTTGTCAAACACACGCCACTCATCAGCCACCAACTTATAACGTGTTATTCCCGAATCGGAAATCAACGTGGTAACTGAATCGGTGACCATGGTAGGCACCTGTTCAGGATCGTAGCTGAAGGGCACTAGATTCTCGTCTTTCTCTTTGCAGGAAACAAAAAAAAGCGACATAACAACCATTGCTACAATGGTTGTTATGCGCCATATAAATATATTGTGTTGTTTCTTCAACACCTATTCAATTTGAATTCTGTTTCTTAACGTAAACGCACCGTGGTGGATTCTCCAATCCAGCCGGGAATGTGTACTGTTTCACCCGCTTTAATGCCCATCATAAAGGCGGTCTCAGTATCCATATAAGCTGCTGAGTAGCGATTGATCAAGCTGTTGGCTTTCCCCGCCACACTAGGATCTACCGAACGTGCTTTTTGCAGTTTATCAACCGCAGCACAATAGACCAGCCCTGCCTTCTCAGGCTCAGAGAAGATGCTGTTGGCCGAGCTGGCGTAGAGCTGGGCTATCAGGACATAGGCCTCTCCGTTATTGGCATTGTACTCCAATGCATCGTAAGCAGCCGAACGGGCACGGGCAAAGTTACGCTGGTTGGAAAAGATGCCGGCAAGTTGCATCATGTAGTTCGACGACTTGCTTTTGTCGGTTTCCAGCTGAGCGGCCTCGCTGTAATACTTCACCGCTGTGTCATAATCCTTGTCACGCAAGCTCTTGTTGGCCAGACCCAGTGCAGCACTGGCAGAAGGCTCCAGAATGTGCAGATACTCCGATGCAGTGAAGTAAAGATCTGAATCGGTACATCCTACCGATGCAAGGGCATCGAGCACCTCGTTCAGGAACTCCTTGTTCTGCTTGTTGGGTTCCACCTTGTCGGCATAATATTCGTTGAGCGTCTTGCAGTCGCCGGCACCGCTGGCAACAAAACCTTTCACGATTCCCTCTTTCACCATTCCCAGGTAATCGGCGTTGGCCTGGTCACCACTCGACTTGTAGTTGGCGATGGCCTGATCTACATATCCTACTACATTAAAATAATCGCTGATATATTGATCTTTGTTGGAGTTGTCAATGAGGTACTGGGTCAGAGAGGCAACCATGTAGTAGGAGTAGGCATCCAGCGGATACATCTCATCCTTCATTTCATTCACTGCTTCACCCAACCAGTCGTAGACCACTTTTTGATCGGTCTTGTCACCCTTCAGCTCCATGTAGTCATAGGTCTTGTATGCAAGGATGGTACCCTTGGCGTCATCGGCTCCAAAGTACTTCAACCGTCTGTCATAGATCTCCATCACCTTGTCAAGGTATTCCTGTTTCTTCGCTTCATCGGTTGCGGAAGCATGCAATGCCTTGAAAATGCGAGGTCCATAAATATAGATGTTTTTGCTCGAAGCGGGACAATTTACATAGGCCTCTGTCCAGGGTCCCAGGGCACTTTCGTAAGCTTCAGCCTTTGCAGCGGTTTGCATAAGGCTAAGGTTCTCCCGGCAGCTGATACTATCCTCCCCATGTCCGTAAGGAGAGTTGACTGGATCATAGTCTGCTTTCTGGGCGCTGGCTCCTGCCACCAGCAGGAATGCCATGAAACCTGATACTAAAATTTTTTTCATATTCTCTGTTTGTTTAAAGTTGTTTCTACTTCCAATGGTTGAGATTTGGACGAAATGTTAAAAGGAAAGTTTAATCTGTCCCCACACATCTATACAAATTGAAATAAGGATTCATCAGTTAAATTGCCGTTTAAAGAACCAAAACTCGTTGATGTTCATGTTCAGTGAAATCTTAAACATATCCTGACTGATCATGTAGTTTGCATCCGGCTGCTGCCTGGAATAGCCGAAGCCGATGTTGAGCATGGAGACATGACCGCTCATGTAATCACGAAAAGGCAATCCGAGACCCAGACTCACCCCATATTCCCGGTAACTGCCCATACCCACGCTCACGCCACTCTCCGGATTTACAACAGAGAAGTTGCTGTA
Organism: Proteiniphilum sp.; assembly: GCA_036733365.1. Taxonomy (GTDB): domain Bacteria; phylum Bacteroidota; class Bacteroidia; order Bacteroidales; family Dysgonomonadaceae; genus Proteiniphilum. Next base: position 21,084 of record DAINAS010000010.1, read on the forward strand.
TGCATTTGAATATGAAAGTCCTCCCCTGAAACGAATGCGCTGAAAAAAGTTCTGGCTTACCGGATCAATCACATATTCCATCCCTGTGTTGATGCGAAACACGTCGTTAAACCGATTGTCTGCTGTGAGGTCATCCAGCAAGTCAGGATACTCAACTCCCTTCCACTTCTGGTAAGTGCCATCCAGACCAATCAGCAATCGACCGGTGGTGTAGGTAAATCCCAGCCCAAAGGACTCGGGCAGTTGAAACGATGCCCCTTGTATTGTATCGTTGAGTTTCTCCTGTGCAGGAGTTAGCCACGGATTCTCATAAGGATCGTCGCTGAAGAGTAAAACAGAGTGATTCACATCTGCTTTTGGCCGGATAGAAGGGGTGTAAACAGCTCCTACTGTTATGGATCGGTTCTTTTCAAGTTCATAATGATATTGCCACCCGAAATCATACTTCAAATTACGAAGGGCATAAGAGTGTTTATCCTCAGTCACCAAGGCAGCGCTGGAGATCGGCATCACAACGCTGCTGCGGGAGAAACTGCCAAAGAGGTAAGAGATGTTGACTCCGGCGGAGAAGTTCTTCACAGGCTCCCACGCAACCCCGGCATAGACCTGGGTCAAACCGCCCGTACCACGGTAACTCTCTAAATATTGCAGGTCGGAGAGAGAACGTACTCCTCCAAAGTTGTAACCTGTTTTGGAATAAGGCAACAGACCAATACTTCCTCCCACATTGCGGAGCAGCGGGAACTGCATTGCTACGTAATCGAGGTTTCCATTGTAAAAGTCGCGCTTGTTGATGCCGTCGTTCATATGAGCCAGGTGACCCGAAACACCGATATCGAAGATGAAGGTGAGTGAGTCCAGCTCCGAATAGGAAGCCGGGTTGCCGGGGTTGACCTGTTGGCTGCGGCGCAACCCGTAACTGATTCCTCCCATCGCTTCTGAGGCGCCAAGTGAAGGGTTGGAGAGCAACCCGTACCCATACCTGCTGTAGGGGGAATTGGAGCCCACTTGTTGTGCAAATATTACAACGGATATTGATAGAAAAGCGATCAGCGAAAAGATCCTTTTTTTCCTGCTATTCATTTGTTTTCGGTAGTTGAACCAGCTCGAGGCAGCTTGTTTAAAAAACTGTTTTAGAGTGCAAAGATGACATATTTTTGCGATGCCACCAACAAAACCTCCGGCTCTTGTTGTTAAAAAGATTAAAGTTTAATGATTATAAACGATTCATTCCGCCTCATTTGGAGTGGCTGTCTCCTCGTTAATGATCCTGTAACCGTTGAATGAAACCACCTCATTGAGTCGCTTTCGCTTCTTGGGACGCAACGGTTGCAGGCTGTAGCCGATAACGATGTCGAGCCATACCCTTTTGTTGCGCGGGATGGAAAGCAACTCGCGCATCTTCGGTTCATTGAACCATCCCAGGATACAGGATCCCAGTCCTTCTGCGTGCGCTGCCAGGGTGATGTGTGCCGCCAGGATTCCGAGATCCATCTGGGCGTAATCCTTCTGCTTCACCCATCCGCCGATACCTGAGGTAAGATTCACCCGCTCTTCAACAAGCAGGATATGCACCGGTGCCTGTTTTGTGAAATGGTTCATCCCCAAGGCGCGGGCAGAGGTGGCATCGGCCACTTTGTTCCTGAGCTCCGGTTCATCCACCACAATCATGTGCCAGGGCTGTGCGTTGCATGCAGAAGGTGCCAGGCGGGCTGCCTCGAGGATGCGCTCAATTTTCTCTTTTTCCACCGGACGCTCCTGATCGAAGGAGCGGTCACTCTGCCGGGTTGAAACAAGTTCCAGAAAATCCATTGTTATCCGTTCAAAGCCACGATGCGGCTGATATACTTGCCTATGATGTCGAACTCCAGGTTCACCACCGATCCATCCTTGATCTGGTGGAAGTTGGTATACTCGTATGTGTAGGGGATGATGGCTACCTTGAAGCTGTTCTCGGTAGGCTCAACCACCGTAAGGCTCACCCCGTTCACGGTGACGGAACCCTTGTCAACGGTTAGATAGCCCTTTTTTGCCATCTCCCTGTCGAATGTATATTCAAAGGTGAAGTACCAACTGCCATCCGCCTCGGTCACCGAGCGGCAGACAGCGGTCTGATCCACATGACCCTGCACGATGTGGCCATCGAGACGACCGTTCATCAGCATGCTGCGCTCCAGATTTACCTTGCTGCCCACCTCGAGCAATCCAAGATTGGAACGTTCCAGCGTCTCTCGTATCGCTGTCACGGTATAAGTATCCCCCTCAATAGATACCACCGTAAGGCATACGCCGTTGTGAGAAATGCTTTGGTCTACTTTCAGCTCATTGGTGAAGGAGCATCGCAGTGTGAGGTGCAGGTTCCCTTTCTCCCGGTTCAGTGCGACCACCGTGGCCGCCTCTTCTACAATTCCTGAAAACATATCTGTTGATGAGTTGATTCGTTTATGTGATGATGTCGTGAAATTTTACCAAATGGATGCCCGTTTCTCTTTCGGCAACCACAGCGGGTCGGAGGAGGTGATGTTGAATGCATCGTACCACGCATCCACATGGGGCACTGCTCCGTCGACACGCCACCTTCCCAGCGAATGGGGATCGATCTTTGTCAGGCGCAGAATCTCCGCGTCACGCACATTGCCCGCCCAGAGGGCTGCATAGCTCAGGAAGAAACGTTGTGCCGGTGTGAAACCGTCGATTGCCTCTCCTGCAGCAGCCTGGTCAGTCTTCATGAATGCATGATAGGAAACCTGCATACCGCCTTGGTCGGCGATGTTCTCACCCAGGGTAAAGGTGCCGTTGGCCCGCACGGTATCCAATACCGTGATGTTGTCAAAGTGGTTGACCAGCACCCTGGCACGCTCATCAAAACGAGCGGCATCATCGGCTGTCCACCACTCTGCAAGGTTGCCTTCCTTGTCGAACTTGCGTCCCTGGTCATCAAAGCCGTGGGTCATCTCGTGACCGATCACGACGCCGATACCGCCATAGTTGATTGCATCATCGCCATCCATGTAGAAGAAGGGAGGTTGCAGGATACCTGCAGGGAAGCAGATCTCATTGGAGGAGGGGTTGTAGTAGGCGTTCACCGTCTGAGGAGACATGAACCACTTGCTTTTGTCCACAGGCTGACCCAGTTCGCTGATCATCTCAGCATATTCAAACTCGGAGGCACGGACCATGTTCTGCCAGTAAGAGTCGTCTTGGACTTCCAAGGTAGTATAGTCCTTCCACTTGTCGGGATAACCGATCTTTACCGTGAAGGTGGCCAGCTTCTCATGTGCCTTGGCCTTTGTCTCGTCGCTCATCCATTCCAACTGGCTGATACGTTCTCCCAAAGCTATTGAGAGGTTGTCTACCAGGGTGAGCATCCTCTCTTTTGCCTGCGGCGGAAAATATTGCTCCACGTAGAGTTGTCCTACCGCTTCTCCCAGAGCTCCGTTCACTGCATCGATTGTCCTGCGCCAGCGGGGACGTAGTTCCTTGCTGCCGCTAAGTGTCTTGCCATAGAACTCGAAGTTGGCTTCCACAAAGGCATCGCTAAGATATCCGGCAGCTGAGTTGATCACCTTCCAGCTAAGATAGTCCTGCAGTGATGCCAACGGCTCCTGCTCAATAATTGCGATGGCGGCCTTCACCGGTTCGGGATGAGACAAGTTGAGACTATCCAGACCGGAAGCGCCCATCTCGCTGAAGTAAAGATCCCAGTTAAAGGGAGCGACCGCGGCTGGAAGCTCCTCCACTTTCATCTTATGGTAGTTAAGCTCAGGGATGCGGCGCATCTCACGGGTGATATGTGCCTTTGCAAGTGCTGTCTCTATCCGCATCACGTTTGCGGCTGCCTGGACGGCTTTGGCCTCATCATAACCGGCATTGCGAAACTGTGTTTCCATCAGCTTGACATATGCTTCACGCAACGATTTTGAATGATCATCCTCCAACAGATAATAGTCGCGATCGCCCATACCAATGCCTGACTGATAGAGGTGTACAATATTCATCGAGCTGTTCTTGTCGTCCGGACCCACGGCAAAGCCAAAGAAAGGATTACCGGCAAAGCGGCTCACCTGCGCGGTCAGGCGTATCACATCCTCTTTATCCTTTGCGGCAGCAATAGCCTCCAGTTGCGGGAGGATGGGTTCAGCTCCCTGCTCATTGAGCCGGACACTGTCTATACCCATGCGATAAAGATCTCCCACTTTTTGAGCATTCGATCCTGCGGGATGCTCCTCACTGCCGAGGGCTTCTATCAGCGACTGGATCTGCTGCTGGTTCTCCTCGCGCAGCTTGTCGAACGAGCCATAGCGGGCATACTCATCGGGAATGGGGTTGGCTTGTTGCCATCCGCCCGTGGCATATTGATAAAAACTTTCGCCGGGAGATGCTGTGGTATCCATAAATGATAGATCCAGCCCCTCCGGTTGTTGCGTACTTTTTTGCTGTGTACAGCTGATCATTGTCATTGCAGAAACGATTGTGAGTAGGTAAAATATCGGTTTCATAATAGTCCGGTATAAAGTTTGGTTACAAAGTTACAAAAAAAACGGCAACGGGATATCACTCTTTCAATCGCGTCAGCTCCTCGCCGATCAGTCGTTCTGTATGCTCGCTCACCGGCACCAGCGGCAATCGCACTACGTTGTGCACCATTCCCCGCTGATGAAGCAAGCACTTCACACCGCTGGGGTTCCCATCTACGAACATAAGGTGAAACAAGTTGTTGAAATCATCCTCCATCTTTTTGCGGGCGTTCAGGGCGTCACCGTTGAGGGCATGTTTTACCAGCCATGCCATCTTATCGGGAAAGGCATTGCCAAAGACAGAGATGACACCCACACCACCCATTGAGATCACGTCGGTTGTGACCACATCATCACCCGAGATCACCTGAAACCCTTCCGGCGACCCGTCGATGATTGCTTTTATCTGATTCAGATCACCCGAAGCCTCCTTGATTGCAATGATATTTTTGCAATCGCGCGCCAGACGCAGTGTCGTTTCAGCGCTCATGTTCATGCCGGTACGTCCCGGCACGTTGTAGAGGATAATCGGAAGTGGAGATGCCTGCGACAAGGCGCAAAAATGGCGATAAAGGCCTTCCTGAGTAGGTTTGTTATAGTAGGGTGTTACAGAAAGGAAAGCACTGATGCCGGTGGTGTCACAGCTTCGCATCTCTTCAGCCACCTCCAGGGTATTGTTACCCCCTACCCCTTTCACCACCGGGATGCGGCCATTCACCTTCTCCACGATGAAACGGGCTATCTCTCCTTTCTCCTGTTTCGAGAGGGTCGGAGTCTCGGCAGTGGTACCCAGCGCCACGATATAATCGGTGCCGTTTGAGACCTGATATTCAATTATGTTGGAGAGTGCTCCCCAATCAATGGATCCATCTTCGTTAAAAGGAGTGATCAGGGCCACTCCCAAACCCCTGAAATTGACTTTTGTCATGAAATAATTCTATTTTCCGGCAGAATAACCCCTCAAGGAGGCCTTTTTTGAATAAAATGATTTTTCAATGCAAAGGTACACAATTTTCAAAAAGCACCACAGTGAACGGCTTAAAAAATAGATTGATTGCCATCCCAGGAGAGAGAAAATTATTCCCTATCTTTGTTAGACCATCACAAAAAAAACACTGTGAAATTCAGACCTGAATCATACCGCATACCGGATGAACCGATGAAACCTTTCATCGACCCGGAAGAGATATGGGAGCTACTCAACCGTCCGACTTCCAGCGACCGGGAAGTAGAGCAGGTGATCTCCCGCTCTCTCGATAAAAATCGCCTCACACTGGCCGAAGTGGCCATACTTTTGAATGCAGAAACCCAACATCAGTCAGAGCTCATCAAAGAGGGTGCACGAGAGTTGAAACGCAAAATCTACGGCAACCGCGTGGTGCTCTTTGCCCCACTCTATGTTGGCAACAAATGCTCGAACGATTGTACCTATTGCGGTTTTCGTGCTTCCAACAAGAAGCAAGTGCGAAAGACGCTGACCGGTGAGGAGCTGGTGAAAGAGATCGAGGCGCTCGAGGACAACGGCCAGAAGAGGCTGATCCTGGTTTACGGCGAGCATGCCGAGTATGACCCGGCCTATATCGCGGAGACTGTTCGTACCGCCTACCGGGTGAAAAAGGGAAACGGTGAGATCCGGCGGGTGAACATCAATGCCGCACCCCTCACCATCGAAGGGTTCCGCACCGTGAGGGAGGCAGGCATCGGCACCTATCAGATCTTCCAGGAGACCTACCACCCGGAGGCTTACAAACAATACCATCTGCGGGGAAAGAAGGCCGACTACGAGAATCGCCTCACCGCGCTCGACAGGGCGCAGGAGGCGGGATTGGATGATGTGGGCATTGGCGCCCTCTTCGGACTCTATGACTGGCGTTTCGAGGTGATGGCGCTGGTGCGTCACACCAACCATCTGGAGGCCTGCTACAACGTGGGACCCCACACCATCTCCTTCCCGCGCATCAAGGATGCCTCCATGCTGCACCTGGGCGATCGCTACTTCGTGTCGGATGCAGATTTCTCGCGACTGGTGGCCATTCTCCGCCTGGCAGTACCCTATACCGGCATGATCCTCACCGCACGTGAACCGGCGGCACTGCGCAATGAGCTCCTGCAGTTTGGCGTGTCTCAGATAGACGGTGGCACCCGCATCGAGCTGGGGAGTTACACCGAGAAGGAGCAACCGCACGACCTCAACAAGGGGCAGTTCCTGATTCACGATGACCGCTCCCTGAACGAAATCATCGAGGAACTGCTGGCGCAGGATATGCTGCCCTCGTTCTGCACCGCCTGTTACCGCCTGGGGCGTACCGGTGAGCACTTCATGGAATTCTCGGTTCCGGGCTTCATCAAACGGTTTTGTACCCCCAATGCGATGCTCACGCTGGCAGAGTATCTGGTGGATTATGCCCCGGAAAAGACAGCCCGGAAGGGATGGGTGGTGATTGAACAAAACATGCAACAACTGAACGAAAAGGTGGCTGGTGAAGTACGCGAAAGAATTGAAAAGATCAAACAGGGGGAGAGGGACCTCTATTTTTAGCGTAACATTGCAACATGCATGCATTAGAATTCGCTACATATACAACCTATATTCATCTTATTTGACTCGTAACTGACTCTTTTCTGGTTCGAATCTATTAGAACCATATTAGAACCATATTAGAACGAGATTAGAACGAGATTAGAACGAGTAACGAAGAAGACCCTAACGAGATGAACCTCTATCAACGAACTTTCCAACCTGTAAATTTCAAAATCATAAACATGTATTGCTAAGAATGATCGTCAACACACTCCATATCGGCATCTTCGGCCGGAGGAATACAGGCAAAAGCACCCTGATCAACTGGCTCACCGGACAGGAAGTATCTCTCGTCTCATCGATGCCCGGCACCACCACCGATCCGGTGAAAAAATCGCTTGAGATACCGGGCATCGGCGCGGTGGTGCTGATTGACACCGCCGGCATTGATGATCTTGGGGAACTTGGTTCACAACGCATCCGCCGGTCAAAGGAGGTGATCAGCAAGGTGGACTGTGCCCTCTTATTGATTGCCGGGAACCAGTTCGGGGAGTATGAAGTACAGCTGATTGCTCAGTTTAAAGAACTCAAAGTCCCCTATCTGATCCTGCACAACAAGAATGACATCGACAAGATTGCCACCATCACGGAAACAGTGATCCGGCATCATTCATCGGCGGAGATCATCGACATGCATACCGGTGATGACACATACAGAGAAGTGGTTGTGGAAGCGTTGAAGCGCATCATCCCTGATACGAAACAAGGGAACAACTCATTGATAGGCGATCTGGTGAAACCCGGGGAGGTGGTACTGATGATCACCCCCATCGACAGCGAGGCACCGGAAGGACGTCTCATCCTGCCTCAAAACCAGGCGATTCGTGATGCCCTGAACCATGACTGCATCACTGTGGTGTTGAAGGAAACCGAACTAAAAAACTTCATGGACAAAGGCATCAAGCCTGCCCTGGCAATCACCGACAGTCAGTTGTTCGGTGAGGTTGCACAGTTACTGCCGGAAGAGATCCCTCTCACCAGCTTCAGCATCCTATTTGCCCGACAAAAAGGTGATTTCGCTTCTTTTCTGAGGGGGACACCACACATCTCCAAACTAAAGGAGGGCGATCATGTACTTTTACTTGAGAGTTGCACCCACCACAGCAGTTGCGACGACATCGGCAGGGTGAAAATCCCGAGACTGTTGCAGGCATTCACCGGCCATGTACTGCACTTCACCGTGGTCTCCGGTCTCTCATCTCTTCCAGCCGACATAAGAAAATATGCTCTGGTGATTCAGTGCGGGGGCTGCATGGTGACCCGCAGGCAGCTGATCAACCGGCTACGCCCGTTCATCGATGCCGGAATCCCGGTGACAAACTACGGCATGACGCTGGCTTACATGAACGGCATCTTCGAACGGGCAACAGCGATGCTGAGCACCAATGAGGAAAAAGGCCGACAACAAACAGAGCAGGGTGAACAGTAATCAATCTTCAATGAAAACAACGACATTGATGAATAAAGGAATGAGTGAGATGAACAATCACGGGGAGCTGTCGTTCGAACAGATAGTATCTCACCTTAAAGCAACCGGTCAGGAAGAAAATGAGTTGTTCCAACGCGCGGCAGCTATTAAACAGACACATGTTGGCAACATTGTCTACCTGCGGGGATTGATAGAACTCTCCAACATCTGTGAAAAAGATTGTTACTACTGCGGCATCCGCTGCTCCAACAGGGAGGTACACCGCTATACCCTTACCCATGAAGAGGCAATCAATTGCATCCGCTTCGCGCATGAAAAGGGGGTCGGCTCTGTGGCAATCCAGTCGGGGGAAATTGCTTCAGCCACCTTCACGAAAAAGATCGACCGGATTGTTCGCGAAGCACAAAAGGTTACCGATGGCGAGATCGGCATCACCCTATCCTGCGGCGAACAAACCGAAGAGACATACCGCCGCTGGTTTGAGAGCGGTGCCGAGCGTTACCTGCTCCGCATCGAGACCTCGAACGAAAAACTTTACCGGCAGCTACACCCGGAGGATGGAAAACATAGCTACACCCGTCGCATCCAGGCATTGGAGGCACTTAAAAAAACCGGCTACCAGACCGGGACAGGTGTCATGATAGGGCTTCCCTTCCAGACCGTGGAGGATCTGGCGGACGACCTGCTCTTCATGAAACAGATGGAGATAGACATGTGTGGCATGGGACCCTACATTGAGCATGCAGCCACCCCTCTCTGGAAGGAGCATTACAGGCTGCTTCCCCTTGGTGAACGTCTCCGACTCGCGCTACGGATGATCGCCCTGCTTCGCATCCTGATGCCCGACATCAACATCGCCGCCACTACGGCCCTACAGGCCATTGACAAGGGAGGACGTGAAGAGGCGATACTTGTCGGTGCCAACGTACTGATGCCCAACATCACCCCCTCACGATACCGGGATGATTACTTCCTCTATGAAAACAAGCCCCTCTCCGCCAGGAACGACGAAGAGGAGCTCGATTATCTGGACGAAAGGCTTCAGGCCATCGGCCACCGGATCGGTTACAACCTTAAAGGCAACTCCCTTCGCTACGGAAAGAGAACGAGCTCTTTGCCATAACATGCCGAAGGTGATAATACCATCTCCATCTACACTTTACTTGTTATACTCAGCCAGGATAGCCTTCACCCCGTCGGGTGAAACACGCCCATACACTTTCTCCCCTACCAACACCACCGGAGCCAGTCCGCAGGCCCCCACACATCGCAGGCAGTTGATGGAAAAGCGCCCGTCGGGCGTGGTTTCACCCACCTTGATGTTGAGTTCCTTCTTGAACTCCTCCAGCACCTTCTCCGCACCCCGCACATAACAGGCGGTGCCGGTGCAGACCGAGATGGGATGCTCTCCCTTGGGGATCATGGTGAAGTAAGAGTAAAAGGTGACCACACCATAGACGTGTGCCACCGGAACATGGAGGTTGTGGGCAATCACATCCTGCACCTCCGCAGGCAGGTAACCGAACAGGTGTTGCGTCTCATGCAGCACGTTGATCAACTCCTGCGGATCATTGTCGAACGAATTGCAGATATCATTGATCTGTTCAACCTTCTCTTTCGGGAGGTTGACAACCACCTCCACTCCATCGCTACCGTTTAACTTCTCCATGTAGGCCAACACCTCGGGAGCTAAATTTGTTTTCTGGTTCATACGATTCCTTTTTTAACTCTGCATATTGATTGTCACCTCGTTGGTCTTCGGGAAATACTCTGTGTGTAGCAGGCTATGCGCCTTGTGGCTGCCCGGTTCACCCAGGAACTCCCGATAGAGGCGAATGATTGATGGATTCTCGTGCGACTTGCGGATAGTCTTTCGCTCATCCTCGCTGTAGATGGCTGCCGCCCGGCGTGCCAGTATCTCACTCTTACCGTGGTGGTAAGGCTGCCCCCCGCCACCGATACAACCACCGGGGCAGGCCATAATCTCAATTGCATGGTATTGCGAACGACCCTCGCGCACCTCATCGAGCAGTTTACGGGCGTTGCCCAGTCCGTGGGCTATGCCTATGCGCAGGGGCAAGCCGTCGAAATCGACCGTGGCGGAACGAATCCCTTCCATGCCGCGTAGCGCTTCGAACTCCACTTTTTCCAGCGTTTTGCCGGTGTGTAGCTCGTATGCGGTGCGGCACGCAGCTTCGATCACCCCTCCCGTGTTGCCGAAGATGACACCCGCTCCGGAGGATTCACCCAGCGGATCATCGAAGTCACCCTCCGGCAGGTTCAGGAAATCGATATTGGCCTGCTTGATAAAGGCGGCCAGCTCGCGTGTGGAGATGGAGTAGTCCACATCGGGGTTGCCATCCACACTGAACTCATCGCGCTGACATTCATACTTCTTCGCCAGGCAGGGCATGATGGAGACCACAACCAGATCTTTACGGTTCACCCCAATTCTCTCTGCAAACCAGCTCTTGGCGATGGCGCCGAACATCTGCTGTGGCGACTTGGCCGTGGAGGGCACATCCAGCATGTCAGGGAAGTTGTGCTCAAAGAAGTTGACCCAGCCGGGGCAGCAGGAGGTGAGAATGGGCAGCCGCACATTGGGATCACCCTCCAGATGGCTGCGAAGACGCTGTAGCAGCTCCGTGCCCTCTTCCATAATGGTGAGGTCGGCACTGAAATCGGTGTCGAACACATAGTCGAATCCCAGTTCGCGCAGTGCCGAAACCATCTTGCCGGTGACGAGCGTGCCCGGCTCCAGGCCGAAGGCCTCACCCAGGGCAGCACGTACCGCCGGAGCGGTCTGCACCACGACCGTCTTCATAGGATCACTCAGTGCACGAATGATGTCATTGGTGTGGTCCACCTCGGTGAGGGCACCAGTGGGACACACTGACACACACTGGCCGCAGTAGGTGCAGGGAGAATCCTCCAGGTTCATCTCAAAGGCGGGAGCAACAACCGACATGAATCCCCGATTCACCGCCGAGAGGGCTCCCACTGTCTGTACCTCATTGCACATCATTTCACAGCGTCGGCACATGATGCACTTGTCCACATCGCGGATGATGGAAGGGGAGGTGTCTTTGCGGTAGTGCGACTGCTCACCACCGTAGGGCACGGTGCGGATGCCAAACTGGCGGGCCAGATCCTGCAGTTCGCAGTCACCCGACTTGGCACATACCAGGCAGTCGAACGGGTGATCGGAGATGATCAGCTTCAGCACGGTGGTCCGTGCGTTGAGCACCCTTATGTTATGCGTGTTAATCACCATTCCCTCCTGTGCCTCTGTCATGCAGGAGGGCGCCAGGTTGCGGCGACCCTCGACCTCCACCACGCAGATGCGGCATCCACCCGGCTTGTTCTCGATGCCCATGTCGCACAGTTCGAAATGGCAAAGCGTTGGAATCTCCACGCCCACCTTTCGGGCTGCTTTCAGGATGGTTGTTCCCGGTTCCACTTCAACCGTTTTCTTATCTATTGTCAGTCGTATCATATTTTTCTTTTTGTAGATATAAGTTAAAAGCTGTCAGCATTAAGCTTTGGTGATTGTTTATTATCATGGTTCTCACTATGCATCCACCATAGCTGGAGTCACCCTTGGATAGTCATTCAGCAGGCTGATGGCATCGAACTGGCACTTCTCCATGCAGGCTCCGCACTTTATGCATTTTTCCTGATGAATATAATGAGTCAGTTTCTTTGCACCGGTAATGGCGTTGACGGGACAAACCCGCACACAAGCCATACAACCCACACAGTCTTCATCATCAATGACATAATAGAGAAGGTTCTTACATTTTCCCGACCGGCATTTTTTATCGAAAACATGTTCCTTGTATTCTTCAAGAAAATTATTCAATGTCGATAACACCGGATTAGGGGAAGTCTGCCCCAAGCCACACAACGATGTGTCTTTAATCACGTTGGAAAGATTGTTAAGTTTTTCCAAATCCTCAGCAGTACCTTTGCCATTACAAATCTGTTCCAGCGTTTCATACAGACGCTTGTTGCCGATACGGCAGGGGGCGCAACGACCACAAGACTCCTCCACGATGAAGTCGAGGTAGAACTTGGCTACCGAGACCATACAGTCATCCTCGTCAAGCACGATCATTCCTCCGGAGCCCATCATGGAGCCGGCAGCAGTAAGGCTCTCGTAGTCGATGGGGGTGTCGAGATGTTTCTCGGTAAGACAGCCACCCGAGGGACCGCCGGTCTGTACAGCCTTGAACTTCTTGTTGTTCTTGATACCGCCTCCGATCTCGTAGATGATCTCCCGCAGTGTGATGCCCATGGGCACCTCGATCAGACCCACATTGTTGATCTTACCCGCAAGGGCAAACACCTTGGTACCCTTAGATTTCTCCGTACCAATGGAAGAGAACCACTCGGCACCTTTCAGGATGATCACCGGTATATTGGCCAGTGTCTCAACGTTGTTCACGTTGGTGGGCTTGCCCAGGTAGCCGCTCTGTGCGGGGAAGGGGGGCTTATTGGCTGGTTCACCCCGCTTACCTTCCATGGAGTGGATCAGAGCGGTCTCCTCACCACAGACAAAGGCGCCGGCACCATACTTAAGGCTGATGTCGAAGCTGAAAGAGGAGCCGAATAGCTGTTCGCCCAACAAACCATATTCGCGTGCCTGTGCGATGGCTACCTTCAGCCGCCGAATGGCCAACGGGTATTCGGCACGAATGTAGATCAACCCCTTCGTAGCACCGATGCAGTAGCCACAAATGGCCATCGCCTCCAACACCGAGTGAGGGTCGCCCTCCAGGATAGAACGGTCCATGAACGCACCGGGGTCACCCTCATCGGCGTTGCAGACCACATACTTTTGGTCGGCATCATTGCGGCTGGCAATCTCCCACTTCAGACCGGTGGGAAAGCCGGCACCGCCACGTCCTCGCAGTCCGGAGCGCTTGATCAGGTTGATCGTCTCCTCCGGGGTATATTCGGTAATCACCTTGCCCAGCGCCTGGTAGGCATTGCGGGCAATCGACTCGTCGATGTTCTCCGGATCGATGGTACCACAGTTGCGAAGCGCGATGCGCAACTGTTTCTTGTAAAAACCCATGTGCTTGGAATCCAGCACATGCTCTTCTGTCTCCGGATCGAGATAGAGTAACCGCTCCACACGACGCCCCTTAATCAGGTGCTCGTCAATGATTTCCCTCGCGTCAGAGGGCTTCACCTGTGTATAGAAGGTATTGTCGGGCAGCACCTTCACGATGGGTCCCTTCTCACAAAAACCGAAGCAACCGGTGCGAATGATCTGCACCTCTCCCTCCAGCCGTTTCCGTTGTACCTCATCGCGCAACATCTCATATACAAGGTCGCTTTGTGAGGAGTGGCAGCCGGTGCCAGCACAAACAAGCAAATGCATTTTAAATTGACTCATAACAGTATTATTCAATTGATTTAAGATTCAATCGTGTTGTAGTTCTGGGGAATGATACCATCTACCAGTTCACCGTTCTTGATGTAACGTTCGATGATCTCATCTGCTCTTTTCGGGTTCACATCGCCGAAGACCATGGGCTCCCTTCCCGGTAGCGTGATCTCCACGGTTGGCTCTGCAAAGCAATAGCCCATACAGCCGGTTTGGGTCACCACCGCGTCAATACCCCGCTTATCCAGCTCCAGGACAAGGTACTCCATAACCTCCTTGGCTCCTGAAGCAATGCCACAGGTAGCCATCGCCACCTTCACCTGTACCAGTGACTCGGGATTTTCAGCCTTGTCACGCAGGCCGATGCGTCTGCTCACCTCCTCCTGTATTCGTTTCAGGTCGGCAAGTGTTTTGATTCCAGTTCTTTTTTCCATCATAAATAGCATTAAGATTCAATCAATATATGTTGTGTTGTTCATTATTTACATCTATCCGGGAGGTTCAGCAGAGATAGTTAACCGTGGCACGATGCCGCCAGAGTGCCTCCAGATTCTCCCTAATATAATCTTTTACAGGTACCACCAATTGCGGGTGCTGCAGATCAATTCCCTGCTCCCGCAACGCATCGCTGTCGAAGGAGAACACCTCCGGCCCCACCCGGTAGGTGAAACGGAAGCGGATGCCGGGATTGGCCATCACCATCAGCAACAACGACCCTTCCAGATCACCCAGGGGTAGACAGTCAGGATTATCGGTGCGATAAAGAGCTTCAACCGTTGTACCCTCTCCCTCGGCCGACGAGACGCGGAGAGTGCCACCTGTCTGCTCACAAGTCATCTTCAGGAACGGGATTCCCAGCCCCACCCTTCGCGTGGTGCGGGTGGTAAAAAAGGGGTCAGACAAACGCTCTAGTATTTCCGGACTCATGCCGCTGCCGTCATCTTCCACCTGGAACAGTAGCAACGATTCATCTCCTCTTTCATCCAGAGTGATCGTGATCATATTTGCCTGCGCCCTGAGGGCATTCTGCACGATATCAATCATATGCATTGCCAGTGTCACCATCAACATTTTCTATTAACAGGTGGTACATTCGTCGCCTCAAAACATTGTTCCAAAAGGGCTTTCCTGAAGTGATCCCACCCGGCATCCTCCATCTGAAAACGGGTGTGCAGAGATCCGATATCCTCGAGACGGTGAGCATCGGAATTCTGTAGAAAACCTCTTCTCTCCAGTTCCGGATGACTACTGACAAACGCGTCGGGGGTGGTCTGACGTGACAGCTCCAGCGCATCACATGAGAGCTCTTGCGGAATGAACCCGAGTTGGCTGAGGATACCATATACCTGCCGGTCTATGTGCGCCGGAACAAACAATCCCCCATAGCGGTGCACCACCTTTTCGAGTGCTTCAATGCCGTCACTGATACCGGTGAAGAGGGAACGGGACTCTTCAAACAGGATCTGCTCATCGGCATCCACTGCCACCTGGTATCCGAAGCGCTCCGGGTCGTGGGGGATGTCGATGATCTGCCGGTCGAGGTACTCCTGGAACAGATGCAGCGCCTCCAGATGAGGGAAATAGCAAAGGCAGTGCACCTCCTCCTGCGTGTTGACCTCACAACCGGGGATTACCATGATATCCGCGGCAGCACCACACTCCATACATACCTGCACATTGCGGGTGCTGTTATGATCGGTGATGGCAATCACCTGCATTCCACGCTCGCAAGCACGGGCAATAATGCGGCGGGGACTCATCTCCAGGCTGCCGCAGGGCGACAGACAGGTGTGGATATGCAGATCAGCGTTGTACCAGGGCATAATTATTAACGGTATGTCATAAGCTATAATCAGCAAGCTTTATCATTGGCCTTCAAGAGGAAACAATCAGCTTACGAACTTTAATTTCGTTTCAAATAACTATACAATAAACCGGCCGTGTCAAAAGCGGATTGTCCGGAAGTGAAAACCACCACCTCTTCCTCTTCGGCGTGCGCCAACACCTCCGGCTCCACCGGGCGTTCATTTACCACGATGATGGCACTCAATTCCTTGAGGGAGGAGACCGCCACGATGTTACGATGCACTTGCGAGGTGATCCATATCATCCCAGCGTTTGCCTTCCCCATCACGTCGCTTAACAGGTCGGAGACGTAAGCTCCATCAATTGTCCGCTCGAGGAATGCTTCGCCTGCCAGGCATGTCAGATCTAGCTCCTTTGCGAGCAGCTTAAGATTCGTTTTCATTGAGATCATTATATTTATTGAGCCTGCCCCTTCCCCATATCTTTTCGATCACTACGAAAGCCTGATCAGGGCTCAGCTTGTAATTCTTCTCCATCACCCGCTGCACGAAAACGCAGTGAGAGATGCTGGCTTTTCCCTGCACAATATCCTCTGCCAGGCTCCTGCAGGAGGGTGCGCCACAAGCACCGCAATCGAAACCTGGAAAGTAGTTCATTAATCTCCTGATGCGTTGCAGCTTCACAAGTGCCTTCTCCATATCCTCATCCAGGAGTAGTCCTTCGCGGGGATGTACCGGTTCCACTCTGGAGAGGGGGTGTAACATCTCACTGAATTCCATCAGTCTATTTTCCACACGTCCTCCCTGTTGATCTTTCAGCTGCTGCAGTCTTTTCTGTCGCTGTTCCAGTCTTTCTACTGTCAGAAATCGGTTTCCGGGACAGAGGATTCCCCCGGCGCATCCCTGGTCACATGCCCTCATCTCAAGAAAATCGATATCGGATACATGTCCCGATTCCAGTTTCTCCAGAAAATCGATTACATTCTCCATGCCGTCGATTGCCAGGCTTCTACCTGGAAAATAGTGTTTTTCGGTACCCGAGAGGGACCAGCAGACTGAATCAGGACTCATATCGGCCACGTACTTGCGCCCACCCTTCTCTTTCCTGGCCAATAAGGTGGCAAGTGTTTTGTTGTAGATCTCCTTCATGTTCACCGTACCATCGATAAGTGAAGCACTCTCCCCAACGGGAGCACGTGCTGCGACCGTCTTGGCGGCACATGGGGTTATATAGTAGAGCGACACATTGCGGGAATCGACATCTGCACACTCCCTTGAAAGTCGCAAGTAGAGCGCGGCAATATCGTGGGGAGCCTTCAATAGCATGATGTGCGATGTCAGTGAGGGGTAAAGTACTTGTATCAGGCGCACCACGGCGGGACAGTAAGAACTGATCTGTGGTCGCGGAGGATGGTTGCCGGCAGTAATCCGGTAAGCCTCTTTCATGAAGTCCACCGCCTGCTCCACTTCACAAACCTCATCAAAGCCACAGTTCTTCACTGCCTCCAGCACCTCGGTGGCAGAGTAATCCGACGGAAACTGGCCGAGAAAGACGGAGGGAACCAGCGCAATTCGGCAATTGTCGGCAGGCAGAGAAGCAAGTCCATCATCCATTGCGTAGATGGCATGCTGGGGACAGACGCGGCAGCATTCACCACAATCCACACAGCGCTCCGGTTGTATCACGGCACAACCCTCAATGATACGTATCGCCTGAGTGGTGCAGACACGCATGCAGTGGGAACAACCGATACACTTATCCCGGTCAATCTGAATAGAGTGCGTATAGTTTTTCTCTCTCATTGTTTGTCACGTCGTTTGTCACATCCTTGTCATGATTCAATACAAGGTTAAAATCTGATTGTCAATGTAAGCCTTGTACCGATGCCAGGTGTGGAGGTAAGCTCCATCTCATCGCTGTTTTTCCGGATGTTAGGCAACCCCATGCCGGCACCAAATCCCATCTGCCGCACCTCCTCAGTGGCAGTAGAGAAACCCTCCTCCATCGCCCGTTCGATATCTTCAATACCGGGACCTTCATCCTCAACCACCACACTGAGATGATCCACATTGATATTCACACACATGCTACCCCTCCATGCGTGTGCCACAACATTCATTTCCGCCTCATAGAGGGCTACTGCAATTCTTCTAAGCACCTGCGGTGCAATGTTAAATTGCTTCAGCGTCTTCTTCACCTGTGAGCTGGCACTGCCACCTGCACTGAAGTCACCTCCCGTTATCTCATAACAGAATTTCATCGGTACACTGGTTCCAGTCCACCCTGATAGAGTCGCCCCGATATTTCGAAGAGGGTCAGCGCTGATTCGATCAGGGTGATGTGATGCTCCTCCGCAAGTGCCAACATGTCAGGAGAGACCCGTTTACCACGAGCAAAGATGATGCAGGTGATATTGGACATCTCTGCTGTCCGCAGTACCTGTATGGTACACAGACCTGTTACCAGCACTGTCTGCTCCATCTGAAAACGGAGCACATCGCTCATAAGGTCAGAGGCGAACGCTTTTGTGTAGAGGGTTGAAGCATGCCCTTCCAGAAGAATCGTTCCTGGAATCAATTGGTTAAGTTGTTGTACATTCATCTGTTTCATTTAAACTGTTTTTCGTTACAGACGCCTCAACAGACTCTCTGTTGGTAGGCGGTGTGTAGGAGATATTGAGATCAATCCCACATTGTATGTAAATTGAAGAAGGAGTAAAACAAAGTTTCAGTAAATACTCTGTGCCTTTCAATGATTTCATCGAGCTGATCACCGGAGATCAACAAATCGGTTTGTGTTTTCATAAAAGTACATTTAATCAACAATGAAAGTATCAGGTAAAAACGTGTATCCCAATTACAGGCTCATTGCATAGCCATGTCTTCCATATTCCCCAAGATATCCTGTACGTTACATATGACAAATGTAAGCATTCTACCAATATTGAGGAAATTTTTCCATAATTATTTTATAGATCTTTCACAAGTTCCATTGAACGGGAGGAATCAACAATAAAAGATGCTTCTTAGCGAAATATTTTGTACTTTTGCAGAGATTTTTGCTTCGCTGTTGCGATTGCAGTTTTCCACATTGGTCTTTTGCCCACGATGGCATATACGGGCTTCCCGCTGAATGTCTCTACCCAGTCGAAGGCGAACCCACCAAAACTATTGAACAAATTTGTATGAACAATTTAGAACTAAGCGAACAGGAAATCATTCGCCGCCAAAGTCTTGACGAGTTGCGAAACATGGGGATAGAACCTTATCCCGCTGCACTCTATGAGGTGAATGCCTGGTCTGCAGAGATAAAAGATGCTTTCAATGATGAGACTGAACGCCGTCAGGTAAGCATCGCCGGTCGTATCATGGGGCGCCGCATCATGGGCAAAGCCTCATTCGTGGAGCTGATGGATGCTCAGGGGCGTATACAGGTCTACATTACCCGTGACGACATCTGTACCGGAGAGGATAAAGAACTCTACAACACCGTTTTCAAGAGGCTCACCGATATCGGAGACTTCATCGGTATTACAGGTTATGTCTTCCGCACCAAGACCGGTGAGATCTCTGTACACGCAGAAACGATGACTATCCTCTCCAAGTCACTCAAACCACTGCCGGTGGTAAAAGTGAAAGATGGGGTCACGTTCGATAAATTTTCGGATCCCGAAATGCGTTACCGTCAACGATATGTTGATCTACTAGTGAATGACGGAGTAAGAGACATCTTCCTGAAACGCACCCACATATTCGATACGATGCGTAATTTCTTCAACGAAAGGGGGTATCTCGAAGTAGATACACCCGTGCTGCAGAACATTCCAGGTGGTGCAGCCGCGCGCCCTTTCATCACCCACATGAATGCGCTTGACATCGACCTCTACCTTCGAATTGCCAATGAGCTCTACCTGAAACGGCTGATCGTGGCCGGCTTTGAAGGAGTTTACGAGTTCTCACGCAACTTCCGCAACGAAGGGATGGACCGCACCCACAATCCTGAGTTCACGGTGATGGAGATCTATGTGGCTTACAAGGACTATAAGTGGATGATGGAATTCACCGAGCAGATGCTAGAACAGGTTGCCTTACAGGTATTGGGCACCACGAAGGTGCAAGTGGGAGATCATGAAATAGACTTCAAGGCGCCTTACCGTCGTATCACAATGATAGATGCGATCAGGGAGCATACCGGCATTGACATCAGCGGGATGGATGAAAAGCAGTTACGTGCTGCATGCCGCGAACTGGGCGTGGAAGAGGACGAAACGATGGGTAAAGGGAAGTTGATCGATGAGATCTTCGGCGAAAAGGCTGAAGGCAACTATATCCAACCTACCTTCATCATCGACTACCCCATCGAGATGTCTCCTCTCTGCAAGCGACATCGCGACAATCCCGAGCTAACCGAACGATTCGAGTTGATGGTCAACGGCAAGGAGCTGGCCAACGCTTACTCGGAGTTGAACGACCCAATCGATCAGCGTCAGCGGTTTGAAGAGCAGCTACGCCTCTCCGAAAAGGGTGATGACGAGGCGATGTTCATCGACCAGGATTTCCTCCGTGCCCTGGAGTATGGAATGCCCCCCACCTCAGGCATGGGCATCGGTATGGACCGGCTCGCCATGCTACTCACAGGACAGACCTCCATCCAGGAGGTGCTACTCTTCCCGATGATGCGTCCAGAGAAAACAGTGAAGAGAGATCCTCTCACCCGTTTCACTGAAGCTGGCATCCCCGAAGAGTGGGCAACCCTGCTTCAGAAGGCTGGCTATCTGCAGCTGGAGAGCCTCAAGGAGCTCAACCCCAACAAGCTACACCAGGAGATCTGTGGGATGAACAAAAAGTTCAAGTTGGAACTGAACAATCCCACCCCCGAGGAGGTTAAAACATGGACAGAGCATGCCGCATCAAATTAACGGCCTGGAAATCTGAAACAATAGAACATGGATTCAATCGGCAAAATCTGTATCCTGGGTGGCGGCACCTGGGGAACGGCACTCGCCAAGATGGTACTGATGAACCAGAAGCACATGAACTGGTTCATTCGCCGCGACGATCAGATCGAGGGATTCTACAAGCTGGGGCACAACCCCTCATACCTCACCAACGTCAAATTCAACCTGGCACAGATCACCTTCTACTCCAACATCGAGAAGGCGATAAAGGACTCCGACACCATCATTGTTGCCATCCCCTCACCATATGTGAAGCAATACTTCCGTCGCATTTGGAATAGCTCCTTCCGCGGCAAGTTCGTGGTTTCCGCCCTCAAGGGAATCATTCCCAACGACAACGTGGTGATGAGCGAGTTCCTGGCTGCCAACTACAAGGTACCTTTCGAGAACATCGGTGTACTATCAGGTCCTTGCCATGCTGAGGAGGTAGCTCTCGAACGCCTTTCCTTCCTCACAGTGGCCAGCAAAGACCCGAACAAGGCAGCCCTCCTCTCAGAAGCAATTAACTCCCGGATCCTGAAGACTCGCATCTCCGACGACGTGGTGGGAATAGAGCTCGCTGCAGTACTGAAAAATATTTACGCCATTGCGGCCGGCATCTGCCAAGGACTGCTATACGGTGATAACTTTCAGGCAGTACTGATGAGCAATTGCGCTAAGGAAATGTCCCGCTTTCTCAACGGCGTGCTACCTATGGAGCGCTGTATCGCAGAACAGCATTACCTGGGCGACATGCTTGTCACCGGATACTCGCAGTTCAGCCGCAACCGTACCCTAGGGGCCATGATCGGCAAGGGCTACTCAGTAAAGAGCGCACAGCTTGAAATGGAGATGATTGCCGAGGGATACTACGGCGCCAAGTGTATCTACGAATTAAACAATCGCTTCAAGGTGGATATGCCCATCGCACGCACGGTCTACCAGATTCTCTACGAGAAGCTGCCACCTCAGGAGGCAATCCGCAATCTGATTGATTTCTTCTAATAGATAACGATCTCATTTATACTTGCAAGAATCAAATAACCAATAAAATTAAAACAATGGATCATATTCAACTACAGATCAAGGATGTGTCGAAATTTCTTCCGGAGGAAGAGATTCTGAAACAGGCAGCAAAGGCAGTAGCCTGCAATCAGGCATTGCACGATGGCAGTCGCGCCGGGAATGATTTTCTGGGATGGGTGAGTCTCCCCTCTTCCATCACAGATGAGGATCTGCGGGAGATAGAAGATGCGGCTACCGAGTTGCGCGTCCGTTGCGAGGCAGTGGTAGTTGTGGGTATCGGTGGCAGCTATCTTGGCGCCCGTGCAGTAATCGACGCCCTCAGTGATTCATTCGACTGGTTGCAAGAGTCCTCAAAGCGTAAAAATCCGGTGATCCTATATGCAGGGAACAACATCAGCGAAGATTATCTCTATGAACTGATGAGTTACCTCGAGAACAAGCAGTTCGGATTGATCAACATCTCCAAATCGGGAACAACCACTGAACCGGCCCTCGCTTTTCGCCTGCTTAAAGATCAGTTGGAGAGCAAGGTGGGCAAGGAGGAAGCCCGTCAACGCATCGTGGCAGTGACCGATGCTACCCGCGGTGCACTGCGCACCCTGGCAGGCACGGAAGGCTATAAGACCTTCATCATCCCCGACAATGTGGGCGGCCGCTATTCGGTACTCACACCTGTGGGACTGCTACCCATTGCCGTGGCAGGTATCAACATCCGCAAGCTGGTGGAAGGTGCCCTCGAAATTGAAAAAGCAGCTGCGGCCTCAACAGCCTTTGACTATAACCTGCCTGCAATCTATGCAGCGATCCGCAATGAGCTTTACAAAAGAGGCAAGAAGATTGAAATCTTGGTGAACTACCATCCCAAACTCCATTTTCTAGCGGAATGGTGGAAACAGCTCTTCGGAGAAAGCGAAGGCAAGGAGAACCTGGGAATCTTCCCCGCAGCTGTGGACTTCACCACCGACCTCCACTCCATGGGACAGTGGATTCAGGAGGGGGAACGCACCATTTTCGAAACGGTACTTTCCATCCGTAAGCCCAACAAGAAGGTGGAAATCCCACACGACGACAGGGATCTGGACGGACTCAATTACCTGGAAGGAAAACGGGTGGATGAGGTGAACAAGATGGCAGAACTGGGCACCCGCATCGCCCACGTGGATGGTGATGTACCCAACCTGCTGATCGAGCTGCCTGAGCTGAATGAAAAGTACATCGGTCAGCTGATCTACTTCTTCGAAAAAGCCTGTGGCATCAGCGGCTACATGCTGGGGATCAACCCGTTCGATCAGCCAGGTGTAGAGGCATACAAGAAGAACATGTTCGCGTTACTCGAGAAACCGGGCTACGAGGAAGCCACACGTGCCATCAAGGCAAGACTATAATGAATTTATAAAGCAGAAAAACCGCCTGACTACTTCACAGCAGTCGTGCGGTTTTTTTATTTAAGAGAATGAAAGAAATACTGATTGACTATTTACAACGGAACCGGCTGCATCGGTTCGACCTGAAGGCGGTGATATTCGATATGGATGGCGTGCTCTACGACTCAATGCCTGCACACGATCGCTCCTGGCAGCAGACGATGGATGAGCTGGGACTCACACATGAGCCAAATGAGTTTTATCTCCATGAAGGAAGAATCGGAAAGGCAACCATTGACATTATTTTTCAACGCAACCTGAAACGGGATGCAGCGGAAGAAGAGGAAAAACGAATTTATGCCCGTAAGTCGGAACTGTTTCAGGAATACAACAGTGGGGACACTATGCCTGGTTCAAAGGAAGTGTTGGAGTATGTACAGAGAATGAAACTGACACCGGTGCTTGTAACCGGATCAGGTCAACCCTCCCTGCTGGAGCGTCTCGACCACCACTTCACCGGTTGTTTCACCCCTGAAACCATGGTCACGGCGTTCGATGTGGTGAATGGCAAACCCGACCCAGAGCCTTTCGTGAAAGGATTGCAGAAAGGGGGAGAATTACAACCCCACCAGGCTATCGTGATCGAGAATGCACCATTGGGTATCGAGGCGGCAGTGGGTGCTGGCATCTTCACCATCGCTGTAAATACAGGTCCTCTTCCCGACAATATTCTGTACCAGGCAGGCGCCTCTCTGGTATTTGACTCAATGCACGAACTATCTGAAGTACTCCCTGAAATCATCAGGCTGACAGGGGAGGTTACGGCATAGCAGATTAATGGTTGGCCACCACAATATTTTTGCCATTTTATCACTATCTTTGCCTGAAAGGCTGTAAAAAAATAGCATATGTATATCAACAGGCAGGGTTTTATACGCGTGGCAGCTGCCTCACCCCGATTAAGGGTTGCCGACTGCGATTATAACAGGGCAGAGATCCAAACAATCATTGGTCAAGCCGTGGAGGAACAGATACAAATTATCTGTTTCCCGGAGCTGGCACTCACCGGCTACAGCTGTGGTGATCTCTTCTTTCAGGAGACGTTACAGAGAGAAGCACTCTCTTCACTTCAGCAACTTGCACAATTCATGCGCGACAAGCCTTCCATTATCGCCATCGTGGGATTACCGATGCGCATTGGTAGCAGCCTATACAATATGGCCGCTGTAATCTCTGCCGACGGCATCCTGGGAGTGGTGCCCAAAAGCAATGTCCCAAATGATCGTGAGTACTATGAGAAACGGTGGTTTGCAGCGGCAGCCGACCTGGTTGACTGCTCGGTACAGATAGGTGGGTATAAGGTACCTGTCTCACCACACGGAATGATTTTCCAGACTCCCTACACCACCTTCGGGGTGGAGATCTGTGAGGATCTCTGGATGCCCATTCCCCCCTCATCCCAACTGGCAATGGAGGGAGCCGAACTGTTGTTCAACCTGTCGGCCAGTAACGAGCTGGTGGGCAAACATCGCTATCGAAAATCGCTGGTTTTACAACAGTCGGGGCGATGCAACGCAGCCTATATCTACGCCTCTGCGGGCACTGGTGAGTCGACTACCGACATGGTCTTCTCAGGCGCCTGCCTCATTGCTGAAAACGGCACCCTCCTGGCAGAATCGAAACGCTTCTCGCTGGAGAGTGAACTGATTGCAGCTGATATTGACCTGGATGTGCTGCGACACGACCGGCTGAAGAACTGCAACTACAAAAACAGTACACATCACCCCACTACTGTTGTCAGCTGCTCTCTTACAGAAGTTGCAACCAACACCCTTCTTCACCCGGTGCCGGAACATCCCTTCATCCCATCAACAGAATATGAAGACGAATCGCTCGCGGAAGTGTTCACTATTCAGACGGAGGGATTGGCAAAACGACTTCGCCACACCGGCATTGAAAAGGCAACCATTGGTATTTCCGGGGGCCTCGATTCCACGCTGGCACTCCTGGTCACCATTGCCACCTTCGACCGGTTGCAGTTGCCGCGTGAAAATATCGTGGGTATCACCATGCCGGGATTTGGAACCACCGACAGGACATACCATAACGCCATTGACTTGATGCACGCCTCCGGCATCACTGTCAGGGAGATCCCCATAGAAGAAGCTGTAAAGCAACATTTCAAAGATATCGATCACAACATCGACGATCACAGTATCACATATGAGAACAGTCAGGCACGCGAACGTACGCAGATACTGATGGATGTTGCCAACAAAATTGGGGCATTGGTAGTGGGTACTGGTAACCTGTCGGAACTTGCACTGGGTTGGGCAACTTACAACGGTGACCAGATGTCAATGTATGGTGTCAACGCCAGCGTACCAAAGACGCTTGTAGCCACTCTGGTGCGCTGGATCGCCGACAACCGGATGGAGGCAAATGCCCGCACCATCCTCCATGATGTGCTTGACACTCCCTTCAGCCCTGAACTACTACCGGCAACTGCCGACGGCCAGATTGCACAAAAAACGGAACATTTTGTGGGTCCCTATGAACTCCACGACTTTTTTCTGCACCGGATGCTGCGCTTTGGCGATGGCCCGGCACGCATCCTCTTCCTGGCACAGTTAGCTTTTAAAGGACGGTTTACCGAGGAGGAGCTTACAAAATGGCTCAGAGTCTTTTACAAACGGTTCTTCTCACAGCAATTCAAACGCTCCTGCATGCCCGATGGTCCCAAGGTAGGCTCAGTGAACCTTTCGCCACGGGGCGACTGGCGTATGCCGAGCGACGCAATGGCAAATCTCTGGTTAAAGGAGTTGGAAGAGGCAAGTAACAGGAAATGAACATTCAGCTTACAACCAATCCACATAACATCAAATCACCCTATAAATGCAATCCCTTACCGATCTATTCAACTCTTTTACAGGTAAGCCACATCAAACAATTGAAGCGCTGCCTACTTCCGGTTCAAATCGCAAGTACTACCGCATTAGTGCTGGAGCGACATCACTTATCGGAGTACACGGTGATTCGTGCGAGGAGAACCGTGCATTTATCGCACTCGCCGGCCACTTTCGAAAGCAAGGCCTAAACGTACCTCAGGTGCTGGCTGTCTCGGGTGACGAAAGTTGCTACCTACAGGAAGATCTGGGAGACTCGGTGTTGTTCGACCGGATTAGCGCCGGTCGCAATACCGGTGTGTTCAGCCATGGCGAAAAGGAATTGCTGCACAAGACCATTGCTCTACTTGCGGATATTCAGTATCTGGGGGCACGTGATCTCGACTTCAACGTCTGCTACCCCCTACCAGCCTTCAACCACCGTTCGGTAATGTGGGACCTCAACTATTTCAAGTACAACTTCCTGAAGACTACCGGCATGGAGTTCCTGGAGGACCAACTGGAAAACGACTTCGATAAAATGGCAGAAATTCTGCTGCAAGATGAGACCCACACCTTCATGTACCGCGATTTCCAGTCACGCAACGTGATGCTGGTGGAAGATGAGCCCTACTTCATCGATTTCCAGGGTGGCAGAAAAGGCCCAGTATACTACGATCTGGCCTCCTTTCTATGGCAAGCAAAAGCCAACTTGCCAGCTGAATTGTGTGAGGAGCTCATCATAACCTATATCACCTCACTTCGAAAATACCAACCGGTGGAGGAAACCACTTTCCGAGAACAACTGCGTCACTTCGTGCTCTTCCGCACACTCCAGGTGCTGGGTGCTTACGGTTTCAGGGGGTATTTTGAAAAGAAGCCTCACTTCATCCAGAGCGTCCCCTTTGCGCTGAACAATCTTCGGGAATTGCTGGAAGAGGGATTTGAAGAATATCCCTACCTCTGCAAGATGCTCCGTGAGATGTGCGAACTAAAACAATTTGCCGACAGCCGTAAGCGAGAGCTGGAGGTACGTATCTACAGTTTTGCTTATAAGAAAGGTATCCCGGATGATAGTTCCGGCAATGGAGGGGGTTATGTCTTCGATTGCCGTGCCATCAACAACCCGGGTAAATTTGAACGGTATAACAATGTGACCGGCCTCGATGAACCGGTGATCCGCTTTCTGGAAGAGGATGGTGAGATCGTCACCTTCCTTGAAACCCTCTACCCCCTCATCGACCGGCATGTGAAGCGTTATATGGAACGTAACTTTACCAGTCTGATGATCTCATTCGGATGTACCGGCGGACAACATCGATCAGTCTATGCAGCACAACATGTGGCGGAGCATATCTCAAAAAAATACGGTGTGAAAGTATCATTGGTGCATCGTGAACAGAATCTGGAACAGGAATTCAGGAAGAAGAACTGAAAGTACAATTCAGGTTCGTTCAATTTCAATCACAAACAAAATCAAATTTCATCCTGTGAAAGCAATGATCTTCGCTGCCGGCCTTGGCACCCGCCTAAAGCCATTGACCGACAACATGCCGAAAGCACTGGTAACAATAGAGGGCAAACCTCTACTGCAATACACCATAGAAAGACTTTCTGCTGCGGGCTTCAATGAAATCATCATTAACATACACCACTTCGGACAGCAAATCATCGATTTTGTGGATGCATACAATCATTTCGGCATCCGTATTGAATTTTCTGATGAGAGGGAACAGTTGCTCGATACCGGCGGTGGCATCAAGAAGGCAGCCTGGTTTTTCGATGACAACCGCCCTTTTCTGGTACACAATGTGGATATCCTCTCCAAGATCGACCTGCGTGAAGTGATGTCCCATCATCTGAATAGTGATGTCCCGGCAACACTTGTTTGCAGTGAGCGGGAAACCAACCGTTATCTGCTTTTCAACGACCAGAAACATCTCCGGGGATGGATCAACAAAAAAACGGGCGAAGTGAAATCACCTGTCACCGGGTTTCAACCGACCGGCTACACCCCTCTGGCATTCTCCGGCATACAGGTGTTTCACCCATCTCTGTTTCGTGAGATGAGTTCCTTCCCAAACCGTTTCTCCATCATCGATTTTTACCTCTCCCTTTGTGAAACACATAAGATCTGCGCTTACAAATTAAAAAAGAGCAGGATCCTTGATGTAGGTAAACCTGAATCCATTGAATATGCAAAACAGTTCTTGCAAAAGATACGATAAAAGCTCTATTTCTTAACTAATATTCAAAAAAACAAAATCACACAAGGTGCAGTATCGTTAAAATATTAAATTGTTATTAAATATTTTAATTATGATGTTTGCATATATGAAATATTATCCGTTATTTTGTGGCTATTATAGCAATATTGCTCCTGAACAGAGCACTCAATTTGAAATATTCAGGATTAGTACCGGATGCACAGATGAAATATTTTAGCACTCTTGCCGCACAATACAAGGGCGAACTTCTGGACAGTGTGATTCCCTTTTGGTTGAATCACTCACAGGACCTGGAAATGGGAGGCTACTTCAGCTGTCTCGACAGACAGGGATGCGTCTATGACACAGACAAGTTTACCTGGCTTCAAGCCAGGGAGGTATGGCTGTTCTCAATGCTTTACAACAAGGTTGAAAAACGTCAGGAGTGGCTTGAATGTGCTGTTCAGGGAGCTGAATTTCTGAAAAAACATGGCCATGACGGGGAATTCAACTGGTATTTCTCCCTCACCCGCGAAGGGATGCCTCTAATTGAGCCCTATAACATTTTCTCCTATACATTTGTCACGATGGCTTTTGGCCAGCTGAGCCTGGCTACCGGCAGCAACGAATATGCCGAAATTGCAAAAAAGACATTCGACATCATCCTTGCAAAGAAGGACAATCCAAAAGGTAAATGGAACAAGGCATTCTGTGGGACAAGGTCTCTCATGAGTTTCTCGCTACCCATGGTTCTCTGCAACCTGGCATTGGAAATCGAACATCTCCTTGGCAAAGAATTCCTGAATGAGATCATGCATGAATCTATTCACGAAGTGATGGAAGTTTTTCGTCATCCGGATCTTGATGGTTTAATTGTTGAGAACTTGAACAGGGATGGCTCTCTTTCAGACACCTTCGATGGCCGGCTGATGAATCCGGGGCATGCCATTGAGGCAATGTGGTTCGTGATGGATTTGGGTTTGCGGCTCAACAGACCCCAACTCATTGAACAGGCAGTAGAGACTACACTTAAGACAGTGGAATATGGCTGGGACAAGGAATATGGCGGCATATTCTATTTCATGGACCGCAAGGGATATCCTCCCCAACAGCTGGAGTGGGATCAGAAACTCTGGTGGGTCCACCTGGAGGCGATGATTGCATTGATCAAGGGATATCAGCTGACCGGCTCAAAGAAAAGCCTGGAGTGGTTCGAAAAAGTGCAGGAGTACACCTGGAGTCATTTCAAAGATCCTGAACACCCAGAATGGTGGGGCTATCTCAATCGTCGCGGTGAGGTGCTGCTGGAACTCAAAGGTGGTAAATGGAAGGGTTGCTTCCACGTACCCAGGGCTCTCTACCATATCTGGCATACACTTGAAAAAATAAACAAATAAAGCAAGAGAACAACTTAATCCGCATTATCTGCGGGACGAATTGAGGCGTACATGATGCGTTAAGACATCCCGGGACTGTTCCGCTGATATTGTTTTAATCACTGACACCCAATTAGATAACCATACGGTGCACGGGCCAGCAACGGTGCTGCTTACATGAGAACTGGTTATGTCTGTGGTAATAAAATGGTCTGGAACCTGATGAAACTGTCAGAGGACAACAAATTCCTGATTAGATAAAAATCCAAAGATGGCATTGAACACGATAAATGCTATCTTTGGATTTATTTCTAAAAAATAAACACATGAGACATTGCATTTTCCTCTTCATTCTGTTGTTTGTACCACTGTCGGTTTATTCACAACGGCAGACCAACAGCATACATCCAGAAGGAAAATATTCAACATTCTACTACCAGCGAGCCTCTCTCTTCGAGCTACTGCCTGTCTCGCATATGGATATCTTCTTCGTGGGCAACAGCATCTCCAACGGAGGAGAGTGGACAGAACTGTTTGAGGATCCACGGATAAAAAACAGGGGTATCAGCGGAGATATCTGCGAAGGTGTTTACGACAGGCTGGAGCCGCTACTACGGGGTAAACCGGCCAAAATATTCTTGATGATCGGCATCAACGATTTGGCACGAGGCACTTCACCCGATTCAGTAGTAGCATCGGTCACTAAAATTATCGGGAAAATCAGAAACGATTCTCCAGGAACAGAGATCTTCCTGCAAAGCATCCTTCCGCTGAACGACAGCTACGGAATGTTTGAGGGGCACACCCAACACAGCCGGATCATTGCCCCGCTGAACGAGCAGCTGAGAGAGATGGCACGATGTAGCGCCGTCACCTTCATTGACCTCTACAGCCATTTCGTGAACCCCGGGAGCGATAGGCTGGATACCCTCTACAGCAATGACGGTCTCCATCTTATGGGTGAGGGATACCTGAAGTGGGCTGAGATCGTGAAACCCTATTTGGAAGAATAAGCGATGATGAAAAAGAATATTCTCTCTATCCTGCTACTTTTTCCGCTGTTGCTATCCGCACAACAGGTGAAGGTGGCCTGCGTGGGCAACTCGGTCACCTACGGCTACAAGCTGGCGGACCGTTCTTCGCACGCCTATCCGGTACAGCTGCAGCAGTTGTTGGGCGATGACTACAAGGTGGAGAACTTCGGCCACAGCGGCGCCACACTCCTGGAAAAGGGTCACAACCCCTACCGGGAGCTGCCTGCATTTGAGAATGCGGTTGCTTTCGAGCCCGATATCGTGGTGATCCACCTGGGACTGAACGACACCGACCCGCGTAACTGGCCCAGATTCCGGGACGAGTTCACCAAAGACTACATCGACCTGATCCGCACCTTCCGGCAGTTAAAGCCCGACACCAAAGTATGGATCTGCCGCATGACACCCATTTTCAGCTGGCACCCCCGCTTCAAATCGAGCACCCGTGTATGGTACGACCAGGTGCAACGAGAGATCGAACGGGTAGCAGCAGTGACCGGCGTACCGCTGATCGACCTGAACAGTCCCCTCTACAACCGCCCCGACCTCTTCCCCGATGCACTCCACCCCACGGCCGAGGGAGCGGGTATCATCGCAAAAACGGTATACGGTGCTCTCACGGGCGATTTTGGCGGACTGCATCTGCCGGAGATATTCAGCAACCATATGGTGATGCAGCGCCACAACCCTGTGAAATTCTGGGGTACCGCCAATGCGGCGACCGAGGTGACCATCCGTTTCGCCGGGAAGACAGGCAAGACGCGAACAGGCGACAACGGGAGATGGGAGATCACATTTCCACCGATGAAGGCAGGTGGTCCTTACAAGGCCACCATCACAAATGAAGAGAGCACCATCCACCTCACCGACATCCTGATGGGTGAGGTGTGGATCTGCTCCGGCCAGTCCAACATGGCATTCCGGCTGCAGGATGCCGCCACAGCAAAGGAAGATATCCCTCTCTCCGCGAACAGTCAGATCCGCTTCTTCGATATGAAGGAAATCGCACCAACCAATGCCGTGGAGTGGGATGAGGGCGTGCTGTCAAGGGTGAACCGGCTCGAATATTACCACCCCACATCCTGGACCCTATCAGACACACTCACGGCAAAACAGTTCTCCGCCGTGGGTTACCATTTCGGCAGAATGCTGCAGGAGCAGCTGGGTGTGCCCGTGGGACTGATCCACAATGCTATCGGCGGCTCACCCACCGAGGCGTGGATCGACCGAAAAAGCATGGAGCATAACCCGCTGATGGTCGACTTCTTCACCAATTGGCACAACAACGACTTCATCGATGGATGGGTGCGTGAGAGGGGCATGCAGAACATCGTCCGTGCAAAAGAGAACCCCTTTCAACAACATCCTTACAAGCCCTCCTACCTCTTTGAGAGCGGTATGGCCCCGATTACCCGCTATCCCGTAGCCGGCGCCATTTGGTACCAGGGTGAGTCGAACGCCAATAATGTGGAGCTGCATGAGCAGTTGCTCCCCGCCATGGTGGATAGCTGGCGCAACGCCTGGGAGCAAGATTTCCCCTTCTACTACGTGCAGCTCTCCAGCATGGAGACAGGACGCGAGTCGTGGGGACACTTCCGCGACAGCCAGCGCAGGCTGACGGAACAGATTCCCCGCTCCGGAATGGTGGTCACCTCTGATCTGGGGCACTGGACCGATGTCCACCCACGTAGGAAGAAAGAGGTGGGTGAGCGGCTGGCCCGGCTGGCACCTACGGAAAGAAAATCTCCAAAAGCGGACCGCTCTATCGCAGGGTGCAGTTTGAGGGAGAAAGAGCAATCACTGCAGCTGTTGCCGCAGCCGCAGATGCTCACCCTGGCCCCCTCCGGACAGCACCGTCTCCATAAGGGAGCACCTGATCCATCGCTCATTACCATAAGGCAGGTGGATGCGATCCCCGAAGCAGAGGTGAACCCCGACGAGTCCTACCGCCTGCAAATCACACCCGACTCCATCCTGATGGAGGCCACCACGGAGAAAGGAATCTACTGGGCCGGGCAGACGCTGAACCAGATCGTCGCCTCCTCAGACGGTAAAAGCCTCCCCGTGCTCGAGATCACCGACTGGCCCGCCTTCCGTGTGCGCGGATTCATGCATGACGTGGGTCGAAGCTTCATCTCAGTAGAAGAGCTGAAGAAACAGATCACACTCCTCTCGCAATTCAAGGTCAACCTCTTTCACTGGCACCTCACCGAGAACCAGGGGTGGCGCCTGGAGAGCAAACGCTATCCGCAACTCAACGACAGCAGCAGCTTCACACGGCTGGCGGGAAAGTACTACACCATTGCAGATGCCCATGAGATCGCCGCCCACTGCCGGGCCCACAACATGCTGCTGATACCGGAGATAGACATGCCGGGCCACAGCGCTGCCTTCGTGCGGGCCACCGGGCACGATATGCAATCGCCCGAAGGGATGAAGATATTAAAGGATCTGATGGAGGAGATCTGCACCGAGGTGTTCCCCGACGCTCCCTGGATCCATATCGGCACCGATGAGGTGCAGTTCACCAACCCCTCCTTCGTACCGGAGATGGTGTCACACATCAGGGAACTAGGCAAGAAGGTGATATCTTGGAACCCGGGATGGAAATACCATTCGGGTGAGATCGATGCCACGCAGCTATGGAGCTACCGCGGCAAGGCACAGCCCGGCATTCCCGCCATCGATTCCCGCTTTCACTACATCAATCACTTCGATGCCTTCGGTGATATCGTGGCCCTCTACAACAGCAGGATCTACGACACCGATAAGGGGAGCGACGACATTGCTGGTGCCATCCTCGCAATCTGGAACGACCGTCTCCTGGAGGATGAGGAGCAGATCATGTTGCAGAACTACTTCTACCCCAATATGCTCGCACTGGCCGAAAGGGCCTGGCGCGGAGGCGGATCGGAATACTTCAACAAGAAGGGTGTCATCCTGCCGGTTGATGAGAAAGATATAGACTTCCAATCCTTTGCCGACTTTGAGCGACGCATGCTCTGGCACAGGGAGCACACCTTTGCCGGCTTACCCTTTCCATATGTGAAGCAAACCGATATACGCTGGCAGATCAGCGACCCCTTCCCAAACGAGGGCGACCTCTCAGCAGTCTTCTCACCTGAGGAGGCGCTGAACGACAGCTACCAATACAACGGTGCAACCTACGGATCACACCCCGCGGTGGGTGCCGGCATCTACCTGCGCCATGTATGGGGTGATATCGTCCCGTCGTTCTACGACGAACCGCAGGAGAACCATACCGCCTACGCATGGACCTTTGTATGGTCACCAATAGAGCAAATCGTTGGTCTCTGGGCAACCACGCAGGACTACAGTCGCTCCGAGAGCGACCTGCCACCGCCACAGGGGGAGTGGGACTACCGGCAGAGCCGCATCTTCCTGAACGATGAAGCCATTGCCCCACCACGCTGGGAGAACAATCACACTGAGAGGAGCAACGAGATTACCCTGAAGAATGAGAACTTCACCGCCCGTTCCCCGCTACCGGTAACCCTGCAGAAAGGGTGGAACAAGGTGCTGATCAAACTGCCCATTGCAAAATTCAGTACACCGGAGGTGCGATTGCAGAAATGGATGTTTACCTTTGTGTTCGTCACCCCCGACGGAAGAGAACGAGTAGAGGGACTGGTCTACAGCCCTGAAAAAAAGAGATAAAAAGGTTAGAACAGTAAAGATTGAAGAGCAGATGAAAAAAAGAGTATCCCTGTTGATTTTGCTGATCTCGTTGCTAACACAAGTGCCGGCGAACGAAAACAACAAAAACAGCTTCCACCAGACCAACCTCTTCTCGATGGAGACACTGGCCGACAGCACCCTGCACGAAGGGCTCGCCGGCAGCTTCTTCGGCAAGCAGAGAGACTGGTTCATCATGGCCGGAGGTTCCTCCTTCCCGGAAGGAAAACCATGGGAGAATGGCATTAAACTGCTCTCCGACAAGATATTCATCTTTTCCCAACAGACTGATGCCACCTTCAGCATGGTCTATGAGGGGAACGACCTACCACTGCCCCTGGCAGAGGGAGCCTATGCCTCCCCACCCGGGGGACTCCTCTGCATGGGTGGCCAGACACCGGAGGGTATCACAGCGGAGTGCCGGCTTCTCTCCTTCGACGGAAGCAGCGTCACCATCACCCCATTTCCACCGCTTCCCCTGCCTGTGAAGAATGCCACCGCTACCCAGGTCGGCAGCCGCGTCTACCTGCTCGGGGGGGAACTGGCGGACGGCACTTCATCCAATCAGTTCCTGGCACTCGACACCAATAACCCACAAACAGGATGGCAGCCACTACCCCATTTTCCGCTGCCTGTTTCCGGATCGACCATCACCGCACAACAGGATGGTGAGGAGATATCGCTCTATGTCTTTGGGGGACGTGCAAAGGCAAACAATGAGACAACCACCTTCTATCCTACGGTTTACCATTACCGCCCTTCTTTGGGTAGCTGGTCTCAAAAACGGGACATCCAGCTGAAGAACGAGGAGCCTCTCCCGCTGGCGATGGCCACCGCCTCTTCGGTGGGTGGCTCTCATATCCTCCTCTATGGCGGCGACAACGGCGATGTGTTCAACCGGGTGGAGGCAGCCATCCAGAGCGGGGAGCTGCGAGTCAGGGATTCTCTCTGGATGAACCACCCCGGTTTCAACCGGCGCATACTGATCTACAACACCATCACCGACAGCTGGTTCCAGGCGGGTGAGGCCATCAATCCACCCGTCGCGGTCACCGCCGATGTCTCTGACGGCAGCAACGTTTATATCGCCGGGGGCGAGATAAGACCCGGCGTACGTTCACCCTACATCACACGCCTCTACTACACCTCGCAACCCTCCTTCGGATGGATCAACTATCTGGTGCTGGCCCTCTACTTCGGGGGGATGCTGCTGCTGGGGTTCTTCTTCATGCAGCGCAACAAGAACACTGAGGACTTCTTCAAGGCGAGCGGTCGCATCCCCTGGTGGGCAGCCGGCATCAGCATCTTCGCCACCACGCTCAGCGCCATCACCTTCCTCTCCATACCAGCAAAGACATACGCCACCGACTGGCGCATGCTCATCTTCAACATCACAATCATCCTGATCGTGCCTGTGGTGATCCGCTACTTCCTTCCCTTCTTCCGCCGCTTCAGCCTCGACACCGCCTATGCATACCTGGAAGAACGGTTCAGCCGCGCCGTGCGATGGCTCGCCTCGGCACTCTTCGTCCTCTTCATGGTGAGCCGCATCGCCATCGTCCTCTTCCTCCCCTCGCTGGCCCTCAACGCCGTCACGGGGTTCAACATCTACCTATCCATCCTCATCATGGGCATCGTCACCATCATCTACAGCACCAGCGGCGGAATGGAGGCGGTGGTGTGGGGTGACGTGATCCAGGGTTTCATACTGGTCTTCGGTGCCATCGCCGCCTTCATCTTCATGATCATAGGTATCGAGGGAGGCTTTGGTGAGTTCTGGAGCACCTCGGTCGACTTCCACAAATTCCGCACCTTCGACTTCCGGTTCGACTTCACACAGCCGGTCTTCTGGGTGGTGCTCATCGGTGGCGTAGCCAACTCGCTGATCACCTACACCAGCGACCAGTCCATCGTGCAGCGATACATGAGCACAAAAGATGAGAAGGCCACCGCCCGCAGCATCTGGCTAAACGGCATCCTGAGCGTGCCGGTCACCATCCTCTTCTTCCTGATAGGCACAGGCCTCTTCGCATTCTACCACGACAATCCCTCGCTGATGATGGTGAGCAACCCCAACATCGACTCGGTCTTCCCGCAGTTCATCGTTTCTCAGATGCCGGTGGGATTCGCGGGGCTGCTCATCGCCGCCATCTTTGCAGCAGCCATGTCGACGCTCTCCTCCAACATCAACTCCTCATCGGCGGTGATCACCTCTGACTTCTTCAAAACCCTCTTCCCGGGGCGCTCCTTCACCTCGCAGATGAAGGTGGCACGCTGGTCCGGCATCCTCTGCGGGCTCCTGGGACTGGGCATGGCGCTGGTGCTGGCCACATGGAACATCGCCTCGCTTTGGGATCAGTTCAACACCTTCCTGGGGCTGCTCACCAGCGGACTGGGGGCCCTCTTCATCCTGGGCATCTTCTTCCCCCGCGTGGGATCGGGAGCAGCCCTTACCGGTGTGAATGCCGGGTTGATCATTCTCCTTTTGATCAGGGCTCACACCCCCATCTCCTTCCTGCTCTACGGCTTCCTTGGCATGACCGCCGGCATCCTCATCGCTGTGGCGGTGAGCTACCTGTTGCCCAACAAAAAGGAGGTCAGACGTTACACCTGGCGGGGAATGAAGAAATAAGATGGATAGGTAGGTTAGTTTATTGTTCATGGTAAATATGATAATACTGAATGCTAAAAATGTAAACATATGCAATTCGAAAAAATCAAAGGTTTAATTGTGGCTCCCTTCACCCCGTTCGACAAAAAGGGTGAACTGGACCTGGGTCCGGTGGCTGACTATGCCGCTATGTTGCAGAAAAATGGACTGAAAGGAGTGTTCATCAACGGCTCCTCCGGTGAGGGTTATATGCTCACGGTAGATGAACGGCTGAAGCTGGCAGAGAAATGGATGTCCGTAGCCTCGGAGGGATTCAAGGTGATCGTGCACGTGGGGGCAACCTGCATCAAGGATAGCTTCCACATGGCACAACATGCCCAGGAAATCGGTGCCTTTGGCATCGGCGCCATGGCATCACCCTTCCCCAAGGCAGGACGTGTGGAGGAACTGGTGAAGTACTGCGAGGAGATCGCCTGCGGTGCGCCCAACCTCCCCTTCTATTTCTACCACATCCCGGCATTGAACGGAGTATTCCTCCCCATGTTACCTTTCCTTCAGGAGGCTGAAGGCCGCATCCCCAATCTCGCCGGGATCAAGTACACATACGAGAGCCTTTACGAGTACAACCAGTGCATGCTGTATGAAAACGGCAAATTTGACATGCTGCACGGACAGGATGAGACCATCCTCTCCGCGCTGGTAATGGGAGGTGCACAGGGTGGCATCAGCGGCACCGGCAGCTACATCGGCCGTTCGCTGGTAGGGGTGATCGACGCATACAACCGTGGCAACATGGAAGAGGCAGTCGCCCACCAGAACTATGCACAGGAGGTGATCAACGTCATCGCCCGCTATAGGGGCAACATCGTGGCCGGAAAGCGGATCATGAAGCTGATCGGACTCGACCTGGGCGTCAACCGGACCCCCTTCCGCAACATCAGTGATCAGGAAGAGGCTGCGATTAAAAATGAACTGGATGCGATCGGGTTCTTTGCCCGGTGCAACAGATTCTGAAAAGTGTCGTGCAGCAAAACTGCCCAAAAACAGAAATAAGGGACCACTGAAGATAATCTCATCTTCAGTAGTCCCCGGCTGAGGGAATGAAGAGGATCAGGGTGATCCCTTCCTCACGGTTGAGCTGCTGCATCAAAATTGTTGACTGAACGGTCGGTCTAATATGAAGCACATTCTTTAATCCTGCAATTTTTTGTGTTAAATCTTCACTTTTCATTTACTCATGTTCCAAATGATGAAGTCATGCAAGGGAGGGCAGACAAAAAAAACAGCAACTCATTGAGAGTTGCCGCAATCATATATTAAATGCAAGTTAGGTTGCCTGTTTGTCAGTCGAACATCTTCCTAAACTTGTTAAAGACGCTTTTGCGTGCGGAGGCTGAAGGAACAAAGCTCTCCGATTTGTTCATATCCTCCAGCTGTTTGCGTTCCTTGTCAGTGAGGTTCTCCGGCACGTAGACGTTTACGTTGATCAACTCGTCGCCCCTACCGTAGCCGTTCACGGATGGCAGCCCCTTGTTGCGCAGGCGGAGTACCTTGCCCGGTTGTGTACCCGGGTCGATCTTCACCTTCGCAATTCCGTCGATGGTGGGCACCTCCACGGTCCCCCCCAGCGCGGCTGTTGGGAAGCTAAGGAAGAGGTTGAAAATCACATCATTCTCGTCGCGAATCAGGTTGGGATCCTGCTCCTCCTCGATTACGATGAGAAGATCGCCGTTCACGCCACCTCTGCGGGCGGCATTGCCCTTGCCTGACATGGAGAGCTGCATCCCTTCGGCCACGCCGGCAGGGATACGAATGGAGATCACCTCCTCCTCGCGCACGATGCCCTCACCGTTACAGTGGGCACACTTCTTGGAGATTGTCTTACCCTCACCGTTACAAGTGGGACAGGTGGATGAGGTCTGCATCTGTCCCAGGATGGTGTTGGCCACGCGTGTAACCACGCCGGAACCGTTACAGGTAGGGCAAGTAGAGAGTGACGTACCGTGTTCTGAGCCATTGCCGTTACAGTAGGAGCAGGACACATATTTTTTCACCTTGATCTTCTTCTCCACACCGTTGAGGATCTCCTTGAGAGTAAGCTTCACTTTCACCCTCAGGTCAGATCCACGGTTCACACGTCGGCCGCGTTGGCTGCCGCCAAAGCCGCTGAAACCGCCAAAGCCGCCAAAATGGCCACCGAAGATGTCGCCAAATTGCGAGAAGATGTCATCCATCGACATGCCACCTCCAAATCCACCGCCGGAGGCAGCACCACCCACTCCGGCATGACCGAACTGGTCGTAACGGGCTCGTTTGTTCTCGTCGCTCAACACCTCATAAGCCTCTGCTGCTTCCTTAAACTTCTCCTCAGCCTCCTTATCGCCCGGGTTCTTGTCGGGGTGGAACTGAATCGCTTTCTTCCTGTAGGCTTTCTTGATCTCCTCGGCAGAAGCGCTCTTGGGTATCTCAAGTATCTCGTAATAATCTCTCTTTGTTGCCATCTTATTCCCCCACGATCACTTTTGGGAACCGAATGATCTTCTCATTCAGCTCATATCCTTTCTGTATGCAGTCGATCACCATCCCTTTCTGTGCCTCTTCCTGAGCCGGGATGGTTGTCACCGCCTCAAACCGGTCGGCATCAAACGGTTGTCCGATTGATTCGATCTCCTTTACACCATGCTGACCGAGGAAGGTGATGAATTTGCCGTAGATCAGGTCCATACCTTCCAGCATCGCATCCTTGTCCTCTGCAGCGTGCAGTGCGGTGAGTGCCCTTTCAAAGTCGTCCACCAGACCGATGATATCGATCAGTACCCGCTCACCGCCGTTTTTAATCAAATCGGCTTTTTCTTTCAATGTCCGTTTCCGAAAGTTGTCAAACTCGGCATGCAGTCGCAGGTAACTGTTGTTCAGCTCATCATATTTATCCTGCAGTTGGGTAAGCTCATCTGCCAGCGGATGCTCATCTTCTGCCATGTTGTCCTCATTTGCTGCACCCACAGGTTCACCCTGTAGAGATGCAGCCTCCTCAATGATTTCTTCCTCCCTCTCAATGGGATCCTTTTGCGTATGTTTATTTTTTGTCATATTGATTGTTGTTCTTATACTATGGATGATCACTGCAAATAGTTTGCCAAAAAATGGGGACAAGAGACCAAATGGTTTTTCTATAGGAACAGCTCACACCACTCGTCGAAGATTTCCACCTGGTGCCACCCGTGACGGCTCAGCGACTGGCGGATCTTTTTCACCGGCTTCTCTCTGCCCAGCTGCGACTTGGAAAAAAATTTGTCCGCAAAGCAGATGATCTGCTCCTCCAGGCTTACAGGCCGCATATCCCGGTGCGGGATGGGCAGCTTCCGGTTGATGATGGTCTCCAAACTAAGGCCCGTGCCTGTATGGCGTTCGCACACCAGTCCATGTTTCGGATACCCCTCCTCTGTCAGCAACTCACGCCCCAGGAAGCCGTGACAGATGTAGGGATGGGTTCCCTCGCAGGCAATGTGGGGTGCTTTGGTGAGATAGATGCCGATGTCATGGAGCATTCCCGCCTCTTCGATAAAACGCACATCGACCGCCAACTCCGGATGCCTTGCGGCAATGGAAAGTGCCTTGTTGGTCACATCGGAGGTGTGAGACAGATAGATGTCGTACAGTTTCGTACCCTTGCGGTAATATTTCTCAATAATCGTTTCGGGATTCATAAATCGCGATTTTCCATCAGCCCACAAAATTACGATAAAAATTTGGAACTGTTCAGAGTGGCACCACGTACTTCTTCATCGCCTCATTCTGAAGTGAACGGGGCACCGCTGCCTTTACCTCATCGATGATAATGTTGAGCAGACGTTCTCGGAAGAACTCCTTGCGGGTAATCAGGCTCACCTCCCTGACAGGTGTATTTTTCCTGAAGGGGCGTACATTCTTGCGTTGCGTCTCGCTCAGGTTGCCAAGGGCCATCTCCGGAATCACCGTCAGACCTTCATTCTGATCCACGATGTTGATCAGTGTATCAATGCTCCCGGCCTCATAGGAGAAGATCGACTGATTGTTGCGTCGTTTTTTGAGGTTACAGAGGTGGAGGATCTGTGTGCGGAAGCAGTGCACTTCGTCGAGCAGCCACAGCTTTGTGGTGGTAAGATCGCTCTCCTCGATTGCTGTCTTTGCGTAAAGCGCTTTCTCCTGGGGTGAGACATAGGCGAGGAACTGTTCGTAATAGATGGGATGTTCGGTTATTCCCGGTTCATCTAGGGGTGTGGCCAGGATAGCACCATCAATGGTGTCGTTGGCGAGACCCCTGATAATCTGGTGGGTGGTTAACTCAGAGATAACGATCCGGATGTCATATTTGTTGTCGCGATGCACCTGCATCAGCTTGGGCAGGAGGTACGGCGAGATGGTAGGGATGATGGCCAGGCGGAACATTCCTTTCACGATACCCTTCTCCTCCTGGATGATCTCCTTGATCTGGTTCACCTGGGCCAAAGCCAGCCTCGCCTGGTTGATGACCTTGATCCCGATTTCGGTAGGGTGTACAGGCAACTGTGAACGATCGAAGATCTTTACTCCCAGCTCATCTTCCAGCTTCTGGATCATCATGCTAAGGGTGGGTTGGGTCACGAACGATGCTTCTGCCGCCTTTGAGAAGTGGCGGTAATTGTCCACCGCGATAATATATTCAAGTTGCTGTATGTTCATCCTACTGTTTATAATCCGAGAAATATTTCATGAACTGCACACGCTCGTAGAGCGAAGGGTTTTTGATGTTGGAATAGCTCAGCTTTCCCCTGAAAGCTTCGATCGTTTCATAGTTATTCTGATCCATCCATTCCTCCATGCAAGTAAGCATTTCTGTTACTGCACCTGCTCCCTGATCGTAGAGCATGCTGCAGAGCTGGATGCCTCCCGCGCCTGCAAGAATTCCCTTCACGGCATCTTCCCAGCCATGCACCCCGTAGGAGCAGGCAATATCGAAGTCGGGTACGCGGCCCGCCACAATGGCGGTCCAGCGAAGCGTGTCGCTGAAGTCGGCAGGATTGCTGAATACCGGTCCGGAAACAATCTCCATGTTGGTGATATCAATGTCTAGCTGGTAGAAACGGTTGAAAAGGACCACTCCGTTTGCACCCAGTGCCTTGAGCTTGGCTACAAGACCAGGCAGGTTGCTGATGTTCTTCGCCATCTTGATCACCAGGGGGATGGAGAGCTGCTTCTTCAGCTCCCGAACGATGTTGACATATGACTCCTCCAGCCAGGTATCACCATACTCTCCGGCGTTGAGCAGAAAGATGTTCAGCTCCAGCGCGTCGGCACCGGCCTCCTGCACGTTGCGGGCGAACTCAATCCAACGGCTCTGCTTGTAACAGTTGATGCTGGCCACGATGGGCACCTCACATTCGGCTTTGGCAGAGCGAATCAGGTCGAGGTACTTCTCCGTGTGGTTCATCTCCACGTAAGCATTGATGTAATCGGCAGCCTCAGGGTAGTCGGTGAGTTGTGCAAGTTTACCTGAGTGACTTTCAATCTGTTCCTCAAAAAGTGATTTCAAGACTACCGCGCCGATACCTGCATCCTCAAGCTCCCTGATTTTCGTCAGAGAGTTGGTCAGTCCGCTGCTGGCGGCTATGAGGGGATTCTTCAGCTTCAATCCCGCAAAGGTTGTTTCCAATGTAACCATGTTGGTGACAAATGTTTTTCAAATGATTGTCTGTACAAATATAGATATTTTTTATCGATCATACTGGTTTTTGATCAAAAAAGAAGACCAGGAGATGACTGTACCGCTCAACGTTCACCGAAAATGAGGGTCCCCACACGAATCAGTGAACTGCCCTCCTCAAGTGCGATGGGATAGTCGCCCGACATCCCCATTGAGAGTTCCCGGAAAGCAGGATCATTGGCAAAGTGTTTCGCCTTGCACTCATCAAAAAGGTTTCTGAGCTGCCGAAATTCACGACGCACCTGCTCACTGTCTTCGGTGTAGGTGGCCATACCCATCATCCCTGCGATTTGCAGGTGAGAGCACTCTCTCCAGCTGCCCTCCTCCAGGAAGCGACGACACTCGTCGGGTGTGAAACCCGACTTGGTCTCCTCCTCGGCGATGTGGACCTGCAGGAGGCAGGGGATCACCCGTTCACAGGTGGCCCCCTGTTTTTCTATCTCACGCATCAGCCGCTCGCTGTCGAGGCTGTGGATGAGCGACACAAAGGGGGCGATCAACTTCACCTTGTTGCGCTGAAGAGAACCGATGAAGTGCCACTCAATGTCCCCCGGCAGCTCCTGCTGCTTGCTCACCAGCTCCTGCACGCGGCTTTCACCGAAGAGCCGCTGGCCTGCGTCGTACGCCTCGCGGATCTGCTCCGTGGGGTGGAACTTCGATACTGCAACCACTTTCACCTGTGGCGGCAATGATTCTCTTAGGTCTTGTATGTGTGTTGCAATGTTCATTCTTCTTCCTTCGATGCCTTTTCTCCCGAATAGGGGAAAACATCCATGATTGCCGTCTCCGTCACCGAGGCGAACGCGTAGTCGATCATGGTCTTCTTCATCTCCGTTTCCACAATTTCCACCGCCTCTTTCAGCTCCGAGGCCTGTACCAGCATGTTTACCGCCGTCTTCTTCTCGGCACCGCTCTTTTCGTCGAGGGTGATGAAGTGGAGCCGGGCCTTGTAGTAACGATCTCCGGTCTCGTTGAAGAAGGAGTCGCTATACTTCACCCGCTTGATGTCGGAGACAGAGAATTCACCCGAAATGAAGGGTTTGATCTCCTCTATGATGCGTGCCTCCGCCTCAGTAAAGGAGAGGGCATCCACCAGGTAGGGTTCGGTCACTGTTTTCTGCATGCCGGTCTCCAGCATCTTGTCATATTTAATCTTGCACTCAAACCAGTTGTACATAGTTTCTTTATATTCTTAGTGGATTTTTTACGAAGAGACAAAGATAACAAATTTAAACCGTACTGAGTCACTTTCAGGGCATCAGTTCACAGGAATCTGGGATGGGTCTGATGCGATGAAAAGAAGCATAATAGACCATTGCTGACGTTTTTTTTAATACTTTTGCCCTTTGTTAATTAAACTGACGATGATAGGAACCCTGGTAAATACAGCAGCCGTGATCGGCGGCGGCGTAATCGGACTGCTGCTCAAGAAGCGGATGCCGGAACGGATCACCACCATCTACTTTCAGGCTATCGGCCTCTTCACGCTCGCCATCGGCGCTTCCATGGCAGTGGAGATGGAGCACATCCTGATCGTGGTGAGCAGTCTTGCCATCGGCTCGTTGCTGGGCGAATGGATCGACATCGAGCAGGGGGCTGAGCAACTGAGTAACCGCATCAAACATCGTTTCAGGATTGGCAGCGAAAAGTTCTCTGAGGGACTGGTCACCGCGTTTCTGCTCTTCTGCGTGGGGTCACTCACCATCCTGGGTACCATACAGGAGGGAACCGGCGGCTCCCCCGACTTGCTCTACACCAAGTCGCTGATGGACTTCTTCTCTGCCATCCTGCTCGCTTCCGCCTTTGGCGTGGGAGTCGCCCTCTCGGCAGTGCCTCTGTTCCTTTTCCAGGCGTCACTCACCCTGCTGGCCGGTTATGCGGGAAGTTTCTTCACGGAAGAGATTATCCTGGGATTGACCAGTGTGGGGGGCATCATGCTGATTGGGTTGGGGATCAACATCCTGGGCATCCAGAAGATACGCGTCATGAACATGCTTCCCTCCCTTGTGGTGGTGGCACTGCTACTCTGGTTGTTCGGATGAAAGCAAAGGACGACAAGCTGGGATTGTGGCTGCTGATCTTCGTAGCCCTGGGGTCGATGATCG
Source organism: Proteiniphilum sp. (assembly GCA_036733365.1). Lineage (GTDB taxonomy): Bacteria > Bacteroidota > Bacteroidia > Bacteroidales > Dysgonomonadaceae > Proteiniphilum. The sequence goes on from DAINAS010000010.1 coordinate 65,774, forward strand.
GATCGGGCATCTTCAACTCGCCCAGGGATCTTATCAGCGTGGCTAACCCGCAAGGCACCCTGATCACCTGGGTGATTGGTGGGTTTGGCGCATTGATGCTCGCCCTGGTCTTTGTCTATCTCGCCGGACGGAAGCCCGAGCTGAAAAGTGGAGTCTATGCCTATGCGCGCGACGGCTTCGGCGACTACATGGGCTTCAACTCCGCCTGGGGCTACTGGTCGGTAGGGTGGCTCGGCAATGTCAGCTACCTGGCGCTCTTCTTCAAGACGCTGAACGATCTGCTGGGTGAACGTGCGCTCTCACCGCTCACTGCTTTCCTGATAGGGTCGGCCCTGCTCTGGTCGTTCCATGCCATCCTGATGGCAGGCATCCGTGAGGGTGCCATCCTCAATTTCGTTGTCACGGCCGCCAAGCTGATCCCCATCCTGCTGATCATCCTACTAGGATTCGCACTGGTGCGAAGTGACCTTTTCATGGTGGAGAACTGGCAGCGGCAGCTGGCTTCCACCGGCGGTGATACCACACCGCTCATGCAGGTGAAGGAGGCGATGGCGGTGGTGCTCTGGTGCTTCGTCGGCATCGAGGCAGCGTCGGTCCTCTCCGGCAGGGCCAAGAGCCAGCGCACGGTGCGCCTATCCATCATCATCTCGCTGTTGGTGGTGCTCTCCATCTATATGCTGGTCACCTTTATCGCAATGTCGTCGGTGCCGGCCCATGAGCTGGCCGCTTCCGAGACACCTCTGGCACTCGTACTGGAACGTACGGCGATAGGTGCCGCAGGCGGCCTGGTAATCAGGCTGGGGATCATGATCTCGGTACTGGGAGCCAGCATCTCCTGGATACTGCTCTCCGTGGAGACGCTCTATGCTGCTGCGCGCGATGGCGTGCTGCCCCGTGTTTTTCAGAAGACCAACCGAAAGGGGACACCGGTTAACGCGTTGCTGATGACGCAGTGCTTCACGCAGCTCTTCCTGCTCTCCATCCTCTCACCACGACTCAACGAGACCTACCTGGCAGCCATCACCATCGCCACCACGCTGGTGCTGATACCCTACCTGCTCTCGTCGTTATATGCGGTGAAGACCGCCTTCTCACTCCGCAAACAGGAATCGTCCCGGCACCTTGTCATTGCTCTTCTCGGCACCCTCTACTCCCTCTACGTGATCTATGCCGTTGGACTTCGCTACCTCATCCTCTCGGTGCTCTTCTACGGTATAGGCTCGTTGCTCTTCCTACGGGCTAAGCGGGAACAAAGAAAACAGCCCAAACCGTGGGAGTGGGCTGTTATCATTCTTTTGCTGGGCACCTCTGCCCTGATCGCCGGATTGTTGCTTACCGGCAGGATCACACTATAAATCTTATGCTTATCTGCTGATGGTGTAGCGCAATGTGGCACCCGCCAGGGTGGGATTGCCGCGTTGCACGAAGGGATTCACGTTTCCGTTCATGTCCGATGCCTCGAAATAGAAGGCATGGTACTTCCGGTTGAAAAGGTTTTTCGCCCAAAGCTCCAGGCTGAAGGCTCCTTTCTCAGCCGTCACACTTGCATTCACCACGCCATAGAATGGTTGATAAAGTTCATTGCCCTCATAATCGGTGTTCGATTCGGTCCAGTAGATCCTGCCCGCACCGGCATATTGTAAGTTCCCCGAGAGCCTCTCAACAAAAGATCCATAAGGGAGGCGGTGCACATAACCGGCACCCAGGCTCAGCGTGTTTTGTGGTGCAAAGGGAATATGGTTGCCGGAATAATCCTGCTCTTCCGAGATGTCGTAGTTGCGGAAGCGGGCGTCGGCGAAGCCATAGTCGGCAAAAAGGGAGAGACCGCTCACAGGCATATACTTCAGGCTTAGCTCAAAGCCCTTGCTGTCAGACTCACCTGCATTAGTCACCACGCGGCCTGCCGTACCCTGATCCACCAGCTTGATGATCTGGATGTTGTTCACACGGGTGTAGAAGATGGCGTAATTCAGAGAGAGCCGGTTGTCCAGCATCTGGTAACGTCCGCCCAGCTCATAGGTCCAGCTCCTTTCCGGGTCGTATGAGAGCTGTTCCTCGAGGGTGGGCTCCTCAGCAGTGGAACCGCCGGGTGCACCGCCGGGAGCACCACCGCCACCAGGCATTCCTGCCATGGCATTGCGCATAATGGATGCTGCCAGTGCATTTTGCAATAGTTTGGAGAAGGCCTGTTCGTTGTAACCCCCTGTCTTGTATCCTTTGGAGGCCGAAAGGTAGATATGGGCCGTGGGAGTGAACTGGTACTGCAGTGCGAACTTGGGCAGTATCTCCCAAAAATCCTTGCTGTAGCTCCCCTCCATCAAGGTATCACCCTCCACGAACATAGGCGGCATTGGTCTACCTGGGATGTTGAACACCAAGTTCACATCGCCTCCTTCACTCTCGGTGGTGTAGTCGATGCCGGTATGTTCGTAGTCGAAGCGAATGCCGGCGGTGGCAGAGAGCCCCCGCACACTGAAGAGATTTTGCAGGGTGGACTGGTGAAAGAGTGCCGCGCCGCGTGACGGTTTGGTGTATACACCCGGCAGGTCGATCCGGTCGTTGGCGTAGACGATGCGGAGGGGTGCTCCCATCCGTTCCATGGCGGCATCAAGGTGTCCCTGCATACTTTCCATCCCATCTTCCTTGATTGCAACGGGTGTGTCGATCACCCGGTGGTCGTAGAAGCCGAAGGCTCCCACCACCCATCTGTAGGGGCGGCTGTTATCCGACTTCACGGTGATCTCCTGGCTTAGTGAGTGTTGTTTTTGTTTCTGGTTGATCGAGAAAACAGAACGGGGAGTGTAATCCTGGTCCATCTTCATATCATCTTTCAGGAACTGGTATCCTGTGGTGGAATGCACACTGTAGCCTTCACCGCGGAAGTCGAGCGACAGCCCGTTGTTGAACAGGTGCCGATCGTAGGAGGAGGGTTCATTGTAGTTGACCTCCGTTGAATCACGGTGCATGTAAGGGAAAGCCCCGCCGGTCACGTAATCGTAGTTACTGAACAGTTGTGCCCTAAAAGCGGGAGAGGCTTCCCACTCAAACTTCAGGCGCCCCCCGGCATTCTCAGAGGCATCCGCATTCTCACCGGTATAGTTGTTTCTGAAAAAACCGTCGTCTTTCTTGTAATAAGCTGCCACCGAGACACCAAACTTGTCGCTCAGCCGGCTGTAATTTGATCCTTTCACCGAGAACTGCCCATGGTTGCCACCGCCCAGCATCACCGTGCTGCCCTGGAAGGTGAGCGGTGAGAGGGTGTAAAGGTTGACGATGCCGCCGATGGCATTCCTGCCGTAGAGGGTGCCCTGAGCTCCGCGCAGCACCTCAATACGCTGGATATCCTGGAACTCGAAATCGAATGCCGAGGGGTTAAAGCTGGGCATGTTGTCCACATAGAGGCTCACCGTCTGTGAACCCAGACGGGCACCGATTCCGCGGATGTAGATGGGTGTAGATACCTTTGAGCCATAGGAGGGGATGAAGAAGTTTGGCACGAAGGAACTCATCTCCGGGAGTGACTCAATCTGGCTATCCTTCAGCTGCTTGGGTGACACAACTGACACTGCCGTCGGCATGTTGCGCAGGTCGTTTGTTTCCTTTACGGAGCTGGTAACGACCACCTCATCGAGGTAGTAGACCTTCACGGTGTCTTGGGGGTTCGTTTCTTTCACTGTTTCCGGCTCTACGGAAAAGAGAAAGAAGATATTGCATAAAAGTGATAACGTCAAAAATAGATATTTCATATGATCCGCTGTTGAATGATTTTTCAATATGCAAAGAAACAGCATTCCGGAACACCCGTCAATCACTACAATTAGTGATTTTTTTCTTTATTTTTTCCGGGAAGGATCCTCACGACCGTTGAGACCGGATACAGCAAAAATTGTCTGGGTTCAGTTCTTGAAGATAAAATAGACGGCCAGCACCAGCAGCACGAAGCCAATCAGGTGGTTCATCCGCAGTTGTGCCTGAAAAGCGAGGGAAGAGAAGATCACGAAGACGGTGAGAGTGATCACCTCCTGAATCACCTTGAGCTGCAGCAGGGAGAAGCTGCCACCGTTCCCATTGAAGCCGATGCGGTTGGCCGGCACCTGGAAGCAATACTCGAAGAAAGCGATGAGCCAGCTGATCAGGATCACACCAATCAGGGGCAACTTGCTGAACCAGCTGTTCTCAGCCAGCTTCAGGTGTCCATACCATGCAAAGGTCATGAAGATGTTGGAAACCACCAGCAAGGAGATCGTAAGAAGATAATTCATATCGATATCAAAAAAATCGGATGCAAAAGTAGTACAATAAAAGATAGATTGTTCCACTGCGGGAGCAATTTATTTGCATCCACGTCATCCTGTTGAACTTGAAACCCGCTCCGTTGTTATATTGCCGTATGGAAACAAAAAAGAATACGCCAAAAAGAGCATTGCTGATCGTCGACGTGCAAAACGACTTCTGCCCAGGAGGAGCACTGGCAGTGAAAGATGGCGACCGTGTGGTGCCGGTGATCAACCGCCTCATGGACCGGTTCGAACTGGTGATCTCGTCGCAGGACTGGCACCCACGGGTGACGATACATTTCGAAAAATGGCCACCACACTGCATCGCCGGCACTAAAGGAGCAGCTTACCATCCCGCACTAAACAGCGAACGGATTGGTCTGCGCCTATTGAAGGGCACCGAGAACAGGGACGATGGCTACTCCGCCTTCGAAGCCACCAACAGCTCTCTCACCGACTACCTCCAGGCGCAAGGAGTACAAACGCTCTATGTATGCGGCCTTACCACCGACTACTGTGTGAAGGCCTCCGCTCTGGATGCGCTGCGTGAGGGGTTCCACACCTGTGTGGTCACAGATGCAATCGCGGCCGTGAACCTGCAGCCCGGCGACGACAGGAAGGCACTGAACGAGCTCTACGCCGCCGGATGTATGTTGCTCGAATCGGAGGAAATTCGATAGGATGTAGTATCTTTGACGCCGATGAAACAAGATCTCTCCCTGCGCACCGTCGAGGTGACGCGATACATTGTCCCTCTGCGTGAAGGAGGTTCGCTTCCGGCACTGGCAGAAGCTGATGATGGCTTCAGCTATGTGCTGAAGTTCCGCGGTGCTGGCCACGGCACCAAGATGCTGGTCTCAGAACTGCTGGGGGGAGCCATCGCCAAACTACTGGGACTGCAGATTCCCGAACTGGTGTTTGCCCGCCTGGGGGAAGAGTTCGGCCGCACCGAAGGGGATGAGGAGATACAAGACCTGCTCAAGGCAAGCGAAGGTCTCAACCTGGGACTTCACTTCCTCTCGGGTGCGCTCGCATACGACCCCACTATGAAGATTGACCCCCTGCTCGCTTCAAAGATTGTATGGCTCGACGCCTTCACCACCAATATTGACCGCACCGCCAACAACACCAACCTGTTGTGGTGGCACCGCGAGCTCTGGGTGATCGACAACGGTGCATCCTTTTACTTCCACCACAGCTGGAGCGACTTTGAACGACATGCGCTGAACCCCTTCCCGCACATCAAGGATCACGTGTTGCTCTCACAGGCGACAATGCTGGAGGACGCCGACCGCCTTGCCCGGGAGATCCTCACGGAAGAGCGGTTGCGGGCAGTGACCGACCTGATCCCTGATGAGTGGCTGAACTGGCGTCATACAAAGGAAACACCGGCAGAGATCCGGGAGGTCTACTTCCGTTTCCTTCTGACCCGTTTGCACAACAGTGAGCAATTTCTAAAGAGTGCCCGCGATGCAAGAGGATAAGCTATACCACTACGCCGCCATCCGGCTGGTGCCGAAGGTGGAACGGGAGGAGTTTTTCAACGTGGGATTGATCCTCTTCTCGAAGGAGGAGAATTATATCCAGTTGGCATACAATCTTTGTCCGGAGAAGTTTCGTCTGATGCAGCCGGAGGCATCCTATGAGGAGGTGCTCGAAAACCTGGAAACACTGCGCTGCATTGCTGTAGGTGAAGTGCGTTGCGGACCCATAGCCGCACTCCCCATACCGGAACGTTTTCGCTGGCTCACCGCCACGCGCAGCAGCATCATCCAGACCTCTCCCACCCATCCGGGCAAATGCAGTGATCTTGAAAAAACGTTTCAACGGTTGTTCGAACTGCTTGTGATGTGACAATCCCTGACCTCTCATTCTCTTCCGAAGGGCAAATCACCGAGCGGCGTCACGCCAATCCCCGGGAGGTCTGAAGCGATAATTTTCCCGTTTTCAAGCTTTGCACCGTCAAAGCAATCGTTGCCGATCAGCAGCGCCCCGTCGAGGTCGGCAAAATCCATGCCCGCGTAAAGTTGTGCCGCAGCCGAGATGGCGCAGGAGGTCTCGGTCATGCAGCCCATCATCACCTTCATCCCCAGCTCCTCTGCCCGCTTGCGCATCTTCCGGGCTTCGTGCATACCGGTGCACTTCATCAGTTTGATGTTGATCCCCGAGAAGACTCCCTTCAACCGCTCCACATCGGCGAGCCGCTGCACCGACTCATCGGCAAAGATGGGGAGGGGACTCGCTTCCGTCAGCCGGGCAATAGTGTCTAAATCAGACTTGGGCATGGGCTGCTCCACCATCACCACCCCCTGCTCCTTCAGCCAGCAGATCATATCCAGCGCCTCACTGCGCTCTTTCCAACCCTGGTTGGCGTCTACCGCCAGAGGCAGGTCGGTCACGGAACGAATCGCGGCAATCATCCGCTTGTCGTCCGCTCCTCCCACCTTCACCTTCAGGATATTGAAACGGCCCAGTGCTTCACGGCTCTTTTCCCGCACCACCTCATCGCTGTCGATGCCGATGGTGAAGGTGGTGTCGGGCACCCCATGCCTGTCCAACCCAAGCATCCTGTGCCAGGGCTTGTAAGCGATCTTACCTGCCAGGTCGTGCAGCGCGATATCGACCGCCGCCTTGGCCGCTGTATTTCCGGGAGCAATCGCATCGAGGTAGGCCGTGATCTCCTCCAGTTGCTGCGGATCACGAAACAATGAGAGATCAACCCTCTTTAAAAACGCGATCACCGATGCCTGCGTCTCACCCAGGTAGGGGGGCAACGATGCCTCGCCATAACCGGTGAGCCCCTCATATTCGATGCGGGTGAACACTACGGGGGTGCTCTTGCGGGAGAAGCCTGAGATGGTGAAAGTGTGGTTGAGCATCAGGTTGTAGGGTGTCCAGGTAAGTTTCATCTGTATTGATCGTTCTGTTTCTGTTTAGGTGACCGGCGGAAGTTTGGAAGTCAGCGGTAGAAAGCGTTGCTCAACAGCTCCTCAATCCCTTCGCCCTGCACCTCCCCAATGATCCGTTTCGTGCGGAGGTAACGGTTGGCATTGAATTCATCGTACAACGGATCGGCAGGATCGAAGCTGTTGATGCGGACATAGTCGGAAGCATGGATAAATCTTCTTTTACCCAGATAGATTCCCACGTGCACCACCTTCTCACCCACCTCTTCACTTGCTTTTGCTCCAAAGAAAAGCAAATCACCCGGTAGCGCATCGGTGAGATCGCCCGTGTCGTCAACCAACCTGCCGTAATGCACCTGCTGTGAAGCGTCCCTGGCCAGGATGATGCCATGCATGAAGTAGACATGCTTCGTGAAACCGCTGCAGTCGAGACCTTTCACGGAGGTGCCACCCCAGAGATAGGGTATACCGAGCAGTTTCTTGGCACTCTCTACGATGCTTTCACCGGTGGGCCTGATCTCTCTCAGCCAGTCGGGCAGCTCCTTCGCATCCGATTTCATCACGTAAGCCTTACGGCCGTCGGGATAGCGCACCCTATAATATGCTCCGTCATCCGTGATAAGCTCCAGCATGTTGCCGGCCACCAGGTCGGAAACAGGCTGGGATATCTGATACGGCAGCGAATAGGAACGCGCGCACAAGGTTGAGATGATCACCTTCGGCTGTTGCAGGTAATTCCTTCTCTGCCTGTCGGTCATCAGCTGCACTGATCCGCTGATCCAGCCCACATACCCATCAGGTGTCTCAATCATGGACCACTCCCCTTTCTGCTCGTGAATCTTCACCGGCATGCCGAGCAGTACCTGGGTGACCATCTCGGCAGCGTGCTGCGGTTCTGCTCGGAGCGACCCCACCGAATTGTAGACCACGCCCCATGTTTCATGTTCTGTTACTTGACTCATCAGCTCTGTCGTTGATATGAACAATAAATAAAAGATAAAAGTAGCTTTTCTCTCCCTTTCTACCGAATTTTTTCGCATGTTTCATCCCAATTGCGCCAATCGAATCCGAAGAGATTGCTGCCATCTCCTTCGGTACTGGTTCTAATCTCGTTCTAATATCGTTCTAATCTCGTTCTAATCTCGCTCTAATAGATTCGAATGAGATTAGAGTCAGTAACGTCTGAAATAGGATGAAAATCAGAATCATCACAAGCGATGGATAAGGGAATTGATATTTAACTATATATCTGGATAATATTTCTCTTTTTGTGTTATGTTTGTGACTACAAACCAATGAATCTGAACAATGAGAAGTAGAAGCGCGATGCTGTGGATGTTGGCTCTCATCTGCAGCCTTCCCGTTACCAACAGAGCACAAGCGGAGAAGACAGAACCCGAAAACAGCAAGTTCCCTATGACCCAATCACCCACATACAACCTGGAAAAAGCAGAGAAGCTGGCCCGCGAGCTGCGGGGCAAGGGAATACGGGACAAAGCGGTGTTAGCCGCCATAGCCCGCATACCCCGTGAGGCGTTTGTGGATGAGGCATTGGCAGAGATGGCCTATCTCGACCGGCCGCTGCCCATCGCCGAGGGGCAAACAATCTCACAGCCCTACACCGTGGCCATGCAGACCGAGCTGCTGCAGCTGGAGCCTGGCGACAGGGTACTGGAGATCGGCACCGGGGGCGGATACCAGGCAGCGGTGCTCTGCGAGATGGGGGTGGAGCTCTACAGTATTGAAAGGTATGAGGAGCTCTATCAGACAGCCAGGGAGACGCTCAATCGACTCGGCTACTTCCCGAAATTGTACCACGGCGATGGCTATGAAGGTCTGCCCCGGGAGGCTTCCTTCGACAAGATCCTGATCACCGCGGCACCCGAAACGATTCCGCCCAAACTGAAGGAGCAGCTTCGCGTGGGGGGGCTGATGGTGCTCCCCCTGGGGGGACGGGAGCGGCAGCAAATGACAGTTGTGAAGCGGGTGAGCGAGACTCGTTATAGTACATCCACACATGGAGATTACATCTTTGTCCCCATGAAAAAAGGGACTGAATAACAGTCCCCTTCCATATCAAATCGAGTAGCTAAACAGCTATTTCCGTTTTATTCGGTGCCCTTGCTGTAATTGGGTGCCTCACGGGTGATCATCACACCGTGGGGATGGCTCTCCGTGTATCCGGCAGAGGTGATGCGGGTGAACTTGGCCTGGTGCAGCTGCTCGATGCTCTCCGCACCACAGTAACCCATTCCGGCACGCAGTCCGCCCACCATCTGGTAGACCACCTCCTGCAGGGTACCCTTGAACGGCACGCGTGCCTCAATTCCCTCCGGCACCAGTTTCTTGATGTCATCCTCCACATCCTGGAAGTAACGGTCTTTTGATCCTTTTTGCATGGCCGAGAGGGAGCCCATACCACGGTAGGACTTGAACTTGCGGCCGTTGAAGATGATGGTCTCACCCGGCGACTCCTCGGTGCCGGCCAGCAGCGACCCCATCATCACCGAAGTAGCTCCGGCGGCCAACGCCTTGACGATGTCGCCCGAGTAGCGAAGGCCACCGTCGGCGATCAGCGGCACTCCGGTCCCTTCCAGGGCCTTTGCCACCTCGTAGATGGCGGTGATCTGCGGTACTCCCACACCGGCGATGACGCGGGTGGTACAGATCGACCCCGGGCCGATGCCCACCTTCACCGCGTCTGCCCCTGCATCCACCAGGAAGCGGGCAGCCTCGGCCGTGGCGATGTTGCCCACCACCACGTCGATCTGCGGGAAAGTTTGCTTGATCAGCTTCAGCATCTCGGCGACCCCTTTCGAATGGCCATGGGCGGTGTCGATCACGATGGCATCCACCCCTGCCTCTACCAGGGCTGTGGCTCTCTCCAGCGAGTCGGCGGTGACGCCGATGCCGGCAGCCACACGCAGGCGCCCCTGTTCATCCTTGCAGGCAAAAGGTTTGTCCTTCGCCTTGGTGATATCCTTGTAAGTGATTAATCCTACCAAGCGGTTATCACCATCCACCACCGGCAGCTTCTCGATCTTGTACTGCTGAAGGATCTCGGCGGCATCCTCCAGGTTGGCCGACTGGCGTGTGGTGATGAGGTTCTCACTTGTCATCACCGCTTCGATCCGCTTGTTCATCGACTTCTCGAAGCGCAGGTCACGGTTGGTGACGATGCCGACCAGCCTGTTGCCGTCGGTCACCACCGGGATGCCGCCAATCTTGTACTCCGCCATCATGGCGAGCGCTTCCGACACCGACTTGTCGGGGGTGATACTGATGGGATTGAGGATCATGCCATTCTCGGCACGTTTCACGGCACGCACCTGACGTGCCTGCTCCTCGATGGGCATGTTCTTGTGGATCACGCCAATTCCGCCCTCGCGTGCGATGGCGATGGCCATCGTGATCTCGGTGACGGTATCCATGGCCGCGGAGACCATGGGAATGTTGAGCGTGATGTTGCGGGAGAAACGGGTGGTGAGATCCACGTTGCGGGGCAATACCTGAGAGAAGGCGGGAACCAGGAGAAGATCGTCAAATGTGAGACCTTCGAAGGCGATTTTGTCTGCAATAAATGACATAAGTGTAACCCTTTAGTTTTTTATTGCATGCAAAAGTACTCATTATTTTGCGAACATAACGCGAAGAGTCTGTTAATTTTCGCAAGATGAAGGTAATTGACACAAATGAACTGTCCCGACTACACTTATAAAAAATTTCAATCATTCATACAACCCGCCATTGCTTCGTCGTGACCGTCAAAAGCCATACCTTTGCACCGGTTACAAACGTTTAACAGATTAAGAATATGTCAGTATTAGTAGGAAAAAAAGCCCCGGCATTCCGGGCACAGGCCGTAATCAACGGTTCTGAAATTGTTGAAAACTTCTCCCTCGAGGATTATATCAATAACAAGTATGTGGTGTTCTTCTTCTACCCGGCCGACTTCACCTTTGTCTGCCCCACCGAACTGATCGCCTTCCAGCAGAAGCTGAAAGCGTTCGAAGAACGCAACACGGTGGTGGTGGCAGCCTCCACCGACTCAGCCGTCTCCCACTGGAAGTGGCTCAACACACCGAAGAACGACGGCGGCATCCAGGGTGTCACCTACCCCATCGTGGCCGACCCCTCACTGACCATCTCGATGGCTTATGATGTGCTTGCCGGCAAGTTCGTCACCGATGAGAACGGCAATCCTGAATTTAAGGGATCAGCTGAGGCCTACCGTGGGCTCTTCCTGATCGACAAGGGAGGCATCGTGCGCCACCAGGTGGTAAACGACATGCCGCTGGGCAGAAGCGTGGACGAAGTGCTTCGTGTGATCGACGCGCTGCAATTCACCGAGGAGTATGGCGAGGTATGCCCCGCCGACTGGCACAAGGGTGACAAGGCGCTCTCCGCCACCCAGGAAGGAATTGCCGAGTACCTGTCGGAGAAGTAAACAGTAAACCCAAACCGGTGAAACCGGTTCTGAATGAGAAGGGCTGAAGCATCAACTTCAGCCCTTTATTATTTCAATGGTCGTGGTCATGTTCGATCCCCTCTTCACGGGTCTCGTGCACGGTGCCGTGCGGATGCTCCACCGGCGTATAGATGGAATAAAGTTTCAGCGGCTCGTCAGAATCGTTGAGCAGGTTGTGCCACTTGCCGGCCGGGATGAAGATGGCGAAATCATCTTCCACACGTTCCTGGAAATCGAGGTTCTCCTCACTGTCCCCCATCATTATGAGGCCGCTCCCTTGCTCCACGCGAAGGAACTGATCAGTTTTCGTGTGGAGTTCCAGGCCGATATCCTCTCCCGGCTGTAGGGTCATTACAGTCATCTGCATCAGGCTGCCGGTCCATACAGCAGTACGGAAGGTCTCATTCTGCAGGGTGTACTGCTCGATGTCAATCACCAAAGGATCGGGACCGAAATCTTTAAACTCCACTGCCTCCACGCTCTCAACTGGCTCCTCTGCCGGCTGACGCTCCTTACTTTGGGGCTGTACACACGATGCCGACATCAGCATTGTTGCCAAACCCAAAAATAACAATTCCCTTTTCATAACTTTTTAATTGAAGGTTGAAAACTATTTTATTGATAAACAAAGATATAAAACTTCTTCACAACCCACAAAGAGATCAACAGAAAAAACTGCAATATAAGATTCACACTCAGTTGCATTGCACTGAGCGGTACCAGCCGGCTATTGCCTCCATCTCCTCCTGCTGCACATCTTCCAGGAAGGCGATCATAGATACATTGAGTCGATTGCACCCTGCAAATATTGGTTATTCACAATAAAAAAAACAGGGTCTCCCCTGTTTTTTTTATATGCTAAACAAATTACGTGACATTGAACCGGCGTTCTCTTCCTTGATGCAAATGCAAGCAGCAGATCAGATGAATCGTTTGTCGATGAACTTTGAGTTGAGCAGTCGCGCCACTGCCATGTAGTTGGTTTTAAAACGGATGCGATCACCCACACGGTAACGCTTTCCACCTTCATCATTTCGGTTCTTGCCGATATCGACCACCATCATGTCGGAGGTGATGCCTACAAAACGGACCTCCTTGTCGAGTGCTTCAAGGTCATCCTTGTCCACATCGAGGATTCCCACGTCGAGGATCGCCTTCACGGTGGTCTCACTGGCGTCGTGATCATTGAAATCGGCGGTATGGCCGATGTTGGCATCGCTCAATACACCCTCCGGCACAATCTTCTTCTCCTCCAGCTCGATGATGTTGGCCTCGAAGGCGAAGGTGTCGGTGTGCAGGTTCAGGAACTGCTCGTTGTAGAGGGGACTCACCCCGAAGAAAGCAGCCTCCCCTACCCTGAAGTGATTGATATCCTTCGGTATGGCACCCTTTTCGATCAGCGGTAACGTGATGGAGGACCCCCCGGAGATATACTTCAACTTCTTGTTGAATTTCACCGAGATCAACTCCTTGTAGATAGAAAGCTGCAGCAGCTTGTCGTAGGTGGGTTCGATGCCGTACATGCAACCCAGGTTGGAACCCAGGCCAATCACCTCAATGTGGGACAGGTTGAACACCTTCTCATAGAACGACATCACATCGTCGCGGTTCACCCCCTCGCGCATCTCTCCCAACTCCACCATGATGATGATCTGATGAATCTTACCGGCTTTGCCCGCTGCCTCGTTCAGCGCCTTGATGGTGCTGAACGAGCTGTTGAGCGAGATATCGGCATACTGCACCACTTCATCGGCATAGATGGCAGCCGGCGGTTTGATGTAGATGGTACGCATGGCAGGGTTCACCGCGCGCAGGTTCTTGAGGCTGGTAAGCCTCGAGTCGCCCACCGAGTTGATCTTGTCGATCACCTCCTCGGTAAGGATGTTCTCCAGAAAATCCTTGTCTCCCGAAAAGACCTTGGTGATCAGGCTCCAGTCGATCCCATTCTCCTCGAAATAGTCACTCAGGGTCCGGATGTTCTCCCTGATCTTCTCTGCTTCAATGATCAGCTCTGCCATCAATTCCCTTTTTTCAACCTCATCTCCAGATAAGGGTTGGTGAATCCCAGCTTCTCATACAGCCGCTTGGCCGGGTTGTTCGCCTCCACGTGGAGTGCGATATCCCCCTCTGCGTGTGCGATGGCTTGCGTCATCAGCTTCCTGCCCAGTCCTTCACCGCGGCTGTTGCGATCCACCGCGATGTATACCAATATGTTCTCAGGAATATAACCATCCATACCGGTACGGTTTATCACCACCGCAGCTCGGATCTGTTCCTGCTGCTTCAGCAACATCACGAAACCACCAAAGGAGTCAAACTCTTTCAGGGAGTAGTCAATAGCTCTCTCAATTTGGTTTTTGGGGTCTCCGTACTGTTCCAGCTGGTCATGCAGAAAGTCGACCAGCTCCTGTTTTTCCTGTTTACCAGGTTTGTTCTGTTCATCAAAGATGATTGTGTGCACCATTATATATTAATTTGTCAGCAAACACCCATGAAGGCATTTGCAATTTCAGTTTGTTCCCATTAAAAAGACAACTCAACACCCAAATTGTTCAAATTATTTTTTGACGATGCCACAACGCCACCTGTTTCAGACCGTTCAAACAGTGAAATCACCACTCCCTTTCAAGTGCTCCACCAATCGGTCGAGGCTCTGCTTCAACCCCACCAGTTCATCCGCCGTGATGCCTACCTGCTGCAGCTCCTCCACCAGTTGCCGGGGGATGGATACAGCTTCCTCCCGCATCTTTCGCCCTTGCGGAGTAAGGGTAATCAACACCTTGCGCTCATCCAGGGTTGAGCGCTTCCGGCTGATGATTTTCAACACCTCCATCCTTTTGAGCAGCGGTGTCACCGTGTTGGTGTTGAGTATCAGCTTCTCGGCGATGTCGTTCACCGTGATGCCATCCTGCTCCCAGAGCACCATCATCACCAGGTACTGGGGATAGGTGATTCCCAGCTTCTCAAGGTGCGGCTGGTACCCGCGGGTGATGAGCCTCGATGCCGCGTATACCGGGAAACAGATCTGGTTCTTCAGTTTCAACTGTTCATATTCCATATTGTTATTGTTTGTATCCTGTCAACTTTGGACAGGAAGATCAATCATTCATCTTTTTTGCCAGGTATTTGTCAATCTCCTCCGGTTTGGTGAAAGGAGAAAAACGCTTCACTGGCTTACCGTTGCCGTCGACCAGGAACTTGGTGAAGTTCCACTTGATTTTGCCACCGAAGAAACCACCCAGCTCCTTTTTCAGGTATTTGAAAATCGGGTGTGCGTGCTCTCCGTTCACATCCACCTTGGCAAACATGGGGAAGGTGACACCGTAATTGATGAGGCATCCCTCAGAAATCGACTCCTCGTCTCCCGGTTCCTGGTTGCCAAACTGGTTACAGGGGAAGCCAAGTATTACCAGACCTTTGTCCCTGTACTTCTTATAGAGTGCCTCCAGACCCTCGTACTGGGGTGTCAGCCCACACTTGCTGGCGGTGTTTACCACCAGTACCGTTTTCCCCTTGTAGGCATCCATTTTGAGTTCCTGCCCTTTCAGGCTTTTCGCACTGAATCCGTAAAATTTTGCTTCTTTCATCGTTGCTTCTTTATTTCGCTTGTGATTATATCGTTTACGATGCAAATATAGGGAGAATATTTATATCGCACGCGACAAAAGAAAGGTTTAACAGCAATTTAACTACTTGGTAGTTTTAAGCCCCATCTCTGTAAAGGCAGAGTCGATCGGTTCCCAAAGCTCAATCTTGTTTCCTTCGGTATCCATGATGTGGACGAACTTTCCATACTCATATGTCTCCATCTCATCGAGGATAGTGACGCTGTTCTGCCTCAGCTTCACCAGCAACTCCTCCAAGTGTTCCACCCGGTAGTTGATCATGAACTCCTTGCGGGATGGAGCGAAATAGTCACTCCCTTTCTCAAAGGGGCTCCACTGAAGGTAATTGATCTCCTCCGGCTGGAGTGCATTGCGGAATTCAATGCTGGAACCCCACTCATTCACCTCCATTCCGAGGTTGTCGCGATACCACTCCTTGATCTTTTCAGGGTCTTCGCTAAAGAAGAAAATACCGCCGATACCGGTCACCCTCGGTTTGTTGTTGTCGTCCATCCTGTTTTTTTATTTATATATATCGTACAATCCTTTGCCTTTCAGAATCTGAGGAATTGCTTTCTGCAGGCGGGTGAGCGCGGTCGCCTCCCGCTTTGCGGAGCCGATGTGTTCAGCATATTCCTTCTGCTTGTAGGGGGTGAGCTGAGCAAATGCATCCTTGAGGCCTTCATTGCCGGCGAAGGCCA
Source organism: Proteiniphilum sp. (assembly GCA_036733365.1). Lineage (GTDB taxonomy): Bacteria > Bacteroidota > Bacteroidia > Bacteroidales > Dysgonomonadaceae > Proteiniphilum. The sequence continues at coordinate 81,731 of DAINAS010000010.1, forward strand.
CTGCCAGCAGTTCCGGTATCACCAGTACACCTGAAGATTCCGGCTTCCAGGTTCTCCCCTCCTGTTCGTTCTTCACAGCCTCAAGAATGTATACCAGAATAAGTTTCTCATCGATCTCCTCCTTCGAGGTGAAGTGCCACTGACGGAGGGCTTTCGTGTTGCCCCCTTCTGCGGAAACCAGCTTCTTCTCGCGATCCTCGAGGAAGACGCCGTTGTAGAACCAGATTGCGAAGTGATGCTTGAAACCGTGGCAGGCCACCACATTTCTGCCATTGAAAGTATAGACCTCAATGCCCCATTTGATGGCCACATCGAGACCCGCCTTGTCGATGATCGACTTAAGCAGCGCGAGCTCCTCCTTCCACTGAAGCGTGTAGTCCCTTCCCTTTTCCATTTTGTCAGATCTTATTCTTTGCCGTAGGTCTCCTCCAGCCATGTAAGGGTAGAAAGGATAAACTCCTCCACGTTGCCGTCATGCTGTTTTGTTTTCAGTTCTCCCATTAAAATATAGTTTTCAGGGTTGTTCCTTCCATATCCTGTTGGCCTCCTCCAGGTAGAGCGGCAGAGCCGCAGAGCCGTACCAGCTGTAAAGGTCCGCCGAAAGCAACCCCTCACGTACTGCGGGATCTGTTTCCAGCAATGCAGCGGCCTCCTCAGTTGTGGCCACATCGAGGATAAAAATGCCGCGGTACTGTTGATCGTTCTTCGCCAGCGGTCCCGCCACCACGAGCCTCCCCTCCTTCTCAAGGCGGTTGATGTTGTCGAGGTGGCCGCGGAAGCAACGTGCGACGAAAGCATCGTCATTTGAAACGACAGGCCCTGTCTTCAGCATCACCAGCACATAACTCTTCATCCCGTAGGCATCGGCACCCAGCTTCTCCGCGAGGGCAGCATCGTAAGCGGGATTCGCAAGCGTTGAATCTGCCTTGGCAGCCATTTCTCCGTCACGTACGGTTTGACCGTATGAGAAATATGCTGGAATGACAAACAGGAGAACAAAAAGGGAAAAGGACAATAAAATCTTCATTTGGGTTGATTATTGAGTAAAAACAGACACTTCACCTGTGTAGCATTTTAACAAGCAAAAAGATAATTTGTTGATAACGATATTAATCTTTATTTTTGACACGTTCTTTGAATCACCCGGATTTACATTTCACCTTCATACAAAAAAGTCGACTATGAAAACCTGTCCTCATTGCAATGCTGAAGTAGAAGACAACTTTGAGTTGTGCTGGAACTGCAATTACAGTTTTAAGGAATTGCAGGTTGTTGAGATCAACGATTTGCCGCACGAATACAAAGAGATTAACTGCTTACGGTGTGGTGTAAAAATGCGCTATTCCGGAGAACACAAGTTCCATGAAGGAACCAGAACCGGTGTGTTCGGCAATCTGTTTGAGCTCTTTATAAACAGGGAGAAGTTCGAGTTGTATATTTGTCCCAAATGCGGCAAGGTGGAATTTTTCACAACGGGTAACTGATGAAACATTACGACGTCATCATCATCGGCGGCGGTCCTGCGGGATCCATGGCCGGTATCGCCCTGCAAAAGAAAGGTTACAAGACCTGCATCATCGATAAGTCCGCCTTTCCGCGCAACAAGTTGTGCGGGGGACTACTCACTGTAAAGACCTTGCAACTTTTGCGGAAAGAGTGTCCCGCAATAGATTTTGATCAGTTCATCGTAAAACAAACAAACCGGGTTCACTTTTACCTGGGAAGCGAGAAGGTAACCACATTCCAGATGAAAGAGCCCTGCTACCTTACTGAACGAACCCTGTTCGATTACGCTCTTATCGGTGAATATCTGCGCTATGGAGGGGAGGTGCTCGAGAACAGAAGAGTGAAGGCGGCAGATATCCATTTCACATCTCAGACCCTTCAGGCAGGGCAGGAGAGACTCGGGTACAGCCATCTGGTGGGTGCGGATGGCTGCAACAGCGTGCTGCTGAAAAAGAGAGGCAAGAAGAACTACAATTACTTCTGCATTGAAGGAGCAATCCCATCCGATCGCGGGAGTCAGGATGAGATGAAAATCTTCTTCGGCGTTTCGGGTCATGGTTACGGCTGGCAGTTCCCAAAAGAGGGATATGACTGTGTGGGGATTGGAGGAGCGCACAAAAAGGGTAACATCCTGCAACAAGCAGAAAAATTCTTCGGACAGCTTGGTATCGAGCCAGTGAACCGGAAAGGGGCACCCATCCCCTCGGGCAAACTTCCCAATCTGAAGGGATTTCCGGACAACGTCTTGCTGGTGGGTGATGCCGCCGGATTTGCTGATCCGATTACCGGTGAGGGGATCTACCTTGCCTTGTTAAGCGGGTTGCATGCAGGTAAGGCAATCGATGCTACGGACAACGACGGCCGCAAGAGTGCGGCCAGCCATTATGGAGCACTGTTGAAGCCGTTGCGTAAAAACATCGCCGCTGCCTTCCGGTTGCAGAAAATCCTCTATCGACCTTTCATCCTGAAGCGGTTCATGCATCACCTCACGAAAAAGCCAGCTTTCGGGCTGTTCTACCTGGAAAAGGTGATCGCCACGAACGAGTATGACTACCGCTCTTTTATCCCGGCCTATTTTCTGAAACACAGTAAAAGGAAAGCAGGATAATGGGTGTTGTTCCCAGTTACCCCTACAGGAAATCGTTCTACTGTTTCAGTGCAGCCTTGGAGAACATGTAATCCGGTATCTCCTGGTTAAACCGGATATCGGTGATCCGGAACTCGGTACCCTCACTCCCCTGCTTCAGCATATCGCGGTAGAAAAAGGTACGGGGAAACCAGCGCCCCCCAATCTGCTCCACGTCGCTCATCTCAGAGCGTTTCAGCAGCTTGCCGCTCTTGGCGAAGAGCTCCTCCTTCAGGGGGACATAGCGCTCCCTGTCCACCCAGAGGCGGCGTGAGGCGTAGGCCAGATCATCCACCTTGCCGGTGAGCTGCAGTATCCAGCAGTCGCGCCCCCCGATCTCTTCGGTCCCTACCACCTCAGCGTTATAGGTCTCCGTCAGCTTACGGTCGTCCATCATATCCTCGTAGGAGAGATCCGATCCCATCACAGACTGGCGCAGCATGTGCCCCGATATCTGTATGGTACGGTCGGTAAAGGGAGAGTAGATCCAGAGCTGCTCCTCCAGCTTCAGCATCTTGGTCCCCTCCTCGCGGGGAGGTGAGAGGTACTCGGTGAAGGAGCGCTTGTCTCCCACAGCATAGGTCTTAGAGGTGATGGTGCGACTGCTCCGCCGTCCATGGATGGTCATCGACGACTCAAACACACGGTTCTCTGACGACAGATTCCGGTCGATCCGCTCCAGGATCTGGTCCGCTGCCGGCTGCGCTTGCAGGGGGAGTGCCGCAACTGCAAACAACAGTGTGATGACACGTTTGATTTGTATTTCTAAACCATTATTTTTCATATCATTGTTATTTAGTGATAAGCGGTAAGCCCCCTATGCTTCCAGCTCCTTGAACAGTTGTGATGTCTTCCTTTTGTAGATTCCTATGCCGGCGAGCATCGCCCCCACTACGGTAGAGAAGAGACCCGGGATAAAACCGATGTAGTAGTCCACCGGCGTGATGCGTGTCCTTATTGCCGAGGGATACATCATGGCAGAGCCCTCCATCATTCCCGAGATGTTGATGCCATATTTCTGTACCAGCGCGGCGAAAAAGAGCCCTATCGCCGTACCGATGATGGCACCCGCGATCCCGATAAAAACAGACTCATAGATCAGGGTCCGATAGAGATGGCTTTTCTCTTCACCCATAGCCAGGCGCACACCAAACTCACCATAGCGCCGCAGTCCTCCCAGCAGGCCGGCGTTCCAGAGCACCAGTGCCATCGCAATGATAAACACGGCAATGATATAGAAGCTCCAGACATCCAGCATCTTTATCAGCTGACCCATGCTCCTTTGCTGTGCCAGGGTCTTCATCACGGGTGCGTAGTCATCGTCATCCCCCTCAAAAGCGCTGTTGAACGCCTGTGCGACCTCCAGTGCACGTTCATCATCGTAGTATCCTGCGTCAAACAGGCCCACCAGCTCACCTGCAGCATCATCCATATCAAGTGCATGACGTGCATCCTCAATATCCACGATGATGCTGCCACGGTCTAGCGCCTCAGCGCCGTAGGAGACCGTTCCGGCCACGATGAAGTTGTATATCGACATGCTCCCGTACATGGTGGACCCTATCAGGGTCACCTCATCACCGGGGCCCACCCCCAGCTTCTGTGAGAACTGCTCTGCCAGCAGGGCCTCACCCGGGTTCTGCACCATCCTCCCCCGCACGATCGATCCGGTGATATTCAGCCGTTCCGCCTCCCTGCTCTCCGGCGACAGGAGATCGACACCCATGCCGGCAGCAGGACCCTGCGACCGTGTCTCACCCTTCTCATCCGGCACATCCACCAGCCCCCCGAACTGTATACGTGCGGCCCAGTCCAGCTCCGGGAAACGGCCAGTGAGCTCCTCCTTCAGAGCAGTCACCTCCTTCATCGCCAGATCATTAGGCACTTGCCCCTCGTTCTCCGCGTAAGCCCTTGTCATCACCTTCAGGTGGCCGTGCGTAAAGCGAGCGTTCATCTCGATGGTATCACCCATAAAGCCGGTGATGTAGGCATTCATGAAGACTGTGAGCATCACCCCTATCGCCACCACGATGATGGGCAGCCGGCTGCGGCTCTTATCGCGGAACAGTCCGTTGATCAGGAATCGTATCATTGTATTCTCCCCCTTAATGCTTCTGTAGGGTTCATTTTTGCTATTTTTCTCGATGGCCAGTAGCTCACGATCGTGGTGATCAGCACCACGATCAGCACCGTGGTGATCACCAGGCCGGCGCTGTAGATGGGGTAAAGTGTCTGTGCCATGGCCATGCCGAAATCACCGGCATCCATGGGGATGGTCCATCCCACCCTGGCCTGCCACGCCAGGAAGGGGATGCCATAGAGTGCCCCCACCAGTGCCGCGAGGATGGAGTGCATGGCGCCCTCCACGGTGAAGAGACCCACCACCTCCCGCCGTGTATACCCCAGCGCGATATAAGTCCCTATCTCTTTTTGTCTCCTGAAGATGGAGAGCACCTGCGTGTCGAAGATAGCCAGCATGGCCAGCAGCAGCAGGATGGTGTAGAACACCGATTGTCCCACTGTCTTGGTCTTGATAATCCTGTCCACCGGGGCGGTCAGCACCTCTTTCGGCTTGTGCACCCACCCCTGCACCGCGGCTCTCTCCGCTTCGGCATCACGGAAGGTGAGGAGGGTCGCCTGACCCTCCATCATGGTCATCTCACGGAGGGTCTCCAGGGGGATATAGAGCTGTGCCGCCTCCACCGACGGCACGTTGCTGGAGAAGATGGCGGTGATCACAACATCCGTCGCGTCGAAAGTGCCTCCGGCATCGCGCCAGCGCATGGTGAGGTAATCACCCTCCACCAGCTGCAGGCTCCGCGCCATGGCTGCACCGATGATCGCGGGTACAGCATCCACTACAGTATCCAGGTTATGTGTAGGCAACAGGAAGATATCCTGGTCAGGGTCAATCCCCTTAATCACTACCGACTGCATCCGTCCCTGCGGGTAGAGAGTACCCTGCACCATCAGCAGCGGCACCATATCACCCCGTGCTATCTCATTGCTGAACTGCTGCGGGATGGGGGCATGGCTCTCTGCCAGCGTGAAGGGATCGTAGGGATCATACTGCTCATGCCAGTACTGTCCGCCCCCTATCTCCCAGTTGGTCATGTCGCTCTTCGCCTGATAGTCCCACCCCACCATTATCCCTTTCAGCCATATGATTACGACGAAGGAGAACGACAGGACGATCACGTTGAGCCATGTGCGGAGCCCGGCACCCACGAGGTTGCGGTATGCAAGTTTAAGTGCTGTTTTCATCAGTTGCTCATTTTACTGTTTGGTCCGCCTTCACCCACTCATCCTTTGCTACCTTCCCGTCGAGGAGGAATATTTTTCTCCTGAGATAGCCAATCACCTTCTCGTCGTGGGTGGCAAAGAGAAAGGTCGTCTTCAGCTCTTCATTCAGCTTCACCATGGTCTGCAGTATATGGTGCGAGTTGGCTGCATCAAGGTTGGCGGTAGGCTCATCGGCCAGCACCAATGAGGGTCGCTTCACCATGGCCCGTGCTATGGCCACGCGCTGGCACTCTCCTCCCGACAGCTGGGGTGGCTTCGATCGTACCTTGTCGGTTAATCCCACCCACTCCAGGGCATCCATCACCATCTTTTTTCGTTCTGCCGCGCCAATCTTCAGCAGCAGCAGCGGGAACTCCACATTCTCGAAGACGGTGTGCACCGCCAGCAGGTTATAGCTCTGGAAGATAAAGCCCAGGCTCTCCTTGCGTAGCTGTGCCGCCTCCCGGGCTGTCAGCCTGCCCACCGATTGATTCAGCACCCATGCCTCTCCCGATGTGGGGATATCCAGCGATCCCACAATATTGAGCAGCGTTGTCTTTCCTGAGCCGCTGGGGCCTATCAGGCCGGTGAACTCACCTTTGCCCAGCGACAGGTTAATGTTGCGCAGGGCGGTGAACGCGCTCTTTCCCATGGGGAAGCTCTTTGTCAGCTCACTGATCTGAATGATTGCATTGTTATCCATTGTCATCTGTTTTAGCGTCTCATTTTTAGTGATTGTATACAAGCATCAGCTGCAGGCCTGTACCGGCGAACATATTGCTGCCACCCTGCTGCGTGGGTATATTGTAATTCTTCGGGTTGATGTACCCCATCAGGTGGAGTGTCAGCCTGTTGAACTGTCGTTGCCAGTTGATGAAGTTATAGGACGATCTGTTTCGCCAGTCGAAATAGGCGATCAGGCTCACCTCGTCGAACAGCCCCACCGGGTAGCGGGCGCTGAGCAGGGAGAAGGTGAACGGCTCCTTAAAACGGAACGGCTGCTCATCATAGGCAGCCAGCAGCTGCTCCCAGGTCAGTGTCAGCCCGTTGCCCCACCCGAAGGTGTAGTCCACACCAAGGTTCAGAATCTGCTGATTGGTCATGATTCCCACATCCCTCTTCATATGCGCCCAGGAAGCCTCCACCCAGTAGCCCACCACCCGGTCGAATTTGGCATCGAACCCCAGGCGGTGCTCAGGGATGCGTTCAGCCGGGAGAAGCTCCCCCGCAAGCGCACTGCCATCCGCAACACGGTAATGGTACGTGACGGCTGCCTCGCCGCTGCCGGCGGGATATTGCAGTCGTCCGCCCACCTCGGGCAGTGAGCGGTGGGTGCCGAGTTGTTCCCATCCTTTCGGATCATGGTTGCCATGCAGCATCCAGAGCCATAGGTTGGCATTGTTCAGGAAGTAGTAACGGCCGAGGAGTCCCCATACCCCGTCGGTCAGCTGCAGCGGGTCTCGCGGGTCCACTTGGTCGAACCACATCAGCGGACGCAAGATGGATGCCGACCCGAAGTTGATCTTCTGCAGTCCGGCGCGCAGTTCAAACTGACTGCCGGAGTAACGCGCCCAGAGGCGGTAGGGCTTGATCCTCCCGTTCCAGTTATAATTGGTAAGATCGCCCATCCCGATGTTCCCGAAGAGGTTTGCCGACGCTTCAAAGTCGATCAGCCTATTGTTTCCGGTGGGGATATTCACATTCAGCTGTGGGATGTAACGCCCGCCGTTCCACCAGGGGTATTCATTATCCAGGTTGAGATGGGTGTATGCCGAAAGCTGCCCTTTATACCGCAGCAGCTCCTGTGCACCGGCATAGGTAGAGGCGATAAGCAACAGCACCGACTAGATAATCCGGAGCATACCCACCCACTTTCCGGAAATAAATCCTGGATCCAAA